>NZ_JABXKH010000144.1 GCF_017115105.1 Nostoc sp. NMS2
CTTTGTTGCATCAGTTCTGGGGCACGCGCGGTTGTCTTATAGCCCAGCCCTACGATATTGGTATACCTAATAGACATCTCCGAAAAAGAATGTAGAGACGTAGCAGTGCTACGTCTCTACAAGGGTTCTGGATAACGCATATTTAATTTCTGGAGATGTCTAATGTAATAATGCAGGTAGGGCATTTAAATAATTGGGTGCGTATTAAGATTAGTGTTTGATTTTTGAAAAAGCTTCGTAAGGGCGATCGCATCTATTTGTACGTACCTTACTGCACAAGTATTATGACAGAAATTTATACGCTTACATCCCCTTGACTTGAGTATTGATAACGGCTAATACATCAATGACATTTATTAGCAGGTTAATAAGCGTGTAAAGACGCGAAATTGAGCGTCTCTGCAAAACTTTGAAACAAAGTAGGTTTTTGCTTAAGTTGATACCAATGAACATTGTTGTGTCTATACCTTGTACTCTCCAAACTAACTAAAATCCTAATTTCTCCAACACTGGCTTGGTGGAAACAACGTGGCGTTCTAAACCCAGTTCTTTTGGACTAACCCCAAGTGCTAAAGCAATTAACTGGGGTAAGTGTAATACTGGTAAACCTAACTTTTGCTCAATTACCTTTTCCACCTCTGGCTGACGCGAGTCTAAATTTAAGTGGCATAGTGGACAAGGTGTAACTATACAGTCAGCACCAGATGTCAAAGCATCCTGAATATGCATCCCCGCCATTTTGAAAGATTGGGTAGTGGCATAACTAGCGAGGGGCCAACCACAACATTGTGTTCGGCCTCGATAATAAATTGGTGTTGCACCCACTGCCCGAAACATATTTTCCATCGCTTCCGGTTGGAATGGGTCGTCATAAGGCATGGATTTTTGGGCGCGGAGGAGATAACAGCCATAAAAAGCCGCACATTTTAATCCAGTTAACTTCCGGGTGACACGTTTGGTAATTTCCTCTAAACCGTAATCTGTCACCAAAGCGTAGAGAAGATGTTTAACGTCAGTACTGCCGCGATAGGGTGAACAGCCTTCTTTATGCAGCAAGCCATTAACCTGTTCAATGTAGGTAGGGTTAGTTGTCTGGCATTCTTTCAGGTGTTCGTTCACATGACCAATAACACCTTGACAAGTACTGCAATGGGTAAGTAAGGGCAAATTTAATTCTTCTGCTAGGGCGATATTTCTAGCGTTAACTGTATCTTCTAACAGTTGAGAATCTTCTTTAAATGTGCCAGAACCACAGCAAGCAGCTTTTTTAAGTTCAACCAATTCAATACCTAGTGCTTTGGTAAGGGCTTGAGTTGACTGGTAAAGTTCCCGACAGGCCCCTTGAGCAACACAACCGGGGAAATAAGCGTACTTGAGTTTGAGTGTCTGAGATAGCATAGAGGTATATTTGGGTTAGAGCGATCGCTTTAAACAATAACTGTTTTATTACTCCTTGTTAGCACCAAAATTCTGATGTTTGACCTTCAGCGATTCTTGAAGCATCTAGTTTCAAAGCCCAAGCGTCTACATATTCTGATTGCTAGCGAGGCTGTAAATACTGATCGAGACATTGTAAAAAAATTTAGCAATAATTGACAATCAAAGCATTTACACGGTGTCGGCGATGGCGTAGCCCGCTCCTATAAACAACTGTTCCCAGAAAATTTATCCTATTTTTTTGAGGAACAGGAGAGGTTTTCTAACAGAAAAACCCTTGGCAGTATACGGGCGATCGCGCTTGACGATAAGATGTATATGCTCAAAACAATGTCTTCTCTAAAGAGTAGATCCTAGCAACTGGTTAAGGACTTTTATTATTTATGAGCCAAACAGAACTTTTTGAAAAGGTCAAGAAAATCGTCATCGAACAACTGAGTGTTGAAGATGCTGCCAAAATCACTCCACAAGCTAAGTTTATGGAAGATTTAGGAGCCGATTCCCTAGATACTGTTGAACTCGTGATGGCTTTGGAAGAAGAATTTGATATTGAAATTCCCGACGAAGCTGCCGAGCAGATTGTATCGGTTCAAGACGCAGTAGATTACATCAATAACAAAGTTGCTGCATCAGCTTAAAAAAGTTTTGAGTCTCCGTTCGCCCTTGGAGTCTCCTATTAGGAGAAGTTCAGATGGCTTTGTCTCGCTCCCTCTGGGCGTTTATGGCAAAAACCACTGCTTTGACTTTTCACTGAGTGCTGAACAGTTAAAAGTTTAGGAGTTAGAGTTTTCGGAGGCAAAAGTTCGGAGTTTTCTCCATCTTTGTGTGCTTCCAAAACTCAGAACTCAGTACGGGCTAAACCCTAGCTATCCGCTAACAGAACTCAGCACTGTTTAATGCCTGCTGCTTTTTCGCCACCTTTAACTGAATCATGACAGATCATACACGTAAACGCGTTGTTGTAACTGGTGTTGGCGCGATTACACCGATAGGTAACACAGCAACAGAATATTGGGATGGATTATTGAGTGGACGCAATGGCATTGACCACATCACATTTTTTGATGCGTCTAGCCATGATTGCCGCATTGCTGGTGAGGTAAAAAACTTCGATCCACATGATTACTTGGAGCGCAAAGATGCCAAGCGCATGGATCGATTTGCCCAATTTGGGGTTGCGGCAGCAAAACAGGCTCTAGCTAACGCGCAGTTAGTTATTAATGAACTGAACGCAGAACAGGTAGGTGTCATGATCGGTTCTGGCGTTGGCGGCATTAAGGTATTAGAAGACCAGCAAACTATCTACCTCAACCGTGGGCCTGATCGCTGTAGTCCATTCATGATACCGATGATGATCGCTAATATGGCAGCAGGATTAACGGCAATTCACACGGGTGCTAAAGGGCCAAATTCCTGCCCTGTAACTGCCTGCGCTGCTGGCTCTAATGCTGTAGGCGATGCGTTCCGCTTAATTCAAGGGGGATATGCCAAAGCCATGATCTGCGGCGGAACAGAGGCAGCTGTGACACCATTATCAATGGCTGGGTTTGCTGCCTGCAAAGCCCTCTCTTTTCGCAATGACGATCCGGCTCATGCTTGCCGCCCCTTTGACCGCGATCGCAACGGATTTATATTAGGTGAAGGTTCAGGAATTTTAATTCTAGAAGAACTGCAACACGCCCTAAGTCGCGGCGCTCACATTTATGCCGAAATGATCGGCTATGGTATGACCTGTGACGCATACCATATCACTTCCCCCGTCCCTGGCGGATTAGGTGCAGCGAGAGCCATAGAACTAGCGCTCAAAGATGCCAGTATAACTCCCGAACAGATTAGCTACATTAATGCCCACGGCACTAGTACCCCGGCGAATGATTCAACTGAAACCTCAGCCATCAAAAAAGCCTTGGGAGAATATGCCTATAAGGTGGCAATTAGCTCGACCAAATCGATGACAGGTCATTTATTAGGCGGTTCTGGAGGTATTGAAGCCGTGGCAACAGTACTGGCGATCGCTAATGACCAAATTCCACCAACAATCAATCTGGAAAATCCCGATCCAGAATGTGACTTAGATTACGTGCCTAACTACAGCCGCGCTCAAAAAGTCGAGGTGGCAATATCCAATTCTTTTGGGTTTGGCGGTCATAATGTCACACTGGCCTTTAAGAAATACGTCTAAAAGAAGGCAGGGGAGCAGGGAGCAGGGAGTAGGGGGACAAGGGGGAATTATTGAACAAGTATCTCCCGTGTCTCCCCCCTCTTCCTTGTCTCCCTTGTCTCTTCTTCATGCCCAATGCCCCATACCCAAAGTATCAGAAATATCATTCCGATATAATTTAAGCGTTCAGCATGACCCAATTATCAGCTTGATTTATCACCATAAACTCAGGAGATCCCGCTTGTCCATCCACAAGCGGGGGTGGGATGATGAGGATACTGTGGGGAATCTAAAATAACCCCAGTAAGAGAAGCTACGAAGAGTGCTAACCCGTCGTTAAAAACAAGAGATTATGACTGTTGCAACCCAATCCGCCAGAGAACTGTCCCTCGAAGAACTTTGTATTAACTCAATCCGCTTCTTGGCTGTTGATGCCGTAGAAAAAGCAAAATCGGGACACCCAGGACTACCAATGGGTGCGGCTCCGATGGCTTTTGTCCTCTGGGATCGCTTTTTGAAGTTTAATCCCAAAAATCCCAAATGGTTTAACCGCGATCGCTTTGTCTTGTCTGCCGGTCATGGCTCGATGTTGCAGTACGCTCTACTGTACCTAGCAGGCTACGATAGCGTCACCATTGAAGATATCAAACAATTCCGTCAATGGGAATCCAAAACCCCTGGACACCCTGAAAACTTCATGACCCCAGGCGTGGAAGTCACAACTGGCCCCTTGGGTCAAGGAATTGCCAATGGAGTTGGTTTAGCGATCGCCGAAGCACATCTTGCTGCTAAATACAACAAACCCGATACCAAGATTGTTGACCATTACACTTACGTAATTGTAGGTGACGGTTGCAACATGGAAGGTATTTCTGGTGAAGCTGCTTCTTTCGCGGGACACTTGGGATTAGGCAAACTAATCGCTCTGTACGACGATAACCACATTTCCATCGACGGTTCCACAGATGTAGCATTTACCGAAGATGTTTCTAAGCGCTTTGAAGCTTACGGTTGGCATGTTCTGCATGTTAAAGATGGTAATACCGATTTAGAAGCGATCGCCAAAGCAATTGAAGAAGCTAAATCTGTCACCGATAAGCCGACCATGATTAAGGTGACAACCATCATTGGTTATGGTTCTCCCAATAAAGCAAACACTGCTGGTGTTCACGGTGCTGCTTTGGGTGGAGACGAAATAGCCTTGACTCGGAAAAATTTGGGTTGGGAATACGAGCCTTTCGTAGTTCCCCAAGATGCTCTCAACCACACACGCAAAGCAGTGGAACGCGGTGCAGGCTACGAAAGCGAATGGAATAAAACCTTTGCCGACTACAAAGCTAAGTATCCCCAAGAAGCGGCTGAATTTGAACGCTACATAAGCAGCAAACTACCCGACGGTTGGGATAAGGTACTACCCACCTACACCCCCGAAGAGAAAGGACTGCCCACCCGCAAACACTCAGAAAACTGCCTCAACAAACTAGCGGCAGTGTTACCTGAATTGATTGGTGGTTCAGCTGACTTAACCCACTCCAACTTGACCGAAATCAAGGGCAAGGGCGACTTCCAAAAAGGGCACTATGAAAACCCCAACATCCACTTTGGTGTGCGGGAACATGCTATGGGCGCAATCTGTAATGGTATAGCGCTGCACAGTTCAGGATTAATCCCCTACGGTGCTACCTTCTTGATCTTCACAGACTATATGCGTGCTGCCATCCGCTTATCCGCCCTTTCTCAAGCTGGCGTGATTTGGGTGATGACTCACGATTCCATTGGACAAGGTGAAGATGGACCCACACACCAACCCATTGAAACTCTGGCTTCCTTGCGAGCCATTCCTAATTTAACCGTGTTCCGTCCCGCAGACGGTAACGAAACCTCTGGCGCTTATAAAATAGCGATCGAGAAAGCAAAGCAAAACGCTCCTTCTCTGTTAGCGTTTACCCGTCAAAACGTTCCCAACTTGGCAGGTACATCAATTGAGGGTGTGGCGAAGGGTGGATACACTGTGGTTGATAGCGAAGGTACACCTGAAATCATCTTGATTGGTACTGGTTCAGAATTGAGCCTCGCTGTCGGCGCAGCCGAAAAACTCAAAGCTGAAGGCAAGAAAGTTCGTGTCGTCTCGCTACCTTCATGGGAACTGTTTGAAGCACAGGATGCAGCTTATAAAGAATCCATTCTGCCAAAAGCTGTCACCAAGCGTTTGTCTGTAGAAGCTGGTAGCAGTTTCGGTTGGCATAAGTATGTTGGTACTGAAGGTGATTGCGTTAGTATCGATCGCTTTGGTGCTTCGGCTCCAGGTAATGTTTGTCTAGAGAAGTTTGGCTTTAGCGTTGATAATGTGTTAGCTAAGGCTAAACAATTGTTGGGTTAATAGCAACAGAATATTCTCAAAATTTTGTGAGGTGGGCAAGATGCCCACCTTTTTTTACGCGAGGGAGATTGTTTATAGATATGTGTGCTTTAATGGTGGGCGGCTTTTATTCGTTCATGAATTTTCATCACACAAAACGATCGCCGATGCTTCTCACACACAAAGAAAACATTTTAAAATTTAGCTGGCTTCTACCCAGCTTCTTAAGCTTGTTCCTGTTTGGCTCCACTGTCAAAGCTGCTGCGATCGCTAAGAAAATTGCTGAATACTACTGTCCAGCCCTTAAGGAAGTGATTCTTCAGCCTCTGTTAGAGGAGAGGGAGTAGGTAAAATCAATTAATTCTGACTCTGCCAATTTTAGATTTTGGATTGAAGGAAAAATCTAAAATCTAAAATCTAAAATCTAAAATCGAATAACTTCTATGGCGAAATCTTAGCGGGTTTCAAATTTCTGGCTTTGTAGAACATTTCCAAGCTATCGCGATCGCCGACAAAACGCCAGTGCCACGGCTCATAACTCACACCTTGAACATTATCTTTAGGAAAGGACATTTCAAAGCTAAAACGTGCTGCATTTGCTTGCAGCCACTGATAAGCCCTAGTCTTGTCAAAATTGGTTTGGAGATTAGTTGCCGGTACCGATCCATCCCCAACATCCACAGCATAACCTGTGTGATGTTCGCTATGACCAGGAGGAGCGCTCAGGGCAGCTCGTTCTGCTGGCGTTTGATTTCGCTGGGCACTGACACCAAAAAACAATTGCTCCTGGTCTTTAACTGAGCGAAAGCCAGAAATTGGCACTAAAGTTACGCCTGCACTCCTCGCTGCCGCTACCATCTCCTCAAATTTTTGGGCAGCAGCTTTTCGCATTCTAAAGCCCCTATTTGCGGAGATGGTTATTAGTTGTGACTGAGGCGCTTCTGGGTAGGGAAAATGCCCTAATACAGTATCGCTAGAATTATTAGATGGTGCTGGAGTTGGAGGAGCAGAAGTAGCTGGTAAAGGTTGAGAATCGGCGGTTTTTTTGGGTGCAGTGACGAAAAACAAAAAACCGCTAATTAAAGCCAGCAGGATAAATCCCACCACTCCGCCAATCAGCATAATTTGGGGTTGCAACCACATTTTTCGGGCTGCAACAGGGGTATCACGTACAGCCACTGGAATATCATCATCACCAAGGTCATTCGATGAGTTTTGCGGTTTTCCAGAAAACCCTGCCTTATTCAAGGGTAAACTCCTGTTTTTGTGGGATAGCCATAACAGATTTTGCACTGGACAAAAGTAGACGTAACAGGTAGCATTTTACATCTGTGGTTCTTAGGCGCAATCTTGACAAACCTTTTAGAACTATACGTCAAGCTGGGAGGATTAGTCCTGGTAGGTTTTATTCTGGGACGCAAACTACCTGTGACAGTTCCTACACGTTTGGGACAGTTTCTTTTTTGGGTGGGAGTACCTATAAGCATAGTATCCTTTTTGCGTCAATCCAGCTTGTCAGGGCAAATTTTGGTTGCACCTGGAATAGCTTACCTAGCCATTTTACTAGGAGCTTTTTTAGCTTGGTTAGGGATTAAAGGACAAGCCTATTTTAGAAATATCGTCCTCCAACCACCAACTCAGGCTAGCTTGATATTAGCCGCAATGTTGGGTAATACAGGTTATCTTGGTTTTCCCATTACCTTAGCAATGGTAGGCAAAGAATACTTTGCTTGGGCGTTATTCTACGATTTGTTAGGTTCATTCCCCGGAACTTATGCCTTGGGTGTATTGCTAGCAGCGCGTTTTGGCGGCGGTGTCCAGAATCATTGGCAGATTAGCAAGTCTATCTTAATTAATCCTGCTCTGTGGGGTTTTGGATTTGGCTTGCTGTTTCGGCAGGTGACAATTCCCACAGTCGCAGAATTCTGCTTGGATAAATTTGCTTGGATTAGTGTAGCTTTATCTCTGGTGTTAATTGGAATGCGACTGGCACTGCTCAAATCTTGGCGTAGTCTACCACAAGTAGGGATAAGCTTGGGAATCAAAATGCTGCTAGTTCCCTTGATATTGGGGAGTATTTTACCCCTCTTTGGATTAACTGGGGCGATCGCAAAAATCATTGTGTTACAAATGGCCATGCCTCCAGCTTTTGCCACACTGGTAATTGCTGAGACATTCAATCTCGATCGCGATTTAGCAGTTACTGCCTTAGCTGCTGGGGCTATAGTATTGTTGGTTACTCTCCCAGTTTGGCTGTGGCTGTTTTGATTTTGGATTTATGCACTGTGTGCGATCGCATTTGTAAATTCGTTCATAGTCTTTACTAGAGGTCGGGAATTACGTGAATCAGTCCAGTCTGGAAAGCTTTGTCGTAGGTGATGACAGCTAAACTTTCGAGTTCAGCCTGAGCCACGATCGTGCGATCAAAGGGATCTCGGTGAGCAATCGGTAGGCTTCCTGCTCTGAGCGCATGGACTGTGGTGATGGCAAGTTCGATAAATTTAGCCTGATGCAATATCTGTGAATATTGCTCAACAAGTTGTTTGGCTTCGGGTAGTTTACCCATGCGGTATTTGGTGGCAATTTCCCAAGCAGAAGCACTACTGACAATAATGCGATGATCTGGGTTGCGAATGATGTCTCGGCAGTCAGTGTGGAGTTTTTGATCGTCAAAGAGCCACCACAGCAGGATATGGGTGTCGATGAGGTAGCTCATTCCCATTGCTGGAGTTCTTCTTCTGGGAGTGGTTCAAAGAAAGCATCGCCGAGTTTTCCTTTCAATAAACCAGGGGTGCGGGGTTGTGTACGTTCTTGACTAAACCTAGTCGAAAGTAGTGAATTACGTCATAAAGTTCTGCTAGTTTGTCTTCAGGGATATCTTGTAGTTCTTGGACAATCTTCTGGATCAGCATAAGTCAAACTCTTCGGTGGTTATTAATCAATAAGTTCGGTGCTTGTTTCCGCTTCGTTCATGATGGCTCGTCTTTAGAATATGGGAATCGGCGGCGCACTTTTTGCAGTTTAGTAAGTCAATTAGTCATTAAATAGCTAGTTTAGAAGCATTATGCATCCTGTACTGGATGCTGCCCATAATATGGCAAAGCCTCTGACCAATTAGGATACTTCCCCTCTTGCCAATCGAGATTAGCTAGTTCTAAAATACTTGTCACCGTCGCTGCTAACCCAGATTGAGCTTGAATCAACTGATAATTAGTGTTCCAATTCGCTAAAGTTTCCTGCCATGCTTCTGGTGTGAACACTCTATCTGACAAACACACTTTTAGTTTAGAAGTATCTGGCTCAAACTGATAAATAGCAGCAAAAATTTGACCTCGTTGTGCTGGCATTTCCACAGCAATAGTTTTCGGACTTTGACTTTTGCGTTCTTCTGACCAAGCTACGGCAGCCAAAGTTGAAATCGCAAATACAGGGATATCTAACTGTTGCCCCAAAGTCCGAGCAGTAACAACGCCAATCCGAGTTCCTGTAAAGCCACCAGGGCCTTTTGCAACTGCGATAAATGACAAATCTGCCCAAGTTTGCGGTTTGATAAATTCAATTAAATATTGATGTATGAGACTAGATAAATCACGCCCCAAATTCCAAACCTGAGAGCGAGTATCGCCTGCAAAATTACTAATTTCTAAACCCAATTCGGGAGTGGTGGTGTGCAGTGATAAAGCGTATTTTGTGGTTGTGAGGTGTTTTAGTTCTGTGGTCAAAGTTAATTAAAATATTTATTTTTTAGAGTTGACTTGATTTCTCTATTCAACCACATCACAGTTCTGAGTTTTCACTTTGTTTCCATCCCCGTGAGGGGAAGTGATTGAAAAACCCTACCTTTCTATAACCCTTACTCTGACTGGTTTTGAAGGGGTCATTTTCGCGGGGGGTCAACGAAAGAATCAGGGTTTTTGCGATCGCAAAAACCCCACGAATAATCTACGTGTGTAAAATCAAACTAAATACTTTTACTCTCACTAGGAAACTTGGGATGGAATTGTCAAGATTTTGTTATTAATGGACTGAGGCATAATATACTACTTTTGACTTTTCAAGTTGGCACTAATTCACCAGGACGCAATTTCGACCACTTACCCGTTTCCCGTTTAAAGCTGAGACAACCAACAACATCCCATTCCATCTCAATCACATCATCTTTTGTCCGAATATTGACATTGATAGAAGGTTCATTCGGCTCAAAATTGGGTGTTTCAGTCAAGTGAGGCTGTTGGTGCTGCCCTTCTACGGCATGATAGGTAAAACAGCTGTCTACATAGTGGCAGTTCACACAAATACACATAATAGAACCAACTCCAGGGGCCTTTATTGTTAATCTAACTTAAGCTCAACCGTTATTCATGAGTTGCTGGGTTGATTTTTATTACAATGCTTGAAGAAGAATTCAGAAGTCAGAAGTCAGAATTTAGGAGCGGAGCAAGGAAAGTCCGCCTTTTGTCAGAAGTCAACATCAGATCCGCCACTGACAGCGTAGTCTCTACTCTTTCTCTACAAGATGCTACTCGTAGCTTGCTTCAGCGTAGAAGTATACAATCTAAAATCTAAAATCCAAAATGCTATTAGATCCCGAAACTTGGCCTTTTAGTTTAGACTTCTTGCCACAACCCGCTTACATGGTAGGTGGCGCTGTGCGAGATGCGCTACTTGGCAGAACTCGTGAATATCTGGATCTAGATTTTGTCATCCCATCTAAAGCGGTAAAGGTAGCAAGAGCGATCGCTCATCATTATAAAGCTGGTTTTGTGTTACTCGATGCCGAACGACATATTGCTCGTGTGGTTTTTCCCCACGCCACAGCCGACTTTGCCCAACAGGAAGGAGATAGTTTAGAGGTTGATTTGCACAGACGGGACTTTACAGTAAATGCGATCGCTTATAATCCCCATACACAAGAAATTATCGATCCTCTACAAGGCTATGTAGACTTACAACAGGGCATTTTGCGAATGATATCACCCGCAAACTTAGAAGATGATCCTTTGCGCTTAATGCGAGGTTATCGCCAAGCCGCCCAATTAGGTTTTACTATTGAGCCAGCTACCCGAACCGCAATTTGTTCTTTGGCATCACATCTGAGCAAAGTTGCAGCCGAACGAGTGCGGGTAGAAATTGGCTATCTACTGGCAAATTCTCAGGGTACTCCTTGGATGGCAAGTGCTTGGGAAGATGGTTTACTTACCCCTTTCTTCAAAAATGCTACTCGTGAAAGCTTGAACAAACTAGCCGCAGTTGACAATGCAGCCGCCTTACTCACAGAAAATTGGCAACAATTAGGGGCAAAACTACAAGAATATGTCCGTGATAGGATCAAAACCACTTGGTTAGGTATTGCCAAACTTGCTTGTCTTGTCAATCCAAATCCCGAATTAGCAGAAATAGAGCTACAGGAACTAACTTATAGTCGTGCCGAAATCCGGGGTGTAACCACTGCTCTGAAATTGTTACCGCAGTTTCAAGTAGTCGATATGTCCTTGCGAGAACAATATTTTTTATTCCGTGACGCAGATATTGTGTTTCCCACTACGGCAGTGCTGGCTGTGGCACTTGATAATTTGGTAGAGGCGATGTCTGGTGACAAGCCACCACACACAGCAGCCGCTACAAGTTTGCAAACCAAAGCAAGTAGCTGCCCTGTCTGGATACCTTTGATCGACCGCTACCTGAACCCTGATGATCTGGTTGCTCATCCCACTCTATTAGTGAGCGGGAAGGAGTTGATTATAGCATTAGATATTCCAGCTTCACCAATTATTGGACAACTTTTGACAGAAATTGGCGTAGCGCAAGCTGAGGGGAAAATCTCAACCCCAACAGAAGCGATCGCTTTTGCACGTCAATTACAAGAAAAGGCAGATTGATCGTTTAGTCAATCTTGTCAGTATACGCATCATCTATGCTACTATTTGCTTGATATTATCACCTCGTGCTTTTCCCTGAAATTTAGCATAGATGGACAACCAAATGGATTATACACCAGTCTATTTACTTCATGGCCTAGTTAATCGGCAGAATGCACCCTCGTATATTTACTTAAGCAGTTACCAGAAAAAAAGACCTCTCGATTTTCCTAGTGGGCGGAGTCTTTATGCGTAGACTTTTTTGGACAGGACTAACTGCTAATGAATGGACAGCCTTTAATTTTGGTTGTAGAACACAATCTACATGATTTAGAGCTACTTAATTCTCATCTAGGAATATTAAATTTTTCATGCATTTGTACCAAGCAAGGGGTGAGGGCTGTGATGTTGGCACAAACTCATCAACCAGATTTAATCCTGCTAGATACGATGCTATCTAATTTGAGTGCTAACCGAGTCATTGATGACCTCAAACACAATTCAAAAACTGCTGCTATCCCAATTATTGCAGTAACACCTCTAACAGTGGTACAAGATGATGAATCCAGTCCGCTTGCAGGATTTGATGATTGTATTACTAAACCCTACGATTTTAATCAATTAGAAGTGGTAATCAGTCGGTATATTCAGTCATCTAAATTCTTTGCATTTTCCTTGAAAATAGATTCGAGATTGCGAACTTCAGGTAATTGATTGAAAACCACAATAATCCCAGTTCGACCTGTTGCTAAATTTGTGTTGATCATCAGTTCAAGGATAGGTTGACCAATAATTTCCTCAAGCAAATTTTTCAATTCTAGTTTAATTATTTTCTCTAAATACAATCGTACTTGTTCAGCTAAAATCTTATAACCTCCCTTCAGTAAAGTGTGTTCAGCTTGGGTAACAGAGTTTTCTAGAGAAATTACAATTTCAGTATCAAAAAAATGACAAACTATTTGGCTAGGAGACTTACCTAGTCTGTCATTATATAGTTTTACAATTCTTTGTGATATTTCTGTTTCTAATTGTTCAATATTAGCTTGTATCATTAAAATTACAATGTAATATTTATCATTCTAGTTTCAAAACCGAAGTATTCAATATTATAGTAGATGTTCATGAAATAGGCTGAGAAACTTATTTTTTATGTTGTAATATATTTACTACAGATTTGTTTAAAAGAATTATCTAATTTGAGGAATATAAAAGTTGTTAATCAATGATTAGTGAAGTGCCCGGTTAATACTGCATTGATGATCATGTGTTAATGAGCGATCGGCTTATTGTGTGCCCAATAACCGTAGGCGTAGCCCGCCGCAGGCATCGCCTGCATTTCCCAACCCAGGAATAATATAGCTATGTTCATCCAAATTACCATCTATGAAAGAGGTATAGAGTAGCACATCAGAATGTTGCTCACAAAAACGCTCGATACCTTTCGGTGCAGCGAGTAAGCAGACAGTTGCATATATCTGAACCAAGCTTGTTGGGATGACCGATCGCAGCCAGATCACCGACAATATCCACGCTCAAAACACCTTCAAAGGCGATCGCGTCAACAACTCTATAAACATGCTCCCGGTTTGTTCAAACAAAGTGCGACGCAACTGTGCCTCTACAATCCCAAAGCGCTTGCTAATGCCTGGTAAATCCCAAATTTAGGCATAGTTATTATTTCTTTAAGGATGTTTCTCAGCTATTAGTCACTAGAAATCTGTCAACTACCTCTAGTAAGTTTTTATTTTTATGACTCTGAATGTCGAGTGTGATATTAGTCATATTGCTGAATACAATAAATCACACAGTAAATTCATAAATAGCAATTAATCAGCGTAAATTTAAAGATCACTTTAAAAATGGCTCAGTAGATATATTTTGTGAGAAAGTTAATACAAAGGTATATTCACTGATTTCAAATTCATGGATTCTTTATCTATCAATTCCTTACTTGAAGAGTTGAAAAACCCCGATGCCACAGTCCGGGACAAAGCAACCAGAAAAATTTGGCGGATCTGGTTTCAGCAAAAGGGAATCTATGGGCTGGAAATAATTGACCGTAGTCAAAAGTTACTAGATGCGGGTGAAATTGCTGAAGCTGAAACAGCGCTGACAGCACTAATTAAAGACCAGCCAGATTTTGCCGAAGCCTGGAATCGTCGTGCTTTCCTCTATTACAGTATTGGTGATTATCAAAAATCTCTGGCAGATTGTCAGATGGTTGTACAAATAAATCCGATACATTTTGGAGCGCTTCACGGTATGGGCTTGTGTTATGCAGCACTAGGAGAATATGGTGAAGCTATCCAAGCTTTTAAACGTGCTTTAGAAATTCAGCCCTATTCACTAGTTAATCAAAAGTTGATTCTAGAATGTACATTTAGATTCAGCTACGACGGCAGATAGGAGAGAGCATCATCCTGTTTTATGAATCCGTCATCATCCTCATCAACAGCAATTCATCGCCTTAGTCGCCGCAATTCTATTCAATACGCTTCTATCTGGATTGGTAGCAGCGTTATTGCTGCTTGTACTAACAGCAACCAACTATCAACTAGCAATTCTCAGTTGGATAAAGTTACGTTTGGTAAAAACTGGATAGCACAAGCAGAACACGGCGAATTTTACCAGGTTATCGCCACTGGTATCTACAAAGACTACGGTTTAGATGTCAACATCAAAATGGGTAAATTCCAGCTTTGCAGTGGTACTCAATTGTTGATGGGGAATGCGGTAGATTTCTTTATGGCATTGATGCCGTGAACGCCATAGCACAAAATATTCCCCAAATTACAGTCGCAGCAATTTTCCAGAAAGACCCTTGGTGTCTTATTGCACATCCCAACCCAGCAATTAAAACCCTTGCCTACTTTAAAGGCAAACCAATTTATATTAAATAAGTGGCATGAAAGTGCTGTAAAAAATGAGAATTAAAATTTTAAAACATAGAGGAGTTAATTCTCTGCGAACCTGTGCGTCCCTATGCGTCAAAAAAAAGGATATAAGCTATGACGATAAAATTGGATGCCCTGATTAATTCTCTAGAAGGTATAGAAACTATCACTGATTCTGCCCAAGTAGCAAAATTATCCCAGGATTATCACAACTTTAGCCCGGTACTTGTACCGAAACTAGAGGGAAAAGTCGGAGATATTGTAGTGCGTCCCGCCAATGAAGCAGAGGTTTTAAAAGTTGCAGCCGCCTGTGCGAAACACCGTATACCCGTAACAGTGAGGGGTGCGGGAACTGGAAATTATGGGCAATGCGTACCCTTACATGGTGGCGTAATTTTAGATATGACCCGAATGCAAGGGATTCCTTGGGTAAAACCGGGGGTGGCGCGGGTAGAAGCTGGGGTGAAGTTGGCGGCTTTGGATAAAAAAGCCAGAGAGATTGGCTGGGAAATTCGGATGGCACCCTCGACTTACCGGACAGCGACAATTGGCGGATTTATTGCTGGGGGAAGTGGGGGTGTTGGCTCGATACAATATGGGTTACTAAGCGATCGCGGTAATATCTTAGCAGTGCGAGTAGTAACTGTAGAAGATGAACCCCGTGCGATCGAATTACGTGGTGATGATGTACACAAGGTGAATCATGCTTGGGGAATTAACGGCATCATTACCGAAGTAGAAATCCCATTGGGGCCAGCTTATCCTTGGGCAGAAGTCATTGTCACATTTGACGACTTTATGACAGCAGCAAAATTTGGTCAGGCTCTTGGCAATGCTGATGGCATGATTAAAAAGTTGATTTCTGTCTTTGCATCTCCAATACCCCAATACTTTCACGCCCTACAACAGTACATTCCTGAAGGGACTCACCCAGTATGTTTAATAATTGCTGAATCGAGTTTGGAATTCTTACCAGGTTTAGTGCAGCAATATGGCGGCCAGATTACTTATGAAAAACCAGCCGAGGAAGCAGCCAAAGGAACACATTTAATAGAATTTAGCTGGAACCACACTACCTTACACGCAAGGAGTGTAGATACTACAATTACCTACTTACAAAGTATGTTCCCTAGCGATTGCAGTTTGCAAGTGGTAGAGCAGTTGTATCATCACTTCGGCGATGAAGTGATGATGCATTTGGAATTTTTTCGGTTGAACGGTGCTGTAGCTCCTGCTGGTTTGCAACTTGTTCGCTACACCACAGAAGAACGTCTCAATGAGATTATTCGCTATCACGAAGAACATGGTGTGAATATTGGCAATCCCCACACCTATATTATGGAAGACGGAGGCAGAAAAGTTATTGCTCCTGAACAGTTAAAATTTAAAGAAATAGTTGACCCATATCGGTTGATGAATCCTGGTAAAAGCAAGGTTATTCAATTACCAATTCAAAATTAAACCTCATCTATGTTGAAACCTAGAGTTTTTTAAAAGATATGAAAGATATATTGATGTAGGTTGGGTGGAGTGAAACGCAACCCAACATTACCAGCTTATTTATGTTGGGTTACGCTATCGCTGCACCCAACCTACAAAACTCAGATTATGTCTTCATTAAAGAGTCTCTGAGAAGCCTACACTTCCTGAGTACAGGTAAGTGTAGGTACGTCAACAACCTACAGAAACACATACAGCAGACTTCAAGTTGGGTGTTATATACAAGCTAAGTCAATAAAGCGTGTTTTAGTTCTGCCCTTTCTGGCTCCTTAATTCTGCTGTATCAAAACTTTCTCTTTATAATGAACACTGACATAAACTCCAGAATACCTGTTGCTTTAACCATTGCTGGTTCAGATAGTGGCGGTGGTGCAGGAATTCAAGCTGATTTACGCACCTTTGCTTTTCACTGTGTCCACGGTACTAGCGCTATAACCTGCGTCACGGCACAAAACACTCTAGGAGTGAAAAGGGTCGATGCTATGGCAACAGAGGCTGTTGTGGCGCAAATTCAGGCAGTAGTTGAGGATATTGGCGTACAATCTGCCAAAACCGGGATGTTGCTCAATCAGGAAATTATTTTTGCTGTTGCCCAGCAGGTGGAAGCTTTACAAATCGAGAATCTAGTAGTTGATCCAGTAATGGTGTCACGGACAGGGGCACAATTGATTGATGATGATGCTGTGAAGACTCTATCCCATGCCCTGATTCCCAAAGCAGTTATCATCACGCCGAATCGTTACGAAGCTCAGATTTTGAGTGGGTTACAAATTAATTCCTTGGAGGATATGCAAGCTGCTGCTGAAATTATTCACAAGACTTTACGGACGAAGGCTGTTTTAGTCAAGGGCGGCGGTATGCAGGGAGATTTGCGTGGCGTTGATATCTGGTTTGATGGGGACAAGTTGGAAGTTTTGACTTGCCAGCAAGTAGAGACAAAAAATACTCACGGTACTGGTTGTACACTATCAGCTGCGATCGCTGCTAATCTGGCTAAGGGAAATGACTTGTGGTCGTCAGTGCAACAGGCAAAGCAGTATGTGACTACTGCACTCACTTACGCCCTAGATATTGGCAAAGGACAAGGCCCTGTAGGACACTTCTTCCCATTGTTACGAAATTAACCTCGTAGTCAGTCATCAAGGAGGCAGGGAGCAGAGGAGCAGAGGAGCAGGGGGACAAGGAAAAATTATTGAATAAGTTTCTTCCTCTCCCCCTTGCGCCCTGCCCCCTGCCCCTCTGCCCGAGTTCCTATCCCCAATGCCCCAATAAAAAATCTTTGCCCTTTCGGAATTTTTCTATTATTCTTGGGCATAGTTTCAGGGCTGACTATCTCTGTTAGCATCTCTGTACGATCTACTTACCTTGATTTTTAATACCAAGCCACCGATGCGAACAACCATAGGTTCTGTTCACAGAAATTCGCCAACACCAACTACTCAAGCCTACCCTCCCTCTGTACCACTATCTGTATACAGAGAATTGTCAGCAGAGTTGCAAGCAGCACAGGCGAGGCTCAATGCACTCACTACCCAAAATCAGCAACTAGCACAAGAAAATCAACTATTACGCCAAGAAATTATCAAAGTTGTTGAGTCTTTTTCTCATTTGCAAAATTTTGTGGATTCCCATGTTAAGCCTAGCTATCACCAAGCCACCCAGACTTCTAGCGGTGTGAAAAGCGCCACTAAAGTGCCAGTAACTCAAGCGCCTCCACGTCAACAGGTTGCTCATTCGCGTCCACCTGTTGTCTCCAAAGCCCCACCCGAAAAAAGCCGCCGCCAAAACTTTGCTACATCTGTAATGGAAATGAATTTCCCGATACAAGAACCAGTTTTTATAGAAGAGCAGCAAGTAAGGTATTATTCCACTACTGAGTCAGATGCCAAAGGACTCAATGGCTGGTGGTTAATTATCACCATCTTGTTAATCATGCTTACTGCCTTTAGCGCTGGATATTTCGTTGTACGTCCCTTGTTTGAACATCAGAAACGTTAGTTGACACTCCCACAGTCAGCAGCAGGCTAACGAGCAATTTCTCTGCAATCACTTTTTAAACATCTGAAGATATCTGCTAAACATCGGAATTTATCTATTTATAGGTTATAAAAGCTACATAATATGCTAGCTTGACAGCAAATTCTCTATATTAGAACCTCAAAGATTATTCAATTAATAAATCCTTGCTGGTTCTCATGTCTCAAACATCAGGCAAAGAATCTACACTTTAGAAAAGTGGTAATTATTACATATCTTTTAGGAAAAGCACTGGTAGTTACAGCTTCAGACAAAGGATCTGGTTAGATATATAAACGAAGCTAGTAGAAGTCAGGAGTCAAGAAGATGAAAAAAGTAGAAGCTATTATCCGCCCATTTAAGCTAGATGAGGTAAAGATTGCCTTGGTTAACGCTGGTATTGTTGGTATGACTGTTTCTGAAGTTCGGGGGTTCGGACGGCAAAAAGGCCAAACTGAACGGTATCGCGGTTCTGAGTACACCGTTGAGTTTTTGCAAAAACTCAAAGTGGAAATCGTCGTTGACGACAATCAGGTTGATATGGTGGTAGACAAAATTATTGCTGCTGCCCGCACTGGTGAAATCGGTGATGGTAAAATTTTCATCTCGCCTGTTGAGCAAGTGATTCGGATTCGGACTGGCGAAAAGAACACAGAAGCAGTTTAAAAAAGTTATGAGTTAAGAGTACAGACAGACGCGATTAATCGCGTCTCTACTCCTAACTCTTAACTCTCTCTAGTTGCGGGAGTAAAGCTGTAAAAGCCTTGCCTCGATGACTTATTGAACCCTTCAACTCTCGTGTCATCTCAGCAAAGGTCAATTGCAACTCTTGGACATAAAAAATTGGATCGTACCCGAAACCACTATCACCACGAGGTGCGTGGAGAATGTCGCCACGACAAATACCTTCAGATTGTAATACGATCGCACCATCAGGACGAGCGATCGCTACTGCACAAACAAATTGTGCTTGTCGATTTACCTCGTTACCCAATTCTTTCAATACCCTAGCAATGCGTTCTGAGTCAGTTTTGGCGTAACGTGCAGAATAAACCCCTGGTGCGCCATTCAGGGCATCTACTTGCAAGCCCGAATCATCAGCGATTGCCCAGTTTCCTGTAGCTTTAGCAATTTGTGACGCTTTCAGACAAGCATTTGCGGCAAAGGTTTCGCCCGTCTCCTCAATGTCTAATTCTTCAGGTTTAAGGGTTAATTCCCAACCAGAATTTTCCAGGTAAGCTTGCATTTCTCTCAACTTACCTGGATTTCCTGTAGCTACTACGAGTGATTTGGTCATTAGTCATTGGTCACTTGTACTGAGCGTAGAAAAAATGTAGGTTGGGTTGAACTTTAGTGAAACCCAACAAAACCAAGGGTTTTTCGTGTTGGGTTTCGTCCCTCAACCCAACCTACTCGTAAATTTATCAAAGCCTTAAAAATCAAGGGTTCTGAATTTTTATTTAACGAGAGTAATAGAAGAGCGTTAGTCATTGGTCACTTGTACTGAGCGTAGTCGAAGTATTAGTCATCGATCATTTACCAAGGACAAAGGACTAATGACTAATGACTAATAATTAATTTTACTCTGCCCAGTGTTTCGCCCAAGCAAGAGTTTGATGGACTTGCTCAATTGTTGGGGCTTCGCAGTATAAGCGTAAAACTGGCTCAGTCCCACTAAATCGAATCATTAACCAGCTTTTATCAGCGAGGCGATATTTGTAGCCGTCAATTGTTTGGCAATCAATCACTGCTAAAGAGGCAATTTCCGTTAAGGGTTGAGTTTGCAGTTGTTGCAAAAGACGCGATCGCACTTCCATACTTGCTAAGGGTAAATCAATGCGATCGTAAGCTGAGGTAAACCCTGTCTGTTTCTGCAAGTAGCGATAATATTCACCCAAATCCAAACCAGATTCGACGATCGCCTCTAGGACGTACAATGCTGACAGTAGTGCATCGCGTTCGGGAATATGGCTACCATAGCCAATTCCTCCTGACTCTTCGCCACCCAGCAACACTTTTGCTACTAACATTCTGTCAGCGATGTATTTATAACCAACTGCTGTCTCAAAGACTGACAGGTTATGTAGTGCTGCTACAAGGGGCATCAAGTCGGAACCGCTAACTGTTTTGACTATTTCGCCACTAAAGCCGCGTCTTAAGGTTAAATGGTCGATTAATATCGGGATTAATACTTGGGAACTTAGGAAGTTTGCTTCTCCATCTACTGCTGCAATGCGATCGCAGTCTCCATCAAATACCAACCCCACTGTTAAACCTGATTTATCGGTTTCTCGGTGAGTTTTGATGACTTCAAATAACTTTGAAAGGTATTTAGGCAAGGGTTCCGGCGCACCGCCACCAAAGAGGGGGTCGCGTTCTGAGTTGATTTCTTTGACCTGATTGCCTAATAGTCTCGCCAATCCGCCAGCCGCCGCGCCATGCATGACATCGGCAAATAACGTTAGTTTGCCAGATGCGATCGCTTCTCGAAGTTTGGCAATATCAACTTTACCTTCTAGCGCTTGGGTATAACTAGGCCAAGGATCGAATTTTTCTTGCTTGCCTGGGGTAGCTGCTAATGGTACTCCCACCGACAACTGCGCTTCTATCTCTTTTGTGACTTCTGGCGGCACTGACCCACCAAAACAGCCCTTGACTTTTAAACCCAAATATGCACCAGGATTATGACTGGCTGTAATTACTAATGCTCCTAAAGCATTAAGTTCTTTTGCTGCCCAACTATAAGCTGGGGTTGGGGCATAAGTTTCGCTCAGTAGCACATCAAAGCCGATCGCAGTGACAGAATCGGCGACAGCACGAGCAAAGTCTTCGGCCATGAATCGGCGATCATAACCGACAATTATTGTCCGGCTACCCACCGTAGAAAAATATGTATCATATAATACTTTTGCGGCGACTGGCGCGACCAGGGCTAGGCGTTCAAAGGTGAACTCATCACCAATAACACCCCGCCAGCCGTCTGTACCAAACTTGATTGAGTTAGCTACAACTGGCATCTAAGTATCCTAACTGTCTACTTGAGGATTCTAGCATTTATACAGTGTATAAAGTAAAAAAAGAATCTAGTAATAATATGTACTCATAATATTAAAGATAAAAGTGAGCCAATTTGTGTATCGTACAAATGCAATGTCTAACAACAAGCCCGTCTACGCCTGCCACATTTAAAAGAGAATAGCGCCTGTGTAACATAGTGTTTCAAAAAGCTTACACTATTAGAATTGTAGGTATCTATCGTTAGCATGAAGCAGACTTGAGAGTTCCAGCAAATCGTATATTTGATTAAGGCTGTAAGGATAAAAGTAGTGATAGACAATCGGGCAATATCAATCAGTTTATTTACAGGAGCAGGTGGACTAGATATTGGGATAGAACAGGCAGGTTTTCGGGTAGTAAGTGTTGTTGAGAAAGATCCTGATGCTGCGAAGACTATAGCTTTCAACCGACCTCACCTAAATAGTTCTGTAGCAAGAGATATACAGAAAATCACTGCTCAAAATCTTTTAGAAGAAGCGGGATATGTTATTAACCTTGGTAGACCCCTACGGATTGGAGAAGTAGATTTAGTAACTGGCGGTCCCCCTTGTCAACCCTTCAGCACAGCAGGAAAACGTGGTTCAGTTATGGACCCACGTGGCAGCTTATTTATGGACTTTATACGTATTGTTGAACAAGTGCAGCCACGCTTTTTTGTCATGGAGAATGTTAAAGGTTTACTCTCGGCTCCTATTCGTCATAGACCTCATCTGGAACGAGGAACGGATTATGCTCCTCTGGAACTAGATGAAATGCAAGGGAGCGCTCTTGAGATTGTTCTAGAAGAAATGAAGTGCTTTGGTTATCAAGTTATTTATAAAGTAATGGAAGCAGCAGATTACGGTGTTCCGCAAAACAGAGCGCGAGTAATCTTTATTGGCTCCAGAGATGGTGAATCAGCTACATTCCCTTTGCCTACTCATAGTAAAGATGGCTCTTTATTACCTCAATGGCGCACTCTTAAAGATGCTCTGACCAACTTAGAAGATCCACAACCGGAGTATACTTCCTATTCAAAAAACCGTCTTCAATATTTAAAGCTTTTAAAAAGTGGTCAAAACTGGAGAGATTTACCTAACGACTTGATAAAAGAAGCGATGGGAGGGGCTTACAAATCTGGAGGCGGTAAAGTAGGGTTTTACAGAAGGTTATGTTGGGATAAGCCGTCTCCTACTATTACTACAAGTCCTTACCAAAAGGCTACAGATATGTGTCATCCAGAGGAATTGCGTCCTCTCAGTGTACGAGAGTGTGCCAGGATTCAAACCTTTCCAGACTCATGGATTTTCTATGGTTCGACAGCCTCTAAATACCGACAGATAGGTAATGCTGTACCTGTACTCTTAGCTCAAGCTATTGGTGACTATTTACATAGTCTAATTAGACAGGAAAAACCTAAAGGGATACCAGTCTTTGAACAGCTTTCACTATTTAATCACTAAATTCCTAGCCTGTTGATTATTTTAAGACTTTTACTACTGAATTTGTTGCCAGTATTTACTATCTTCTACATACAATGCGGCAGGATTTTCAGCGATAGTTTGTCTAACAAAGGCAGCAAAGTCTTCTTCCGAAAGATTAGAGCATCCTATTAATTGATTCAGTTCTTTCCAATAGTAAGTTCCATTTTGAGCATTGACTCTATGCCATTTCCGAATAATAGTTCCTTTACGGACACTACTGCTCGAACTATTTTCAGAATTACTACGATTTTTAACTTGTAATAGCTCACCTTTCTTGGTACAAAAATCAACCTTATTTATAGTTTCACCCCAAGCACAGTACCAACCATAAAATGACAATTTTTCGGCAAGATATTCTTCTAAAAGAAGACCTAAGATGTTTTCTGCTGACATGGAAAGACGATGAGCATACTTTATATGATTAATGCCATCCGTGCTAAGAGTAGGTAAACGAGCGGAAAGAATCGTGTCAATAATTTTGTCAGAAATAGTGCCTATCTTCTTACTAGTTCGCTTTGAGGCTCGATTATTATAACCGCCAAAATACTTATTTAACCACTTAGTAATGTAATCTAAGCGAGAATTGCATACTTTTAAATATGGAAATAATTCAGGCGAATTACAACAGACGGATAAAACTGTTTTTACAGAATCATTCCAGAACATCCCAGTATGAAGTTTGGCGATATTTTCAGCTTCTGACACGATCAAATTGGCATCAAAATCCGGTATTTTGAGGTTATTGCTCACAGTCACTATTGGGTAAAATCTGCTGTTTCAGTTATGAGCGATCGCCCCACCTACACAAATCTCTTTTTATATATAAACATTAATAATCCTTAATAGTATTCACTATTAAGGATTGTTAACATGAGCAAAACTGCTCACAAACCTGATTGTTCCTTAAAAATCATCGAGAAACTGACTAAGGCGACTGATTACGGGGTCAACCTCTTGAGGAGGGGTAGCAACAGTATAAGAAGTATTATTTACTACTTCTAATTGACTTGGAGACGGGATGAACGATCGATCGTTGACTATGAGCGCCAGTTGTGCAACTTGTTGAGAAAGTTGCAGTAGATGATGTTCCATCGCCTCCAAACGATTAGATCCCTTGGCAAAAAAACGTTCCTCAAGTCCAGCCACTTGACGTTGCAGTTCACCGATTTGTTGTTCAATCGGTGTTGTTACTGCTGTTTGTGGAGCAGGTTGTACAGGTTCCGGTACACATAAAGATTGCCACAAGGCTTCTTTACAGAGGTCGCTGAAAGTCTTGTCTGGTTGTTTTTCCAAATAACTTTCTACTTGCGCTAACAAGCTTTCATCAGCAAGCTCTGGGTTGAACGTGACGGATTTAACTACCTTTTTTGACCATTGGAACATCAGCTTTATGCCCTAGCAGCGCGATTGGAGGATAATTGTGCCTCTCCATAAATATACTGCCCCAAAGCATTCGCTTGTCGTGAAGGTGCTGCTAAATGAGCATTAATCTGTGCTTCCTTGAGTAGACGTTGAACGTCATCCCAGAAGAACTCACCACCCCCACCAGTGAGAATCACATCGGTGACGCGTTCTGGCAACCAGGCTAGCACACGGCTACAGATTTCGCGCGAAAACATCTCTGTAAGGTTGGGAAGAAAATCGTCTAGGTTAGTGGGCTTGCTAGCGCCTTTAGGACGGTAATAGCGTTCACCTCTGGGTTTGTTCACAGCAGAAATCAGTGCCAGAGATTGACTATCTGCTCCCTCGATTTCGGCAGACACCAATTCATAAAACTTATTCATACCGAAGTCTTCGCTCTTAGAAGCACCTCTGGCAAAACGGAAGTTATCTACCATCAAAAGATCGACAGTTTGATGTCCAATATCAACGATCGCCACCGATATTTTTGTAAAATCGGGACTGCCAGGGCTTTTCTTCGGTTGAGCTTCAGACCACAGGAGGCTGCCGTAACCTTCTGGCATTACCCAAACTTTAATGATGTTCAGCGACAAAGATTCACCTCGGAAGTTCAACACATGAGGGCCAGTTACTTGGCTGGTTAACTGCGCTTTTTCCTTTTCAAACTGCTCTAAGGAAAGAAAAGGCAAACCTAGTACAACTGAGATATCGTCTTTGAGTTTGAAGTAGCCAGCACTTGCTAACACTTTTACCAGTGCAGCCTCTACCTTAGATTGGCCGACTCCTAGATTCGCCCCAAAATCTGCTGCTAGTTGACCAACAGCATATCCATTTCCTTGATACTCCAGCCACAAATCCATTAAGGGGTCAGTAGCTCTGGATTCAAAAACACCACCGCGTACTTGTTCTATTGACATCTGCTTGACGTTGGCAGGTACAAATACCACACTGCCGGGTTCACGACTCACACAAGTTTTTGTGGAAGTTCTGCCTAAATCAACACTGAGAATGGTTTTCCCGGAACCACCGACTGGCTTGGGAGTATTATTAACAGCATTGATGGGAGTCGATGCCGACACCCTATTCATGGGTATCGCAGCAGCATTGATGGGGGTAGCGGCGGAAGGTTGGTCTGTCATGAAAGCTCCTAGTTCAAACTTAACTGTAAAAAGTTGTCATGCTCATCTTACAAAAATGCGAGCAACCAGAAATTCTAGGTTGCGTCAAGTGTAGCTAGAAATACGCCAAAAATTAATTCCGACCATATCTCCGATAAGCTCTGCCTTCGCACATCTAGTATTATTTGGCATAGTGTAGGCGAATTTTGGCCAGATGTAACCCCTGCTTTCACTGCTTTCAAACCAAAAGCGTCCGTGTTTCATCTTCTAGTACGTCTTAACTGGCGCTTAAATATCCAGAAAACAAATGCTAGAACCAAACCCCCAAGTACGATTTTGGATACAGGAGCAAGGTACTTGTCCACAAGTTCATACTGACTACCCAATATGTATCCTGAGTATGTTAGCAAACCCACCCAAGCGGCGCTACCTAATGTTGTGTAAACCAAAAATGGTAGCAAGGGCATATTGCTAATCCCTGCGGGAACAGAAATCAAGGTGCGGATTCCCGGTACAAGACGACCAATTAATACTGCTGTTCTACCTTGTCGGTCAAACCACTTTTTGGCCTTGGTGATATCTTTACTAGATATAGCCAGCCATTTGCCATACTTATCAGCCCAAGCTTTCAAACGAGTTTCACCCAAAAACTTACCTGGATAGTACCAAATAAGTGCGCCCAATACAGAACCCAAAAGTCCTGCGAAAAACACACCAATGATATTTAGCTTTGCCCCTCCTGGTTGATATGGACTTGCTGTAAATCCAGCCAGTGGCATAATCAATTCTGAAGGAATTGGGGGAAAAAGGTTCTCTAGGAACATTAGTAGGGCGATTCCCCAATAGCCAAAATAGTTGATAGTGTTAGTTATCCATTCAAGCATTGAGTCAATTCCTGAAATTGTTGCACTAGTCGTGTTACTAGGATTGTTTCATTAATTTTGCGGGGCTGCGAGATCCCCGACTTCTTCAAGAAGTCGGGGATATGAACACTTCACGGTTTTGTTTTCTAATTTTTTAGATCCCCCTTAGTCAGTTTTGTAAAAAGACTAGGGAGGATCTAAAGACTTGATGGCAAATTTAAAAACATACTCTAGGGTTTTCTTCTGATTTGGCGGCTGTGGGAGAGCAGGGAGAAAATTTTACCTTGTCCCCCTCATCCCCCTCATCCCCTCTTCTTCTAGGCTGTCGGGGTCAATGATTGTACCCTTGGTTCCGATTGCCAGTCTAATGGATTCCAAACTCGATCTTCCAGCGCCATCTGTTCAATCAAACTTGCCAGTCTGAGCGCTTTAAGAGCTTGTTCACCACCCACTGATGGTTGATTGCCACCGTGTACACAGTTGACAAAATGTTCTAATTCTGCACTTAGGGGTTGAATATTGCTGGTGTAGACTTTTTCGATCACACCATCTTGTCTATAAAGTACTTGTCGGTGGTCGGTGAGAGAATTGGCAGCCGTTTGTCGGTGAATCAAAATTTCATTCTTGAGAAAATCTGCCTCAGTAAATGAATTTTTGCAATGGGCGACAATCCGGCGAATTTTGCGGTGAGTGACTTTACTGGCTGTCAGAGTAGCAACAATACCATTGGCAAACCCCAAGGTGGCAGTTACGTAATCTAAATAACCAGAGTCCAAGGAGCGAGTACCGCTAGCAGTCAATTTTGTGACTGGGGAAGCAGCTAATTCTAAAAGTAGGTCGATGTCATGGATCATTAAATCCAGCACAACCGAAACATCGTTTGCCCGATCTGAGTAAGGACTCATTCTGTGGGCTTCTAGCGCCAGCAATTCCTCCGTTTTCAGAACTTGGCTCAGTTCTTTAAAAGCTGGGTTGAAACGCTCAATATGACCTACTTGCAGGATACACTGAGACTCTGCTGCCGCATTTACTAGGGACTCTGCCTCAGAAATACTGGCTGCAATGGGTTTTTCAATCAAAACATGAATTCCCGCTAGCAGACAGCTAATGCCCACGGCATAGTGCAGACGGGTGGGAACAGCTACACAAACTGCTTCCACAAGGGGTAGCAGGTCACAGTAATCTTCAAAAAAACGCACCTTGTATTTGCTGGCAGTTTCTAATCCTCGCTCGACGTTAATATCTGCCACTCCGACCAGTTCAACATCTTTCATTGAACTCAGCACGCGAGCGTGGTGTTGTCCCATGTTACCCACTCCAATCACGCCTATGCGGATTGGTCGTGGCTGGTTGCGCTGTGTATATAGATTCGGTTCTGCCACTGACATGCTATCTTGCACTATTATTCTCTCCTCAACCACCAAATTTAGAGACGCTACGGCCGTTGGCGTTTATACTCGAAAGCCAGTTACGATCCGTCTAAAACCATCCAGATGGTAACATAGAGCCTATGTTTATGAAGAATTTCAAAGTTTGCGATCGGTTCCCGTAATCCAAACATCTTTTGTATAGATAGTTCGGGTTTGTTTTTGATTTTGCACTTTCTACAAAAAATATATGTCTTTTTATTAACTGATGAAAGCTGTAATTCTGTTATCTGGGGGATTGGACTCTTCCACAATTCTGTATAAAGCTAAGGCTGATGGCTGTGAATGTCATGCTATTTCCTTTGATTACCAGCAGCGACACCGACGAGAGTTACAGTCAGCCCTTGCTGTTGCTAAAAAGGCTGCGATCGCAAAACATCAGGTAGTGAATTTTGATTTACGGCAATGGGGCGGTTCCGCACTTACCGATGACGCGATTGATTTACCCCAAAAGCGATCGCTGGATGAAATGTCTCAAAATATTCCTGTGACTTATGTTCCGGCTCGTAATACCATTTTTTTAAGCTTTGCTCTTGGCTACGCCGAAGCGATCGCGGCTGAACGTGTCTATATCGGTGTCAATGCCTTAGATTATTCAGGATATCCTGACTGTCGCCCCGACTATATTCAGGCAATGCAGGAAGTTTTTCGTCTAGGAACCAAACAAGGGCGTGAGGGACAGCCAATTAGTATTGTTGCACCCCTCATCAACTTGAAAAAAACCGAAATCATCCAACTAGGAAACCAATTAGGAGTTCCTTGGGAGCTAACTTGGTCTTGCTATGCTGGTGGCAATGTCGCCTGCGGCGTGTGTGATTCATGTCGCTTGCGGTTGGCAGCTTTTGCCGAATTGGGACTCGTTGATCCACTGGTGTATGCTTAGTGGGCATTGGCCAAACAGGGCATGAAGAAGAGACAAGGGAGACAAGGAAGAGACTATTCAATAATTCCCCCTTGTCCTCCTTGTCCTCCTTGTCTCCCTCATCTCCCTCATCTCCCTCATCTCCCTCATCCCCCCTCCTCTTCCAGGCGTCGCAGTTGAATTTGATGCAGGCGTGGGCCAACAATTGATACCACAGTGAATTCGAGATTTTCATAACAGAAGGTTTCGCCAATGGCCGGAATTTTCTGTAACTGATACAGCAAAAAGCCCCCTAGTGTTTGGTATTCTCTTGTCAGGGGCAAATTAAGATGCAAAACCTCATTAAGGTCTTCGAGGTTTATTTGTGCCTGCACTAGAAATTTCTGCTCATCTAACATCTGAATCATTAAGTCGTCACTGCTTTCAGGTTCGCTTGCGTCGCCGATGATTTCGGCAATGACATCTTTGATTGTCACGAGTCCCACAGTACCGCCAAATTCATTTACTACCATGACCATAGCGGGTTTCTCTTGCTGCATCATGGGCAAAAGTTCACTCAAGGGTGTGTGTTCGGGAACAAACCGAGCAGGACGCATCCAAGGTTGAATTTGTGTCTCTAAACTGAGCTTTCCCACAGCTAAAGGTTGTGCCAAATCTTTAAAATAAACAATGCCGCGAACATCATCTAAAGATTCACCAATCACGGGATAACGTGAGTAACCTGTAGCAGCCATTTCCTTGAGTAATACCTGGAAGGTCGCATCTTTTGGCAGCGCGATAATACTGGTGCGTGGGATCATCACATCTTGGGCCATGACATCCCCAAACTCAAAGACATTATTGAGCAATTCCCGTTCCGCACGCTGTAAACCAGTAGATCCCCATTCTGTAGAGATAATCAGTTGCAATTCTTCGGGAGTTACAGGCGGTCGCCAGCCTTGACCTGTGTATTGGATGCCAAAAATCCGCAATAAAAAACGAGTTGATTGGTTGAGAATCCAGATGAAAGGGCCAAAAAAACGCACGATCGCTTTTACCGAAGGCCCCAAAAACCTCGCTAGCTGTTCTGAGTACAGCATGGCTAAGGATTTGGGACATAGTTCTCCGATCACAATTTGCAAATAGGCAATTAAGAAAAAAGCAATGGGAATTGATAGGGAATGGGCGAGGAAGTTAGTCATCCTACTAGGTAAAGGCCAGGATCTTAACCAGGCATTTACCAGCACGACAATTGTACTTTCGCCAATCCATCCCAGCGCTAAACTAGAGAGAGTAATGCCTAACTGAGTGGTAGATAGCAGTCGGTCAATACTGCGTTGTAGCATTTCCACAGCGATCGCTGGAATATCCCCAGCCTTAACTAGCTGGTGAATACGCGATCGCCGCACGCTCACCATCGAAAATTCCGCCGTCACAAAAAAGGCATTTATGGCAATCAGTAGTAGCACTGACAATAACCGCAGCGCCACATCCGTCCAAATCAAATTAGGAAAACCACTCACTGCCAAAGCTCGTGTAAAACTCACGCCCTCCATTTTTGGATTTTGGATTTTGGATACTTCGACTTCGCTCAGTACAAGTTTTGGATTTTGGATTAAGTTTTGGGTATTAGGGATTAGCTAAATTACGCTAAATTACTTAGTACCAAATCTCCAATCTAAAATCTAAAATCTAAAATCTAAAATTGCCCCTCCTACCTTTCTACAGGAATACCCGATGCCTCTAGCTTCAATTTTTGAGCGGGATAATCAGTCAGAGCAAGTGATATTTTCTTGACATCATCAAGTAAAGCCGTGGGAATGCTCACAGTACCTGAAAATGCTGGGCCATTTACAGGCAATTCTGTTGGTAAACCCTCTGTACTAGCACTCAGGGTTCGTCCTTTATCATCGGTAACATCTAAAAAACTATACAGGAAGCGCACAGAATCCTTACCTTTGTTCTGCATTTTCACTTTCAGTAGCAAGTCACCACCAGAGTAACGAGCAGATTGCACAGTCATAGTTACACCCTCACTTTGGGCAGTAACTGGAAAGCCTGGTAGGGGTTTTTCTTCAACCACTTCTGGGGGCTTTTCCTCTGGCTTCTGCTTGCTGGTATTGGTTTCTTCGTCATCTTCCTCTAGCTTTTCCGATTTAGCAGCCTTGGTCTTACCGTCAATTCGCGCCTTGACAACTTTCAGAATCTCTTCCTCTTTTAATAGCACTAGCCCTCCCTGTTGAGAGGCATTTGCCTTATTGCTGGCAAATTTGGTGGTGGGACGACCATCAGGTGCGGTAACGCCTTTAAGTGCTGAACTCCCCAGTTCAAACCCCAATAACGCGCTCACAGAACCTGCTCCCATCATCAGGATTAACAAAATCAAAGTAAGAAGTACAGTAGAATTTATTTTCATTGCTGATAAGCTATCACATAAAAATGCTGGGCTATTTAAGAATAGTGAAGCTTTTGACCTCAATCCTTAAAGGAACTTGATCAATATTAGTCTGTACTATTTCATGATTAAATTATGTAGTATAAACAATACCTTCGCCATTTTTTGTAGGTTGGGTTGAGCGAAGCAAAACCCAACGTATTTGTTGGGTTTCGTGCCTCAACCCAACCCACGAATCGAGACATTTTTCGATTTGGCGAAGGTATTGATAAAAATTTGGTAAACTAGTGTCCAGTATTCACACGTGGTAACTTTATGCTATAATCATAGAATTGGCTAAACTCAGTGCATGAGGTATGTTCCTCACTATAAAAATTAGCAAATAAAGTTGATCTAAGAGTTTAAAGTAATTTGCTCGTAGCAACCCGAAACAAAGCAAGCGCCTTTGGCCGATTGGGGAGGCAACGAACTCATAATTCGTCTTCAGGCTGGTTCGATTCCAGCAGGGCGCACTGAATCATTAAAATGGGGCATGAAGAAGAGACAAGGGAGAGACTTGCTCAATAATTCCCCCTTGTCCCCCTGCTCCCCTGCTCCCTCATCTCCCTCATCCTCCCCTGCTCCCCACTCCCCAATCTTACCGAGGTGGTAAAGTTTCAAACCTGAATTCAGTTCCCACTTTGAGTTTGTTGCTATTCAAACGAGGGGACATCATCAACGATGTGTCATAAGGATTTGGTAAATCAGGAGTGCGAATATAAGGATCGTTACCAGCTTGCTGAGTCAGGACATCATGATATAAAGTGTTAACCAACTCAGCATCGTGGGCAATTTCATTTTCTGGGAAGGAACCACCGAAACTGGAACCAGATCCTAGAAGGGAGTCTAGCTGACGCTTGAGACTGCCATTTTCGTAGAAATTGCGATCGTGACTAAAAAAAGCTCGTTCAAATACATTACTCGTAGTTTCAGTTCTGGGGGTTTCGGTTTGGGCAAATGCAACTGAGGGAAAAGCAATACCAGCAGCAAGCAGCACCAATAAACCACCAAAGGTTTTAAATTTTATACCCACGTTTCTGACTCCTCAATTTTCGTTTTAGGCGAATCTTAATCTATGCTTAAGTTCAGAACTCTGATAAGTTCAACCTTTGGTGTAGCACAACTTTTAATGTTTTGTAATGACGTATCCTACTGAAACTCTTACCCACTCAGATATTTGGGCAACCACTCCTGATTTGACCATCTTGCGCCACAAGCTACTAGATTTATTTTGCCAACTTGCTTATCAAGAGGGTGATTTTCTCCTCTCTTCTGGTCTGCGTAGTTCTTATTATGTCAACAAAACACAGGTAACACTCCATCCTCAAGGCGCTTTGGCGGTTGGAAGGTTGCTGTTTCCTTTGTTACCTGTAGATACACAGGCTGTAGGTGGTTTAACAGTGGGGGCTGATCCAATTGTGACAGCTGTGAGTGTAGTTTCTGTTTATGAAAACCGACCGATACCAGCGTTAATTATTCGGAAGGAAGCCAAGGGTTATGGGACGAAAGCTTATATAGAAGGTCCCAGTTTACCAGAGGGTGCAAAAGTAGTAGTTTTAGAAGATGTGGTGACAACTGGACAATCTGCTCTGAAAGCAGTTGAGCGCCTAAAGGATGCGGGTTATACCGTAAATCAAGTAATTTCACTGATAGATCGAGAGCAAGGGGGAGGTGAGTTGTACCAGTCATCTGGGTTGAAGTTTGAAACTTTGTTTTCGATTCAGGAAGTTCAGGAACGCTACCGACAACTTGCGAATTTATAAACAATAGGACTTGTACTAATTCGTAATTCGTAATTCGTAATTCGTAATTACGAATTGGTATAAGTCCTGAATTATGAAACAATAGAGTTCAGTTAGAGATTAAAACATCAACTCTGGGACTTATAAATTAATAAAAAATAGCAACTTTAATTAATTTAGGATTATCTACAAGCATTTACAACAAAGTTGGGAATCTCTGTATGCCCAAGTAGCTGCTTAAACATCTAATGATTGGTTTAAAAGGAGATAAATATGCAAGCAACAGTATCCACTGAACTAACACAAGAAAAAGTCGATAAAGCTGTCAGCGCAATTCTTGAAGTACTAGGAAAGCCAGAAAACGATTTACACCACAAAGCGTTAACAGCTTTTCAGAGTGGCGAGCATCAAACTGTAAAGAGACTGGCATCTACCAACCTGACCGATAATTATTGTAAAGCTTTGGGATACCTGGGAGGAGCGCTGAAGCTTACTCCAAACACCGATACTATTTTGGCGGAATCGGCTCGTAGTGCAGCTGAATTTGTGAAAGAAAAAGCATTGCAGCACCTTGGTACTAAGATTGCTGATGCTCTGAATTAACTAATGTAAGAGCAAGGCGATCGCTTTCATACATCATCCCCAATTTCCCACATCCTCTTGGTTTAGGTGGAAGCGTAGCCCTTAACTATAAGCCAATATGCTTGGGTTAAGGGCTAATTGTACAAAATTGTGGGTTTTCGGAGACGCAATAAATCGCCGTCTCTACTCTCTACAAGTTAAAACTGAAATTTACAATAGTTGCAACAAGCTCAAAGGCTATAAGCTTGTTTGGCAAAGAAAACTGTTGTATTTTAACAAAAGCCAGCAGCGGGATTTGAACTCGCGACCTTCCGATTACAAGTCGGATGCACTACCACTGTGCTATGCTGGCAAGTCTAGCGATTACTTTTAGTTAGCAACCACAATTTCTTATTATACCATAATCTATTTATTTGTCTAGCTGTAAATGCTAAAAAATATCTGCCTCTTCAGAAATTAGGCTAAAAGTGCAGAAATTTTAGCAATATCACTGCTTTTGTGCGTCTAGATGGTTTAGTTGGTACAGCAATTGTGATGAAAGAGAAACAAATCTGCGATCGCAATCATTGATAAAGTTGATAGATTAATATTCATATCAAAAGCTAACTCAAATCCTGGGCTGGGCGCAAAAATATCTCGTTAGTTCTAAAACTGTATTTTCTTAGCACGGCTGAATAAAGGAACGGAAATATATAATTATTTTTTACAGATTACAAGCATGGCAGCATTGCTCGGACGAGATTTATTAAGTCTAGCGGACATCAGTCCGACGGAACTTCAAGAACTCCTGCAATTGGCAACTCAGCTTAAATCACAACAGTTGAAGTTGCAGTGTAATAAAGTTTTGGGGTTGTTGTTCTCCAAAGCTTCAACCCGCACGCGGGTAAGTTTTACTGTGGCGATGTACCAACTGGGTGGACAGGTAATCGATCTTAACCCCAATGTCACTCAAGTTAGTCGTGGGGAACCTTTACAGGATACGGCGCGGGTGTTAGACCGATATCTGGATATTTTGGCAATTCGCACTTTTGCCCAGCAGGATTTAGAAACTTTTGCTGAGTATGCCAAGATTCCGGTGATTAATGCACTTACCGATGCAGAACATCCTTGTCAGGTATTAGCGGATTTATTGACGATTAAAGAAAGCTTTGACACCCTTGCTGGATTAACTTTAACCTACGTGGGTGATGGGAATAATATGGCTAATTCTCTGATGTTGGGCTGTGCTTTGGTGGGGATGAATGTCAGAATTGCTACTCCTAGCGGATATGAGCCAGATTCTAGGATTGTAGAACAAGCAAGAGCGATCGCTAATAACAAAACGGAAGTCCTTGTCACTCACGATCCAGAATTAGCAGCTAAGGGTTCTGCTGTACTTTATACTGATGTTTGGGCGAGTATGGGGCAAGAAGCAGAAGCAGATAATCGGATGCCTATTTTTCAGCCTTACCAAATTTCGGAACAGCTATTAAGCCTTGCTAATCCAGAGGCAATTGTTTTACACTGCTTACCAGCCCATCGCGGTGAAGAAATTACTGAGGCTGTTATTGAAGGTTCTCAATCAAAAGTTTGGGAACAGGCAGAAAATCGCCTCCACGCGCAAAAAGCTTTGCTTGCGAGTATTTTAGGGGCAAAGTAAGGGAATAGGGCACAGGGGACAGGGTATAGTTTTCTTCCTTGTACCCTCTAACCTGTAACCTCTAACCTGTACCCTGTTATATTCTTATTCGTCAAAATGCAAAAGAGAAGAAAATAATTTTGCTTTTGCCTTTCATATTTTTACTTTTCTCTTGTTATGGGGAGTTTTTTGTAGTACTAATGTTCTAGAGACATTAATAATTACTTCCCGTAAATTTATGGAACGTCTAACGGAAGCTCAACAAGAACTTTACGAATGGTTGGAAGAATACATCAGATCGCACCAGCATTCGCCTTCTATTCGGCAAATGATGCAAGCGATGAACCTGAAGTCACCCGCACCAATTCAAAGTCGTTTAGAACATTTACGCACTAAAGGATATATAGAATGGACTGAAGGCCAAGCGCGAACGATTCGGATTTTGCGTCCTGTTAAGCAGGGTGTGCCAATTTTGGGCACGATCGCTGCTGGTGGTTTAATAGAACCATTTACTGATGCTGTAGATCATTTAGACTTTTCTAATTTCGAGTTACCTCCTCAAACCTACGCTTTGCGCGTAGCTGGCGATAGCATGATTGAAGATTTAATTGCTGATGGCGATGTGGTATTTCTGCGTCCAGTACCAGAACCAAATCATTTAAAAAATGGCACCATCGTTGCCGCCAGAGTTGATGGATTTGGTACGACATTAAAACGTTTTTATCGCCAAGGCGATCGCGTTACCCTCAAACCAGCAAATCCCAAGTACAATCCCATAGAAGTCAGCGCTATGCAAGTACAGGTACAAGGTTCACTCATTGGTGTTTGGCGTGGTTACAACTGAGTAATGGGGAATAGGGAATAGGAAGACATGGGGGATAACCAATGCCTAATGCCCATTAATTAGGGTTCATTACCATCTTTGTGCTTAACATTTTATGTACCTGACGAAAAATCCAGTGCAGCAACTGCCCACTTTCCGGTTGAAATTACCATTCGCAAGGGAAAGTAAGGGCAGTTATTACACGCAACCATTACCAGGATGCCCAAGAATGCCTGTGTCTCTGCAATTGCGGCAATATCAGCGCCAAGCGATCGCTAGCTGGTTTACTAACAATGGTAGAGGGACGCTGAAAATGGCTACTGGTAGTGGTAAAACGATTACCGCATTAGCGATCGCTTGTGAATTATATCAGCAGATTAATTTACAAGTTCTGGTGGTGGTCTGTCCCTATCGCCATCTTGTCACCCAATGGGCGCGAGAATGTGAAAAATTTAATTTGCAACCCATTTTAGCTTTTGAGAATTTACGCACTTGGCAAAGTCAACTTTCTACCCAAATTTATAATCTGCGTTCTGGTTCTCAACGGTTTGTCACGGTAATTACTACGAACTCGACATTAATTGGAGATGGGTTTCAATCTCAACTCAAATATTTTCCCGCCAAAACTTTAATTATTGGGGATGAGGCGCATAATTTAGGCGCACCCAAGTTAGAAGAAAGTTTACCGCGTAGTGTGGGGTTGAGACTAGCTTTATCTGCCACACCGGAGAGATATTTTGATGATTGTGGTACGCAGTCTTTATTTGATTATTTTGGCCCAGTTCTGCAACCAGAGTTTACCTTGAGGGATGCGATCGCTCAAGGGGCTTTGGTACATTATTTGTATTATCCGGTGTTGGTGGAGTTAACTGAGGCGGAAAGTATTGCCTATTTAAAGTTAACTAAAAGAATTGGGCGATCGCTACTATATAGAGAACGAGAAAATGGACAAGGGGGAAATTTTGAAGACAATGAAGATTTAAAGCCGTTGTTGATGCAAAGGGCAAGATTAATTGGTGCGGCAGAAAATAAATTAACCGCCTTGCGGGATTTAATGACAACTCGCCGCGAAACTAGCCACACTCTTTTTTATTGTAGTGATGGTTCACAGGATGCGGGACAACGTTCATCCCTACGCCAACTCAAAGCTGTTGCTAAAATTCTCGGAGTGGATTTAGGCTACAAAGTAAGCACCTATACGGCTCAAACAACTTTACAAGAAAGGGAAATTTTGCGCCATCAATTTGAAAGTGGAGAGTTGCAAGGTTTGGTGGCAATTCGTTGTTTAGATGAAGGTGTTGATATTCCAGCAATTCAAACTGCGGTGATTTTATCAAGTTCTGGTAATCCCCGCCAATTTATCCAACGACGAGGGCGAGTTTTACGTCCTCATCCCGCTAAAGAACGCGCCACTATATTTGACATGATTGTTTTACCACCAGATTTAGATAGAGAAACTATCGAAGTTGAGCGTAATCTCTTGAAAAAGGAATTACGCCGCTTTGTAGAGTTTGCTGATTTAGCTGATAACGCAGGCGTTGCAAGAATGAAGTTACTTGATTTACAAAAGCGATATGGTTTATTAGATATTTGATGATGAACTATATATAGCAATCCTAAATGAGTTGTGAAAATGCGCGATGTCCAGATCCCCGACTTCTCGAAGAAGTCGGGGATCTAATTTTTCACGAATGATTTAGGATTGCGATAGTTGTATTTTTTTGTAAAAATTTTCGAGTTTTGAAAAAAGAAGCATTAAGTATGGAATAATAGAATTATGAGTTTGATTGTAATGGGATGTAAGTAAAATTTTTAAAGACAGTTACATCCCATTATGATCTAGATTGTTAATATTAATAATAACAGAGGACGATTAAATAATAAAGTCTTTTGTCAAAGAAAATTATAAATTTGAAAAAATAGTTTTTGCAAAATTAAAGATAACGCAAACAGTGGCGTTACTGAGACTATTCCAGCACTAGAGAAAGTTAAAATATAGAAAAACTATATTTAAAAATCCGATATGTCACAAGAGGCGAATATCGATGATGTGCAGGAGCCAATAACCAGCGCAGCACCGGAAGTAAGGCAAATTATTGAGCGGGTATGGAAGCTGGAAAAAGGCAGACTAGATAAAAAGATTAACAGCCATATAAATGATCATATTTTGGACATTATAAAGGAAGAGGTGCGATGAAGCTGACTTCAATCAAGCTGTGCAATTTTCGCTCCTTTTATGGTATTACACCAGAGATGATCGTCGCTGGGGGAGATGCTCAGAACACGACAATTATTCATGGTAATAATGGCTCTGGTAAAACTAGCTTGCTGAATGCCTTTACGTGGGTATTGTATGATAAATTTAGTGCGGCATTTGCATCGATAGAGCAGTTAGTGAATAAGCGTGCGATCGCAGAAGCTCGAAAAGGTCAAGCTGTAGAATGTTGGGTAGAGATTGGCTGGGAACATGAAGGTAAACGCTATCGAGTCAAACGCGCCTGTCGGGGTTATAAAAACGAAAGTGATTTTGATGCTGGTAAAACTCAATTAACCATGTGGGTAGGTGCGGATGATGGTAAATGGAATATACCAATTCAGCAACCAGACGATATAATTAATCAAATTTTACCCGCTACTTTACATCAATATTTTTTCTTTGACGGCGAACGAATTGAAGAAATAGTTCGTTCTGATAAAAAAGCTGAAATTGCTGAAGCGACAAAAATCTTCTTGGGTGTAGAAGTAATCAACCGTTCTATCAGACATTTGGGAGATGCTAAAAAAGCTCTAGAAAATGAGTTAAAAGCAATTGGTGATTCCGAAACCAAACAACTGTTACGACAGCAAGAAAAGATAGAGCGAGAGCGTGAACGCATTACCAAACGGCAAACAGAAATTAAAGAAGAATTAGAATATCAACAAACTTTTAAAAAAGAGACAAGTAATCGTTTGCGAGAATTGAGTGCTGCGAAGGAATTGCAAAAAAGATGGCAGGATTTAGAATCACAAAAAGCGGCTAATCAAGAAGAATATAAAAAAACGAAGGAAGCGTTGAAAAAAGTGATTTCTGCGCGGGGATATACAGTTTTATTGTCAGAAACTACATCCCAGTTCCGAGGAATTATCAATGATTTGAAGCAGCGCGGCGAGTTAACCTCTGGAATTTCGCGGGAATTTGTGAATGATTTACTCAATTCTCAACGCTGTATTTGTGGTGCAGAGTTACACGAGGGTAATCATTCTCACACTCATGTGAGTACCTGGTTAAATAAAGCAGGTTCCTCGGCGGTGGAAGAAACTGCGATTCGGATGATAGCTCAAGTGGATGAAATTGATAAGCAAGCCATAGGATTTTGGGAAGAAGTTGATAGAGAACAAACTAGGATTAATCAGTTAAGGCAAAGCATATCTCAAATTGAAGGCGATTTAGACAATATTCAAGAACGGTTACGAAAAGATGCTAACGAAGAAATTAGCAGTTTGCAAAAACGGTTAGATGAAATTGAAAGTAAAATTGATGAATTAAATCGAGAACAAGGCGCAAATCAGCAGCAAATTGCTCAACTCACAACTGAAATTGAAGGTTTGAACAAACAAATTGCCAAACAAAAATTGAATGAAGACAAGCAAACTTTAGCACAACGACGAATTAACGCCACTCAAGATGCAATTGAACGGTTAACGGAAGTTAGAAATCGTCAAGAACAGCAATTTCGTCTGCAACTAGAAAAGCGAGTACAAGAAATATTCACTGAGATTTCTGTAACTCCATACATTCCTAAAATTAGCGATAAATATGAACTGACATTAGTAGAAAATACCACAGGGATAGAAGCACCAGTTGCAGCTTCCACCGGGGAAAATCAGATTCTCAGTTTATCCTTTATAGCCAGTATCATTGACAAAGTACGGGAATGGAGTGAGAAGCGAAAAATGATGATGATTCCCGATAGTAGTACTTTCCCAATTGTCATGGATTCACCCTTCGGTAGTTTGGATGAGAATTCGCGGCGACACATTGCGAAGACAATTCCCCAATTAGCGAATCAGTTGATAGTTTTAGTTACTAAGACTCAGTGGCGGGGTGAAGTAGAAGCCGAAATGACAGACAGAATTGGAAGAGAATATGTGCTTACGTATTATTCTTCTAAGCCAGATTGCGAACAAGATTATATTGAGTTGGGTGGGGAAAGATATCCTTTGGTGAAACAAAGTCCAAATGAGTTTGAGTATACTGAAATTATTGCGGTAGAACGTAATGTTTAAAGGATAAAGTTATGATTGCGAGTCCAGATGCAAAGTATATGACTCCCCAGGAATATTTGGAATGGGAAGAACACCAAGATATTAAATACGAATATATCAATGGTGAAGTCTTCGCTATGACTGGAGGCACTATTCCCCATAATTATATAGTTTTCAACTTGGCTTCGGCATTAAAAAGCCACCTTCGAGGGGGTGCGTCTCGTGTCAATATAGCAGATGTAAAAGTAGGTGTATCAGAGAAAGGGTCTTTTCACTACCCGGATGTTGTAGTGAGTTGTCATTCAAGAGATAAACAAGCGATTAAATTTATTCAGTATCCTTGTTTAATTGTCGAGATTCTTTCCCCAAGTACAGAAGCTTACGATAGAGGTCGTAAATTTATTTAGTATCGCCGTATTCAGACTTTACAAGAATATGTCCTCATTGATGCTGAAAAAATCAGTTTAGATTGTTTCCGGCTAAATAATAAAGGGATTTGAGAGTTACATCCTTATGAAGAAGGGGATGAGGTTAATTTAACTAGTGTTGATTTCCGCTTTCCTATTTCTTTGGTTTATGAGGATGTTCAGTTTCCAATATAAGTTTTGGAGAAACGAACCGCCAAGGCGCGGAGGACGCAGAGAGAAGAGAAGATGTAGAATTTAAATTATCCTTAACTAATTAGAAAATGTTTTATGAGTATTAAAATTGAGGCTACTATTGAAGATTTGTACCATTTACCTGACAATTGTAAAGCAGAGATTGTCAATGGAAAATTGGTGCTAATGTCTCCAACTGGATTTTTACCAGGACGTGCAGGCGGTGAAATTTATGCAAGTCTACGGGATTATGAACGTCTGACAAAAAGTGGTTACGCTTTGCCTGATAATGTCGGTTTTATTGTCAATCTCCCTAACCGCCGTTCTTTAAGTCCTGATGCTGCGTTTTATACTGGCAAACCTACAGGTGGGAAGTTTCTTAATGGTGCGCCTGTATTTGCTGCTGAGGCGAGAAGCGAAAATGATTACGGTGATAAGGCTGAAAAAGAAATGGCTAATAAACGCCGTGATTATTTTGCGGCTGGTACTTTGGTAGTTTGGGATGTGGATGTACTTAAAGAGGAAGTTATTAGAGTATATCGTGCTAGTAATCCTGAAGAACCGCAAGTGTATCGCCGTGGTGAGGTGGCTGAAGCTGAACCCGCAGTACTAGGGTGGACTATGTTAGTGGATAATTTGTTTGTTTAGCGATCGCCCACATACTAGTATAAAATAATAGGCATCACTTTTAGCTTTCGGTTAAAATAGCAACACAGTATATATAAAAACAATGGCTGCAAACAGAATCAGGGTTGCTAAAGATAAGGCTGAGTTGGTGAAATCTCTAGTCGCATCAAAAGACACAACTGGGCCTTTTCAGACTTATGTAGAAGTTATGGTGTTTGCAGCAGCATTGGGCGTTAAATATAAAAGACGTGTTCCTTTAGACGTAATTTCTAAAGATTTATCCCCACTGCGACAAGATTATTTTACTAGCAGCTTCACTCTATTAATTAACTTGTTAGCTATCACCGAAACAGAAAACATTAAGATTATAGATAATGATAATGTAGCTGACGAGCAACGCATTCATATTTTTGAAGAGTATGCTAATGCTGGTTTAGAAATTATACAAAATGAACTGCGTGGAGCAGTAGACTATTCAGAGCGACTTTTATTGATTCTTAGTTATGAAAGAACGAATACAGAGCAGCAAGATGAGGAATTTGATCTAACCAAATTCCTATCTTGAATTACCCTCTATTAAAACTTAAGAAAACTTAATTTTAATCGACTTTATATTTTTATTCAGAATCAACTTCATCCTCTTCTTCTGATACTTGGAGAATTGAAGGTTGAGTATTTAATTCTGGCAAACCAGCAGCGAGTATAGCAGAAAATCTATCTCGAATCATGTCTTCTTTTTGTTGAGCGTTCATTTTTTCATGTTCTTTTCCATAAAAAGCAACAGTATCAAAACCTTTATATAATGCCTTGTAAGCATCTGTGCAACCTGCCCACTCAGCTTTATTTTTATCTGCACTAAAGAAGTTGAGTAGTTTTCGCCGCGATAAAATTTGAGAACCTCTTGCAGCATCGATTTCTGTTTTACGAGAGCCGAAATACCACAAGCACAATAAGGAAAATATCCTATCTTCTACAGTTTTCGCAACTTTAATTTTGTCAGTACCCTGGTTTATTGCTATAAATGTCCATAAACGAAAAGGATACTCTGGTAGGTTAGCATCTACTTTTAAAATACCTTTTTCATATAATCTATCTAGACAACTCAATACGTCATCGATATTACCTAAATTTGTGTCTTTGGCTTTATAGTCAAACTCCACAATTCTGCCTAGACGAACTATAGCTTTCTGGAATATAGCTTTGAAAGCCCATTGATTATCTTTCATGCTATTAATAGCAACTTGATGCGAGAGTATCTCTCGGCTATTCCAATCACTATCCTTAGCAATTTCTTGCTCTCGAATAATCCCTTTATGTTTACTCGTCTGAGCTTGGTAGCTACCAAAAGTACCCTCAATTAAATCATGTTCACGAGCATACTGGAGTAGGTTTCTATATGGCTTAAATTCCAGTAAAAGTTTGAGTAGCCAGGAACGAAAGTTAACTTTAAAACCTTCTATTGCAGAGCCAAGGTAATTTTCTGGTATGCGAGAAAACGGTGTAACAGGATTTCCATCTTCGTCACAATAGTCTTCTATGTAATATTCTTCAAGAGTACGCCCCTCGTACTGAACTTTTTCCTCACCTGTGCCAAGAGCAGAGTCAATACTTTCGATAAAATCTAGTACTTGCTTCTTTTCCATTGGATCGCGTGGTGGTTTCAGATCCAGTGCTGCTGAAATCAGCAAATCTAAATGAACTAGTGAATTTAGGTAGTAGGAGCTATCAAATCGATTTGAGTCGTCTTGCCAGCGTACTAGAGAAAGAGGAAGTTTATCTTTCGCATCTTCCCCTGTACTCTCAGTTAATAAAGTTCTAACGCATTGGGCGCTAATGCTTTTGTCATCAAGAATAAGCTCTCTAGCCTTATCTACAGTCTTAGCATTCTTATTCAAATCAGTGAATAATTCACGAGCGATTCCCCGGATTGAATAATCAGAAGCACTCTGAAGATTTTTGAAGCCCGCACTAGGATGAAGCAAGATAAATAAAATTGGTATTTTTGTTTGTTGCTCAATTGTGCGAAGAGTACCACCTCGAAACCTGGGATCTTCACGAAAGGTACGGAGCGCCCAAAGACGATGTTGCCCATCTACTGCTACTGCTAATACTCTATCTTCATCCCAACGCAGCCGAGCAGAAACTCCAGTAGAAACAAATTGAACACCCCCGAAGTTCGCAACTTCACTTTGAAAATTCTTCCATTGTTCGTCATCAGGATCTGTGCCATCCCAAGGTATAGGGGGAGGTGTTACATTTGTAGTCTCATCGAAAGCGTTCTGAATCTTACCATCGCTGTCCTTTGGCATCAATACAATAGTAATTGCATTGAAAAACTTCAGCTTATTTGGATCTAAAAGATAACCTTTAACTATGTCATCTTCTACTCTCTTCTCATCAATTTCTCGCTGAAAAAGCTCTTTAAGAGACCATTTTGTATCTAACGAAGCGGGGATTTGTTCAGCTATTTTTAACTCGTCAATAGCTCGGTTAACATCAACCAAAGAAAGAACGTATGGAAGTGCTACACCTTCGGATAAAGTGTAAATACCAGTTAAACCGTACAGAGGTTTATTGAATCTTGATTTTCCTTCATTATTTGAGAATATCAGCATTTGATCTCAACCGTATCTAAGAGTAAATGATGGAAGAAATAGTCTAGATAAAATATCTTCAACTAGTTTGTCTGAAGCGAGTTTAGAACATTCATAATCTTCTTCAATTTGATTATCTAATTCGTCATCCTCATCAACACTATCTGACATAGTGTTTGTATTATATGAAGTATGAATAATTAGCAATCTGCATTTATTAATTTTGTGTCCAGCATCTGCAAGGCGATCGCGTAAAATGCTACCTTCACGAATATGACTGCGAATCCTAGAGTATAAACTAGTTGCTTTTCCTATATATAATGGCTGCTGAAATATGAGGGAATTATTCAAAAGCATAAAGAGCATTTGACGAAAGGACGAATCAGCAGCTAACTCTTTTAGCAAAAGCTCTTTAGAATTAGAAAATGAAGTCTCTGGTTCGAGTTTTATCCGGTGTGCTGGAGGCAGTTTTGTTTCTCTCGGAGCCGAATGATCCTTACAAAGTTCCTCCAAGATATAATCAACGAAGACTTCAGGATCATTGATGGCATTAGCATCAATCTCGAAGCGACGATACCAAGCGTAGACACCGCCGGTATTATCGGGGATGCGGCTCAAAACAGCACTATTTCCACGCATCTGTGCCAAATCATACAAGACGATGTTTTCACTTAGCTGTTGCACAGCATCACTGCCATATAGCCATGCCACAAAATAGACTCCCTTTATACAATACGTATCAGGGTAGCATAATAATTTCTTTAAAGGCGAGTAATCATTAGCAACTACAAAACAGATGGAAGTCCTACAGCTTTTGGTTCAACAAACTCACCATCAAAACTTATAGTTTTATCTTCAACAGTCCTGGCATCAGCCAAAGCCTTACGAAGTTCAGCACGTTCCATCTGTTCCTGAATTCCACCCAAAATGTAAACCAATAATTTCGCAGACAAATCTCGTCCAGCAACCTGCACCCGCTTTTTATTTGGGTCATACAAAACCCCATACCAGAGAGATTGGGGATATTCCATACCACTGAAACCACCTTGCTGGTCAAACTTCCGCAGTTTCTTAAAAATATCTGCTAGGGAAAAACCTTTTTTAAAAACCAAAATTCCCAAAGCTTGCGCTAATGCAACTTGAGCAACTGGACGGAAAAGCATATTTCCTTCACCTCCATCTTTCTCAAAGCTGAAGCGCCGCAAAGCTGGTGTATCCTCGTGTTCTAAAATCTTATAACTGGAAAGACTAGCCAAAGAATCAAATAGCTTTCTAAATTCCTCAATTCCCTGCTCAAGTTCTTCATCCTCTGGACGCATGGGAATTAGACCTTTCTCCAAGGGTTTCCAATGAGGGAACTTTTGAGCCAAATATCGCTCAGACATATCTTGCAGAGCTTGCAAAGTCGTCAAAACTGTAGAATTGGAGGCTACTGTTGCACTATTCCAATTAACACGAGGATTGCGATCTTGTCGTTGTTCTAATAGTGGATGTGTAACTGCAATTTTTCTAGCAACGATCGCAAAACCATCATCTTCATTCAACTGTGTTAGTTGCCCTTTAGTCAAGGGTGCAGCCATCAGGTTAACATGAACAAAAATCGACCTCACCCTCCGCCTCGCCTGGGTGCGAGTTTCTCCAGCCGCTACCGCACAGATGAACTCAATACCAATTTTTTCTTTAGGTAAATTTTGCAAGTAAGCAAGGTCTACTTGGTACTTTTCTATCAAATCATTGACTGTAATAAAACTGTCATCAGCACCTTTATCTTTTTTATAGCGCTGGAGTTTACGAGTTTTAATTAACTCCATCAACCCCTGTACACCCATTAATCGGTGTTGACCATCTAGTGCATAAATAGTTACATCATCCTCATAAATACTTAGCAGACCTACTTTAGCGTCTTTATCTAGGGGGATGAAATCTGTAGTAGACTTGGTGGCGCGTCCTTCACTATCCCACTCAGTAGCTTTGGGATTATCCACCCACGGTTGATTAATTACTACTAGCACCGGCGGAAATTTGTGATTTTGTCGAGCCGCTAAATACTGCACTAGCGGTGCTTGGCGTGACCAATCAAGGGGACGCTGCTGAATTTCATCAATACTATCCGCGTCAATCTCGACATTATCTGTCTCAGAATTATACTTTTTCTGAAACAGAGGTAAGCCAGAGGCGAAGTGAACCCGACCTGCAAACCATTCCAAGGTAACAGAGCTAACATAAGCCTCAGTACCACCCATCTCGGTTTTCTGAACGAGAATCTGATCTTTTTTCCCTAAAAACTTCTCCAGGAGTAAAGCTAGTACCTGTTTTTCCTTGTTTTCCCGTTCCAGGTACTCTCTAGCAATATCAGCAGTGGGGTCAGATACACTATCTTTCATGTTAAATTTTAAAAACAAAATAGGATTATGTCGTTTAATTATCCAAAAATTTGGATATTAGTAGTAAAGTTTTTAAAAACTTTTCTTTAACCCAGATCGGCAGGTTTTGTGTATGTAGACGCGTTCGCCCTTGGCGTGCCGGAGGCTCTATTCTATTCGCCCGAATATTACGCCAGTGTTTTCAGAGATAAGGATAAATGACTACAGCACAACAAGCAGAAGTTAAAGGTCAGCAAACACGTACTGTAGCAGAGTTAGTGGACTATATCCAAGCTCTCACCATTGAAATTCAAGAATTGTATTGTTTAGATGAGATACCTTGGGTTTTGGGTGTGTCTTGGGGAAAAGATTCTAGTACAGTATTGCAGCTTGTATGGAATGCGATCGCGGCTCTTCCTCCAGAAAAAAGAACTAAAACGGTCTATGTAATTACAACAGATACGAAGGTAGAAAATCCTATAGTGTCTGCTTGGGTTCGCAAATCCTTGCAAAATCTCAAGGTAGCTGCTAAGAAACAGGGGATGCCAATTGATCCACATCTACTACAACCAGTAATTGAAGACACATTTTGGGTAAATCTTATTGGTAAGGGATATCCAGCACCTCGTAACCAGTTTCGCTGGTGTACACCACGTTTAAAAATTAATCCTGCTAATCAATTCATCCGTGAAATAGTTAGAGCTAACGGTGAAACAATTCTTGTATTGGGTACTCGCAAAGCAGAAAGCTCTAAACGTGCTGCCACAATGAAAAAGCATCAAGTTGATCGAGTACGCGATCGCCTGAGTCCTAATGCCAGCCTACCCAACTCCTTAATCTATACCCCTATTGAAGATTGGAGTAATAACGATGTCTGGATATACCTGAATCAGTGGGATAATCCTTGGGGACAAAGCAATAAAGAATTATTTACTATGTATCGAGGTGCAACAGCCGATAATGAATGTCCACTAGTTGTTGATACTTCTACTCCTAGCTGTGGTGATTCCCGATTTGGCTGCTGGGTTTGCACACTAGTGAGTAAGGATAGATCAATGGAGGCAATGATCCAAAATGATGAAGAAAAAGAATGGATGCAGCCATTATTAGATATCCGTAACGAACTAGATATTAAAGATGATCGAGATAAAAGAGATTTTAGAAGAATTTGGGGTGAAGTCCAACTTTTTGAGCGTAATAAAGATGGGGAAATATCTGTTGAACCAATACCTGGTCCCTATACAAAATATTGGCGGGAACATTGGCTTAGACGACTATTAGAAGCGCAAACAAAAACCCGTCAGACAGCGCCAGAAAATGTGCGCGACATCACCCTAATAACTCTCGAAGAAATGAGTGAAATCCGCCGCATTTGGCTAGAAGATAAACACGAATTTGATGATAGTTTACCCCGGATTTATCAAGAAGTGACAGGCGAAGAATTTCAAGACCCCCGTCCTGGTGCTGACTATAGCCTACTAGGCCGTGATGAATGGATAGTATTAGAAGAAATCTGTGAAGGTGACGCGATGCACTTAGAACTAATGGCGAAATTGTTAGATACAGAACGCCAGTATCGCAAAAAGACTCGTCGCGTGGGAATATACGAAACCCTAGAAAAATGCTTTAATACGAGTTCCCGTTCCCCAGAAGATGCGATTAAAAATGCTCGTTTGAAACGCGAATTAAGCGAAGCAGTTAGTCAAGGTGATATTGCAAAAGTCAAGCAGATGACTTTGGGTGATGTTGCAGCAATCAATGAGGTAGATAAAGGTGAAAGTGATGAACAGGTAACTTGGGCAAGTATGAAATTTAAAAAGATAAATTCGGAAGAATAAGAATAATAGAATACCGGGCAAATGGAAATCGCGGCTACACAGACGAAACCCACCTCCGTGGGTTGAAGAAAATGAGAGCAAGTTTTACACAATTATTCAATAATAGAATACCGGACGATTGGAAATTGCGGCTACACAGACGAAACCCACCTTCGTGGGTTGAAGAGAAATGAGAGCAAGTTTTACACAATTGTACGTGCATTATGTTTGGGCAACCTGGGATAGATTGCCCATAATTACGCCTGATATTCAAAAGGAAGTTTACGGAGCAATTATTCGGGAATCTGAACAGTTAAATTGTACCGTAATTGCGATTGGTGGTATTGAAGATCATGCCCATCTGCTAACGGGTTTTCCGCCAACCATCAGTATCTCTGAATTGGTTAAACAAATTAAGGGAAGTTCTTCCCATTTCATCACCCACGAAATCAAGCCAGGTGAGTTTTTTAAATGGCAAGGTAGCTATGGAGCTTTTACAGTTAGTCATGATGCCATTGATAATATAGCCAATTACATCAGAAACCAAGCTACCCACCATAGCCAAAAATCAATCATTCCCACCTGGGAACTAACTCCCAAATAACCCAAGAACTATGAATTTAATTAGTCCGCGAAGGCGGACTTTGCCTGTGTAGCCGCGAATTCTGTTCGCCCGGTATTTCTTTTCCCGATATTTAATAATCTCCAACGATGATATTTCTTGAACTCGTATTACAAAACTTTGGCCCCTACAGTGGGAGACAAGTAATCAATCTTAACCCAAAAATTGATGAGGAAAACTCACACCCAATTATCCTCTTAGGTGGGATGAATGGCGGCGGAAAAACCACCCTTATGGATGCCATTCGTCTCGCTCTTTATGGCGCTCGTGCCCAATGTTCTACCCGTGGTAATTTAAGTTATAGCGATTTTCTCAACCAATGTGTTAACAACAAAATAGATCCAGTTGCAGACACCCGGATTGAATTACTTTTTGAACATATTGAAAACGATAAACCAATAAAATACCGTGTTGTTCGTAGTTGGACAAAAAATCCTAAAGACGGTAAAGATACATTAGGTATTTTAGGTGACAGTGATACATGGCCTGATGCTTTAGTTAATATCTGGGATGAATATATTGAAAATCTCCTACCATTAGGTATTTCTAATTTATTTCTCTTTGATGGTGAACAGGTTAAAGAACTCGCAGAACAGGAAACACCACCACCAGTTGTAGTAGATGCAATTCGCGGACTTTTAGGACTAGAATTAGCAGACCGTTTAGCAGTTGATTTAGATATCTTAGTTAACCGTAAACTTAAAGAAGTTGGTAATAGTAAAGATTTAGCAAATATAGAAGAAATTGAAACTAAATTAACCCAACAGCAAGAAGATTATCAAACAACAGGAGAGAAATTAGAAACTCTTAAAAATCAGGTAGAAGAATTAGAACAAAAGCAGCAAGAAGCCTTTGATAAATTTATTTATGAAGGTGGCAAAATTGCAGCAGAACGCAATCAGCTAGAACTACAACAGGATACAAAAACTGCGGAAATTGAACAAGTACGCCAGTCAATGTGTGAATTGGCGGCTGATGTTTTACCTCTAGCATTAATTCCCAATCTGCTGAGTCAGGCGCAAGCACAGGGAGAAAAGGAATTTCGCCATCAACAGGTACAAATTTCTAAAGATTTGTTAATTGAACGAGATCAGCGCTTACTCACTTGGTTAAATCAAGGAGAAATTTCTCCGATAGAAGTTGAAAAAATCCAATCATTTTTAATCCAAGATGTCGATAGTTTATATGCAAAGACTATCCAGACAGAAGCACCTTGGCTATTAGCTGATGATGAAACTTTAAGTCAGCTAGATAATCTCATATATCACTTACAAAATTCTAAACTTTCTGCAAAAGAGAAATTAGCTATTCTTAAAAATAAAGAAGAAGAAATTCATACTTTAGAAAGACAGGTGCAAACAGCAGCAGCACCAGAAGATTATACAAAGCTGCGTCAAGCACTTGAATCGGCACAAAATCAAGTTGTTGAAGCTAAAGCAAATTATGAAACAATCCGCCGCCGTTTAGCTGAATTAGAAACTATTGTTGCCAAGTCAAAGAGAGAATTAAGTGATTATACTGTAGAAAATATTAAACATAAAAATAGCGAACATATTATTACGTCAGCAGTTAAAGTTCAAAACACACTCAAGATTTTTCGTGAAAAATTAACTCTGCGGAAACTCAATAAATTAGAAGAGGAAGTTAAAAATTGCTTCCTTTATCTCTTGCACAAATCAGACTTAGTGCATCGCATCACTATTGATACTAAGACTTTCAGCCTTTTGCTTTACGATTTAAATGGTAAACCTGTTCCTAAACATCGCCTCTCGGCTGGGGAAAAACAACTACTGGCGATCGCCTTTCTCTGGGGTTTAGCCAAAGTCTCCGGCCACCGCCTACCAGTAGCCATCGATACGCCATTAGGTAGACTAGACTCCTCCCACCGCAGTAACTTAGTCGAACGTTACTTCCCATCGGCTAGCCACCAAGTAATTTTGTTATCTACGGATACTGAGATTGGAAAGAAAGAAGTCGAAACACTGCGAGAAAATGAAGCGATCGCCCGCGAATACCTGCTCAAATACGACTCCTTCACCCGCCAAACAACTATCCAACCAGGATACTTTTGGTAATTCGTAATTCGTAATAGAGCCTCCGGCACGCTACGCGGTTTTCATGCCCAAAGGGCTGTACGTAATTCGTAATTATTTAGCTTTGAGTCTTTTGGTGGAGGTGACTAGAATTTTTCCAATTTCGTTGGCTTCTTGGAGGAGTAGTTGAAATTTGTGTCTATTCACTAGTTCGGATTCAATTAATATTTCCAACCAGTATTGTGTTTCTCTTGCTTCTTTCAAAGCAATTTCTAATTTATTGATAAAATCTTTATTAGATTGGGCAGACTGGGCTTCTCGAACATTTGCACCAATCGAAGTACCAGAACGAAGTAATTGTTTAGAGAGAATTCGAGAAACTCCGGGTTTTTCATCTAAAAAACAGCAAGCCTTAACAATTCTAATTGCAAAATTTTTTGTCCGGTCAGTAATACTACTATGATTAACCATATTTTTGTCTTAAATCATAATATCTATCTTTCCCACATCTAAAATAAAAACTAGAATCTCAGCCAAAATCAATTACGAATTACGAATTACGAATTACGAATTATCATGGAATCCCCAATCGAAAGAATTAAACTTTCCCAAACAGCCAAAGACCAACTTACCAAACTTAAGCGCAGCACCAAAATCGACCAGTGGAATATTCTATGTCGTTGGGCGTTTTGTCGCTCCCTCGCAGAAGCAACCACACCTTCCCCCGTCCCAATTCCCCAAGATAGCAATGTCGAGATGACTTGGCGCGTCTTTGGCGGCGAAATGTCTGATATACTCCTCCTCGCCCTCAAGCAACGCTGTCACAATGACGGTTATCCCACCGACAAAGAAACTCTCGCCACCCAATTCCGCTTACATTTGCATCGCGGTATTGGTTACTTAGCAGGCGATCCAAATATCAAGAAAATTGAAGATTTAATTGAACTAGCCGTTAAACCTTGAAAGAATATTAGCTTCTAGGTGTCTTAATTACGAATTACGAATTACGAATTACGAATTAATATTATGCCTGAAGCGCTAGAAATCGAGCGTCATCGAGCTGCGATCGCACGCACTGACATCTCTCGCCCTGTACGATTGGCTATAGAAGGGTCAATCCTGAATCCAGACACCACTTTTTTTGACTACGGTTGCGGCTATGGTGGTGATGTCCAGCGAGTAAAAAACTTAGGTTACACCAGTGCAGGCTGGGACCCTTACTACTATCCCGATGTCCCACGCACCGCCGCCGATGTGGTTAATTTGGGTTATGTCCTCAACGTCATCGAAGATCCAGAAGAACGCCGTCAAAGCCTTACCCAAGCTTGGAAACTCACCGGGAAAGTTTTAATTGTCGCGGCTCAAATACTCATTAACGCACCCAGTAAAACCCAACTTGCTTACAATGATGGCATTGTGACGCGCCGCAATACTTTTCAGAAATATTACGAACAACAAGAACTCAAAACTTATATTGATGAAGTTCTAAATGTCGATGCAGTACCGATCGCACTAGGCGTATACTTTGTTTTTCGAGATGAAGCTGAAAAAGAAAGCTACAAGGCTATCCGCTTCTTTTCTACCACCTCTACACCCAGAGTCCGCATCCCCGTTAAGCGGTTTGAAGACTATCAAGAACAGCTGCAACCACTCATGGCTTTTTTTACCAAGCGCGGTAGATTACCCGTGAAAGGCGAATTGGAAAATGAACAGGAATTACTGAGCGAATTTGGTAACTTCCGCCGTGCCTTTGGTGTAGTTTTGCAAGCTACCGATGAGGCTGAATGGGATGCGATCGCTTATCGTCGTTCTCTAGATATCCAAGTTTATCTCGCCCTGACTCACTTTGAGCAACGCCCTGCATGGCAAAAGCTAGCCCCAGAAATGCGTCACGATATCAAAGCCTTTTTTAGTAGCTACGAGGAAGCGTGCCTTGTAGCCGACCAAAAACTTTTCAGCTTAGGGAAACCTGGGGTGATTAAAACTGCTTGCGAAAAAAGCAAAATTGGTAAACATACGCGCGGTGTCCTTTACGTCCATGTTTCGGCATTAGCAGCACTTAACCCCATACTACGAATTTGTGAAGGTTGCGCTAGCCGCACCATTGGGCGTGTTGATGAAGCCACATTAATTAAATATCACACTGATAAGCCGCAAATATCCTATCTGTCTTATCCCGAATTCGACACTGATCCCCATCCGGCGTTAAAAGCCAGCATCGGGATTGATTTAAAAACCCTATTTGTCACTCACCGAGACTACGAAACTAGGGCAAATCCGCCGATTTTGCACCGTAAAGAAACATTTGTTACCAGCAACTACCCACGCTACGAAGAATTTGCTAAACTCACCCAACAAGAACAGGAATTAGGGCTGCTTAACCAAAAAAGCGACATTGGTACACGTGAAGGTTGGGAAAAATGCCTCGCCGCACACAGAGTAGAAATTAGGGGGCATCAGGTTTATCCAATTCAGAAAAGTTAATAAAACGCTGACACTATAAGGTTATCCTGAATTTGTATTTAACCCAAGTAAATCTTGGTAGTTTGTTATGTTTGCGAAAAATCACACAGCAGCGATGGCAAGTTTCAATCCCTAATCGGGATTAACTCACATCTTGCACCTAGTCCTAGCGATTAGAAATCGCGGCTATACAAACGAAGTTCGCGCAGGCGGACTATACAGAAAATCAAGGGTTTGAAACCCGCGCAGGCGGGTAAAGCCTCGTGTAGCCGCGACTTCCAGTCGCCTAGTGCAAGATATTAGTTAATAGGAACTGCTGCCGCTCCGATAATTCAAACCTTTATAGGTATTAGTACCGCAAGGCGGAATTCGTAATTCGTAATTCGTAATTCGTAATTACCTGTTCGCAAGGGTTTCGGACATTTCAAATGGTTAGTTCATTTCCGCCGTGGTGTACTAGTTACATGATATGCTTTTGCATTTCCTCGTTGGATTTTATTGAAATTTCCTCAGAAGAGGCAAAAAGTTGAGAATATGAGGAACATTAAATCGCTGCTGGGAGTTTTCGGTAGTCGCAAAATGGCGGCTTTATTATTCTTAGGTTTTTCATCGGGTTTACCGTTATTGTTAATCGGTAATACCTTAAAGGCTTGGATGACCGTAGAGAAGGTAGATTTAGCCGCTATTGGTTGGTTTAGCCTTGCTAGTTTGCCTTATTCCTTGAAGTTTCTGTGGTCGCCGTTGGTAGACAGGTTCACTTTACCAATTTTGGGACGACGACGAGGTTGGTTAATTTTGACGCAGATTGCTTTGATTGTAGCGATCGCAGTTATGGCTTTCCAACAACCAAAACAAGCATTACAGCTACTAGCCATTAACGCCATAGTCATTGCTTTTATCAGTGCAACTCAAGATATTGCCGTTGATGCCTACCGCACTGACGTTTTAGAAAAATTAGAAATGGGGGCTGGTGCAGCCGTTTTTATCTTGGGTTATCGAATCGCCCTATTAGTCGCAGGTGCTTTAGCCTTGATCCTTGCTGATAAACTTCCTTGGTCATCGGTTTACTTGTTTATGGCAGGGACGATGGTAATTGGTATTCTAGCCACCTTGTTCGCACCAGAACCCAAGGAAATTAGCCCTCCAGGTTCTCTAGCTGATGCTGTCATCTTGCCCTTTCGGGAATTTTTTCAGCGTCAAGGGATTATCAAAGCGATTCTAATGCTTGCATTCATTACCCTCTACAAGCTAGGTGATGCGTTGTTGAGCAATATGACTACGCCTTTTTTGCTACAAACAGGTTTCACTAAAACCGACATTGGAGCAATTCAAGTTGGGATGGGGTTAATTGCTACGATTGTCGGCGCTTTAGCAGGTGGTTCGATTTTGAGTGCTATTGGCATCAATCGATCGCTTTGGGTTTTTGGTATTCTACAAGCAGTAAGTAATTTAGCTTACTTTTTCCTAGCATACATCGGTAAAAACTACCAAGCTATGGTACTTGCCATCAACGTAGAACAATTTTGTGGTGGATTGGGGACAGCAGCCTTTGTTGCCTTTTTGATGAGTCTTTGTAACCAGAGGTTTTCCGCAACCCAATATGCTTTGTTATCCAGCTTAATGGCTGTCAGCCGCGATATTCTGGCAGCCCCTGGAGGCGCGATCGCTCAAAGCACGGGTTGGCCTATATTTTTCTTAATTACCATCGCCGCCGCCGTACCAGGACTACTCCTATTACCAGTATTTGCCCCCTGGAACCCTCAGCCAGTGGCAGTATCCAGACCAGGACTTGAGGATGAAGAAGAGGATATATGGGGAATCAAGTAGTTATTGCTGTCGGCACATTTATTCTCTTAATGACTGGTTTATTACTTGGCTATGTTCTCTCGCAGTTAGTTCTAGGATTTCTAGCATTTAACCTACTAACTTTTTTCGGAACACTTAGCCTAATTTTAATTTTTGGTACACTTTATTACGTTTTATTTTGGCAGTTGCGAAGAGATCAGTCCCGACCATCAACTATAAATCAAGGAAGATCAAACCAGGTAGACGATGATGTATCTGATAGCTATCTCAAAAACAGGCTGATCGCTAAGTTATCTGGTGACACTGCCGCAGCCGAACGGTTAGTTGAACAGGCAAAAGAAACTTATCCTGGGATGCCGGAAAATTGGTATTGCGAGAGAGTGCTTGATGATTTAGAGCGCGGTCAATAGAATGCGGAAGCGGGGAGCAGGGAGTGAGGAGATGAGGGGGATGAGGGAGAGGCAGAGGGGCAGGGGGAAGGGTGCAGAGGAGAAAGATGTAACTTTGTATTCTCTCCCTTGCCCCCTGCTCCATGCCCAATTCCCAATACTTCGACTTCGCTCAGTACAAGTGCCCAATTCCCATGTACAGAAAATTGCTAAAATAAGGGATACTTCACAAATCTTCAGCTAGGTTCTCATAAAAGTTCCTAGCTTCTTGCAATTAAAATATGGCTATTTTTCGTCAATACATCGCCCCACTGCTTGCAATATTAGTATTTGTCTTTGCCCTAGTCGCAGTCAGCGCCCGCATATTTTTACCCTCTGATATGGCAGCACCTGCACCAATTGAAGAGGTGGGGGTAAGTTCTCAACCCACTCCTGCTAATTTGCCACCAGGAGTACAAAACTTAGCTAGTTAACTCAATAAACATCAGAAGTGTCTGAGCAACTACTACCGGGGTATATGATTCGCCGTGGTTCCACATTGGATCGGGCGCTACTGCTTAAATTCATGCACCGAACTTATCAGGATCTCTTTCCCAATGAGGATTTTTCTCACCTAGAGCAAACAGTTAAGCAATACTTTTCTAGCGATACGCCTTTGTGGTGGGTAGAAGAAGAAAAGGAGCAGGGAGCAGCGAGCAGAGGAGAAAGAAGTAATCTTAATTCTCCCCCTTGCCCCCTGCCCCCTGCCCCTCTGCCCCCTGCCCCTCTGCCTCTTATGCCCCATGCCCAATGCCCGATCGCCTGCCTCTGGGTGGGCAATGCCATAGATCAAGTACATGGGAACCGTCATGCTCATATTTTTATCCTCTACGTTGTACCAGAACATCGGCGACGGGGTATTGGTACAGCCTTGATGCGATATGTGGAAAATTGGGCTATTCAAAGAGGCGATCGCCAAATCGGATTACAAGTGTTTCAATCAAATAAACCCGCATTAAATCTTTACAATCAGTTAGGTTATCAAACCCAATCCCTGTGGATGGTAAAATTCCTGAGTGCAGAAAAATAAACTAGAGGATAGCCGTAACATACTTTAGCGTCTGAGTTATAGCGGTTCTCGTTTGGATAAAATTCAACGAGGGGAGGGAAAGTGTATAATTACGCAACTAATACTTATAAAGTTTTGACTTATTGGCGCAGGGGATTATGTGTTAATCCCAAAAAGGGATTGAAATGAAATTATGTATGACGAAGACGATCTAAGCCTACTCGATGTCGATATTGAGGAGGAGCTAGAAAGCCCCCTAGATAAAATAGAGCCGCTAACTGCCGATTCAGTTGTGGCGAAGCCCGATCCTGAAGTGATGCTAGCCCTGCTGGAAAATCCCCAGCCCCAGCAAAGAATGTTAGCGGCGCGTGCTTTTTGTGATATTGAAGATGCGCGCGCTACCACCCATCTGATTCGCCTATTAACTGATATTTGTCCCTTAGTCAGGGTGAGCGCATCTTATGCCCTGGGACGCAATCCCAGTTCAGAAGCAGTGACTCCATTAATTGCTCAACTAAATAGTGATTGGAATGGCTACGTGCGTAAAGGCGTTGTTTGGGCTTTAGGAAACTGTCGCGATCGCCGTTCTTTACCGCCCCTAGCAAATGCCTTAAGAACTGACATTTCCGCAGTGCGTTTGTGGGCTGCTAGCGCCTTAGCACAGATGGCAGAAGTGGGTTATGAAGCAGTTATAGGGGCAATACCACCATTAATTGAAGCCTTAGTCAAAGATCCCGTGGCAGCAGTGCGAAGTAACAGTGCTTGGGCAATTGGTCAACTGTGCCGCGAACTACCTTCTAATGTAGTTTACGCCACAGCGATCGATGCTCTAATTCAAGCCTTTGCCGAAGACCAAGATTTAGGAGTCCGGGAAGACGCGAAAGCTTCACTGTTAGGAGTGGGCGATCCCCGTGGCCTACAGCTAATTGAAACCCTGGAACAAGAAGGGTGGTTTTGATTTGGACAATTCAATTTTGGATTTTAGATTTTGGATTTTAGATTGAAATTTAATCCAAAATCCAAAATCTAAAATTCTTGCTCCCTCACCTCCGTCCCTACTGACCCTCACCTACAGCTTTGACCAAATTTAAGTCGTAAGGGCGCTCAGTATCATCTTCGCCCAAATACTCACCATTTTGAATTTCTAGAATAACTAGCGGGATATGTCCAGGATTTTCTACCTTATGTAGGGTTGCTGCGGGAACATAAGTTGACTCATTTTTATTCAGTAATATTTCCGTATCACCACAAGTCACCTTGGCTACACCAGAGACTACAACCCAATGCTCATTACGGTGATAATGGATTTGTGGTTTAATGCCATGTCTGGGCTTGATTTCAACACGGCTGATTCTATAAGTTTCTCCCTCCTCGATTACCTCCACCTCACCCCAGTATCGTGTGCCTGAATGTGGAGGTAATTCGTTGATATTTGACTGAGTATTATTTTCATTGGGAGTCATAATCAATTTCTCAACCAGATAAGTATTAGCATTTTTCTGTAATTTACCTTGACATACTCCCCGCCCTACAAGAGCAGGGATTCTGGAGTCAGACAGCAATTGCAGTCTCGGACTGTCTGACATCGCCTAATCCAACAGTCGATGCCCCGACTGCACAAATTACCTGAGATGCGTTCTCATCCCTTCCGTTTACTGACTGGCAAGACGGACAACGCCACTCTCTAACAGACAAATCTAAACTGTCTAAAACGTGTCCACAATTAGAACAAGTCTTGCTGCTGGGATACCAGCGATCAATAAATACAACAAGTTTGTTTTTCTTTTTGGCAACCCATTCTAATATTTGCAGAAATTCACCAAAAGCTAAGTCTGATATCTTGCGCCCCCAAAGGCGTTGCATCCCCTTGAGGTTTAAAGTTTCAAAACATAGCACATCAAACCTATCAGTTAATTCATGGGCTAACTTCCAGAACCGGTCACGTCTTCTGTTGGAAATGTCTTCGTACTTGCGTACCAAATTCTTTCTTGCCCGTTCTCGATTGGATGAACCCTTTAACTTTTTGGAATGATGTCTGCTGGCAATCTTTACGGCGTTTAGTGACTGCTTAAAAAACTGGGGAGACTCAATCTTAGTGCCGACGGAACTTGTGAGAAATGTTTTCAAACCAAAGTCAAAGCCAGCGATTTTACCTGTCTTAACTTCAAATTCTGGTTCAGCACAATTATCAACAACCACAACCATGAACAATTCACCTAATGGTGTACGTTTTATAGTTAGCGTTTTGACAGTACCCTCAATTTCTCTAGACTTCCAAAATTGATAAACTCGATTACAGATATTGATTCGATTACCACCCAAAAACTTATAACCAGCTTGCTTTAGGGTGAATGACTTGTACCTTCTGACCTTCTTAAATCCTGGTGGTCTAACTCCCTTTTTGTTGTGTTTAAAAAATAGTTGGTAGGCTTTCTCAATGCGCTGACAAATATCTTGTACCGCTTGAGAGCCTACTGATTGCCAGAAAGGGTTACGTTTTCGACATGAAGCAATGTGAGCCTGAAGCTTGGCAGAATTCAAGTGTTTACCCCACATCCGATAATATCTTTTGTGGAGAGCAATACAATGGTTATAAATTACCCCAGCAGCATTGATTGACCGCTTGAGAAATCTATTTCGCTTGTGTTGGTACAACTTGAATTTTAGAGTTTTCATGCTAATATTGTACAGCATATAGCCGGAACAATCAATGAAAAAGCGATTAGACTTTAGGATCGAAGAATTTGAGTTTCAGATTCTTGAAGAATATTGCGAATTAGTGGGGCGAACAAAAACCGATGTTCTTAGAGAATTGATTAGAAGTCTGAAGATGAAGAAAAAGCCGTCGTAGAACGACGGGGCTTTAAACCCATTAATTCCGGTAAACAAGATAAACCTGGATACAAAGATGCAATCACAACATATTTCTTGATGACAACTGCTCTAACTTTACGCCAGGTAAAAGATCCTATCCGTGAATTTTGAATTGCTTAACCCCCCGTATACTGAATCCGATAAATCCGATTATTGGCTTCTTCTGTCAGTAGCAGACTACCATCTGGCAACACAAGTAAACCTACAGGTCGCCCCCAAGTGGTTGGTACAGAAGGATTTAGCAAAAATCCTGTGAGAAAATCTTCGTAATAGCCAAGCGATCGCCCCTTAGCATCGAAGGGAACAAATACAATTTTATAACCAGTGCCGCGATCGCGATTCCAAGAACCACGAAAAGCAGCAAAAGCTCCATTCCGGTATTTTTCTGGAAACGTCTTACCATCATAAAACTGCAAACCCAATGCTGCTGAATGCGCTTGGAACAGCACATCTGGCGTTTGGGTACGGGCTGCTAATTCGGGGCGTTTACTTTTGCCATCCGTTTTTTGACGAGGATCGAGGTTGTTTGGTGTCAGATAGGCATAAGGCCAGCCGTAAAATACCCCCTGTTTAACCCGTGTCAGATAGTCTGGAACCAAGTCATCACCAATTCCATCGCGTTCGTTAATGGTGGCGTAAAGTTCCTTAGTTACAGGATGAAAATCTAAACCAACAGGGTTACGCAAGCCAGAAGCGAAAGTCTGCTGCTGGGAACCATCTAAATTCATTACCTGTATCGAAGCCCGTGGTAAGGGTTCTTCATCCACATTGGTTCCTGAACCAACAGAAACATATAATTTATTGCGATCGGGTGAGACAACAACATTGCGCGTCCAATGGTTGTTATAACCTTGAGAAGGCAAGTCAGCGATTTTTTCCCCTTTACCTGTAATCTTGTTTTGACCTTGAGTATAGGGAAAACGCACCACAGCATCTGTATTCCCCAGAAAAAAGGAATTATCTGCAAAAGCCATACCAAAGGGTCTATTGAGTCCGTTGTCTCCACTAGCAAAGGTTTCTCGAACATCGGCTACGCCGTCAGCGTTGCTATCACGTAACAAACGAATGCGGTTTTGCCCAGTTTCAGTCACCAGGACATCACCACTGGGAGTTAAAGCTAGCCAGCGTGGGGCATCTAAACCATCGGCAAAGACATTAACTGTAAAGCCTGCTGGTACGCGCAGCACCGGATTTTGCGGAATGGGCACAACTTCAGGCCGCTTGGAAGCACTTTCTGTTGCGAAGGGTGCTGGTAAATTTTTCAGATTGATACGGATAGGTGTGGGTGAAAGTGCTTCAGTTGGGACAATATTTTTTGGCTGTGTAGGATTTTGTGTCAGTTGGGCAGAAGCTACAGATAGTTGTGGTGTGGGATTATCTGACGAAGCGCGAGTCTGGTTACACGCTGCTGCCAAAGTCAGTAAAAAAGCTGGTAGCAAGAAACGCGCAAAAACTTTCATGACGGTAGACACCATGACACAATTTTCTTACTTTAGACTTGAGACTTAATAATTGTCGCCAGTCTAAAGTCCGATTTTGCTTACTTATTCACCCCATTAAGGTACTGGGAGATGAGGGAGCAGGGGAGCAGGGGGACAAGGGGGACAAGGGGGAGTTATTGAACAAGTCTCTCCCTTGTCTCCCCCCTCTTCCTTGTCTCCCTTGTCTCTTCTTCATGGGGAGCATCCCAATTTTGCCAAAAGACACAGGACTGGGGCAAAAAACCTGTACAAACCTCTTCCCTTTGCGTTCTTGGCGTCCTTGGCGGTTCGTCATTTCATTCTCGGTCTAAGTCCAAACACCGTATAATAATAAACTTGCACATTTGGGATGCTCCCTCTTCATGCCCCATTCCCAATGCCCAATATTCATATATATAAGCATTTGTTAGTCAATAAAAAATTTTCAAATTCTGCTGCTGGTAATGGACGACTAAATAGAAAACCTTGCATAGAATTACAGTTGTGTTGGCGCAAAAAAGCAAGTTCTGCTTCCGTCTCCACACCTTCAGCAATTACATTTAAATTAAGATTGTGAGCCATTTGAATTAATGCTTTAGTAATGGCTGATTTCTGTGGATCGTTAGCAACGTTATGGATAAAATAACGGTCTATTTTTAATGTATTAATTGGTAAGTTTTTCAGATAAATTAGAGAAGAGTAGCCTGTACCAAAATCATCGAGCGCAATTTTTATACCCAAGGATTGCAATTTGCTCATAGTAGCGATCGCACTACTTACATCTTGCATAATCATACTTTCAGTTAGTTCTAGCTCTAAGTCATTTGGTTGCAAATTATTAATAGCTATAAAATTGACTATTTTATTAATAAAATCTGGTTGGTTAAATTCAATTACTGACAGATTCACGGCCACAATCAAGGAATTAATACCGGCATCATGCCAGATTTTTATTTGTTTGCATACACTTTTTAATACCCATTTACCGATTGGAACAATTAAACCCGTAGACTCTGCTAACGGAATAAATTCTGTTGGGTAAACTATCCCCAATTCTGGACTTTGCCAGCGCAATAAACTTTCAGCAGCTACTATTTTTCCAGAAGCGATATCTACTATTGGTTGATAATAAATTTCAAATTCTTGAAATTTATGTTGTTTGATAGTTCGGTGTAAGCTAATTTCTAACAACTGCATTTTTGGAGATAAGTTGTTAATTGTAGTCCGAGGAGATAAATACCTTTTTAAAGTAGCGTGCTTTTCCAACCGATTTATGATTGCACTTAATAACTCAGCCCGACTAAATGGCTTAGTTATATAGTCATCGGCCCCCATATCCATCCCTTGACGGAAGTCAGATTTGGCAGATTTGGCAGTGAGAAAAATGAAGGGAATTGTTGCCGTTGATGGCTCTTGGCGTAACACTGTTAGAACGCCATAACCATCAATTTCTGGCATCATCATATCACAGAGAATTAAGTCAGGAACTTCACAGATAGCCAAATGCACACCGATTCTACCATTGGCGGCAGCAATAGTTTCAAAATCCTCAGCTTCTAGCAAATCTAAAATGTTTTCACGGACTGCTTCTTCATCTTCTATTATTAAAATTTTGGGCATAATTTACCTCAATTTATTTTTATTATTTAATGACAGAATGACGGTAGACTTTGTACCAAACCCCGGTGTAATTATGACAAATATTTTATGTTCGTAGATATCTATACACTTTTTTACAATTGCCATTTCTAATCGAGTGCCTAGCTTATAATAGACATTACTGACGCGATCGCAGGATTCCAATACCGAATAGAAATGGCTAGTCCCAAAGTCAGGATATTCAACTGCTTCCCGCGCTTGATAACCCGTGATAGCGAAAACATTTTCGTTCATAAATGTACTACCAAAATCTTCCAAACTCTTGCAGGTGTAAATTACTGCTGGGCTGGAGAAGAATAAATATTGCAGATGTTGAAGACTTTCAAGTAGCGTCCACCATATTTTCCAATATGAACGCCCAACTACATCTTGTAGTTGTAGTCTGCTAAAGTTGAGTGCTGTTTGGTTCGCTTCTAGCACGATGCCTTCTGTTATTAGCAATCCGATAAACTTTCACTCTCACGCAATGCTACTTCTGCTACACAAGAGGTACTATTCACAGAAACTCCAATGAGGTGAGTCGATTTGTCGTGTCTGTCAGTAATATAGCGTGTGCTAGTGACCATTTGTACTTGGGTAATTGTCTCTCAACGAGAATTTGATATCCTATCTCAAACAAACTAATACTGGTGTTCCCTCTAGTTTTATCTATCAAAAAATGGTTATCTAAAGCTGCTTATCTTAAGTATTCTCCAATATTTTGACCCTAAAGAACTAGTAATATTTGGGATATAAACACGACAAAAATTGTGTTAAGAATTACAAAGCAGCTTATATCCAGCTAAATTGGTTGGTGCAATTAAAGCTAACTGGCAATGGCTGTCATTTGTGCTTTGTCACTTGTACTGAGCGAACGCGAGTGCGTCTCTAAGAGTTGCCGAAGTATTAGTCATTAGTAAGAATTTTAAGCCTTTTACGTTTCGTAACATAATTTGGTTTATTTCTACCAACTTACTTAGTTGGGAATTGGGTATTAAGAAGGGACAACGCAGAGACTTATTCAATAATTCCCCCTTGCCCCCTGCCCCCTACTCCCCTACCTCTTCACTAGGGATGCAACTTCACCCGTCGTTCGCCGTAACGCAATAGCCTTTCTATAGTTACAAGCCGATTTTCCCAAACTTTGACTTGATAGGAATTCGACTTAATTTCTTGACTCATCAATACCCGAAATTGAGACTGGAAGCGACTTAGAGAGGCTTTCGCCACGAGTAACTTACTAGGAGAAGGGGAAGCAGCAAGCTGATTTAAAGCACTGCGTAAAACTTCTGCCTGGTTGTTAAAATCTGATATTGTCTGGGCAGGTCTTTGTTGTGAGTCATTTTGGAAAACAAACTTCCATTCCCGTTGCAGCGCAGTGTAACGGATGGCAGCAGTTTGAAAAGGCTGGCGGTGAGGAATCGGTTCACTTGTTGTAGATTGAACTCTACCTTGGGTGCTAATAAAAAGTTTTTGTAGATCGTTATTAAAATTCTCTGCGGCAAAGAGTGCGTAACCACTAACTGGCAAGTCTCTTACTAACTGGAGTTGATCAAACGTCCCGATTGTTGGCAAAGAAAGTAAGCGAATTCCCGGCACTAACAATGTAGCTCCCAATTGCTTAGAGGCGATCCAGGGTTGGGCTAGTCGTTGGAAGCGAGAAGTATCCAGAGCATAAGTCATGGGAACGATTAAATCTACATCTCCCCGCCTTGCCCAAGTTTCCCAATTTTGTTGAATTTTCTGAATCCGCTCTTGTTCTGGCAAAGGAAATACAGCAACCGACAAAATCAAATTCGGTCGTTTTTGTCGCAACTGCTCTGAAACTTTGGCAACAAAGCTATCAACTTGCTGGGTACGAAATGTTGTCCACTTTTGCCACAAGTCTGGTTGACTGGGAGAAATATTTATCGGATCTACACCAGTAAGTTGCTGAAACTGCGCTCTTGCAGCTTTGCCATAGCCATAGGTTCGACCTGCTGATGGGTCTTGAAAGGGGTAGCGAATGTAGTCTAGCTGTAAACCATCCACGTCATAGCGAGTCACGATTTCCTCGTACAGCTTGAGTAAGTATTGCCGCACTTCGGGGTTGGCTGGGTCAAAAAATGGCTTAGTCTGACCAATGGGAATCATGTTGCCAAGATTATCGTAGTTTGCCCAATCGGGATGAGCCGCCAGTACTGGCCCTGGATAATTTGGACTAACGTTGATAATCTCATTGTGCCTTTGATTGCCAGCAGCAAAAGTCCAAACCCAAGCGTGTAATTCCATGTCGCGCTCATGGGCTAATTTCACCGCATCTTCTAGTGGGTTCCACCCACGAATTAAGGGGTTTTGCTCTTTTGCAACTTGGCTCGGATAAATGGTATATCCAGCATTAACAGTTTCAAAGAAAACAGTATTAATCCCAGTTTGAGCTAGGCGATCAAAAATCTGGGTTAGTCCCGCCTTGCTACCAGCACGAACAATTGTCCCCCGATCTAACCAAACTGCCCTAATTTCTGGTTGAGCCAACCTCCGATCGACAGGAAACTGCTGCCACAAAATTGTTTTTGCCACCAGCCACTGCTGACGAGCTAGAGCGTAGTTTTTTTGAGCAATCAATTGGGGTAAGCTGTTGGCAATTACCCTTACTTGTGCCAAGGCTTGGTCTTTGCTTGTAGCTAGCCCCCCCAATTTAGTTGAGGCCAATTGCGTTGGCTGCTCTTTGACAGATTGGGGGTTGTAGGTGTCCAGATGCCTGGAGGTCTGTTTTCCCTCAGATATCCCAACGCCTTCGTTAGCTGCATCGGCTGACACTGCTAAATGAGCGCTTTCTACCCTACCAATGAGATTTTCTAGCTCTTGCTGGAGGGCGATCGCTTGATTGTTGTCAATTGGCTCATTGGAGTTGGGTGCAACATCTAGACGCACCGCTTGTTCTAGCTGATCGATAGCCTCTTGAGAACTTGGTGGTTTAACTATAGGAAGCGCTCTCGGTATGGGAGCGGTGGCAGTTTTAGGAGGAAGGGATGAGGGAGATGAACTGCTCCCCTGCCCCCTGCCCCCTGCCCCCTGCTCCCCTGCCCCCTGCCCACTCGGTGCAGCCGCCACTGTTGTAGAGCAGTTTGGGGAACCTCCTGCTACTTTTTTCATCCGATTCGATGGTGCTAGCGCTGTCAAATAGTGATCTATAGAAGCTTTTAACCAGGCATTATCTAACTCGGCTGCTGAGGCTGTATCTGTTCCCCAGCGCCAGCCCAAAAAGGTGGTACGCTCAGTTGTCACTACTGCGGCTGGATTATCTTTGGAATTCCAAACAGCAGGAGATTCACTGCCCATATCATTGGGAATCACAACGCCACCGCGTACTTTGCCAAAGAGTTCAGTTTGATTTGCCCATTCTGGGATCTTGGTTTTTGTGGGCTTGATCTGTTCTGTTTCACTAAGGCTGAATCCCCAATAACCTCCCAAAAGCGATCGCAATAACTGCCGCACTCCTGGCGATGACAAACTACCCACAGGGCCACTAGCAATCAAGCGCCCTCCCTTACTCATCCATTCTTCTAAAGCGATCGCTTGGGTTGGCGTTAATGTCTGGACGTTTGGCAAAAATAATACCCGGCGATCGCCCCAATCTGCACCACTCTTGACATCTGTTAGGGGAATTACACAATATTTCACCCCGATTGTCTGTAAGCGGTCAGTTATCCCTGTCCATTGATTCGCATTTTCTTGGCTATGCACTACACTCAATACAGGTTCTTCAGTCGCCGCCGTAACTGGTAAAATACTAAAACTATTTAAAATTAAAAAGTTAAAACTTAAAATGAAGAATCCGGCTTTCTTTATTTGGAAATTTGCCTTTTCATGAAACTCTTTCCGATTCCTCACTACTGACTCCTCAGTGGATTAATTATTAGGCATTACTTCTTATTTATGATCTAGCATAACAATAAATTACCTCCGAAAAACAACTGATCTTTGATAACTAAACCTGAACAGAAGTTAAAATACACGTTTTGATTAAATCTTCAACTCCTGCTACTGGGAAAATTTTTGTATTTAGTCTACCAGCTAATTCCTCAATGCTCATGTCATCTAAAAACACTAACTCTCCATTTTTTAACATGACATTGGGTAGCAAAATCCCATCACCTAAATCTTGCCCTTCTAGATTTAAAAGCAAATCATGACCAGTTAGCAATCCGGTTACACTGATAGTTTGTCCCCAATAATCACTACATAAAGCACGCATATTTACTTCTAAACCTTCAACACAATTTAAGCGTTTCAAAATAGGTTGAAATGCTTTTTCTACGGCGTTGCCCACTACCCAAGTCAATTTTCTTTGAGGATATACTTTTGGCGGGAGTAATTCTGCTGCAACGGTGGCAAATTGCTTGATAAATAGTTGAATCGAACCAACTCCGTTATCAATTTGCGGATATTCTTCATATTCAGACTCGCTGGGTAATTCCTTACCTGCAATCAAAAACCACTCATCGGCTAACCAAACAATGCTAGAACCAAATTGTTGGCGAAATTGCTGTGAGAGTATTTGCACTTGAGAAATCACTTCTTGAGCTTTTTCCCTAGTTACAGGTATGAGTTCATCTTCTGGAGGGCGAAACCGTGTTAACCCAACTGGCACAACTGCCACTGATGCCACCGCCGGCACTTCACCAGTATGAAAAGACGCTAAATCTTTGAGAGTTTGTTCGAGATGTTTGCCATCATTTATACCAGGACAAACAACAACTTGAGCATGAATTTGTAGTCGCCTTTTTTGAAACCACTTCAGTTGTTGCAAAATTTGTCCCGCACGCTGATTTTTTAGCAGTCTAATTCTCACATCAGCTTCTGTTGCATGAACAGAAACATACAACGGAGATAAGCGCATTTGTTCAATTCGCTGCCATTCTCTTTCTGGCAAATTGGTTAGGGTAAGATAAGAACCGTACAAAAAGCTCAGACGATAATCGTCGTCTTTCAAGTACAAGCTGGTGCGCTTACCTGGTGGCTGTTGGTCGATAAAACAAAATGGACAGCGATTATTACACTGAATTAAGCCATCAAAGAGGGCAGTTTCAAATTCTAGCCCCAAATCTTGGTCGTAATCTTTTTCGATTTCCAGGCTATGAGTTTTACCAGCAGCATCTAAAACTTCTAGTTCCAAAACTTCATCAGCACACAAAAACTGATAATCAATTAAATCACGGGGACGTGTACCATTGATTGCAACGATCGCATCCCCGGCTTCAAAGCCAATCTCTGCGGCTATTGAGTCTGGTAGAACCTTGGTAATTCGGGCAGGATTTATGGTAGTCATTAGTCATTGGTCATTAGTCATTGGTCATTAGTCATTAGTCATTTGCTTTGGACGTAGGACAAATGACTAAGGTCTATTATCTAATTATCCTTTCCAACCTGCTGCGATCGCAGCTAAAATAGCACTACCGAATGCTAATCTATACCAAACGAAAACCAAAGTGTTTTTGGTTGCTAAGTATTTGATCAAGAATGCAATTGATAGGTAGGAAAAAATCAAGGTTGAAATAATCCCTACAATTAACAGTCCAACAATATTATCGGGCAATTCGTGGGCTTGAAATAATTTGAAGATTTTCAAACTTTTATACAGCGTAGCAATGGTAAGAGTTGGAAACCCTAACAAAAATGAGAATTTCGCTGCTGTAGCGCGTTCTAATCCTAAAAATAAGGCAGTCGTCAACGTCGAGCCAGAACGAGAAACGCCCGGAATTAAAGCAAGTGTTTGTCCCAATCCAACTAAAATACCATCCCGAATCTGCAATGAATCAAAACCTCGCTTGCGAGTGCCAATTTTTTCTGCCAAAGCTAGTACAAGTGCCATAATGATTGACATGATGGCGATAATTAATGCACTTTCTGGTAGAACGTCTTTCAAAAGAAAGCCGAAAATTAAGGCAGGTAATGTTCCTACTACAATCCCCACAAGAATTTTCCACTCCTCACGTTGCCAATCTTTCTCTTTTAATGCTTCGATTCCACCTTTGACAATACTAGAAATCAGCGACCAGAAATACCCCACAATTGCGATAACACTGCCAAATTGAATGGCATCGACAAAATCTTTAGAACCTAGTTCTTTCCAACCAAATACTTTGGTAAAAATCAGAAGATGTGCAGTGCTACTGATTGGCAAAAACTCTGTAATACCTTGAACAATACCCAAAATAAAAGCTTGAATAAACTCCATAGCAATTAATACCTTTTTCCTGTTCTAGACATGATTAATGAACACTGTCTAGATGATGATGTTGCTTTATATACTTTCTACTGCACCTAAATCTTATAGAAAATTCGATTTTACCGATCAATAACATCATCTAAGACGCTGACCATGTTCTTACACCCACCTGAATAAGTCAACGAAATTTCGGCAGTTCATCAAACTTTAATATTTAGCGGACTGATGCTGTTCGCAGGAGGCAGGAGGCAGGAGGCAGGGGGCAGGGGAGCAGGGGAGCATACTTCGACTACGCTCAGTAACCGGGGGAGCGGGGGGCAGGGTAAGGGGTATTGGTGTCAACTTAAGAGCAAACGCTTATACCCACAGGCATTTTACCCCACACGCCAGATGCTCCACTACAGCGCTTCGCGCATCCTGCGGCGGGGGAAACCCCTGTTCCCGCACTGGCTCCCCTTAATCCCCTCCCCGTGAACGGGGAGGGGAGATTTTGTCGCTAGACAAAAGCGGGGTGGGGTTCCGACGACTTAATTGGTAATTGAGTAGGCTTAATATAACGTCATTGCGAGGGTTTCACGTTAAGTTGACACCAATACCCCTTACCCTGCCCCTCCGCTCCCCCGGTTACTGAGCGTAGTCGAAGTATGCTCCCTGCCCCCTGCCCCCTGCCTTCTCACTAGTCTGGCGCAGAATGTTTTCTCTGCTCTGCACCCGCACTCTGGGAAATGCCAGTATAATTACAATGCCCCAGGGGGGGATTTTAAAATGTGATATCTTAAATAAGATAAAGTTTAGTAACAAATATTAAAAACTTTGATTAATAATACACTGTCCTCCTACACTGCTTCTACCCCTTCTATTGATACTGAGTTGGATTTGGCTGATACTGGGCAATTGGAATCTGCACTCTCCTTTTCTCGCTCTTTGCCTTTATCTATTTTTGCCCAACAAAGTTGGTTAGTGTTTGCGGCGGCGGTATTTTTGGTAACAGTGCCAGTATTTGTTGAAGCGCCAATAGTGCGATCGCTACCAACCCTCAGTTTAGCGCTGACAGCATTTTGGGTGTGGTTAAGTTTTACCTTAATGTCACGGACTGCAACTTATGTCTGGGGGGATTTGCTCTTAGGGTTTAGCTGGAGTTGGTTAGCAGGGGCGATTTATTGGGGCTGGTTACGTTGGGAACCTGTATGGCATCTGCCAGTAGAATCTATAGGCTTACCTTTTGCTTGTTTGTGTCTGGCGAAGAATTGGGGCAAGGTTGGTAGCTGGTTTTATTTAGGATCTTTACTCGGTACAGTTTTAACAGACGTATATTTTTATATAGTAGACTTGATGCCCTACTGGCGGCAAATTATGAGAGTAGATGCGGATGGCGCAGCACAAATCTTACAAAATGCCCTGATGCAAGTACAAACACCTTGGGGACAATCTTGGGCGATAATTCTCGCCTTAGTGCTATTAACAGTGGGGATTTTAGCTTTAGGTGGAAAGCAAAGACACTGGTATGCCTTTGGTGGAGCAGTTTTAAGCACAATTTTAGTAGACAGCCTATTTTTGTTAGCTGCGATCGCAGCATGAAGGAGGCTGGAGGTTACAAACCAAAATTTTTTCCAGTCAGTCTACGGCACATCAAGAATGATGCTGTAGATAAGTAATTAGTTAAGAAATATTACATAACAGTCCATCACCCTCAAGTCTTCTTGCTAGGGTATTCGGTATCAGACATCGGGCGGTTTCGTGTCTGCTTGAAAGGTAAAATTAGCCACCCTGAAAAGATTTCGTCTAGCTGGGAATGCTACCGAGATCATTGATAGAAGGCTATTACAGCTATACAGACACTGCGATCGCGATAAAAATTTTTGCCAAAACCCCAGTCAAACCCAGTAACGGTAAATATTGTGGATATTAATACGCTGTATATTAGTTTCTGATGACTGCTGTGTTAATTAAGCTCTCAAGTTTTGTCTTTTGTCCTTTGTCCTTGGCGCTCTCACGTAGACGCATTAGCGACTTCCCGCAGAGTATGACTAATGACTAATGACTAATGACCAATGACCACTGTGAGCTTAAAACTTTTATTTCTGTTTGATGGAAAGAGGTAGAAAATCGTGAAAGGATTGGCGCGTTTATTAACAGTGTTTAGTTTGTTACTTAGTTGCTGGGGATGGTTGGGAACAACTCAGATAGCCCAAGCTGCTAGTTTCAACAGTTTTGCTTTTCCTCAAGTGCCAATTCTGGCAATTGAGCGGCAGAATCGGGCAGATGCGAAGCTAGGAACGGAATTTGGTAAAAAAATTGATTTGAATAATACCAACGTCCGAGCTTTTCAACAGTATCCAGGGCTTTATCCCACCTTGGCGAAGAAAATCATCACAAATGCTCCCTACAAAAATGTAGAGGATATATTGGATCTTCCAGGATTGAGCGATCGCCAAAAACAAGCCCTGCAAGCCAACTTAGATAAGTTTACCGTGACAGAACTAGAGCCTGCCTTCAATGAAGGAGACGATCGCTTTAACAACGGCATCTACAGATAAGTTGCAGTTAATCTAGCAAATAGCAGCCCACTCCTGATTCTAGGGAGTGGGAGTATTTTATTAGAGATGAGGGAGGATGAGGGAGGATAAGGGAGACAAGGGAGACAAGCTGACAAAGTAAAATTTTTCCTTGTCTCCCCCTGCCCCCTGCTCCCCTGCCCCCTGCTCCCCTGCCCCCTGCCCCCTCCCCCCTCCCGCATTACCTTGCCTCAGATAGATATTCCTAGCCAATTTGATGTCTTAGTAGTCGGCGCTGGTGCTGCTGGACTATACACAGCGCTGTGTCTACCAGAGTCCTTGCGAGTCGGCTTGATTACCAAAGAAACTGTTGCTTTGTCCGCTAGTGATTGGGCACAAGGTGGTATTGCCGCAGCCGTTTCCCCGGAAGATTCTCCCACGCTACACATTGAAGATACGATCCGGGCAGGTGCAGGTTTGTGCGATCGCAACGCTGTAGAATTTCTCGCCCAACTTGCCCCTAACTGCATTCAATCCCTAGTTGACTTGGGGGTTGCTTTTGACCGTCATGGTCAAACCTTGGCTTTAACTTTAGAAGCTGCCCATTCTCGGAACCGCGTTCTCCACGCTGCGGACACCACAGGCAGGGAAGTTACAACCACTCTCACCGCCCAAGTATTACGTCGCCCGAATATTCAAGTCATTCAGCAAGCTTTGGCTTTAAGTTTGTGGATTGAACCCGAAAGTAATCGCTGTCAAGGAATAAGCCTGTTTTATCAAGGTGAAATCAGATGGATTAAAGCTGGTGCTGTAATATTGGCAACTGGTGGCGGCGGTCAGGTATTTGCCCAAACCACTAACCCAGCGGTGAGTACTGGTGATGGGGTAGCGATCGCATATCGATCTGGGGCTATCCTCCGCGATTTGGAATTTGTACAATTTCACCCCACTGCCCTGACTAAACCTGGTGCCGATCGCTTTCTCATTAGCGAGGCTGTACGCGGCGAGGGGGCACACCTTGTTGATGATGAAGGGCGGCGTTTTGCCTTTGACTACCACCCTGCGGGTGAACTCGCACCCAGAGATGTGGTCAGCAGAGCAATTTTCAGCCATTTACAACGTACTGCCGTTGATTTAGCGACTGCCCATGTGTGGTTGGATATGCGCCCCATCCCTGCCGACAAGATTCGTCACCGCTTTCCCAACATCATCAAAGTTTGTCAGCATTGGGGAGTTGATGTTTTCCATGAACCAATTCCTGTAGCGCCTGCTGCTCATTACTGGATGGGTGGGATTGTCGCGGATCTGATGAATCGCACGAATATTAAGAGTTTGTATGCAGTGGGTGAAACTGCTAGTACCGGCGTGCATGGGGCAAATCGCCTTGCCAGTAATTCCCTGCTGGAATGTATTGTCTTTGGGGCCCAGATGAGCCAAATAGAGTTGGAAAATATAGGGCTGCCGTCAGAAACATCAATGCTGCGATCGCAAAAATTTAGTATTGATGCTAGTGAGTGGCACATCCAGCAAGCACAGCTAGAAGCACTCAGAGAGAAGTTACCGCGTCTAGTGTGGGAAAGTGCTGGTATTTGTCGGGAACAATCAAAGTTGGAAACTGCGATCGCCACTGTTGAATCTTGGCAGCAAGATTTCGCTGCTTTGCCTTTAAGTCAATTCTTGCTTGCTTTACACCCAACAGAATCAGCTAGTTTTGAGTTACCAGATATTGAACGACAATTGCGACTTTGGGCAGAAACCCGCAACTTATTAGATGTGGCTGATTTAATTCTCAAAAGTGCTGCTTTTAGAACCGAGAGCCGAGGCGGACACTACCGTTTAGACTATCCTCAACCAGACCCAAATTGGCAAGTTCACACACTTGTCCAAACAGATCATTGGTGGAAATCTCCAATATTATCTTGAACATTCTTCTGTGCGGCATTCCTTGTCCATGTAATCATGGACGGGGTTAGAGACAGCCCCGTTCTAGTAATATTTTTTAATACTGGACTTTAAACTAAAATCCAAAATGGCCATCAGCGAGTACCGCTACCATGCTGACTGTCAGGGCCACCATAATTTGGTGGGATATATGTGTCTTTTAAATTTTGAGAATTGACTTTGCGGGCGATTAAAGTATTGCTGCTAGGAGTACTAACAGCATTAGCACTTGCAGTACCGAATAGACTCGTGCAAGCGGCAACTTTCGGTATTAATATGTAAGCACTTATACAGAATATTATAATCTTTGTGATTCGGAGGTTAGTTTTCATTAGTTCCAGTAAATTTACTAATTTTTCATTTCAAATGTATTTTTATTGACTAACGTATATTTACTGATGTTTTTTAAAAAAATATTCAAACTTTATTAAATTATTGCCAATAGTTTATAAGTAATTGTGGTGTTTACTTGTAAGCAACTTAGTTTGCTGGTATTAAATAGTTCTCATACTTAAGTAATATTCTTAATTAGTCATTTTTACATCAGTCTAAAGTTAGATATGTTGATGGATTGCTGTAAGCGTTTTGCCTAATTCACTATTTATTAATAATATCTTAATGCTTTTAAGTATAAACACTATGTTCGCTGAATAAAGATTTCAAAAAATATAAAAAAATATTTGTTTTCTTGTATACTTATGTTTTTACTATAATAAAGATATATAAAGATAAAACAACGTAACTGTTATATTATAAGGATTTCAAAAACGATGGAACTATGAAATACCGTAATAATCCCATACAGTATAAGTATATTTTTGTGAGTAAAAAAAATTACGAAAAATTAGGAAAAAAAAGTTTTTCTTAATTAATTCTGATGACTAATTCCTTTCTTACCTATATTCTTAGTTTTATTCATCAGGTCAAAAACCCTTGCTAAGTCTCCATCTTGACTAAAAAAACCACCTATAGTCATATACGAAATGCTTTTTCAAGATAGTGCCTTGCACGTGTTGAAAGTCTATATTCTTGATTTGAGGGTAAAAATTTTTACCATAGGAATAAAAATTTTGAGGCTTGAATCTTAACTAATTAAGCAAACTCGTAGCGATTTTTACCCAGGTGCTTGGCACGATACATTGCTGCATCTGCTTGTTTGATCAAAGTTTCACTGTCTTGACTGTTGTATGGGTAGACACTTATGCCAATACTGGCAGAGATTCGGATTGCATAGCCATCCAGAACAATTGGCTTGGTAATACTGCTTAAGATTTTTTCGGCGACTTTAGCAGCTATCTGGACATTAGGAATTGCCCGCAAAATTATAGTAAATTCATCGCCACCCAAACGAGAAACCGTATCACTAGCGCGTAAAGAGTTGCTGAGTCTTCCAGCGATAGTCATTAGCAAGCGATCGCCCGTCTCGTGCCCCAGAGTATCATTGACTTGCTTAAAGCCATCTAAATCAATAAACAGCAGTCCCAGTAACAGGTTATTGTGTTGCGCCCAGTGTAATGACTCGTAAAGCTGTTCGGCAAAAAATTTGCGATTGGATAAACCGGTGAGGGGGTCGTGATACGCCAAATAACGCAAGTGATCTTCTTTGAGTTTTAATTGGAATAGTTCAGCAGCAGTACGCTTAAGTTGTTCCTCCATCAGCTTGCGCTGAGTAATATCTCGGATGACCCCAACTAAAAAGAAATTGCCAGCTGAGTCTTTATGCAGCGATCGCTTAGTGGCAATTTGATGAGTCTGGCCATCTGCATTTGTAAATTCTTCTTCATGTTCCTGTGGTTTTTGAGTTCGGAACACAAGATCATCCTGTTGTCGAAACACATCAGCTTCATGTTTAGGGAAAAAGTCATAGTCTGACTTCTCAATTAACAACTTATTTGGATAACCGATAAATCGACAATAGGCTTCATTTAAAACAATCCACTGGTGTTGTTCATTTTTCACAAAAATTGGATCGGGAATCGTGTTGATTACGTGATGCAAAAATTCTTTAGAACGTTTCCACTCTTCCTGGATATGGGCAATATGACTGATCATCCAAATAGCTGAACTGCCAAAGCTAAACAGTGAGGGAAGGAGCGGTATCCACAAACCGTACAAAAAAGCAAAATATGTAGTCAAGGTCAACACAAAGCAAGAAACTAGGATACAGAGCAGGCTCCTAGTAGCGTGTCGTATCCGCCATGTCGTCACGGCTCCCAGATAAGACCAGATAAAAATCCACAAGTATTCCACCAAGTCAGACCAGAATTTCAATAATGGTCGTCCATCAAGAGCAGCAGAAATTAACTCACTAATAAAATAAGCTTGCAGTTGAATCCCAGGTACAGGCTTTGCCGTACCTATTAGATTGCTGGAATAGGGAATGAATACAAAATCCTGGAGACTGGGGGCAGTGGAGCCAATTAGTATAATCCGATCTTTGATTAAGTTTTCTGGGACTTTATCAGCCAGTACATCTTTTATCGATACCTGACGAAAACTACAAAATTCTCCAGATGAACTTTGACATTTAGGTTTGGGAAAATTGGTCAGAATTTGGTATCCTCTATCATCAGCCCTCACATAAGCACCATCATTACCCTCAAAACGAGTAAATGATGCTTTACCCAATTGCAAATACTTAGGGTTGCTTTTTGCTTTCGTGGGCGTAATTCCATTTGACTTTAAATACAATAAAGCCAACTTCAGGGCAAAACTTTCGTGTAACTGATTATCAACGTGCCAATACAACAAACTGCGGCGTACTTTACCATCAAGATCGTACAGCACGTTATTAAAGCCAACTTGATCCTTATTTAGTCCCAGTGGAGGCAAAACACTAAAGTTTTTGTTTTTGTCATTTGCCAATAGTTCAATACCAATTAAATTGGGCATTGACTGATAAGTATTACGCAGTTCTTGATTACCAGGCTGTACTGGCAAATTTCTGTAGAGGTCTAAACCAATAGCACGGGGTTTGTGGACATTTAATTTTTGCAACAACACTGCAATCTTCGCATCTGAAATCGGCCACGAACGTATTTCGTTTAAATAGGCTTCATCAATCACTACGATGGTAATACGCTCTTCCGGTGGTTCATTTGGACGGAAGCGAAACAATTGATCCAAAGCTGCAAACTCCAAAGATTGCAATAATCCAATGGAGTGCAACAGCACGACGCAGACTGCAACGCTAACGGCAGTAATCAATTCTCTGTGTCCTCGACTAAGCGATTGTTTTAGTCCAAAGATTAACTTTACAAAACGCTTGTCTAGCTGCTGATTCATTCCCATTACCTAGTAGGGAGAAATATTCTCTATTTCCGATAGCTATTAACTATCGGACTAACATATCTTAAGGGAGAGCTAAATAGAGTTTCTAGGGACTTCCAAATAAAAAAATATCCCATCGCTTTAAGGGCAGGGGGCAGGGAGCAGGGGGAGGGAAAATCGCAGTGAAGTACAGAAATTGGATAATTTATTTTTTGGAGTTCCCCTAATAGTTTTTTCAACTCAGCAAGTTTCTTCAAGACATCCTGGCATTTGTGAATGTCATACCATATATTGAGGCTGATTATCTGACCAAACGGCAACTGGGAGTTTTGTGGCTATTAGCACAGATTAATAAATCTGTTGAAAGCGAGTTTCAGTGAATTTAACGCCCAAATGCTTGTCTGGCAAAGCTTATTCAATTCAGATCGCGCATCTGTAATCAATTAGATATTTTACTGATAATTGTGGTGACTTGTAACTTCTAACAGACACACCTTTAGGTTTGACGCTGACATGATTACATCCCAAGGTGGCTCCCAAGTGCTGTAAAAAATTAAAGCATACATTAGAGGATGTTTGAAAAGTATTATGCGAAACATCAAAGTCATCAAAGACCTAACCCCCTGACCCCCTTCCCGATGCCTACGGTGTGTACACCGTAGCTTTTTAAGGGGGGTTGGGGGGATCAAAAGCTTATGGGGCAACTCTCAAAGACTTGTGTGTACACCGTAGCCGTTTCGGGGAGAGCAATGGAAGCGGGGTTTATAGTATACTCAACGACTTTCCAAACATTCTCTTAGATTAAGGTAAATATACTTGATTAGTTTCCTTAAACTTAAAGTATTTGCGGATAAAAGCCGCAGAGAAATTGGTAATTGGGTATTGGACAATATTTATTGTCTATTGCCAAAAACAAAACAGCCAACTGGAAACAGACTTTGCTGTATTCATCCAGTTGACCATACTCAGCCCTGTAGCGGGGCGTTTAGTTTATGCCGAGTGAGAAAAGACACTTGATACTGATGTCCTTTGTCTATGCCCTCAAAGGTAGTTGCTTCACGTAGGTAAAACAAGTGGGGTGGCAGTCTTTTAACTCAGCACTATTCATTATGGGATATGAGCTACACCTTGCCACTAGCTTGATGTAGCCTTCCTGAAGGCAATTACTTGAAATACTTAAAGTTGCGAGGCCCTGTGTAACCAGAAACTTTTGCTAGTTCCTCTAAGTTTTGGACTCCGCTATAACTTTGACCATTGACGATCCAAGTGGGGAAGCCTTCAATTTTTGCGGCTTTACACAGTTCAGTTTGAGCCTTGAATCCTTTGGGATCGCACTCGATTTTAACATCTTTGTTGATTATTTCCTCGGCTTCTTTGCCAAAAAGCTGCTTTTGTTCATGGCAGTGAGGACACCAGAAAGCACTATATTCCTTCGCGCCTACCTTTGCTAGATGGCTTGCTAAAGCTATTTCTGCCTCACCAGAAGTGGTGGTAACTTCCCAACCGAAGGCTGGGTTAGGCTCTCCTTTGGAATTAAAGGTAATTTTTGTGGGTTGTCCTGGAGTTCCAGATGTAACATCTGATTTATTCACGCCAGCATAAACGCCTAAAGTACCAATCAGCGTTACCATGCCCACAATCAGGGCGGTAAAGAAGATTTGTCCAATATCCTCCCAAGTGCGACCCATAATTGTTAGTACCAAAAGACTCACAGAGAATAAAGCCGAACCGATACAGTAAGGACAAACAGCTTTAATTTGAGATGCCAACACGTACATTAAGTAGCCGCTAAAGACAGACATAGCGATCGCACCCACCAGCAGCAGCCACCACGTCAAATTTTCCAATTGTTTGCGGCTATTGTTTTCCCCTGAGTTGAATACCAAGGGAGCTAAAGCCAATATCACCATACTGATGTATGCCAAAAGCCCAAACAAAGCTAACGGCTGACCAAAAATTGTTGCCCAAGGACTGGAAAGCACATCATTACAACCCTTAGCACCAGCCTCTGCCAGACAAGCTGCACTGCCTCCTGTTAACTTTTCTATGGTGAGATAACCTGTGATCAAAGCACCACATCCAGCGATCGCGGCAATCAATGGCCGTGACCATTTATGAATCCAAGGAGTAGAACGACGGCGAATCATAAATAATTAGGGAATGGGGAATGGGGAATGGGGAATGGGAATTGGGAATTGGGCACTTGTACTGAGCGACTTGTGCCGAGCGAAGCCGAGGTAAGTCGAAGTATTGGGCATTGAGCATTGGGTTATTGGGAATTGATCAATAATTAATAGTTCTTGTTCCCCTGCTTCCCATACTCTCTCTGCTCCCTGCTCCCTTGCTTTTTCCCCATGCCCCATTCCCAATTCCCAATTTAAGAATGTAACTTTACTTGTTCTGCTGATTTGCTTTCACCTTTGGAATTCCAACTGCGACGCGCGGCTTCGACAAATTGACTGACGCGAATTGGGTCGATTGGTTGCTCAATCCGTCCATGACGTTTCAGAGAACTGGAAACTATTACACCATCTGCGGCCTGCATCAATGTATCAATATTTTCCCAATTTGCCCCACTACCAATGAACACTGGCGTGCCAGATGCTGCATCACAAGCTAGTTCCAAATCTTCTAAGTTAGGTGGACTACCAGTAGCCCAGCCTGACAAAATCACCCCGTCTGCTAAACCCCTTTCAATGGTGTCTTTCACGGCGACTGTGAGATTTGGAGAACTCAAAGGACGGGCGTGCTTCACCAAAACATCGGCCAGAATTTTAACATCGCAGCCTAACTCCCGTCGATAGCGGAGTAGGTGATGGGCTTCTCCTTCAATTAATCCCTGATCGGTTGCCATTACTCCCGTGAGAACGTTGACGCGGATGAATTGCGCCTGCACACAACTAGCGATCGCCATTGCACTTTTGCCGTCGTTTCGCAAAACATTTAAGCCTATAGGCAAAGTCACCAAGTTTTGTATCCGTTGCACCACAATGGTCATGGCACTCACGACCACAGGATCGACTTGGTTTTTGGTAAACGGCGCGTCGAAAAAATTCTCCACAATCAGACCGTCAACCCCTCCGCTTGCAAGGGCTGCGGCTTCTTGTTCCGCTCGGTCAATTACCGCTTTTAGACTACCTCCCCAACGGGGTGAGGTAGGCAGTGGTAGCAGGTGAACCACGCCAATAATCGGTGAGCGAGTTTTAAATAATTGATATAAGTCCACGTCTTTAATCCGCCTCGCGGAGTCCAGAGTCTAGAATTTTTTGACTATTGATTATATGACCCTTGACTCTTGACTTTTCATTAACTAGTCAAATGTGTTTTATGATAGTCGGTTTATTGCCTCCTTCCTCAGATGGAAATTGGCGTGAAACCTCCCATAAGATATGTTAAGATAAAACCTGGCTAGAAGAGGAGTTTGCCACTCACTAGACGCAAGGCAGCTTTCCGTGGTTTAGGCATCTTGTCCGCGCCCAGTCGCAGGACTTGCCAATCGCCAGGGTAGCATTACTGCTTTATAGGCGTAGTCGCTTTCGTCGATTTCCCTGAGGGTAGCGACTTCTCACAACAAGCCCTTTGGGCGGCTTCCCGATGGGTAGGTTAACAACGCACACGCCAAGGTAATGTAAAATACCAATAGGCGAATTGTTAAAAAAGATTACAAGTGTCAAATGTACCCAAAGACACTTCAATTTACCCTGGGGAACAGATTGATAGGAATATCATAACATGACCTCTATTTTTATTTATTAATAGGGTTATGGGTTCACGGACAGTTACAAACAGTGGGAATTTGCCACTGTAGTGTTTTCATGAGGATGCTGATAGCAAAAAAGCGAAGTTAGCGCCGGAATGTTTGACAACAAGAAGAAAAAAAATGAAGATATTTTCAAAATATGGGTGACAAGCCAACAATTGCCATTTCTCACCTGGGCTGCGAGAAAAATCGAATTGATACAGAACACATGCTGGGAATGCTCGTAGAAGCAGGCTACGGTGTAGATACAAATGAAGAGTTAGCAGATTACGTTATTGTTAATACTTGTAGTTTTATTGAAGCAGCCCGGCAAGAATCTGTCAGAACTTTGGTAGAACTGGCAGAGGCAAATAAAAAGATCGTAATCACTGGCTGTATGGCGCAACACTTTCAAGAACAACTTTTGGAAGAGTTGCCCGAAGCAGTAGCCGTTGTGGGCACAGGCGATTATCACAAAATTGTTAATGTAATTGAGCGTGTAGAACAAGGCGAACGGGTCAAACAGGTTAGTATCGAACCAACCTACATTGCCGACGAGACTACACCGCGCTATCGCACTACAACCGAGGGTGTAGCTTACTTACGGGTTGCCGAAGGTTGTGATTATCGTTGTGCATTTTGTATAATTCCTCATCTTCGAGGGAACCAGCGATCGCGTACTATTGAATCTATAGTCGCCGAAGCGGAGCAGTTAGTTAGTCAAGGGGTAAAGGAAATTATTCTAATTTCCCAAATCACTACTAATTACGGTTTGGATATTTACGGTCAGCCAAAATTAGCCGAATTACTTCGCGCCTTGGGGAAAGTAGATATACCGTGGATCAGAATGCACTACGCTTATCCCACGGGACTGACCCCAGATGTAATCGCGGCGATTCAAGAAACACCAAACGTCTTGCCTTATCTGGACTTGCCCTTGCAGCATTCTCATCCAGATATTCTCCGCGCCATGAACCGTCCTTGGCAAGGGCGGGTAAATGATGGGATTATAGATCGCATCAAAACGGCGCTACCAACAGCCGTACTGCGGACAACATTTATTGTTGGTTTCCCAGGAGAAACAAACCAGCATTTTGAGCATCTACTAGAGTTCGTTCAGCGGCATGAATTCGATCATGTTGGCGTCTTCACCTTTTCCTCTGAGGAAGGAACCCCAGCTTATAAGCTACCAAATCAGTTGCCCCAAGAGGTGATGGACGAGCGCCGATACCAACTGATGGAACTCCAGCAACCGATTTCTCAAAAGAAAAATCAACAGGAAGTAGGCAAAATTGTCGATGTCCTGATTGAGCAAGAAAATCCTGAAAGTGGTGAACTAATAGGTCGTTCAGGTAGATTTTCCCCAGAGGTTGATGGTCTGGTGTATGTCAAAGGCCAGGCAAAGTTAGGAACCATCGTGCCAGTAGCGATTCACCACGCTGATACATACGACCTCTATGGTCAAGTAGTCAATAACTAAGTTGTCATTTGTCCTTTGTCCAAAGTTCATTTGTTAAATGACCCTTACAGATTCATCCTTATACTCAGGTCAATGCTGCATTAATGGCAGTTTTCATGAGGGTTTACCTGAAACGCTAGCGGACTTGTTGGCATAGCCTCTCCAAGAGTTGAGGTCTTGCTACCGCCCTTAGCTCACTAATGACTAATGACTAATGACTAATGACTAATAACTAAATGACTAAATGACTAATCCAAAAATCCTTACATAAAATTTAGGACGAATTAATGACTCTTTCATTCCAAGAATTAGGCATTTCTCAAGAACGTGTTGCACAACTAGAAAAAATCGGTTTTACCGAACCAACTAACATTCAAATCCAAGCAATTCCCCAATTGCTAGGTGGTCGTGATGTAGTCGGTCAATCTCAAACTGGAACGGGTAAAACAGCAGCATTTTCACTGCCTATTTTAGAACGGCTAGATATTAATCAAAAAGCTGTACAAGCCATAGTTTTAACACCAACTCGTGAATTAGCAATGCAAGTTCATGATGCGATCGCCCAATTCATCGGCGATGAAGGATTGCGGGTGTTAGCAATCTATGGTGGTCAATCAATTGACCGCCAAATGTTACAACTCAGACGTGGCGTTCACATGGTCGTGGGTACTCCTGGACGGGTGATCGATTTGCTCGATCGCGGCTGTTTAAAGCTCGATCAAGTGAAGTGGTTTGTGTTGGATGAAGCTGATGAAATGTTGAGCATGGGCTTTATTGATGATGTGGTGAAAATCCTCTCACAAGCGCCCGTAGATCGCCAAACAGCTTTATTCTCGGCAACAATGCCACCATCGATTCGGATGTTGGTGAACAAGTTTTTGCGATCGCCTGCAACTGTCACCGTTGAGCAACCAAAAGCCGCTCCCAACAAGATTAATCAGGTAGCTTACCTAATCCCCCGTCACTGGACAAAAGCCAAAGCTTTACAGCCGATTCTGGAAATGGAAGATCCAGAAACAGCTTTAATCTTTGTTCGCACCAGACGCACCGCCGCAGAACTCACCAGTCAGTTACAAGGCGCTGGTCACAGTGTAGATGAATACCACGGTGACTTGTCGCAACAAGCGCGGGAACGGTTATTAGTCAGATTCCGTAACCGTCAAGTCCGTTGGGTGGTAGCAACTGATATTGCAGCACGAGGGTTAGATGTCGATCAACTCTCCCATGTGATCAACTACGACTTACCCGATAGCGTAGAAACCTACGTCCATCGTATTGGTCGTACTGGTCGTGCTGGTAAAGAAGGAACAGCAATTTCGTTAGTACAACCATTTGAGCGGCGCAAACAGCAAACATTTGAACGTCATAACCGCCAAAGTTGGCAATTGCTGACCATTCCAACACGCGCCCAAATTGAAGCGCGGCACATCCTGAAATTGCAAGAACAGGTACGCGAAGCTTTGACAGGTGAGCGTTTGGCATCATTCTTGCCGATAGTTAGCGAACTAATTGAAGAATACGATGCTCAAGCGATCGCCGCCGCAGCACTGCAAATTGCTTACGATCAAACTCGTCCCGCTTGGTTGAGTTCAGACGTGGAAATTCCTCAAGAGGAATCCTCCGCTCCCAAACCAAGACTTGGCAAGCGTCGGGAATCATCTTCCAGCGATCGCCCCCGTTCTGCATGGAAATCAGATAGCAGCAATGGAGAAGAAAGACATTCTTCTCCCAAACCAAAACTGCGGACAAGTGGGCAGGAGTCTTCTGCATCCCCTAGTAAAAAGATAGGTTCACCTACAGCTAGAGAGTCAGCTTCTTAGTCAACAGTTAGAAGTTAATCAATTTTGGATTTTAGATTTTAGATTTTTTCTTCAATCCAAAATCCAAACCTAAAATTGGAGAGTTGAGAGTTAAGAGTCAAGATTTTGACTTTGGCTCTTGACTTTTTGGCTTTTTGGGTAACTTTTTCTACGAGTTTGTAGGAAGATAAATTAAAGATGGATTCTTAGTGGTGTTATGTTCACTATTCCAGACTTAGAGCAACTACAAGCAGAGCATCCAGAATGGCAGATGGAGCTAGTAGACGGAAATATACTTCTTATGGGGCCATCAGATTATGAGTCAGAGGAAATAGGTGCTGAGTTAGTTAGATTACTCGGTAACTGGGTGCGCCCACAAAGACTAGGACGGGTGACTGGTTCTAGCGCTGGTTTTATTTTGCCTACCTTAGAAACTGATAACGGAAAAGAAGCTGATAACGAAAAACGAAATCTCCGCGCTCCCGACGTATCTTTTGTTCGTGCTAATAGACTTAAAACAAGCAAACGCGACTTTGTGGAACTTGTACCTGACTTGATGGTAGAGATAAAATCTAAGTCAGACCGGATCAAACCACTTGTAGAAAAGATTCAGCTATTCTTACAACTTGGATCTACAGTTGGTATCCTGATTGATCCTGACAAATTGACACTCACAGTTTATCGACTCAACCAAGAACCAATAGTTTTGCACGACAACGACAAACTGACACTACCAGACTTACTACCAGGTTGGGAGCTAGTAGTGTCAGAAATTTGGCCTCCTGTGTTTGAGTAGAGACGTTGCACTGCAACGTCTCTACAGCCAAGGACGACTAACTAGTTCTAACTCTCCAACTTCATCGTCGTTCAATCTCCAGCCTAAAGCGCCAGCATTTTGCCGCACCTGTTCGGCTGTTTTCACCCCAGCAATGGGAATAACGTTCCCCTGAGCAATTAACCAGTTGAGAGCAACTTGGGCTGGGGTGCGCTCGTATTTTTCTCCGAAGTTGCGTAGCAAAGATATAACTGGGGCAATTTTTTGCAGACCTTCTTTCTTAAATCGCGGGTCTATTTTCCTCGCACCAGTTGGGGTTTCAGCACTATCAATACTGTACTTCCCTGTAAGTAATCCCTGTGCTAAAGGACTATACGCCAAGATAGTCACACCCAACTCACGGGCAGTTGTAATAATACCCTTGCTTTCAATTTGGCGACTGAGTAAAGAATAACGGACTTGGTTTACAGCCAAAGGTACTCCACGGGCTGCCAATATTTGATGCGCGTCTCGCATTTGCTCTGCTGAGTAATTACTCACACCGACTGCGGCAATTCTGCCCCGCTTCACTTCATCCGCTAGGGCATTCATCAAAGTTTCTTGGCTTAAGAAGAAGGCAAAAGGCCAATGCACTTGGTAAAGGGCAATTCGCTCTAATTGTAAGCGTTTTAGGCTGGCTGTTAAAGCATCAGAGACGGATTGGGCTGTAAATCGCCACGGTAGGGGTCCAAATTTTGTGGCGATTTGTACAGGTTGTTGTGTCTGTTGCAGAAATTGCCCTAAAAATTTCTCTGATAGTCCCATTCCATAGACTTCGGCAGTATCAAAGAAGGTAATACCAGCTTCTAAGGCTGCGGTAAAGGCTTCTTGTAACTGTTCTGGGCCGTAGTGATCGCCATAATTCCAAAATAGTTTATCACCCCAAGCCCAAGTGCCTATGCACAAGGGTGTAACAACTGGGCCATTTTGCCCCAATGTGATGTTTTCCACGGTTGCAAAATTTAGTTTATTTACATTTCTTTACTTTTATAGTGTATCGTTACAGACAAGATTGGGTGTGGGGAAGTTGATGTAATATTTTCATGGCGCGATGCCGAATAGCCCATCGTAGACATCGCAGTTTGCATAAAGATTGAGATCCTGAATCAAACGCGCATAAACAAGATCCCTGACAACTTTTACGAAGTCGGGGATCTGCGGGCTGCAATTCTCACAAATCAAATAGGATTGCTATAGTTGAGTGTATTTAAGAATTAGATGATTTATCCTGCTTGGCTTTTTTGATTAATTCCATGTAGACATTAATCTCACTTATTTCTACGTCATGCTCAACTCTGGTTACTTTCCATTTCTCCTTTTTTAAGTAAACTTCCTCTCCTACTCTGGGAGTAAATTGGAGATCATAGAACTTTTTTAGAAAATCTTTTTGATTTTCTTCCCATAATATTACTTTTGCTGGTTCTTTAGTCATTGCTTATGCCTTTTTGATTACTAGATGAAGCTAAGTAGTTTGATGACATACATACGGCAAGTTTATCTTACTAATTCAATGGAATAGCGTAGTTAAAACCACATTTTAATATTGATATTTTTATGTGGCTTGATTACGTCAAATAAAGTTACAGCATAATACCATAACTCTAATAAGTATTACTCTTAGGTCTAATTTAAAATCTTTTTTAATGCAGTTTTTACTTGTATCATCCTTGTATCAAATAGTCTTCATTAACTGAAGCGTCTGTAGGAGCATTTTCGACGATTCCTGCCAGCGATAATAGCCTTGAACCATTTTTGGGGCGTAACTTTTCTGCTAGTGCTGCCTGTATAACACTTGATGGGTTTTGCTCTGGGTGATCTTTTAAGTATTGGTTAAGTTGTGTCCACAACTCATCAGGAATATATAGTGTGCGTTTCATTTTGTCAGCCTCTGGAGGTACAACACTAGTTGTACTCTCATTGTAGTTGCTGGAGTGCGATCGCCTCCGGCGGGGCGCGTAGCCAATCGCTATTTTTTAACTAGCTCCTGCTCAATGTTGTGATGAGTCTTGGTTCAAGTTTTTTAACTTTTAATCTATCAAAACCTATCAGGATATTGAACTTGCTAATCATAGCACCAAGTGCTATATAATAAGCGAAGGTAATGACCAGAGCATGATAATCTACAAAACCCGATGGTTTAACCGTTGGGCACGCAAAGAGGGTTTAGACGACCTTAGCCTCTGCGCGGCTGTAAACGAAATGACGGCAGGACTTTACGAAGCCGATCTAGGAGGCGGACTGTTTAAAAAGCGGATTGCCCGCTCTGGAAAAGGTAAGCGTGGTGGCTTTCGTACCCTGGTGGCGACCAACAAGGGAGATTGCTGGTTTTTTGTTTTCGGCTTCCCGAAAAACGATCGCAGCAACATTAACAAAAAAGAAGAAGAAGCATTAAAAATGCTGGTATTGGTGCTGTTGTCTTACACGCTAGAGGATCTCGAAAAAGCCAGGTTGGAAGATGAATTGATGGAGGTAATTTGTAATGCCGAAGAAGAAATCAGCGATTCTTGAAGCCGTTCATGAAACCGCTACGGGGCTGCACAATGCTGGACTAATGGATCAGACTACATTGCGTGAATTCGACCGTCTGTGCTTATCTGTGATTGAACCGCTAGAACCTAAGCAAATTAAGGAAATACGCGAATCATCTCATGTCAGCCAAGCAGTATTTGCTGCGATTTTGAATACAAGTCTATCAACGGTTCAAAAGTGGGAAATCGGTCAGAAGCGTCCCAGTGGCATGGCTCTTAAGCTGTTGCACCTAGTTAAGAAACGGGGATTGAATAGCGTGATTGATTAAGGGATCAACCCTGCGTACTTGCTGGAGTGCGATCGCCTCCAGAGGGGCGTAGCCAATCGCTATTTTTTAACTAGTTCTTGCTCAATGTTGTGATAAGTCTTTGTTCAAGCTTTTTGACTTTTATTCCGATCGTGATAATTCAACCGAATTTTACCGGAATACTTATAAATAGAAACCTAAATATTTTTGGATAACTAAATATGGGTGTATTTAACAAAGTTACAGCAACGTTTCAGGAGTCTAGACAATTTCTAAAAAGAAGTCTAGAAGAATACATTATATTTAGCTCAGAGGCTAAACAGTTGACTTTGACAAAAAAAATGGTTTTATTTCTCTGTCAACAAGCCGAATCTAGAGTTGAGCAATTAAAAAGCTTAGAACCACACTCTGATGAAGGATTTATTGCGACAATAGAGTACAATAAAATTCAAGTAAAATTACACTTTACTCCCGAGAAAATAACTCTTAATAAAGATTACGTTGAAGGGGAACTTCGCTTATTGAAACCCCCTCAGTTTGAGACTGAATCGATAGTTTACCGTTATCTCATTGCAGCTTGGACAAGATTTTTGGGAGGTAAACTTCCCAATGGAGCTTTACCAAAAGGGGTTAGAATTGAAAATAATAAAGTTTATTATACTCTTCCTCGAAATCAATTGCAGCTTTTAGATTCCCTTTTCCATAGTCTTGAAAATGGTTCTGCTTTGATGATTAACGTTCAACAAGGAAATTTAACTATTGAAACTTCAGTAGCTCTGAGTTGGAATAATTTTAAGCTTCAAAATCTGCTTCAACTTCTCAATCTCAAATAGGCATATCTTAATCTGTCATATTTTGGTGCGATCGCTCTCCCAACTCCTACGGAATCAAGCATTGTGATGAGGAAGTGCTAACATTTGCTGTAAATCAAGAACGCTCGATATTAACTATCAACAGAGTTGATTTTATCCGTTTGCATCGTCGTGATTCTAACCACTTCGGTATTATTGTTTGTACGAACAATCGTAATTGGGAACAGTTTGCATCACGGATAGATGAGGCTGTGACAGCAAAACAACCGTTGCAAGGAAAACTAATTCGTGTGGTACGTTCAGTCACTTAAAAAGATTTTGATGGAATGCACGGATGTTAAAACCATCAAGAATCTGTTGCAAAAAATATTGTAACAGTAATTTCTTTCTCTGGTATATGTGTATTTAAAAACATCTGTATTATCGTTCAAACAGTTAAACTGTTTTATTTATACACGAAAAAGCGCTTGAGAGTTTTGCTCACTCAAGCGCTTCCCCGTAAAAGCTTATACCAACTCACTTGTTTGATGCAACATTTGAAATCTGCAACACCCCCTTATCAGGGAGTATTGCGGGGATAACTTGTGACAAACATTTGGTGAAATGGTATCACTCCTTGCACTAACTAAGAATATCTCTTTTACAAGAAAATCGGGGATCTGGTGAGTGACAGTTTATGAACTGAACACTAGTTAAAAACGACTCACCATGAATGGTAACTAACGAAACTAAGCACAATTGTAGCAAGTTTGTAAGTGTAGTATAAAAACCTATAGTTGATTAGCGTAGGTGTAGGCATCGCCTACCTCTAAGTAAAGTTTCAAAATGTGCAGCAATTAGCTGCATAAATATCTCAAATTTGGTAGCAAATAAACCGGAAAGCATCAGTGAAAAATCGCCATCATATTAAGCCTGAGATGGCTTACTTGATGGCATGAAAGCGATTTAGAATGCAATAAATCATCACCTCTTCAAGAGATAAAGGTATTCTTTAGAGAATGGCAACCGGAGAACAAATCTTCTACCCAAGCAGATTGAAAACTCTGGGTTGGGTATCTTTTATCTCTTAGCAAACGATGACATCTAACTCTTCCGCATAGTGTAGGCGGTTACTTCCTTCGTTGAAGCAAAACACAGCTTTTTCACTGACGATTTCTACGATATTCAAATCGATTTCGTATATTTCTATAAAAACAACTGAGGCGGATGATGAGGAAGATTTAAGAATTCATCATACCTATGCCTGAAATTGTGAGAGCTTAAATGGACGCTTCAGCCTTAGCTATTTTAGCTACTCCCCTGCTGGCACACGCCTTAACCTGGTGTCTAAGTGTATGGTAAGATTGCCTGGAACAGAGATTTTATTTAAGTTGGAGTGTCGTATAAATTGCGAAGGTCAAGCTGACCGATAATTAACTCCCACGATACTTTTCCTATGGATTTGGAAAATATACAACAAGACTGGTGGCGATCTGAGTGTAATTTGTAGATGAATATCTAGAATTTGCTACCAGACTAAACCAATTTCCCACAATTTTGACTTTTATTTGACTTTTAGGATAGACACATGAACGATAAGCTGATGCTAATGATTCCAGGCCCAACCCCGGTGCCAGAAGCTGCTTTACTGGCATTAGCCAAGCATCCGATTGGACACCGTACCAGTGAATTTAGCAACATCTTGGCAGAGGTGACAGAAAACCTGAAGTGGCTGCACCAAACTGAAAGTGATGTGCTGACACTGAATGTCAGTGGTACGGGTGCTGTAGAAGCCGGAATAATTAATTTTCTCTCTTCTGGTGATCGCATTTTAGTTGGCTCTAATGGTAAATTTGGTGAACGCTGGGTAGAAGTTGGCCAAGCCTACGGTTTGAATGTAGAAGAAGTTAAGGTGGAATGGGGAAAACCCTTAGACCCCGCAGTATTTGCCGAAAAACTCCAAGCAGATACCCAAAAGCAAATTAAAGCTGTAATCATTACCCACAGCGAAACCTCAACAGGTGTATTGAATGACCTAGAAAGCATCAACCGCCATGTGAAAGAACACGGTGAAGCTTTAATTATCGTTGATGCCGTGACTAGCTTGGGTGCGTTCAATCTACCTGTGGATGCTTGGGGTTTGGATATAGTCGCCTCCGGTTCCCAAAAAGGTTATATGATTCCGCCGGGATTGGGTTTTGTCTCTGTCAGTCCCAAGGCTTGGGAAGCTTACAAAACTGCGAAGCTACCAAAGTATTATTTGGACTTAGGCAAATATCGCAAAGCCACAGCCAAAAATACAACCCCATTTACTCCTCCTGTGAACTTGATCGTAGCGTTACACACCACGTTGCGAATCATGAAAGAGGAAGGTTTGGAATCAATATTTGCTCGACATGAACGGCTGAAAAATGCTACCCGCGCCGCCATTCAAGGGTTGAATTTACCTCTGTTTGCAGCAGATAGTTCTGCTAGTCCGGCGATTACGGCTGTAGCACCACAGGGAATTGAATCAGATAAGATTCGGTCATTGATGAAAAAACGCTTTGATATTGCCTTAGCAGGTGGTCAAGACCATTTGAGTAATAAGATTTTCCGCATTGGTCACTTGGGCTTTGTGAGTGATCGCGATATCCTTAGCTGTATAGCATCCTTGGAAGTTACCCTAAGAGAACTTGGGTACGAAGACTTCACCCCTGGATCTGGTATAGCGGCAGCAGTTAGAGTATTTACACAATAGTCATTAGTAATTGGTCATTGGTCATTTGCAAAAGACAAATGATAAATCAAAAGAGCGAGTTAAATTATCAACTCGCTCTTTTGATTTGTATGTCCATGAGTAGAAACCGCCAGAGTCAATAGACCTATATATCAACCTTTGCACAAGGTAAAGTTGACGTGACATACTTCTATTCTCCTAAATGATACCAACTTGCCCCAGATAGTATTATTTGCTTCGGAGACAGTCACACAGCTTCTTTAACACCAAACAATACTAACTTTGGCAACTTAGTATGACCCAGAATTTGCATAAATAGTATTGTTTGAGATTCCGGTAACAGCCTTTTGGTAGAGAATTTTAATCCAAAACCCAAAATTGGCATAAATTATGCCGTCTCCAGCCAATCATAAATTTGTTCTAACTGTTCTAAAGTAATCAAACCGTACTGCCAAAGAATCATTGCCAAAGGGCCTGGGTCTTGCTCCCGATGGCGCAGTGCAACCGCCAGCGATGCTGTGGAAATTGCCAAATCTTCTTGTAAAAAATGAATCAGTCGAGAATATTTTGATGGTGACATTTGAATCTCACCTCCTTGTGCAGAATGTATTGTCATATATCAGTTCACCATTGCTCGGTAGCCAGTAGCCAGTATTTCATCTGTCACTGTGCCGTTATTGGCTATACACCCCAGCACAGTTTTTTTGATTCGCCTTTAAGAGAGGCTTGTCATCTGCTCAATTATCAAGCAGCATTTTTACTTAATTAAATGGCTTCATCTTGTTTGCTTGTGTACTTTATTTAATTACACATGTAGTAACAAAGATTCCATAACCTATACTCTCTTATTGGCGACTATTTACACTTACGCCGAAGGGAATATTTTTGCAACCAAACCTCAAGACCATGATTTCAGCTTGGAGACAGGAGAATTTTATATTATCACCACAGTTTTTAAATAGTAGCGTTACAGATGAATTTTTTGCTACAGCACGTGACATTTTTTACAAAAAAAACATAGATTTAGGTAGTATAAGCTCTAAACAGAGCAATCATCCAAATCTTTAAGTAGGTAGGCGCAATTATAAGGTAACTGGCTAAGGCTGTCATTTGTCACTTGTACTGAGCGACTTGTGCCGAGCCTGTCCTGAGCGTAGCCGAAGGGCGAAGTCGAGGTAAGCCGAAGTATTGGTCATTGGTCATTTGTCACTTGTACTGAGCGTAGTCGAAGTATTGGTTATTAGTAAGGGTTTTGAGCCTATTTACGTTTCGCAACATACTTGGGGTTTTTCGCACCAACTTACTTATCCTTGAAAAGTAGCTAAGTCTCAAAACTCAATTTTGACAATATCGCCCACTTTCAACTTTAATTCGGCAGCTCTTCCAGAGCGAAGTTCAATTACCTTATCGATTGGTGTGTTGGGGCCATAAGTAGGACAAGGCTCACTTGCGCAAGGAGGTGCAGCAGCTTGGATATATTTAACTACACCGTTCTGTAAAAATACCATATCCAAGGCTACAGGGACATTCTTCATCCAGAAACTAACTGGTTGTGGTGAAGCGAACCCAAATAGCATTCCTCGGTTATCTGGCAAAGCTGGTCGATACATCAACCCCATTTGTTGCTGTTGTGGTGTCTTCGCTACTTCTAGTTGAATAGTTGTGCCATTAGGAATAATGGCTTTTGCAGAAATTGGTAGTTTTTGGCCTAAACTCTCTGGTGCTGGAGTTTGAGAACCAGACGTGGGGGTTGGAGGTTTAGCCGTTGTTGGCACAGAACAGCCCATCAAGAAAATACTCAGCAACATTGAGAATAAACCTAGCCAACGATTCATAATTATTTTTGATTTTGTAATTTAGATTTCAATTTTACAGAATTTAAGCTAGAAAACTCACACTTTTTTTTGTCTAGTAATACACAGCCGTTTTCAGCCTCAATTAACTAGACAATGGGCTTAAGCCCATTGTCAAAGGTAGGCAAACTTTCGCCAGTTCTACTAGGATTCTCTTAAAACGTACCCTACGCCGCGCACTGTCTGAATGAGGCGCTTTTGACCTTCATCTTCGATTTTGAGGCGCAGGTAGCGGATGTACACTTCAATGACATTTGACTCACCCAGAAAGTCATAACCCCAAACATTTTCTAAAATTTGTTCGCGGGTTAACACCTCACGGGGATGTTCCATTAAGAATTTTAATAGTTCAAATTCCTTCATTGTCAAGTCAATTGCCCGTCCCCCGTGGATAGCACGGCGAGTTGCGATGTCTAAAATTAAATCCCCAAAGCGTAATTGCTCCGTGGTATCCACATCGGGTTTTAAGTAGAGGCGAATTAACTTCAAAAAGTCTTCTGAGCGGTAAGGTTTGAGGATGTAATCATCCGCTCCTGCTTCTAGACAAGCTACGCGATCGTCAACGGTATCCCTTGCCATTAAAATCAACACAGGCGATCGCATACCAGTGCTTCTTAGATTCTTACACAATGAGAGTCCTGATTCTCCTGCTAGCATCCGGTCTAAAACAATTAAAGCAGGTTGGTGATCGCGACAGTATTGCAAACCACTGGTCGCATCATGAGCCAATATTGATTCATAGCCAGCTTCTTGCAAATCGCAAGCAAGCTGATTTGCTAGGCTCTCATCGGTTTCAATCACCAAAACACAGGGACTTGGAGCAACTGTCATAACAATTTTGGATATTGGATTTGGGATTGTAAAGATATTCCAGAGAAAATCTTTACATCAGTTAAAAGTGCAATTACGAGTTTTTAATGATGGAGCAATCCTGATTTTGACGCACGGCTAAGAATCTTTTAGCACGTTCAGGTGTCAGCCATCGAATTCTCCGATGCAATCTTAATAACTAACTCCAAATACCATCCCTATACCAGTAATTCTGGAAGGAAATCAGTAAATTGGGAATTGGGAATGGGGCATGGGGCATGGAGTAAGAGAAACAGAGGGGAAAAATTTTCAGTTTGTTCGGTCGCTTCTTTAACAATGCCCAATGCCCAATGCCCAATGCCCAATCATTACGGCAATTCTACCGAAGTTGGTTTAGCAATATGTGGTAAACCCCAACCTAATTTTTCTCGTAAAATTCGGAAAAACTCAGGCGGTTGCAGGCGAATAAATCGGACACTATATTGCGATCGCTCCATATATACTCTATCTTCTGGTAGGACATAACACCCTCCATTACCATCCACCACCATCACTAGCCGAGGAATGTTGACTGGATAAATGTTCACCGATTCAGTATCTGGAAATACCAATGCTCTAGAAGCTAGAGAATGGGGACAAATGGGTACTAACTGTAAAACAGGTACACCAGGAGTCACCACTGGGCCACCAGCACTCAATGAGTAAGCTGTAGAACCAGTAGGCGTAGAAACAATCACGCCATCCGCCGCAATATCTACTGGTGCATGACGACCTATGGCAATTTCAAAATGGCACATAGAGGTCAAAGGTTCTCGGTGCAGTACCATTTCATTCAAGCAGAGAGCTTCCCACAGTACTGCATCTCCCCGAAATACTTTGACGGTGAGCATGGCTCGTTCTTCAATTTCATACTTACCAGTCATTGCCTGTTCTAGTGCTTGGGGCAATTGATTCAGGAAAGTTTCTGTCAAAAATCCCATGTGACCGGTATTCACTGTTAATAGTGGAATACCACAGGGGGCTACCTGACGAGACGCTGCTAAAACAGTGCCGTCTCCCCCTAACACCACTGCAAACTCCATATCTGAGTCAAAACCAGGGGGCGTTAGACCGTCAATGGGGGTGTGGCATACAGGACTATCTGGATTAGAGTAGCCCAATATTCCACCGATACTTGATGTGATACACACATCCCAACCGGCTGCGGTTAGCTTGTCTTTCAACTCGATAGCGACACGACCTGCTATCGGTTTAACGTCATTGTAGATAATGCCTGCTTTCGGCACACTCAAATATCCAAGTTTAGGCGATGCTTTATATTATGTAATCCTTACACATTTTTGGTCATGTAGTCATTAATCTGGAGCCAATCAATTTTGGATTTTGAATTTTGGATTTTGGATTGACCCAACCACGTTAGCGTAACGGGACAAAGTATGGGTAGTGGGATGCTGATAGCGCAGCGACGCTATCAAGCGAATGAGTGGATTTGTTCCGCCCACTAGGAACAGGACATGAACCAAAAAAATCTAAAATCTAAAATCTAAAATTGGCACGGTCAAATATCCAGAGTGTAGAGTTTCATGACTAATGTCTGTTTTGTAATTACTATTGACTATTAGCTTTTGAAGACTGTTTAAAAGGAGTTTTTTTAGGTTTCTGCTTTTTATTTTTATTTTTCTGGTAGTCTACCTCTTTGAGCTTCTTCATAATTCGGCTGAAATACTCTTGAAGATAGCTTTCTAGGGTTGTGGTTTGTTGCGGATCTAAGCCAAAAACTGTGTATACTTCATCCATTGAAGCATTTAGCTGTTTACCACTAGCCAATACTTCTGTAAACGCTAGCCTGTCTGCCACGTTCCATCCCCACTGAAAAGAGCGCATTAAGCCCCGCACGGCACGCAGTAAGTTTATCGGCATCCGCGTTACCCTCGCGTCTTTTCCAGATAAGCGTTCGCACAGGTTGATGATTTCTTCTGCACTCCACGCACGAGTACCAACTACAGGAAAAGCTTGGTTTGCCGTTTCGGGCACACTCAATGCACGGATTGCAAACTTAGCAATGTCCTGAGTATCCATATAAGCGATGGGAGAAGAATTACCAGTTACCCAAACTGGCTGTCCTTCCAAAATAGGAATCCCATACTGACCGATTAACCCTTGCATAAAACCAGCTAGCCGCAAGATGGTATAATTCAAGCCTGACTCAGCTAAGAATAGTTCTGTACACCGCTTAATTTCCATTAGCGGTACTTCTGGGTATTTATCGGCATCCAAAATTGAAAAGAAGATAAAACGCTCTACACCTGCCGCTTTTGCTGCTTGAATTAATGCTACTTTGCCTTCCCAGTCCACTTGTTTGATACTCAGTGAATCTGTAGGACGAGATGTTGACGCATCAATAACTTGGGTTACACCAACTAAAGCTTCCGCTAGGGTATCGGGGTAACGTAAATTTCCTGGTACGAGTTCTGCACCCCATTCTTTGAGAAAAGCTGCTTTTTTGCTACTCCGCACGAGGCAGCGTACTTTATATCCCTCATCGATTGCACGACGAGCCACTTGTCTTCCTAAGGTGCCAGTGGCACCGACGATTAATAATGTCATGAGGTTTGTAATAAATTTTAATGTTTATATGAAAAGAATGTTATCAGAATAACCTATGCAAACAAAAGTTTACATCTTTTCTCAGAAAATCGTTTTTTATGGAAAAACTTATGGGAAAATTGCTGTGCGTTTAATGGGGAATGGGGAGTGGGGAGTGGGGAGAATAATAACTCCTAACTTGTACAGACGCGATTAATCGCGTCTCTACTCTCCTAACTCAGCACTCAATTATTCTTCTGTGCCTTGAATTTTCAGTAATAATGCGCCCAAGCCCCAGCCCACGAAGATTAAACCGAAGGACAATATAGCTGCATTCAAAATTTCGCCGCCCATTGTTGTGATTCTCCTTATGCAAATTAGTGTGTGTAAACTAGGTCTAGCAGAAGCTTTTCAAGAGTTGCTGTAGGATTAGACCTGTGTAAATAATTTTAAACTAGTTTAGCAAGTAATCCCTACTGGTTTGGGGGGCAATCCCTACTGTAGAGGGGGAGATGAGAGGGATGGGGAAATTTTGATGATAATAATTATGAATAAATTTTATGTATCAAAATAATCAAGTTGATTTAGTGAATTTTAGCAAAAAGAATCGCCCACGTTTGGCGCTGACGCTGGGAGATCCGGCGGGTATTGGGCCGGAGGTGATTTTAAAAGCTTTAGCAGAACCGGAAATTAGTAAAAAATACGACTTAACAGTTGTGGGTAATTGGGATTTGCTGGCACAGACTTATCACGAATTGAATTTAATCGAGAATTTAGCACCTTTGGCAAATCCAGAAGATTTGTCTGTCACTGATGTGCAGTTGGATGGAGAAATTAAAGGTCAAATTATTCCAGGAATAGGTAATGCGGCTAGTGGTGCGGCTAGTTTTGCCTATATGGAATATGTGATCGCACAAACACTCGCTGGTAAATTTGATGGGATAGTCACAGGGCCGATCGCTAAATCTGCTTGGAAAGCCGCAGGGTATAATTATCCAGGGCAAACGGAACTTTTGGCGCACAAGTCAGGTGTTGACCGTTTTGGGATGTTATTTGTAGCGCGATCGCCCCATACTAATTGGACACTCCGCACAATACTAGCTACCACACATATTCCCCTGAGTCAAGTAGCCGATGCATTGACACCGCAGTTGTTGACACAAAAGCTGGATTTGTTGGTGGAGTGTTTGGAGAAAGATTTTGGAATAGAAAATGGGAGAATTGTGATCGCAGGTTTGAATCCCCACAGTGGCGAACAGGGACAAATTGGACATGAAGAACAGGATTGGTTAATTCCCTGGTTGGAGCAAGAGCGGCAAAACAGACCAAAATTACAGCTAGATGGGCCAATACCGCCAGATACGATGTGGGTTAAACCTGGTCAAGCTTGGTATGGAAATTCTTTAGTCCAAAATCCTGCTGATGCTTACTTGGCACTTTACCACGATCAAGGTTTAATTCCTGTGAAGCTGATGGCGTTTGATCGGGCAGTTAATACTTCTATAGGTCTTCCTTTCGTTCGCACTTCACCGGATCATGGAACAGCGTTTGATATTGCGGGTAAGGGAATTGCTGATGCTACAAGTATGAAAGCAGCAATACATTTAGCGGCTGAGTTGGTTAGTCAAAAATTGGCTAAGAAAAATTATCAATGATTATGTCTAGAAATATAACTGATCGCAAAGTACTAATTAAAAGTCTCTAAGACGCATTACAGTATTTTACTCATAATCTCAACTGTTTCCCAGTGTTAACACTCCCGCCGGAAAATCCACTACTAAACGTCGATTTTTTAGCCACTGACGGCCGAGTAAAAGTTCCGAAACTCCATCGCCTGCATAAACCGGGATATTAAACTCTTGTCCATCTATTCGCACTTTTCCAGCGTAGATATCAAACTTTGCTTCCCCCTTTGCTAGTTGCATATTTCGTTCACCTAAATACACCCAATCAAATTCCTCTAAATCCTGCTTGTCAATGGCTAGCCAGCCTGAAAATCCTGTATCTAGCATGGCATCGACAGATAATTCTACACCATCAGCAGTAATTAACTCTATTTCAAAGAATAGCTGTTCCTCATCACCAAAGCTGCCTTGAATCATATTGTGCCAGCTATTCCTGTTTCATTAATCCGAAATATAAACACCGGAGTATTCGGGTGATGCTGGCGAGACTTATTTATAGCAGCTAATTCATCTGTATCAATGAAATAATCTCCACTTTCAGGCTCAACAGCCATATACCAGTTGTAGTGAGTTTTGATTAACTCTGGTTTAACTCGGTCAAAAATAACTTTACCGCTTTGGTAAAAAGCCTCTTGTTGAGCTTTCCATTGAGATTTTTTTTCTTCTGACCACTGAATATCAGGGAATATTCTTCCCCGACGAACTGTGCGAATAGGCTTTGGATCAGTCATTGCTATTTTTCCCAATCGGTTTTGAGATTTTATAATATTAAATCTTTGTAACTTGCGCTGCCATCGGAAAAACAAACTTTCCCCATCCACCTCATCTGTCTCTTCACTTTCATCAATGAGGTCTTGGTTTCTCTCCTCTAATTCACGCATATACTGCCTTAGTATACCCCCAACAGCGATCGCTCTACTTTTATGCAGTTGACGGGTTAACTCTAAAAACCATTCTCTATCACCTACCAAATCGGACTCTTTCACCTGATACTTGAGAATTTCTGGGATGAGTAGTGAAGGGTTATGATGCTTTGCGTAGACGCGAAGCGGCTTGTCGCCAGACATCGCGCTAGTATGAACAACAGGCTGGTAATCAATCCGTAAGCACTGCTGCCACAACGTTACCCATTTGGCATGAGAAAGATAGCCATGACTGAAATACGAAGGCGGCACCATTGCCAAAATATGTAGATGGGGGTGTGCTGAGACTCCATCTTTACCTTTGGTAACTTCTGTAGACTTCACCCAACCTTTCGCAGGCCATGCCTTCAATTCAGTGAATCGCTTAAAAGCTTTATTTATCGAATCCAAGCTTTCCCTGAGTTCTTTAATCGGACAATTTTTTACAGTTAAGGTGACAAACAGCCAAAGGTGTTTGGGGTAATCAGTGACAACCTGTGGGAGAATTTTGTAAGCTCTTGCTTTCCACATGAGCGATCGCCGCCACTGACAAACCGGACAGTGACGAACCCTACAGAATCGGGCATCTGATAACTTTAACTGGAGAATACCTTCCGATTCGTCTGGTACTAATTGAAATTTCAGCAACTCGGAACATATTTTCATGCGCCAAGCATACTGCTGAAAATAATGTTCTTCTGCTTTGGCGTAATAATACAAGACTTTATCAGTATTTGCTCTGTGCTTGTCCCAAATTTTACCTATATGCGAAACTTCGGATAAACTCTGTGCATTTTGATTTTTCTGAAACTTATCTTGAGAAGATATATTAAAAGCAATAAAGTTCCTGTCTAAGGCTTGAGCAGACACAAAATCACCAAATCAGTTTGTATCAACGTCCCAAAATAACGTAAGTTATACGGTCAAGCCTCAGTAAAACTATTTAGATAACTCAGATGTCATGATAATTTATAATTATTACCCCATCATAAAAACGCTTTTTTTCTCCATTAATAAACAATGGTACAAGTACTTATTAATTACGAATTACGAATTACGAATTACGAATTAGTATTATCGTCGGGTGCTTCAAACTTATAACCATAGCCGCGTACAGTTTTAATAAACTCTGGTACGCTAGGATCGACTTCCATTTTCTTGCGAAGTTGACCAATATGCACATCAACCACCCGGCCATCTCCTACATAGTCGCAACCCCAGATTTTTTGGATTAACTGTGGACGACTCCACGCCTGGTTAGGATGACTCGCCAAAAAATGTAAAATATTAAATTCCAGTGCTGTTAAAGCCAGAGGCTTATCGTTAAGTGTTACCTCTCGACCCTCCGGGTTAATTACTAGCTGCTTAAAAATGATCCGTTGTGTTGGTGAAGGATTGATGTAGCGTATCCGCCTCAAAAGAGCTTCTATTCTAACTTCTACTTCTGCAAGACTAAATGGTTTAGTCATGAAATCATCAGCACCTGCACTCAAGATTTTAATTTTATCAGCCTCATCAGTCCTACTAGTCAGTATCAGCACTAAAACATTAGTCCGACTCTGCATTTCTTGGCAGAGGCTATAACCATTAACATCCGGCAAATTCCAATCCAGAATTACTAAAGCTGGATTGAATTGCTCAAACATCGATAAGGCAGTCTTACCATCTGCTGCCGCCTCTATTTGATATTTCCGACTCAAAAAACGATGGACGAGATTTCTCACGCCGAAGTCGTCATCAACAATCAGAATTTTGGGAGTAGTAGCGGTAATCATAACCATAATGCTGCCTATTGTAGATTGGGCGATTCGCTGTTGTCCCAGTTTTGCTGTACGTGTTTCTGTTGAGAGTGGATTCACGCGCGTCTCTCCTGAGTCCGATCGCTACTGTAGTACTTGTGTACAATTAATTTTCCATGAAGTTTATGAAAACTTCAGCCACCGTAATGCTGATAAATTATATGATTTTTGGATAATTTTGAATTTATACTGTATAATTGCTAATTTTTATACTCAAACACAAGTGTAACATGAGACAATTTTTATAACCAAAAATAGTCTAGAGAGAAACCAGACGCTATAGCAGTTTCCTACAATTTTGGAAAAGCAATGTACTCACTGATTAATTGGTTATTCACAAAGGCCCACAAACTAAGCCATAAGCCAATCTAGATTCTACCCAATCCTACTTGCTTGAACTAACTGGTATCTGCTCCTGAAGAGGAACTACGAAAATTCACTCAGCGTGCATTTACATATAGCTACCCTTATAAGCATATACTATACTACAAATTTCAGCCTGAGACTATTACAAGCCAAGGACTGAGAGCATAGAAGGTATAAGGGCAGCAAAAACAGCTTTAAAATAATTCGTAGTTAAGTTTTGCAATGCGGATTTTAACCCCACCGCAAAACTTGTAGCTTGTTAGAAGCGAGGGACTAGACCTCTCAAAAATGTTAACAGACAAAACTTGGAGTCAGCTTGAAGGAGGCAGGATAGCGCAGTGATAGCGAGTCAGCGTACTCCTACGGGATCTTGCTAGCAAGAGCGTGTCGGAAAGACATAAAGGAATAGTAGATTGCCTCAATATTGATTGCGGCTGATGTAACTCCAATAGTGCGGCAAGAGATTAAAGAGACATTATTGTTAGCGATCGCAGATATAGTAATCTGCTTTGATTATTGAACTGACTTGCGTAGGCTGAGAGTAGGGAATAGGGACTTGTACTGAGCGACTTGTGCCGAGCCTGTCCTGAGCGTAGCCGAAGGGCGAAGTCGAGGTAAGCCGAAGTAGTGGGGAGTAGGGAATAAGCTTTTTCGATTGGTACTTAATTTGTTCAAAAATCAAATAGGAGTCCTATATTGAAATAGTAATTCTTATAATAATGGCTGAATATTTTTGATGTTGAGACTAATTTTTTATTAATTGGTTAGAAGTTTAATAATTTAAAATTTATTTAGAATGTATTTAAATAATTAAATATCAAAAATATAAAGAAGAATTCAGAACGCGCTCAACCCTAGCTATCCGCTAACAGAATTCAGGAGCGGAGCCGGAGATGTTTCCGTTGCTCCGGTCAGAATACCCTACTGAATTCTGTTCGATAAATTTATAAAAGAGAAATATCTTGTATTAGTACAGATTGACTGTATTTGCAATGAATTAAATGGTAGAAAATATTTCAACTAGTCAGTCTATCTAAGGAGAGATTTTGAGGATATTCATCCTAGAGAAAGAGCAATTCAGTATATTGAGTCCGTTAAATTACTATTAATATCGTCAGCAAGGGATAGTTATGGTTAACAATTTAGTAGGCGGCATCATTCCCCCACAACCACCAATACAAGCACAATCTGACGCTCATGTCCTGAAGTCTCGTCTAGAATGGGGCGAACCAGCTTTTACAATCCTAGATGTACGCGATCGCAACACCTTCAATCAAGGTCACATTATGGGAGCGATGCCTATGCCAATAGATGAATTGGTACAGCGTGCAGTGCCTTCTCTGGATACGAGTCGTGATATTTACGTTTACGGTGCTAATGAAGAAGAAACTGCCCAAGCCGCGCAACAATTGCGTTCTAATGGATTTGAGCATGTCTCTCAACTCACAGGTGGTCTTGCTGCATGGAAGGCTATTGGTGGCCCAACAGAAGGCATTGTTGAATCAAAAACTCCCCCAGGTGCAGACGACTACAATATCGTAGATCGGCTAAAAAATCACCAAGAAAATCAGCCAAAGGGAGGTACTAGCGCGACGGAAGCGATCAAGAAAGGAGCAAGTAACCTCAAGGACAGTATTCAAGAAGGTGCTAGTAACCTCAAAGACAGCATTCAAGAAGGTGCTAGTAATCTTAAGGAAGGTATTCAAGAGGGAGCTAGTAATCTTAAGGAAGGTGCTAGTGAATCTAAAACTCCTGGAAACCCTGATGATTCCAATGTTGGCTCTTAGGCTAAACATAACTTAGGATGAAAGTTTGTAGTAAGCACTTTAGTGCTTGGTAAATAACAACTTGAGTCCTTACTACAAACTTACCTATTAATTTAAACTTGATAGATAACTAGCTTAGATCGACAGATAACTAGCTTAGACCGACGACCAATAAAAATTTTTTGTCCCTACTCCTCCAATACGGTTCGGTTAAGGGAAGAGACGCGATAAATCGCCGTCAAGACAAAGGACTGATTATTGTAAAGACGGCGATTTATCGCGTCTTTATGATCTAGGGCGTGTCATCAAAAAACCTTATCCGAACTGTATTGCCTACTCCCCATGCCCCATTCCCCATTTGGTCTAATGTTCAAACAAATCCTTAAATTGCAATAAATCTAAGGAAACTATTGTTGGCAGAAATTCAAAACATTCTTGAGCAATTTTCCAACGTTCTTCTCGTTTGAGCATTTCTGTTAGCTTCTGCTGCACACTAAGTAAGTAACGCACATCATTGGCAGCATAACTAAGTTGAGCTTCAGACAAACTAACGGCGTTACCCCAATCAGAACTTTGAGAGCTTTTATCCAGTTCTACTTTTTCTAACTCTTGCACCACATCTTTGAGTCCGTGGCGATTTGTGTAAGTACGAGCTAACTTACTAGCAATTTTGGTGCAAAAAATAGGGTTAACTTGAATCCTCAGATTGGCTCGCAAGGTGGCAATGTCAAAGCGAGCAAAGTGAAACACTTTTACAACATTGGCCGCTTCTAAGAGTTTTTTTAAATTTGGGGCCTCAGTTTGTCCTTTGGCTATGCGGATTGCAGTGACTTTCCCGGATTGGTTGCACAGCTGGACAAGACACAAGCGATCGCGCTGTGGTAATAATCCCATAGTTTCTGTATCAACTGCGATCGCTGTCGATTCTAAATACTGTCCAAGAGCCGCGTCACTGAGATCGCGATCGCTTACCTGAAAATCTTGTAGTGTCATGAATTGTTCAAAAATAATAGCAGTGTCCAGCAGATACAAGTCTTGTCAGACACTACATTATTATTGTGCAAAAAATCATAAATTAAATCTACCTAGTGCGGAAAAAGATTTGTGTTAGGTAGACTTCGCCTTGATTATTAGTAGCAACGCCAATTCCAGTCAGGTTGTAATTTCCTTTTAGATTCTTTAAATGTCCCGGACTCTTGATCCAACCAGTAACAGCTTCCTCTACAGGGTTGCTATATCCCCGGTTAAAAGCAACATTTTCCGCCGCACTGTTGTAGCGAATAGGGACAGCTTTGACTCGCCCTTCAAATCCCTGATGGCTAAATGGGGTTTTACCCTTAGCCATATTCTGACTATGAATTCTTGCTTGTCGAGTAATATTTGCATTTAGGGTCAACTTTGGCAGTCCTTTAGAAGCCCGATATCGATTAATTTGCTCAAAAACTGATTTTTCTAGCTCAGTAGTTTTAAAAGTAGGAGTCGATATTGCAACCTGACTGGAAAAAAGCGACAACAGCTTATTACGGGTGGATGTATTCGTAGAAGGATGATTTGGTATCGGAACAGTCGTTAATCCACTAGCAAGGACAAGCGCACTTAAAGCGATGCCAAAAGCAGTTTGTCGGAACATGGAGAATTGCGTGATGTGTAGAGATATAAGACTTCTACTCTACCTTATTGTTCCAACGATATATACCACGATACTATTAAGGATTGATGAATTTTGGCAATCTGGCTGCATCCTTTACAAGAAATAGAAACAATCATTTCCAATTGTCAATATTTAAACAGTTCATCTTCATAAAATCACGGTTATTTTTGCTGATAATTTAAGATTTTCATAAATTATTAAAAAATAATGTAGTATTCAATAGATAAATGTTATTGAAACTACATTATTCAACATCTAACAAAAGTTTTGCCAAGAGACTGAAGTGTGAGGAATGTGAGAAAAAATCTAAATTTTGCTAAACCGATCAGCGAAGAAAAATTTGTGTGAAGTAGATTGCGCCTCTACTATTGCTAGCGACACCAATCCCCGTCTTATCATAACTGCCTCTGATATTGGCTAGATGCCCTGGACTTTTGAGCCAGCCTTGAACGGCTATTGTCGCAGGATCGCTATATCCCTGGTTGTAAGCAACATTTTCACCCGCCGCTCTGTAGGAAATACCAATTGCTTGAATCCTCTGTGAAAATCCTGTATGTCCAAAGGGAACTTTCCCACTAGCCATTTCCTGACTGTGAATCCTGGCTTGATTATCGATGGCAGCATTACGAGTCAGCTTTGCTAGCCCTTGGGAAGTTCTGTAGTTATTAATTTGGTTGAAAACCAACTGCTCTAAAGCAGTAGTGTCGATACTAGATGCTGCAATCTTGAAAGCATCACTTGATAGAGATGAAGACACTGGTGTAAAAGTTGAATTTGTTACAGGAGTAGCGATCGCTCCGCTACTGAGAACAATAGTGCCTAAAGCAACACCATAGATTGTTGTTTTAATCATGTGCTGAAAGTAAAGTTCCAGACAATCTAACCAAACTAATGGAAATGTGACAAATTGCTTATAGGTCTATATACTTCTGTTTATGCTCTTTTTCGTTCAAACACTACCATAAAACGTTAAAATTCACAATCTTACGAAAATAAGTTCTGTTTACGAAAAATTTTCCTCTACCACCAGGATGATTTTTCCTATATAAACCTCATCTAAGTTGAGAACCGTAGTTTTCGCCCTCACCCTAAATCCCTCTCCCATAT
>NZ_JABXKH010000018.1 GCF_017115105.1 Nostoc sp. NMS2
GTCTCTTCCTTGTCTCCCCCCTCTTCCTTGTCTCCCTTGTCTCTTCTTCATGCCCAATTCCCAAATTCGCTAGATTTTACGAGATGCATTCCTGCCTCTGCAAACCTTTTAAATGCTGCATCTGCTTGTTCTGTATAGTCCACAACACCGGGGACAACAACGGGGGAAGTGGCATCTTCCAGCAGATAGATTTTTTTCGCCAGGGTTGCATCTACCAGTTTAATTTCTGTTAATAAATCGTCGATTGTCCAGGCGACGCAATGACTTTTAGCTTGACCACCGATAATAACAGTATCAAATTCTAAAAGTTGCTTAATCAAACGGGTGTTTTTTTGGCCAAGTGGACGTTGTTCAAAATCTTCCAACACCTCTGGACGTAAGATCGAATAGTTTTCTGTTAAAGGATTCTCACCCTTGATTTCAAATTGTGTTTGGCTTTGACGAGCAATGCTGTGGAAAAATATTGCTTCTTCTACCGATGAAACTAAAGCATGACCAATACCGCCCAACATAGAATGATAAGGCCAAATTGTCAGGGGATATTTACCATCTTGACTGAGTTTTCTGACGTAATGATAAGCGTGTTTTTCTAATAATTCATAATTCCCATTAGTAACACTGTCAGCAACTGCTGGGTTAACCTTCCAAATACCTTGTTCAATGTCTGTTAAGGTGATGTTAGTCGCTGCTGGGGTAGGATGTTCTCCGGCAGCATTCACCCAAAAGATGGGATGGAAGATTTGTGTTGCTGTGTGGGTATCTAGAGTAGGTACAATTTTTGTAATCACTCCCAAGTTACGATAGATAAACTCACACAATCTGACGTTATCATTCACTGCCTCATTCCCAGATTTTCCACCTACAAATAATTCAAAGTTTGGGATGCAAAAAGTATTTTGAACATCAATTAACAATAGGCAAATACGGTTTGTGTCTGAAGATGCTGGTTTGATGTCGTGTTGTTTTACCCAAGCTTCAGATGCTGCGGCGATTTGTTGGTAAGGTACACGCCAGACCTCTCCTACTTTATCGGGGTTAAAGTGTGGGGGAATTGGTAGTTGGGTTATTGTTTGGGTGTTCATAATTTCAGCTTTTCGATTTTATATTAGGATTTACGCACATTCACCGAATTATTCTTTGAGCAAAGTACGATTTCGGATGTGATAGGTTGAGTAGTAATGCTCTCATCAACCCTAACCTCCAATTATTTATACAGCAAATAAATAAAAATATTTTTAGTTCCAGAACAGGATGATAACTATAAATGATACTTATGGCATAAATCTTCTGATAGAGAGACGAGAACAAGATGAAATTGTATTGTGTTAACAATGTTATTTTGAGGTCAATACTTATAAGGAAATAATGGCTTTTATAAGAATTTAAGCCAGAAGAATTACCGAAGAAGAATTCAGAATTCAGGAGCCAGAATCCAGAATGGATTCTGTGCGACTGGATGGAGAATCGAGGTTTAAAGCCCCCGATTTAAAACGCGCGTGTTCGCTCTTAGCGTCTCCCCTGGGGAAAAGAAAAAATTCTTTCCTTAGCAAAACCCCTGACTTCAGGCATGGGGTATTCTGAATTCTGTTCGCGGAGCGTGCCGGAGGCATTATTCTGGATTCTGACTCCTTTTCATTGAATATTATTACTCAACAAAAGCGGAATGGAGTAAAAAGATGAAGTTTCGGCTAAGACGGCGTAAATTGGGTAAATTGATGCTCGTCAGTACAGTAGCGGCTACCCTCAGTAGTTTTGTGGAGAAAACTGTGGCACAAACTCCGGCAAAAAAAACTACCCCCATGCTGAAAAATTCGATATCTGAAACTATGAAGGTGACGTTACAGGTGAACGGAACAAAACATAGTTTGCAAATTGAACCGCGTGTTACCTTACTTGATGCACTTCGTGAATACATAGGGCTAACTGGTAGTAAAAAAGGTTGTGACCACGGTCAATGCGGTGCTTGTACGGTGCTTGTTGATGGACAGCGAATTAACTCCTGTCTGACTTTTGCCGTCATGCACACAGACGCTGCCATTACGACTATTGAAGGTCTGGCGCAAGGGGACAATCTGCACCCGATGCAGGCCGCATTTCTTGCCCGCGACGCATTTCAGTGCGGTTATTGCACACCGGGACAAATTTGTTCGGCGGTGAGTTTAGTCAACGAAGGACACGCTAAGTCAGATGCTGACATTCGGGAATTGATGAGCGGCAATATCTGCCGTTGCGGTGCTTATCCAAATATCGTGGCTGCTGTCCGCGATGTCTTAGAAGGAAAAAAAGATGCAGCCGTTTAACTATAAAAAAGCGCGACAAGCGGAAAATGCCGTGGCATTGGTGGCTCCAGATGCCGAAGCCTCGTATCTTGCTGGTGGTACTAGCCTTATCGATTTGATGAAGTTGAATGTGCAAACGCCAAGAGAGTTGGTTGATATTAACCCACTCCCACTAAGCAAGATAGAAATGCAAAGTAACAATCTACGGATTGGAGCAATGGCACGCAATAGCGACGTTGCTTATGATGCAATAATTCAAAAGCGTTACCCTGTACTGTCAGAAGCGTTGTTGTCTGGGGCATCACCGCAACTGCGAAACATGGCAACGGTGGGCGGAAATTTGCTACAACGTACCCGTTGCTACTACTTCCGCGACACTTCAATGCCCTGTAACAAGCGTGTTCCCGGTTCAGGTTGTGCGGCAATTGAGGGTTACAATCGGATTCACGCGATTCTCGGCGGTAGCGATCGCTGTATTGCCACTCATCCTTCTGATATGGCGGTGGCAATGGTGGCACTTGATGCGGTTGTGCAAACACGGGGAACCAATGGAGAGCGGAGTATTCCACTTGTAGATTTTCATCTTGTCCCTGGAGAGACACCAGAACGGGAAACAGTTCTCCAACATGGAGAGTTAATTGTTGCTGTTGACTTACCTGCTTCACCCAATGCAAGCCGATCGCACTATTTGAAAGTCCGCGATCGCGCCTCTTATGCTTTTGCAATGACATCAGTGGCAGCAGTGCTAGATATTCAAAATGGTATCATTCGCTCGGCCCGCATTGCCCTTGGTGGGGTAGGGACAAAGCCCTGGCGTGCCTACGATGCAGAAAAAGCGCTTTTGAATCAGCCAGCAAACCAGGCAGCATTTCAAGCAGCAGCAAATGCTGCTGTTGCTGGAGCTAAACCTCAAAAATACAACGGGTTTAAGGTCGAACTGGCTAAACGTACCATTATTAAGGCGCTGACAACAGTAGGAGGGATGGCATGAATGCAGGGAATACAAATACAGTTGTCGGCAAACCACTCAATCGAGTTGATGGCCATCTAAAGGTGACGGGTGGTGCCCGCTATGCAGCAGAGTTTCCAGTCGCAAAAATGACTTATGGAGTCACAATTCAAAGTGCGATCGCTAAAGGTAAGATTGCCAAAATCGATACAAAGGCAGCAGAGCAAGTACCAGGTGTATTAGCAGTTATTACCTATCTCAACGCGCCCAAAGCTTCTGGAGAAAAGGGTGGCGGTCATAAGGTGCAAGTGCTGCAAGATAACATTGTGCTTTATAGCGGTCAGCATATTGGTGTCGTCGTTGCTGATACCTTTGAACGGGCGATGTATGCTGCCTCGCTAGTACAAGTCCGCTATGACGAAGAGAAACCCACCATCAATATGCGGGATAACCTCGCTAAGGCATACTTGCCTAAAGGTAAAATCCCTGGAGAGGAGCCGCCCGATTCATCTCAAGGCAATGTCAAGCAGGGACTAGCGACTGCTGCTGTGCGCGTCGAGCAAACCTATGCCACTCCAGTAGAAAATCACAATCCGATGGAGCCTCATGCCACAACAGCAGTTTGGCAAGGCGATCAACTGCTGTTGTATGACGCAACTCAGGGAATATTTTCGGCTCAACAAAAAGTTGCGGAGGTATTAGGAATTAAGCCTGAGAAAATCCGCATTATGTCTTACTTTGTGGGCGGAGGCTTCGGTTGCAAAGGGTCAACTTGGTCGCATGTACTTCTAGCAGCGATCGCAGCCCGGCAGGTAAATCGTCCAGTAAAATTAGTTCTGGGACGGATACAAATGTATGGGCCTGTCGGCTTCCGACCAGAGACAATTCAACAAGTTTCTTTAGGTGCTACCCGCGAAGGAAAATTAACTGCACTCCGACACACTGGCACTTCCCAGACTTCAACTTTTGATGAATTCATTGAACCTGTTGGTAAGAGCGCCCGCATGATTTACGCTTGCCCGAATATTGAAACTAGCCATCGTCTGGTTCAGCTAGATCAAGGAACACCAACCTACATGCGTGCGCCAGGTGAAGCTTCTGGATCGTTCGCCTTAGAATCGGCAATGGACGAACTGGCTTATGCGCTCAAGATCGATCCAGTGGAACTGCGTCTGCGTAACCACGCTGATGTCGATCCTAGTAAAGGACTGCCTTGGTCGAGCAAGTCACTCAGACAGTGCTACAAGACAGGAGCAGAAAAGTTTGGCTGGCAAAAACGCAATCCTCAACCCCGTTCGATGCGAGACGGCAACTATTTGATTGGTTGGGGTATGGCAACGGCTACTTATCCTACCAATCGTTCTCCGGCATCAGCGATCGCTCAAATTATGGCAGACGGTACAGCCGTTGTGCAAAGCGGTTCTCAAGATATTGGTACGGGAACTTATACTGTCATGACTCAGGTTGCAGCTGAAGCACTTGGTCTACCAGTTGAGAAAGTTCGCTTTGAACTAGGCGATACTAAGATGCCAAAAACTCCCATTTCCGGCGGTTCGCAAACAGCAGCGAGTGTAAGTTCGGCTGTACATTTAGCGGGAAATCAAGCTCGTAGTAAACTTTTGCAACTAGCACTTACCGATCAAAAATCGCCACTTTATAGTTCAAAAGCCGAAGATGTGATTGCCCAAGATGGCAGCTTTTTCTTAAAAAATAAATCCTCAGCAACCGAAACATATCAAGCAATCTTGGCACGACATGGAATGAAAACGATCGAAGCGCGTGCAGATGCCAAGCCTGGAGACGAAGAAAAAAAGTTCTCAATGCACGCATTTGGATCGCAATTTGCCGAAGTCCGCGTTAACCCTGATTCCGGGGAAGTGCGAGTCACGCGCTGGGTGGGCAGCTTTGGTGTTGGACGCATCCTCAACGCTAAAACAGCCAACAGTCAACTCATCGGTGGGATTGTCTACGGTATTGGGATGGCGCTAATGGAACATACAGTTATAGACCCGAATCTAGGACGCATTGTCAACCATGATTTAGCTGAGTATCACGTACCAGTGAATGCAGATGTTCCTGATATTGAGGTGTTGTTTGTCGATGAACACGATCCACATATCAACCCCCTTGGTGTCAAGGGAATTGGTGAAATTGGCATTACCGGCACAGCTGCGGCGATCGCTAACGCTGTTTATCATGCCACAGGTAAGCGCGTTCGTGATTTGCCAATTACATTAGATAAATTGCTTTAGGCATTTGTCATTTGTCATTTGTCATTGGGCACTTGTACTGAGCGAAGTCGAAGTATTGGGCATTGGGCATGAAGAAGAGACAAGGGAGACAAGGAAGAGGGGGGAGACAAGGGAGAGACTTGTTTAATAATTCCTCCTTGTCCCCCTTGTCCCCCTGCTCCCTCATTTCCCTCATCTCCCCCTGCCCCCCTGCTCCCCTGCTCCCCTGCCCGCCAAAGCGATAGGATATTTTTTTAGTTAGAAGTCCCCTTAACCGGCGATCGCTTCCATCGGGCGGTTACGCCATCGCAACTACCTTTTTACGAGAAGGACGTTTGCGGTCTGATTTTTTCTTCAGTCCCACCGCTTGGGCTTGATCGCTATCTGAACCATATTGCCCGCGCACGACTTCTTTCATCGCTAATACAGCATTATGAAATTCCCACTCTGCTAATCGGGCAAGTCATAGATGTATAAGTAGTATGATGTACATTTAACGTACCCATTGCAACTCAAAAACTACCAGTAAGATAAATTTTTTAAATAGATATTTGGTGAATAATAATGTAGCGGGGCGTTAGCGTAGCCCAGCCCAGCCCAATACTGCGTGGGTTTTGATGCATAGTCATTGGAGATCCCCCTTAGTCCCCCTTAAAAAGCAATACAGTTCAGTTAAGCCTCTCTTTCTTCTCTCTGCGTCGCGCCAGTTGCTTCAAGTCGGGGAACCCGCCCAACGCACTGGCTTCTCTGCGTCTTGGCGGTTCGTTAAAAAATTGACTTTGGAACCAGAGTTTTAGCCTTAACTGAACCGTATTGCCTTAAAAAGGGGGAAAATAAGGCATTTTCAGCCCTGCTTTTTAAGGGGGGTTGGGGGGATCGACTCAAAACCTACGCAATATTCCAGCCCAGCCCAGTCTAATTTCGCATTTCTACATTGCATTGTGAATGTATCGACTTGCATTGTAAACGCATTTCTTTGCACTGTGAATGCATCCGCTTGCATTACAAATGCATTTCTCTGCATTATGAACGCATTGGCTTGCATTGTGAATGCATCGATTTGCACCATGAACGCATCGGCTTGCATTGTGAATGCATCTTACGGAGTAAGTTTCAAAACACACCTTAGTTAGATTCTCTGTGCCTAATTGCCGTGATACTATTCGGCTCATTCCTGTTGTTGCTTGTAGGAGACAATTATGGAAATTAGTAGACGCAGCTTGTTAAAAACTGCTTCCGCTTCGGGATTAGTAGCAGCAGTTGCAGTTTCCGAAGGATTTTTGCAGCCGCTCCTTGCCCAAATAGAACCTATTGATGAAAAGACTCAACTGCTAACCCAAAATTCAGCCACTCCAAATCGACGCGGCGAAATGTTGTATCGCAACCTCGGACGCACCGGAGAACAAGTATCTGTAATTGGCTTGGGTGGGTTTCATATTGGAAGTATTAAAGAAGAGCAAGAAAGTATCAAGCTGATCCGCAGTGCGATCGATCGCGGCATCAACTTTATGGATAACTCTTGGGACTATCACAACGGACGTAGCCATCGGTGGATGGGAAATGCTCTTAAAAATGGTTATCGCCAAAAAGTCTTTTTAATGACAAAAATCGATGGTCGTAGTAAAAGCGCTGCCAAAATGCAAATTGATGAATCGCTCAAAGATTTGCAAGTCGATCACATTGATTTAATGCAGCATCATGAAATACTACGCTTTGAAGACCCCGATCGCGTCTTTGCTCCTGGCGGCTCAATGGAAGCAGTTGTTGAGGCGCAGAAAGCGGGCAAAATTCGCTATATCGGCTTCACAGGACACAAAAATCCCCTGATTCATCTTCAGATGTTAGAAACTGCCACACAAAATGGTTTCCGTTTCGACACTGTACAGATGCCCTTAAATGTAATGGATGCCCATTTTAGAAGTTTTGAACAGCAGGTTTTACCTGTGTTAGTCAAAAATAACATTGGCGTACTGGGAATGAAATCGATCGGGGAGTCTTACATTCTCAGAAGTAACACCGTTAGTGCAATCGAGTGCCTGCACTACGCAATGAATTTGCCAACTTCAGTTGTAATTACTGGCATCGATAGTATGGAAATTTTAGATCAGGCGTTTGAGGCAGTCCGCACGTTTAAGCCAATGGATCGGGCACGAGTTACAGCCCTGTTAGCGCGTACCCGTGAGGCAGCAGCTAAAGGACAGTATGAACGATATAAAACCACAACCCAAAATGATAGTACAGCGATGAATCCAGCTTATCTGGGGTAAATGTCAATTCTATGTTTAACTGTTTTTATGCAAGAAAATGTATCGGTGTCGATCAAAGCTTTGGAGTTAGAAGCATAAGTAACTGTTGAATCATAAATGCAAATTATTGAAGCAAATCTGGAGATGATCGTAACTATCGCACCCAACTATCCGATTGCGACAGTTCCGGGTTTCAAAATCCAGTTTTATTTAAGGAGAGCATTGATTATGTCCAACTTTAAAATATTTTCTACTGCTTTAGTAGCGATCGCTTTATCTGTGGCGACTGGTTGCACACCAACTACTCCCCGTGACCAAAATACATCGGAAGCTCCAGCCGCTCAGTCTGTGCAAGCAACTGAAAGTCCATCTCCAACTGCTTCCCCAACTGTGTCACCAACTGCATCAGGGCAAAATAACCTCAGTTCTTCAGACAGACAATTTATCACTGAAGCAGCTCAAGGTGGTTTAGCAGAAGTCCAATTAGGACAACTTGCGTCACAACGTGGAACTAGCAATGCAGTCAAACAATATGGACAGCGAATGGTTGAAGATCACACCCAGGTGAACGAGCAACTCAAACAGTTAGCAACTCAAAAAGGTGTCACACTGCCAACCGGCAGCAAAAATCAGCAAGTCAAGCAGCGTTTATCCAAGCTTTCTGGTACTAACTTTGATCGCCAGTATCTAAATCAGATGCTTCAAGATCATGAAAAGGATGTCGCAGCATTTCAAACTGAAGCTCAACAGGGACAAGATCCAGATGTGAAAGCATTTGCGGCTCAAGTGCTTCCAACCCTCCAAGAACACTTAGAACAGGTTCGTTCCCTTGTTAATCCCGGTGGAACTTCAACTAGTACCCCAACTAGCACCCCCACTAGCACCCCAACACCAACCAGCACACCGTAAGGGACTTCCAACAAATAAATTACCCAATCTTGTGGGGTGGGCATCTTGCCCGCCTTTAGCCTTGATTTACGAAGCTGCACAAACAGGCAAAACAATCTCTCTACCTCGTGTATCATCAGGACTGGATGCCACTCGTGGTTCCGCTCCTAGAATGCTTCGTTAAAATTGTAGCGTTTCTTAAATGCAGAGGGACGCATTGGCATTGCAGAAGGACGCATTGGCATTGCAGAGGGACGCATTAACATTGCAGAGGAACGCATTGACATTGCAGAAGGACGCATTGGCATTGCAGAGGGACGCATTAGCATTGCAGAAGAACGCATTAATTGAACTTAGTACAACATTTCATTAATTTGTAGCGAATTCTCTGCGTGACTCTGCGCTTCCCTTTGCGTTCCTTTGCGTTTAAATAAAATTTAACCCTCAAGCAGTTCGTTAAAAAATTGACTTTCACAAATAGTTCTAGCCACTATCTGCCCAAGCTTCAAAACTACTATAAATAGAAAAATAAGCAATCAAATGAACGAATTACAAGCAATCTTAGAAGGCTTTGAATCCAGTCAAAAAAGTGGTGAAATCGCTTTCCTTGCCACTGTAGTTAAAACTCAAGGTTCAACCTATCGCCGACCGGGTGCTAAAATGCTGATGACAAATACAGGTCGGATGATCGGAACAATTAGCGCTGGTTGCTTAGAGAACGACGTATTTGAGTATACTCAACAACAAATGTCAGATGGCAAACCAATTCTTGTTACTTACGATCACACCGCCTCTGAAGATATTCTTTGGGGTTTTGGTTTGGGGTGCAATGGCATAGTACAAGTTCTCATCGAACGGCTTGAGAGAGAAAGCACACCCAATGCGATCGCTTTTACACAAGAGTGCTTTAATAAAAAACATCTGGGTATTATTGCAACAGTCTTTGCTTTTGAAGGCGAGGTAGATGTGAAACTTGGGTCGCGCTTACTGCTGTATCCAAACGGTAAAATTATCACTGACATTAAAGATCCAAATTTAATTCAATCTCTGAGTGCAGATACTCAAGCATTTGTTAATCAAAAGTCAAGAGTAAACAACTATCAGTTACCTTTAGGTAGTGCAGAAGTTTTCATCGAAGTCATTCAACCACCTACACCTTTAATAATATTTGGTGCAGGCTATGATGCTGTACCTATAGCACAGTTTGCTCAAGCATTAGGTTGGGATCTTACTGTAGTTGATTGTCGAGCTAATGAGACAACTAGAGCGCGATTTCCTCTACCTTGTGATGTGATCCTTAGCCATCGAGAGATTATACATAAACAGATTTTTATAGATGTTCAAACAATAGCTATAGTGATGACGCATAATTATCTTGACGATCTAGAAATTTTAAAGATGATGCTACCATCTCCTGCACGTTACATTGGCGTTTTAGGGCCAAAGCATCGCACAGAAAGATTGCTTCAAGATTTATCCATAAAAGGGATAGTTTCTACTAGCGAACAATTAAATAGATTGTATAGTCCTGTTGGTATTGATATCGGTGCAGAGACACCAGAAGAAATAGCGATCGCTATCATTGCAGAAATTCAAGCAGTGCTGAAAAACCGCAATAGTAATTTTTTAAAAAATCGGAATCAACCAATTCATCAAAGTTATCAAGAAAATTTTATGTTACTAACTACATAGTGTTTATCTGTTATGATATTGACCCATAAGCAAATAGAAACTGAAACATCAAGCATAGCTATCTACTCGTATGGGTACACCAAATAATTCAGCAACGTCTCTACACGGGTTTTGAAATCACGCAAAATCATTTTCATGCCTGAATTCAGCAACTACCAAAAAGTAGTGTTGCGATACTTGTCGGGTTTTGGTGAAAAGGGGAAGGGGTAAAGAAAAAACCTTTACCCCAATACAGTTTAGTTAACGAATTTTGGTTGTAATTCAGGTTAAAACTGGTGTTTAAAACTCATCCGATAAAACCACTTTTAACTTAGTGTTAAGTTTGGGTGCAAAATTACTTCCTTCAGCTACATAAGTAATTGCTCCTCCAGCTTCTAAAACAGCAGGGCCACCACAAGCTTTAATTAAATCAACACCGTTCTTCACCTTAATATCTTGACAACCAAATTCAAGTCCATTTGGGCCGGTAATTTTAATCTTATTGATTGTTCCAGTTTCACCAACCGGTAAAAAAAGTTTAGCAGAGCGAATAACTGTTGTAGCTGGCAAAGGAGTTGTTGTTGTGTCGATACTGAACTTGCCTTCAGTAATTGCCGCTTTTTCCGTGATAATTAAGGTAGCAAGAGTGCTTGGCGCTGCGATCGCCTCTGTAGAGAAACAGAAAATCAGAAATGATAGAGCAAATGCTAAAATCTTGGTCAAGCGCACAGACTTCTTGAGTGAATTCATAATCATTTTTTGTTGAACCTGTAATTTTTAATGCCAGCTAGAGGAAATATTGCCTCCATCGCTGTACCTAAAAGCTACGATATCAATGAAAAAACGTATTTAATAGTACCCTTGAGGGTACTATCAAGGTCATTTTATCGAATTAACCAAACTAGCAAAGGCACAATTACTCCATCACCATTAGGAGAGAATTATGGCATCAAGAATGATGGTTGCAGGTAAATGGATGACCGATGAGAATAAGCAGAATCAAAACGGTGAGTTCCATGAGATACCAACAACCTTTCGCGATCGCGTCACCGCCGATGGTTCCAGTGGGTTTAAGGCAGAAGCCGGACGCTATCACCTCTACGTTTCCTTGGGGTGTCCGTGGGCGCATCGCACCTTAATTATGCGAGAACTCAAAGGGTTGAATGATGCCATTTCAGTCTCTATTGCCGATCTGATTCTAGGCGACTTGGGCTGGAGATTTTCTGCACCATTAGGAGCCATAGATGACTCGGTGAGTCATGCTCAATATTTGTCAGAGATTTATCTGAAAGCCGCTCCCAAATATACAGGGCGAGTCACTGTTCCGGTGTTGTGGGATCGGCAAACTCAAACTATCGTCAACAATGAATCTCGTGAAATCATGCGGATGCTTGACGTAGAGTTTGGGGAATTGGCGACACAGAAAGTAGACTTATACCCACGCAACCTCCAACAGAAGATTGATGAAACGATCGATGCAATTTATATGCCAATCAATGCTGGTGTATATCGATCTGGTTTTGCGACTTCACAAGCAGCCTACGAAAATGCGGTAACTGAACTCTTTGAGAGTTTAGATCGTTGGGAAACCGTTCTGAGCAAGCAGCGCTATTTGTGTGGCGTTCAACTCACTGAAGCCGATATTTGTATGTTTGCAACGCTATATCGCTTCGACTCAGTGTATCACGGTCACTTTAAGTGTAACTTGCGGCGAATTCTCGACTATCCGAACCTCTGGAATTATCTAAAGGATCTATATCAGCGTCAGCAATTCAAAGCGACGTGCAATCTAGACTATATTAAATGCGGCTATTACATGAGTATGACCGAGATTAATCCAAATCGAATTGTACCGAAGGGGCCAATCATCGATTTTGACGAACTGCACGATCGCGATCGCTTCGGTAAGCCGTAAATGGCCGCAACTATCAGTTTCTCGCAGCCGGCCAAAACCTCACTAACGTTACTTAGGTGAACTACCCCGCCGTATCCCTACTCTAATAAGAGTTGAGGGTGGGGACTTCCGCGTTACGTTAAAAGAGTTTTTAATTCTTTACCTAACTCATTCTCCAATTTTTTCTAAATAATCGTCCAAAAGAGCCACCAGCTGTGGCAATCTGGGAAACAGAGATTATCAAATCTGATATTTTTAGCTACTGCAAATTTACCTAATCAGGTTATGCAAACTCTGCCCATAATAGATACTTCAAATACTACATCCAGTCAACCTATCTTTGATACAACTATCAAGCGGCGTAAAACCCGTCCCGTCAAGGTAGGAAATGTCACCATTGGCGGTGGCTACCCCGTTGTAGTGCAGTCAATGATTAACGAAGACACTCTTGATATTAATGGTTCCGTCGCTGGTATTCGTCGTCTGCACGAAATTGGCTGCGAAATTGTCCGTGTCACAGTGCCGAGTATGGCTCATGCTAAAGCTTTAGCAGAAATTAAACAAAAATTAATAAAAACTTACCAAGACGTGCCAATTGTGGCTGATGTCCATCATAATGGGTTAAAAATCGCCCTGGAAGTCTCCAAGCACATAGAAAAAGTGCGGATTAATCCGGGGTTGTATGTTTTTGAAAAGCCCAACGTCAATCGAACCGAGTATACTAAATCCGAATTTGACGAAATTGGCGATAAAATCCGCGAAACTCTAGAACCTTTAGTAGTTTCTTTGCGAGATCAAGGTAAATCAATGCGAATTGGGGTAAATCACGGTTCCCTAGCTGAGAGGATGCTATTTACCTACGGTGACACCCCAGAAGGAATGGTGGAATCTGCCATAGAATTCATTCGCATCTGTGAATCCTTAGATTTTCGCAACTTGGTAATTTCCATGAAAGCCTCACGAGTACCTGTGATGCTAGCCGCCTATCGCCTCATCGCCAAGCGCATGGATGAACTGGGTATGGATTATCCGCTACATTTAGGCGTTACCGAAGCCGGTGATGGCGAATATGGGCGAATTAAATCTACGGCTGGTATTGCTACCTTACTTGCTGATGGCATTGGCGATACAATTCGCGTCTCACTGACAGAAGCACCAGAAAAAGAGATTCCCGTCTGTTACAGCATTCTCCAAGCGTTGGGATTGCGAAAAACAATGGTGGAATACGTCGCTTGTCCTTCTTGTGGGCGCACTTTGTTTAACTTAGAAGAAGTGTTGCACAAAGTCCGAGAAGCCACTAAACACCTGACTGGGTTAGACATAGCAGTTATGGGTTGCATTGTCAATGGCCCCGGCGAAATGGCAGATGCCGACTATGGCTATGTTGGCAAAACACCTGGTTACATTTCCTTGTATCGTGGCCGAGAAGAAATTAAAAAAGTCCCAGAAGACAAAGGTGTAGAGGAATTAATTAACCTCATTAAGGCCGATGAACGCTGGGTAGAACCGTAAGGGGGAAGAAGGGCAGGGGGAAGGGTGCAGAGGAGAAAGATGTAATTTTGTATTCTCTCCCTTGCCCCCTGCCCCCTGCCCCCTGCCCCCTGCCCCCTGCTCCCCAATTCCGCCAGATTGTCAAGTATTTTGTTTAAATTAAGAATACATACTCGGTCTGTACAGTAGAAGCCTGTGTTAGATTGAGCATACTGACTATATATTTTCCCTCTGACGCAGCTGTCATTATGGTGATTACAAAAAGGATGCTTGTTTTGGGTGCTACGGCGGTGACACTCTCCACGATCGCAGTTACTAGCCTTGGCATTCACTCCCGAGGTCAGGCTTTATTTAAAGCAAGTCCCAAAGAAATAGTAGATGAAGTTTGGCAAATTGTTCAGCGCCAATATGTAGATGGTACTTTTAATCAGGTAGATTGGCAGGCTGTTCGTAAGGAGTACTTAAACAAGTCCTACAGTAATCCCCAGGAAGCGTATAAGTCTATTCGGGAAATGTTGAAAAAGCTGGAAGACCCATACACCCGGTTTATGGATCCAGCAGAATTCAAAAATATGCAAGTGGACACTTCTGGCGAATTGATAGGGATTGGGATCACTATTAGTCAAGATGAAAAAACGAAGCAATTGGTTGTAATTGCGCCAATCGAAGACACACCAGCATTTAAAGCTGGCGTTTTGGCAAAAGATGTCATCCTCAAAATCGACAACAAAAACACCAAGGGGATGGATACTAATCAAGCAGTGTCCCTGATTCGAGGTGAAGCCGGAACGCAAGTTAGCCTAACAATTCTGCGCGATGGTCAGACAAAACAATTTGACATCAAACGGGCGCGGATTGAAATTCATCCAGTAAAATATTCCCAAAAGCAAACTCCAGCAGGTAATCTTGGCTACATTCGCCTGAACCAGTTCAGTGCTAATGCTGGTAAAGAAATGCAAATAGCTATCAGGGATTTAGAAAGCAAAAAGGTAGCTGGATATATTCTGGATCTACGTGGCAATCCTGGTGGCTTACTGTTCTCCAGTGTAGACATTGCCCGGATGTGGATAAATAAAGGTAAAATTGTCTCCACCGTTGAACGCCAAGGAGAGGCAGAAAAAGAAGAGGCAAACGGACGCGCCTTGACGAATAAACCTTTGGTGGTGCTGGTAGATAAAGGTTCCGCTAGTGCAAGTGAAATCCTTTCAGGAGCTTTGAAGGACAACAAGCGTGCTACTTTGGTTGGTACTCAAACCTTTGGTAAGGGACTAGTGCAATCGGTACGTCCTTTAGAAGATGGCTCAGGATTGGCGGTAACAATTGCTCATTACTATACCCCTAATGGTACAGACATTAATCACAAAGGTATTAATCCAGATGTGAAGGTAGAGTTGACCAAAGAGCAGATGCAGGAATTATGGCTCCATGAACGCGATAAACTCGCTACCCTACAAGACCCACAATTCGCTAAAGCAGTGGAAGTGATAGGTAAAAAAATTGCTGCCAAGGGCACAGCTACAGCAGAAAAATGAATGGACAAAGTTAGGAGTCAAACAATTTTGGATTTTGGATTTTGGATACTTCGACTTACCTCGACTTCGCTCGGCACAAGTCGCTCAGTACAAGTTTTGGATTTTAGATTTACCCAAGCAATCAAGTCAGGAGCTTGTCAATTAATTTTAGACTTTCCTGCGGAACGCTACGCGAACGACTACGCTCAGTCGAACGATTTTGGATTTTAGATTTATTCTCGCGTTTCAATTCGGGGGCAACTCTTGGAGACGCTGTGTTTCGACTCCGCTCAACATAAATTCGCGTTCAGACCTTTTTAAATTTGGGATTTTGAATCTTCAATTCCATTATCCAAAATTTAAAATCTAAAATTCGGTGAGTAGTAAGGATTTAGAAATAAAAACCATATTTCTAACTCCTAACTTAAACTGGTTGGCACTTTCCAGCCCTAATAAGTCCGACACGCCGAGCGATCGCTTCTCCTTCTGAAGTAAAAGGCCCCCACTGTTCTATAATCTCTAAATTATCGTCGTCAACTTTGTCGCTGGGGACGATTTCACAATTACCAGCAGAATGCTTGACAATATACCAAATTTGTGATCCATTCATGCTTTAAACAAAAAATCTGTTTTTTATAGTAAAGATTTTACAGCATAGAGAAAATATTTTCGCACATCTGCGATCGCACCGATTTCTGTAGAATTAATGTACAAGCGATCGCTGTGGGAAGAATAAATTTGTTATTTTATCTTGGCTATCCACTGATGGATTTTAATCAAAAGATAAAGTCTATTTAAACAGGTACATGAATTAATGTATATAATACTCTTGAAATTAAGTAAATTGATATGCGCTTACCTATCATTATCAGTGCCGGATTATTGCTATCTTTCGGTCTTAACCTACCAGTAATGTCCAAATCTCCCATAGAGATAGCACAATCGCCAACGAAAAATAATAACTTAGATTTAAGGCGATTAAAATTTAATCGCTATTTGTGGAATCAGCAAAATATTTCCAACTATCGTTATACATTTAGCAATAGTTGCTTTTGTATACCCGACGCTAGGGGGCCAGTAGTTATTGAAGTACGTAATGGTCAAACAACTTCCATCACTTCTGTAGCTACAGGTAAAGCAGTTAATCCAGAATTCTTTCAAAACTACAAAACAATTCCTAAGCTGTTTAATGTGATTCAAGACGCTATCAACCGTCAAGCCTACAGCCTGAATGTGAGTTACAGCCCTAAACTCGGCTATCCAACCAAAATTGAGATAGATTACAACAGTCAGATAGCTGATGAAGAAATATATCTCACAATTGAGAATTTTCAGCAAATTAAATAGCCACCGTTACAACCATAAAATTAAATATTAAGGCGATACAGTGCGTAGCTTTTCACCGCAGGCATCGCCCTAATTTATCGCATGAATAAAATTTTATTCAACAAAAAAGATTGGGATTACTGATTAGATGTATAAATCTTGGTGTAGAGATGCAAAATTTTAAGCCATCGCTCATCACGAAAGTAGGTTTTTTGATTGTTAACTCTTGCCAAATAAAGATTTTCGGCTATTTTGTCACTACATATTTACCATTAAAAAATATTTGTTTTGTATCACTGAATACTTGATATTGAAACGAAGAACTTGGACACTGTTTTTGTCCTTAAAAGTACAAAAACGTGAAAAAAATCAAGATTTTCAAGTTTCTACTGCCATTTGTGACGGTGGTTTTATTCATAATTGGGTTAGCACAGATTGTACCAGCCCAGTCATCAGTAAGTGTTCATCTAACCCTTGGCAACCCTAGCAACGCTGGAACTTCTAGCCAAAATAACTACTTGTTGGTAAAACCACAATATGTAATTGGTTACAACTGCTCAATAGGTAGACCAAATTGGGTGTCTTGGCAGTTAAATAGTAGTTGGTTAGGTAGCACACCAAGGCAAGATACTTTTCGGGCTGATACAACACTTCCTTCTGGGTGTTATCAAGTTCAATCTACCGATTTTAGTGGAAGTGGGTTTGATCGTGGTCACATGACACCTAGTGCTGACAGGACTAGTAATGTTACTAATAATTCTGCCACCTTTTTGATGAGTAATATGATTGCTCAAGCTCCAGATAACAATCAGGGAATTTGGGCAAGCTTAGAAGATTATGCCAGAACTTTAGTAGGACAGGGTAAAGAACTCTACATCATATCTGGTGGATATGGTATGGGTGGTACTGGTTCTAACGGAACGTTCTATACAATAGCTAACGGACGGGTTCAAGTTCCTAACAGAACCTGGAAAATTATTGTTGTATTGAATACTCCAGGTTCAGGTCTGGCGGGTGTGACAACCAGCACGAGAGTCATTGCTGTCAATATTCCCAACACCCAAGGGGTGCGAACAGCGAATTGGAGAAACTATCGGGTTAGCGTTGACTCATTAGAATCCCTAACTGGATACAATTTTCTCTCACAAGTTTCCACATCTATTCAGTCTGTCATAGAAGCGCAAGTCGATAATTTATAAGTTGGGATAATTTTAAAAACCAGAAAGCCTAGCTGCACAGATAGCTAGGCTTTTATTTAAAGAATTTTTCAAACTGCTTACTAAGTTTCAACCAGTTTTGTCACTAATCCAGCTAAGTCACCGTTTTGAGTTTGTCCGATAATATAAGCGTCAATATTTATTTGTCCAACACGATAAACGCTGATGTCACTAAGATTATCTTTTAATGTCTGGACAAGTGTTTGAAATCTTTTAACATCTTTTTTCTGTAATTCATCGTGCCACTCTTGCTCAAATGCACAATTACGAAAGAGATAGTCCAAGTCTACTACTTCGACTGGCAGGTTTTGAGAACCTGTTAACTGTAATATTTTCTCCTGTGTTGCAGGTGCTGCACCCTCCCACAGAACAACCTCAAAAGGGTAATCCGACTCGCTCATCATTAATAAGCCAGTACTAGCTTCCTTGAGTTTTTCGACAATCTCGCCGCTCATAGTCATCAGTTTCTAGCAACGCTCATACTGTATCATTCAACCAGCAGCAAGGTGGAAAGCCGAAAGAGAGATATGTAGAAGGAAGCAACGCCGGAGCGATCGCTAATCAGAAAATTTTAGGGCTTTGAAGTTCCTGCTTCTGGTTGGATCAAAATAGGCGCTCCACCTTTTTCAGAACCAATAATTACAAGTTTAGAATTATTAGATTGAGCTAGCTTTTCTGTGGCTTCAATCGCTCGTAATTGTAGCACTTGGTTGGTAAGTCCACCAGAGATAATTTTTTGAGAATCAGCTATGCCTTGAGCTTCAATACGCTTTCGTTCTGCCTCTTGACGCTCTTTCTCTAAAACAAATTTCATCTGCTGGTTTTCTTGCTCTGTCTTGAGTTTGTTTTGAATTGCAGCTTGTAAAGTATCAGGCATTTTGACGTTTCGTAAAAGAGCTTCCTCAACGATGAAACCCAAAGCGGGTATCTCCTGGGTGAGTTGTTGGTCAATTTTTTGGGCGATTTCTTGGCGTTTGGTAGAGTAAATAGCACTGGCTGGGTAGTTTGCCGTGATAGCGCGAACGGTAGAGCGGAATCTGGAAATTACCAGTTGTGTTTCATCAGTTCCAATGGTTTTATATACTGTAGCTGCTTTCTGGGGATCGAGCTTGTACTGAAGACTGACATCAAGATTTAGACTCAAACCTTCTTGAGTTGTTACATCTATGTTTTCCTTCACATCTTTAATGCGAGTGGAAAAATTCAGCACTTTGTTAAAGGGGTTCAACAAGTGGACACCAGGATTAAGAGTACTTTCGGAAACCTCACCAAATAAGTTGACGACACCAATATTGCCTGGTGGGACAATCACCAAAAGCCTAGAAATAGAATTCAGTATTGCAATACTGCTAATCAATATCGTAATTGTGCGTATTGCTAAACGTGACTTTTCGCCAGATATCCTACCTGTATTGAGATAAACGAGAATTGCAATCAGGCTAGTTAGAAGAGAGATTATAAAGCCCATGAGTTTTTCTGTGTGGTTAAGACGGATATACTTAATCACATAATTCCCAGATGCTTTTATGAAACTTCCCCTCAAGGGCGGCAAGCTATAATTTTGCAGAATTAATTCATAAAGCTAAGTACTGAGTGCTTGATACTTCCTTTATTTGAAGTGAATGTACTGTTGTACTTAGGTATTTACCCTGCTTATTGTGAGCGGAACTCTTTCTTTTGTCATTGAGAAGGTTGATACCCCTTTTAACTCAGTACTCTTCATGGCATCCCAGATTGTTAGGATAAACAGTAAGAATAAAAACAAGTTTTGTTATTTTAGCGATATTTTAGGGAAAAGTATAACTGTTGCTTCTTTATTAGAACAAGATTGAGAAATAGTTATGGATTTAAATGGATTAATTTGGACTAAAAACGTAAAACCTATAGATGGTGAACGTTGGGCTTATCAAAGCATACTTACTATACATCCAGAATTAAAGATTTTTGCTTTACATTGGAGAAATTTAAAAAATAAAGATGAAATAAATGCCAAGACTCCGCAAGAAGGTGAACTGATGATTTTAAGGCAACGTAGCAAAGTAACGCACGTTGTTAAAATGCTGAATAAGCAACTTTATTCTGATGGAAATGCGGGAGAGGAATTTAATATTTATCGTCTTGTCCAAGTAGTTTGGATGACGAATGATTGGGAGCATCCTCCAGAAAACTATAAAGTATTTGATTGTTCCATTTATTTTCCTCCATTTGGAAAAGCAATAAAATTGGAAAATCTACAAAAATTCCAAAAACGTTGGGGTAAGGAAGGATTAGCATTTCAACAGCACTTCCAAAGCGTATTAAATATTCATTAATAAAAGCCCCGCATATTTAAGTGCAGGGCTTTGATTTCAGACAAATCCAAAATTACTTGCCGTTGCCATTACCACTATTGCCATTGCTGTGAATGACACGTTCAGCAAGTTTTTCCGGCACTTCCTGGAGATGGTCATATTCCCAGTGAAAAGAACCAACGCCGAGAGTAAGCGATCGCAGCTCTACAATAAAGTTTTGCATCTCTGCTTGTGGCAAGTATGCAGAGACATTATCCCAGCCTTGCCAATCGTTTTTCCCTTCATAGCCTAAAATTTGCCCCCGTCTACCACTCAACAGTTGCAGCACTTTGGAGGTAAATTCGCTCGGTGTAGTCACTTCTACGCGCAGAATTGGTTCTAAAAGGGTAGGTTCTGCTTGGGGTATCCCCGTTTGCATTGCTAATCGCGCAGCTTGTTTAAAGGCTTGTTCGGAACTATCAACGTTGTGATACGAACCATTAGTCAGAGTTACCGCCAAATCCACTATTGGGAAGCCCAAAGGCCCATGTGTTAAAAATTCCCGCACGCCCATTTCCACCCCAGGAATGTACTGTTTGGGAACCACGCCGCCGACAATGGTTTCATTAAAGTTGAAACCTGTACCGCGTGGTAAAGGCTTGATATCGAGAAAAACATCACCAAACTGTCCATGACCACCGCTTTGGTGTTTGTAGCGCCCATGAACTGAAGCTACTGTTTTGCGAATGGTTTCTTTGTAAGGCACTTGCGGTAAATGAGTTGTCATCGGCAAGTTATATTTGCGGCGCAGTCTATCTAAGGTGACTTGTAAATGAATCTCACCTTGACCCCACAGGATTACTTCGTGAGTATCGCCGTGTTGTTCCCAAGCAAGTGAACAGTCTTCTTCTAATAACTTGGTGATGGCACTGCTAAGTTTTACTTCATCGTTGCGCTTTTCTGGTGTAATGGCGAGGGCATACACCGGTTCCAACTGTGCAGCTTTGGGTAATTCTATTGCAGACTGCTGTTCTGTCGAGATTGTATCGCCTGTCTTGATTCCTTCTAAACGGCTCAATGCAACAATTTCACCAGCATTAACTTGGTTAACAAACTGCTGTTGTTGTCCCATGAGGCGGTAAATTCCACCAGTGCGAATGCCATTGAGGACAATGCCATCAGTTAATTTGCCCCGCCAAACACGTACGAGAGAGAGTTTGCCACCTTGAGGAGTGTAGTAGGTTTTTAATACCTGCGCTAGAGGTTTATCACCTTTTAAGTTTTTTAAACGACGTTCTGCTGTGGTTTCTGGTTCGGGTGCTTCCCGTAACAAGGCTTCTAATAGAGGTCTAACACCATAATCTTGTTCTGCCACACCAAAAAAAACGGGCACTACTAAATCTGCCCCTAATTCCATTTTTAAATCTTTAAGGATTTCCTCTTGGGGTGGTTCGATGTCTTCTAAAAGTTCTTCGAGTAAATGGTCGTCAAAATTTGCTAGGGCTTCGAGCATTTCTGCCCGTGCTTCATGTTCTTCTTCTTTTAAATTTTCGGGGAAGGGAATAGGGTCAGCAGGTGCGCCTGGATGATATTGATATGCCTGTTCGCTCACCATATCGATAAAGCCGATGAGTTGTTCCCCGTTCATGATGGGATATTGATGTGCTACCAGGGGACGGCTAGATACTGCTTTGAGGGCGTGTAACGTTTCTAAAACGTGAATATTTGCCCGATCCATTTTGTTGACGAAGACGAGATGGGGAATTTCCCAATCGTCGAGGAATTTAAATAGAGGAGCGAGGGTGAGGACTCGTTCGCGGATGGGTTCGCAAACTACAATTGCCGCATCCACTCCAATTAAAGCATTGTACGTTTCTTGGGCAAATTCTACGCTTCCCGGACAGTCAATAAAAGTAAAGCGAATGTCGTTATACTCAGTGCTAGCGGCGCTGACTTCTACACTCATCTGGCGATCGCGCGACTCGGCAGCACTATCTCCCACTGTATTGCTGTCTTTAATGCTGCCTTTGCGAGAAATTGCCCCTGTGACAAATAACAAGCTTTCTAGTAAAGTGGTTTTTCCACTTAAATAAGGCCCGACAATTGCAACATTCCGCGAACCCGATTTTACTTTTTCGTTCATAAAACCCCCCTTGCGGTAAGTCTTTTATAACCGCATGATTCCATATATATCAAGGGTTGATTCTGAATCCAGAACGGGCTAAACCCTAGCTATCCGCTAACAGAATTCAGGATTCAGAATCAAGACAGTAGCGAGTCCGCGAGCGTCTTAAACCGATTTATTTATTCGCCAGTCGTACAGAATTCATCCTGAATTCTGAACGGTAGTTGCTCTACTTGGGGAGACCCCAAGACCGCACTACCTCCTCCTGACTCCTGAATTCTATATTGATAAAAAAATTGTTCTCTGGAGTCAAACTTATCCCTTCTTTAATTTGTTATTATCCTACCTTTAATCAGAAGTTAAAAAAATTGTAGCCTGTTGTAAGATTTATCTTAAGAAAAGTTAAGCATCACAAAGTTTAATACCAAATTAAAAAATTTTGTAAAAAACTGGAGTTGACACAAAACTTTTTATGAAGTACGTATAACTGAAAATTGTAGCGATTTAGAAAATCCATGAGATTATCACTCTATAAATATCGCATAGCAAGTTTAGTAAGTTTGATATTAGTGGGTAGTAGCATCCTCTCCCCCACTCCCTCATCTCCCTCATCTCCCCCTCTTCCTTCAAAGCTGGCACAATCTAATGGTAAAACAGCCATAGGCTGGCTAAACCAAGGTTTACAGGCAATTCAGGCGGGAAAAGTACAAGATGCGATCGCAGCCTTTAAACAAGCAGCCAAGTTAGATTCAACATTAGCACCAGCGTACTATAATTTAGGGCTAGCATACCGACAAACAGGACAATTACAACCCTCTGCAGACGCATTTTATCGAGCAACGCAAGCCGATCCGAAATTTGCTCCAGCTTTTGCTAATTTAGGAGGTGCGTTGTTAGAAGGCAATAATTTACAGTTAGCTAACGATTATTTACAGCGATCGCTAGAACTCGATCCCAAATTAGGGTTTGCCCACTATAACCTGGGGTTAGTACGAGAACAGCAAGGAGATTGTGAGAAAGCGATCGCATCTTTTAAAAAAGCCATAGAATATAGCAAAAATGCACCAGAACCTCCTTACCATATAGGGATGTGTTATCTCCAACAAGGCAAACTCGATCGAGCAAGAGATGCCTTTAATCAGGCAGTAAAAATTAATCCGAAATATCCAGAAGCTTACTATAATCTCGGTTCAATTTGGTTTCAGCAAAGCAAGTTACAAGAAGGATTAGAGGCTTTTAGAAAATCAGCCGAAGCTAACTCTAACTATCCGAACGCTTATTATGGTGCAGGGTTAGTTTTTATGCAGTTAAAGCAATATGGAGATGCAGTACAAGTATTCAAATTTGCTAGAGATTTATACAACGCTCAGGGTAATCCCCAATGGGCGAAAAATGCCGAAAAATTGTTGCAACAAGCACAAAAATTAAATCAATGAATAAGAAACTGTCATTAGTCCTTTGTCCTTTGTCTAAAACTAATTACCAATGACCAATCACCAATGACTGATAAATTACCAACCTCGCTGAGGCGCAAAAGCTTAATATTGCATAACATAAAACTATTGGGTTGACTCGCTGGTGTTGTCTGAACTTGTCCCGATTGGAATAAAATGTACATGCAAAAGCGCCAGAAAAGTCGATTTTTATTTAGCGATCGCTGGCTTGATCGGCACTCAATTGTTCGCAACATGGAAGCCTTTCAAGACTTAATTGTGATTGTCTTGTGTCTGGGTTTATTCGCCGTCATGCTGATCCAATTGTGGGGGATAGCTATCGCCCTCACGCAGCCACTAGACTATAAACACGTGACTGCAAAAATACTATTTGTGTTAATTTTAGTCGAGTTATTTCGACTATTAATGGTCTACTTGCAAGAGCATAGTATTTCTGTGGGAGTAGCAGTTGAGGTAACAATTGTATCCCTACTACGAGAAATAGTAGTTCACGGAGCGCTGGAAATTTCTTGGGTTAATACGCTTGCAATTTGTGGTTTGTTATTTGTTCTGGGTGGACTACTCGTAGTCTGTGCTAAAACGCCACACATGGATTGTATGAGCGCTAACACTAAGCTTTGTCCAGTTGTCTATAGAGGAGGTAGGGAACGACAAAATGATTTGGAATTCCAGTATTCACGTCAATGTGATGAAAATAAACCGCTTGGCTAAATTGTTATGAAAATGGGGAGTGGGGAGTCGGGAGTTAGGAGAGAGGCGATTAATCGCTTCTGTACTAGGGAGTAGGGAAAAAGTATTTTCCTACTCTGCACTCCTTTGCTTGAGGCTGTATCAGGAACTTGGATACATCTAAAATCTAAAATCTAAAATGCTATAACTACTTTTGCAAGGTACTTCCGACGTATTGAAATATACTCTTTTTGGAAGATGAATCGCTCTTTAAGGGTGAGTATAAAGTTAATTAGAAATTCTAAAAGAGGATCAAGCAATGGCTACAAATACAGGTAACGGACAGTCTCAAACAGCGATTAGCGACTTAGAATACGATTTTGTCACTGTGTTGCACAACAAAGCTGAAGCCGTAAAAGCTTACGATACCTACATCAAAGATGCAGAACAAGTAGGTTCGCAGCCTTGTGTAGAGTTGTTCCAAAAATTGCGGCAATCTGATATTGAACACGCACAAGAGATTCGCCAACATCTACAACAAGTGCTGCAACACGGTAAGATGTAACGGGAGCATCCACTTTTGGCGGATTGCCCTCAGACTAGAAGTCTGGGGCTATACAAACCAAACCCGCCTTCGCGGGTTTCAGAGAGTCCGCGTTCGCGTAGCGTTCCGAAGGAAAGGCGGACTTCGTTTGTGTAGCCGCGATTTCCAATCGCCCGGTGTTTCTTCCAA
>NZ_JABXKH010000177.1 GCF_017115105.1 Nostoc sp. NMS2
GTTTCTGTTTTGGCTGCGGCTCTCCCAAACTCAGACCCTCTGCCATAATCCCTCTGTCAATAGGGTTTGAGACGCGCTAACCCTGGGGTGAAGCCGCGCTATGGCAGGTACTTTAAGGATGGACAGAAGAATAATAAACCTAATTGGAGGGTAGAGTTTACGTAATGCAAATTCTACCTCATCGAGTCCGACGGCAAAGTGATAAAGACAATAAAAACGACAATTATATATCACTACCAGAAGCTTGCAAAATTCTATTTTTAACAGAAAGTGGTGTTAGATATCATATTATTCGCCAACGCTTTAAAGCTTTTAAAAGTGGTGGTAGGTGGTATCTGAGCAAAGACAGTGTAGAAACTTTTAAAAATTGGTATAGCAGTAATCAACATAAACCCCATTGAGGGTTAAGGCCCAATCGGGGGAGTTAGCGATGTGGGGTGACATAGTTAACGATCAAAAGCTAGCTTTGGTGTATCAAATGAAACAAATTCTAGGTACATACTTATGGCTGCTAGCGTTACTACTGTCGCGTCCACCCTTGAGGCTCAACTATGGGAATTAGCAATTCGCATTCAACAAGCTGAACTGGCTATTACAACCGATAGACCTAACAATATTCAAACCTCGGTTGACACTGAGAATAAACTCGTTTCTATTACTTTCTCAGCCCCCGCTGTATTTAGCGTGAGTTCTGCTGGCGCACTGGTTGCGACTCCTGCCGTTTATCTTCCCTAGTTTTTCTCGGCGCTATTTTGGGTAAGTAAATCTTTGTGAGGATAAGAAATTATGGCGACGGATGCAAAAACCCAGGTTTACTATATTAACCTGGGCGGTTCAGTTGGTGATATTGGTGCTATGAAGTTTGCATGGCGCGGTAAAAAGGATGCCTACAAAAACATCGCTGAGGGGTTAGGTGTAAAGCTTGCAAAAGATACCGACTCTGGCTTAATGTTTGGTGCCAACAGTCCCAGACCGGCTGAAGTGCGAATTGGATATACTGATGCTAACGGTAACAGCAAAAGCGCTGTTAGGTTTTGCGAACCTGACAAAATTGGGGATGTCACGACCGGTGGTAAAATAAACGGTAAAAAAATTAAAATTGGTGCCAGTGAATACAACATCAATGGCGTAAGCATCAAGAGTAACTAGAGATGGAATTGCCGGAAGGCTATAGCGATCTCAGGAATAATTATCTGTGGAATATCAGGTTTGATCAGTCTATTTTAGGCAATCAAAACTTTGATATTCCCAGAGAATTTACATCAGGTATAGTGGCGGTACTCGCTACTACCACTAATATTAATCAAAAAAATCGAGCTGGGTATTTGGTACAAACAGTCAACTTATTTCAAGTCGGTGGCATAACTGAAGTTTCCAGTTATTATGTTTTACCCAACAATACGAGAAAGGTTATTATTTTTCCTGATGGTATTTCACCCTTCACTTTGCGCTTCAAATTAGCCTTCCCAGTGGGGAATTGTAGACTAAAAATTTGGGAAGCTATCCCAAAATAATTTTAAGTAATAAAAATAATGAAAATTGATGTCAGCCTGGGTGGTTTTCTGCTGGCTTGCATTGGTTCTATCTCTGGCTGGGTAGCTTGGTGGATCGGCAAGCGCCAGCAAACTATCCAAAAAGCTGTCGCATCAGCAGAGAAAGCCTTAAATGAAAAGCGCGACTTTGAGCATCTTCTTCGTAATCAAGCAGAAATTTCAAAAAATATCGCTTACGGTTTCAGAGACCTTGAAGAACAAATCGCGGATCAGAATAACGAACTCAGGGAAATCAAAGCTTGGTTGATCCGTGGCAAGGCTAGCGAGTAGCCTTTGGGGATTCACTCTAGTAATTTAGGTTAGGGGGCAGTCAGTTATCTTGTAGCTTGGAGTGTAGATAACTTGGAGTTAAGTCAGAGACAACTTGCAGTCAACTTAGAGCCAGAATTTGACTACATATCTTAAGATGCCCTTGTATCGCTTCGTCCCAAGTGGGGTAGAGTTGTTTTTTCCCGTCGAGTACCCCACCCATGACCAATGTTTCAAAAATCATCGGTTGAGCCTTAGAGTTGCCACTGCCAGGGTTTAAGTCAATGCCCACAAATCTAGTTGAAACTAGAGAGTCATTGAAATCGTTGTGCATAACTGTAGTCTCAGCAAAGGTGGCTGAAGCCATCCATAAATTCCAATCTATAAAGGACTCAGCAGCAACGGGTGTTTTTCCTTCCAGCTTGTAGTATCGAATGGGCATAATCTCCATTTTGTCACTTGGCAGGTCATAACCCCTTACATCCAGTCTCTTAGCTACTCTTTCCCGCAGGATTTGCACGTGAGGGGCTATCGTTACCACTGGCTTGACCTGACCATATTGAATCCCAGGCATTAATTACAATTTGAGCAGCGACACGACCCGCTAATGACTTATTTTCAGTTTTTAGAATAATTTGAGCAGCTTTTAGAGATTTGTTAATTGGGCATCCTTGTTGCTCAAGCTGATCGCGTATTTCTTTGAGCCTATTAGTCATAATTCCCTTTTTGTCACATTCTAAGCGTAAGTGTGGACATGATCACTGTATCCACGCTTACTACCAAAAGGTAAGAGGCGTTTTTGGTTAGATTAGTCAAAAATTTATTGCCGTTTATCCTTGACAGACAAGGCTTTTAGAGTTTGGCACAAGATCCATTTAGGCAAGATTTAGGCAAAGGTTTTTTGTGAAGGGCTGGAATAGTGGGTGACGAGGGATTTGAACCCGCAACCAATAGATTAAGAGTCTACTGCTCTACCGTTGAGCTAGTCACCCACACGAATAACTATCATAGCACAACTTTTGAGAATTTAGCTAGTAAAACGCTCAAAAAACGAATTAAAGGGGGAATGTGATGGTGAAGGTGGTTTGACCGGCTCCACTCTCTACATAAATTGAGCCGCCTAAATGTCTGACCATTTTCTGCACTAATGCTAATTCCAGTCCAGTGCCACTGTGTTTCCAAGGATCGTGTTTGGAAAGGTGATAAAAAGGCTCAAAAATCCGTGACAGTTCGTTGCTGGTAAGCTCTAGTCCAGAATTGCTAATATTAAGCTCTACTGCATCCCCTCTTAAGTAGGCAGAAACTGTGACTAATTCACCTGCTGGGGTATATTTGCAGACATGGTTGAGTAGTTCGGTGATAATCCTCTCCATATCTGTGATATCTGTCTCTAAAGGCGGGAGGGCGCGATCTATACTCAGTTTTAACTGCTGTCGCTGACAGTTGGTGAGGTCTCGAAAAGACTCGACAATGGGTTGAAGCCAGCTTTGTAAGTCAATGGCAATCAAAGTTGGGGGTTCGGGTTCCGCTTCGAGATATGTGAGTTTGAGTAGATCGTTAATTAATTTGCTTTCTCGCGCACACTCGTTATGCAGAATCTGCAAGAGTTGTGGAACTATTTCTATCTCTAATATTTCTGCTGGTGTTAAGACGCTTTCGAGGGTTTGGACTGCAAGGCTAATGCTAGTTATTGGGGTTCGCAGTTCTTGGGAGAGGTTTCGGAGAAATTGGTTTTTGAGCCGATCGCAATTTTCTAATTCTTGTACCTGTATCTGAGTTTGTTGGTAAAGTTGAGCTTGACGAATTGCGATCGCAGATTCATTTGCAACCTGCTGCACTAACTCAATTTCAAATTCATCAAATGCCTCTTGTGATGGTCTTGTCAACCAAAGATTTCCCAAAATCCCTTGAATATCGAAAATTGGACAAGCCATCTGGGATATAACCAACAACTTTGGTTGCCATCCAGGGGTAACTTCCAAAAATTGCAAAGGTTGTTTTTGTAGCAAGGGTTGATAAACTTCCAGACGGTCTGCAATCTGTCTAGTCAATCCTTGACACCGAGGTAGATTAGTGCTGTACTCGTAGGCAATAGTTACCTGGGTTTGGCAGGGACTATAGAGTTCGATTTGGCAACAATCAAGGTTCAGTAACTCTGTTAGTTCCTGAGTCACTATCTGCAACACCTGAGTTTCATCCAGACTGTCGCGGATTTGTTCTGTCATCCGTCGCACCAGGGCTTCAAAGTTTCGCACTTGCTGCAACTGACTTTTGTGTTTCTGTTTTTGCAACTCTATTTCGGCTTTGAGATCCTTAAGCTGCTGACGAAGTTCTGCTTGTTGCACAGCAATACCGATTTGAGTTGCCAACTGTTTGAGTAAGTCCTTTTCTGTTTGCTGCCATTGACGCGATTGGTGGCAATGCTGGGCAATCAATAGCCCCCACATATCTTGCTCTTGGAAAATCGGCACAACTAGATTGGCTCTAATCTGCAAAGATGCCAGGAAATCTATATGGCAAGGATGCAAGCCTGCTGCATAAATATCCTCAACAACTTGAATGCAACCTCGCCCGTAGTGTTCTGGATGTTTGCCACCCAAGCAGGGATCGGTGATGTTTTTTCCCAATAGGGGATCGCTAGTAACTACACTGGATTCGGCAACGATTATCCCACTGCCATCAGCTACAAAGCGATAAATGAGGATGCGATCGCAATTCAAAAACTGCCGCAGTTCAATTGTTGTCTGATGCAGAATTGTCTCTAATTCTACAGATTGGTGAATCCGTCCGGCGATCGCTTCTAGCAATCTTTCCCGTTCAACCTGGAGTCCGACTGCTTCTTGGGCTTGCTTCACAGGAGTGATATTGCTACTAGTACCAATCAATCGATAAATCCGGGAGTTAGCATCCCTTAGTGGCGTGAGAGTCGTACTCCACCAAGTAGTAACCCCCTGGAATTGCAAACATTGTTCGTAAGAAATAGTTTTACCAAATAGCACACAGTCGGCGTAGTGCTGACGCACCCTAGCAGCATCAATGGGGGAGAGAATATCCTCTGGTTTTTTACCTTGGAGATCGTCTGAGCGAATGCCTATCCATCGCTCATGAGTGGGATTAAGTGCCACATACTGAAAATCTCCATCCTCTAGAACATCTACTACAAATATTGATGCCTGTGCGGAATCGTACATGCTCAGTAGAAATTGCTCACTACTACTTTTCTCATCTACTTCTATGCCAAAGATAATTTGAGGAGGCGATAATTTTGTCAACTCCATAGTTGATTCTGCTGGATTTATATTCATGCGAGAGTCCCTTTCTGGTATTACTGACTCTTCTAGGCGCTCTCTTATCGTTACGCTTGTAGTAGATGCACTTTAGCGCCTATAGCAAAGTATTGTCAGCTGTTGCTCATCGAAATTTGAATCTTTCTCTACTTCTTGTCAGAAATCTAGGAAAGCTAATAGAAGTCAGCTTAACAAATCCTGCTTTTTGAAGGCGAAAATACATTTGCGGTTTAGGGCAAATTTAATGATTTTTGAATAGTTTTCCAAGATTTTTGCATATACTTAAGTACAGTCATCAAATTATATCAATTAATTTTACAATTCTTAATAAACTTATTGGGCTGGGGAATGGGAACTTACAGTCGCAATTTATGAGCATTCATTCCGGTGAGGATACCAACTAGCAGCCAAGTGATAGCTAACCCCATAACTTCGCCTAAAAATAATTGCGTTAAGTGGTGCAAAATCAGCCCCACAGCAGAACCTACGGGGACAGCAACAGCCCAACTTACCGAAGAGACAAATATCCATCGCCACGCCATAGGCTGGGGAATTGCTAACCATTGTGTCAATCCAATTCCCAAGCCGCCAAGTGCGCCATAAATCGCTCCCGACAGGATTCTCAAAGGAAGAATTTGAGTACTGGGTACAATCCAACCCACAGCACCAATCCCGATCGCAGTAATGATACTCCAACCCAAAAGACTTGACAAAATCCACCTGATGCAAAATACAGGTTCTTTGAGAAGACAACCTTGAGGAAGTGCGATCGCAAATCCGCCGATAGCTGCTTCTACCACCCCAACATCTGGCTGATTGCCAACTTCAATAAAAAGTAAACTCAATAAAAAACCGCCACAAGTAGCGAGAGTCCACAGCAATGTAAAGCTAAATCTAGTATTTTCCGGCGCGAATGGCATCAAAGTTTTTTTGGTTTGAATAGTCTGACAGTTCTAGCATTAAACATCTCAAAAAAAGCTTTGCGTCGCTGTTGGGGCGATTCCGGTACAATGTAACCCCAGAGACTCTCCCAGTAGAAAAAGGAGATACCATCAAAATTGCGATCGCGCACTGCTTGAACCTGTTCTCTAACTTGTGCCATTTTCACAGGATTACGCACCGTTCCCGTGGATATCCCAATTTCTACAGGAATTAGACTTTGAGCCAATTTTATAGACGGTTGTTCTAGTTGAGCGATAAAAGAGCTTTTATCATTTCGATAAACCTGTAAAACTAACTCATGAACTAAACCTTTTTTTACCCAATTTTCCCAGTCTTGCAAATAGTATTTATAGGCAAAAGCTTGATAGTTGGGAGATAGAGATATTTTAACTTTGGGTTTCACCGCCTTCACAGCTTGATAGATTTCTGCCATGAAATCAGTAATTTTGTCTGCTCGCCAACGCATCCATTCTGAGTTAAAAGGGTCGATAGGGGGACTTTTGCCTTTATGTTCTTGCTGGTAGAGTTCAATCGTGAAGCGATCGTAGCCAAACTGGACTGGCATCCCAAAATGATCGTCAATCTGAATACCATCCACATCATAATCTCTGACTACTTCCAAAATTAGCCCTTGGATAAACTCTTGCACTTGCGGATGTAAGGGATTCAACCAAGCTAACTTACTTACTAAACTATTATCAATTTCTTCTGGTGGTGCATCTTGGATAGACTTTATACCTTCTTGCCCAATTGTTAACCAGTCGGGATAACGCCTTGCTAATTGTGAATAATGCGGTGTCATAAACCCGTATTCAAACCAGGGAATGACTCTCAAATCTTTCTTTTTGGCAAGTGTCACTATCTTTGTTAAAACATCCTGTCCACCATGCATGAAATTGAGAAAAGGTTGAGTATCTGAGCCTGTAGTAATTTTAGATACAGCACTTTTATAAAAAGTATGTCCTCGGTTCCAAACTACAGGATAAATTGTATTAAAGTTGAGAGACGATAATTGGTTTATAGCCCGGTTAATACCCCAAGGGACAAATAGTACACCACTAGCAACATTAGTGAGCCAAACGCCGCGAATCTCTGTAGATAAAGGACTTGTTTTTTGGGAATAAACTGGGAGTGAAGAGACTGAAGAGAGTGAATAAACTGTTAAAGTGACTACTAATCCCAAACACATTAAGTAAGAAACACAACGGCGAGCAAACCGATTCATTTGTAAGCGTGACCTAGTGCGATCGGAATATTATATATAACTACAAAATAAAATTGTAATTCTCCGGAGTATGTGAATAAATGATGATTAAATAAGAATTCAGGAATAAGGTGATAATGTTGGGTTGCGTTTCACTCCACCCAACCTACATAAATATATCTTTTAAAAAACTCTAGGTTTCAACATAGATGAGGTTTACAAAGATGTGTGTATGCCGTAGCCGCTTCGGGGAGAGGAATGGAAGTGGGGTTTTAAGAATAAGTTGCACATCGCGTTTATTTACTACAAAACAGAAAGTCAGTGCTGCCGTCGGCATCACTGACTCCTAACTTCATACAATAATTATTTTATTTTTTGGAAGTGCCTTACCTCTTGATTGGCACCCTGAGCATGAGCGCACCCACTGGGTCTGACGTGGGGCCGGCCGGGAAATTGACGTGGCAGAGGGCACACTCCGCTCTGAAGTTGCTGAGAGGGATTGAGCGTCGATAGAACCATTGATTGTCTACCTTCTGGACAGACGTGTATGCCTGCCCAGCCATTGCCAGCGCGTTTGCCTGAAACTCAAAGTTGTCGCGGGGGCGATCGCTTTGTTGGAGTGGGCTAACAGTGCCAACTAGCCGCATATCCTTGTTCTGATCGTTAAATATCAGCGAGATGGACTGTTTGCCCTGCTCTACATTCTGTGCAGTAGTTTCGTCGAACTCCTGCGTCAGCGCTGCGAATAACGTGTTGAGCATGAGATCGCTCGTCTCTTGAGCGATCGCAACCTGCTGACTTGGGGGTGGAATTTCATAACCACGGGCAATTGCTGTGAAACAGAACCCAATGACGAGTATCACCACAAAAATCCCATATTTAACTAACTTTCTCAGACGCATTCTCTTAATCCTTTGGTTCTGTATTCTTTGGTGCGGAGTTACTGAGTCAGTCTGACTCAATAACTCCGCATCACTGATAGAACTTTTACCCTGCCTTTGCATAAAAATTTGGGCCTATCAAGATGACCCAGACTCAGCTTTCGTCAGCTAAAACACTTACAGCTTTCAGTTCGCGGGAGCCTAAATAATCTATGGTAAGCCGCTAGAAAAGGAAAAAATTTCCAATATCCTGTCTGAGGAAAAGAACTTTTATTCTTTTGTTAAGCTTAATACACAGAATTCTATCAATTTATCCGGGAAAATACAATACTGTTGCTGTCTATTTAATACAGCAACAAACCAAGGTACTTTTTCTAGCGATCGCAACGCGACATCAAGCTTTTGATCTGACTTTATACATCCTGTAAAAAGTCAAAACTTCATAAATTTATCATCTTCTTCATCATTCCTTATTAAAATCTTTCCACACCTTCAAATTGCTTGACAGCCGATGCATTTGCTGCTTCACCACAAGTTCGTGGTGTGGGGAATATCTTTTCAGGATTTGCTAACCCTTTAGGATTAAAAACTTGCCGTACCCATTGCATAGTTTCTAAATCAACTTGGCTAAACATCTCTGGCATATAGCACTTTTTCTCCGCACCGATGCCATGTTCACCAGAAATACTGCCACCAACTTGCACACAAAGTTTGAGAATTTTTCCACCCATTTCTTCTACTTGTTCTAATGCTCCATGCACAGAATTATCATAAAGAATTAATGGATGAAGATTGCCATCGCCAGCATGAAATACATTAGCAACCCGATAACCATATTGCTTACTTAATGCCTCAATTTCATGTAGAACATAAGGCAACTGAGTTCGGGGAATTACACCATCTTGCACATAATAATCTGGACTTAAATGACCAGCCGCAGCAAAAGCAGCTTTGCGTCCTTTCCATAATTTCAATCGGGTTTCTGGGTCACTAGCAGAAGTGACATTTCGCGCCCCATTCTTTTTACAAATTTCAGTAACTCGCTGTTTATTTCCTGCAACTTCCACTTCTAAACCGTCAATTTCGATTAGCAAAATAGCAGTAGCATCGCGGGGATAACAATTTGTGGCGACAACATCTTCAACTGCATTGATGCTGAAGTTATCCATCATTTCCATACCGCCAGGAATAATTCCAGCGCTGATGATATCAGAAACAGTTGCTCCGGCAGCTTCAATACTGGTAAAATCTGCCAACAGCACGCAAATTGATTCTGCACTTTTGAGAATTCGCAAAGTAATTTCTGTAGCAATTCCTAAAGTGCCTTCAGAACCAACAAAAACACCTGTTAAATCATAACCAGGCATTTCGGGGATTTGTCCGCCTAAATCAACAATTTCCCCTTCTGGCGTGACAATTTTTAATCCTAAAACGTGGTTAGTGGTGACACCATATTTAAGACAATGTACGCCACCAGAGTTTTCAGCAATGTTGCCTCCAATAGAGCAGATAATTTGACTAGATGGGTCAGGAGCGTAGTAAAAACCAGCACCACTAACGGCTTGTGTTACCCAACTATTAATCACGCCTGGTTGAACAATTGTGCGTTGATTTTCCAAATCAATGCTGAGGATTTGCCGCATTAAAGAAGTGACAATCAAAACAGAGTCTTTCACTGGTAAAGCGCCGCCAGATAGACCAGTGCCAGAACCGCGTGCGATGAAGGGGATAGAATATTGATTGCATATCTTTACCACTTGGGCAACTTGTTCTGTTGTTCTAGGTAATACCACTACCGCCGGACGTTGGCGATAGCCAGTTAAACCATCACATTCATAAGTAATAAGTTCTTCGCGGCGTTGCACTACGCCATTTTTGCCAAGGACAACCTCGAATGCTTTGATAATAGGTTTCCAGTTGTGTTGTTTTTTATCTTGGGTCAGCATAGTTTTTAAAGTTCACTATAGTAACTTAGAGTTTAAAACAATACCTCAAGTTTTTGCTGACTTTTCACGTTATGTGGAAAAGCCACGAAAAACCTAACCCCCTAACCCCCTTCCCTACGTTCGCGTAGCGGCACGAAGTGCGGGAAGGGGGAAAATTTAAAGTCTCTCTCCTTCTAGGAGAGAGATTTAGAGAGAGGTTTTTCAAATACTGTGAAAAGTCAGAAGTTTTTGAGGGATTTGTCAATAGTTTTGAGCGGTTGACGACGGTTTGACCATTGCGGCGTTCTTTCTTGCTTTACCGCTCCAGAATTTACTGAGCTTATTTGCTCCACTTGAAAAGCCTAATATTATCCATTAGACATCTGGTGAAATCAAATAATGTTTTATCCAGAACCCTTGTAGAGACGTAGCAGCACTACGTCTCTACAATTATTTTCGGAGATGTCTATTCGTTACGACAGATTGTGTATTTTTCGCAACGGCTTATGTATTAGTCGCAAAGACTTAAGTAAAACTTATTAATGATCCCTCACTCATAATGTCAAAGTAGTGGTTTTAGATATGCCAAATTTATAAATATATGTTCAAATACTTTAAATCAGTTTGAAAATAGCAAATATTGACCATTCTTGCTCTACGGCATTGGTATATCTAAAAAAAATTAAAGATTTTATATCTACCTTAAGAAACAAAAATACAATTTGGTTTTATGTCTTCAGGTTTATGAAATCATGACAAACAATGCCTATAGTTGGGTCTTAGGTAGTCACATACCTAATTTCGTAAGTGAGGCTAACAATCATGTCATATCAAATCAAAACATCTGAGTTGTTTGTCGAGTTATTTGACGAACAACAAGAGTTACTTGCTGGTGGTGTAGACTCTCAGAGAAATCAGAGCAATTTTGCTAAAAGACTTACAAAGTTAGACGGAACGAGCAAATCTGGGCCTAATGGCAGCGAAGCTAACAGTAAAGGCTCAAATGACGGTACTCAGACATCAGCATTACAGGGCTTACAATTAGGTGGTACTACTGCTATAGTCCTGCCGCCCTTGCCCGCTTTATCAGCGCCACTGTTTGCCGCTTAGATTGATTATTTTCACAGGTAATTTGCAAAATTCAGCTATTACATAATCAGAGTATTTGGCAAATTTAGGCAGAGAAAAGAGAGAAAGCAAAAAATAAAACGTTCAAAATATTTCTTGTAAATTTTGGCTTTGAATTTTTGCCTTTTTTGACTTCTCTTAGCTTAAATCTCAAACTTTGAACCAAGTAGCTAATTATTACAAAGACTACCTCTCTACTTTCACTAGACAGCACCACCCATTCTACTATTGTGGTGGTGCTGGATAATCTGGAAATTCTGATTTTCCACTTCTTAGCCGATAGATATTCTACATCTTCATCATCTATCAAAATCCTCGGCGAAAAGAGTCTCAACGAGAAAGCTGTGAGTTAATGTTTTCAGGCAGTTAAGAGTGAATCCATTTTTTGTAACACTCGTTTTTTATTGCCTTTCTTACCTGACCAGAAATCTAAATAAGTAATTTCAATACTTGCCTGTTATTTGACTCTGCACAGAAACAAAACATCCAGATTCAGGATGGAGGCTTGTAGTTAAGATTGTTTTGTTTATAAATAAAAAAGGGGGCCAGAGGAGTTTATTGTAACTCGCTCAACGTAAGTGAGGACTTTGAGGGAGTTTGAGCGTTCTCCTCTGTATTCTTACCGCGTTGCCCGCGTTTGAATCTTGAGAAAGATCAATTCGCTTATCTTGTCGCGCACATCTTTCTCTTCCCCTTTTACTAATTATAGACAATCATAAAACATTCTGCTGGGAATTTTTAGCAATTTATCTTACTTTGTCATTCTTTAATTCAGCAAATACTCCTGGTGATATTCCATTTCACATTGTGATTACCTTACAAGCCGAATCTGCAATTAGCTACCTGATTACTTTTGGCAAGGTTAACATAGACTTTAATTCTTGATTATGCCCTGTGGCGTATTACCAAAGACATATCTTTTTTTGTGGCATCTGATTTGCAATCAAGTAATTTAAGATAATCAGCTTTGCAGCAAAAAAATGGGGTTGATATTAGATAAACCTGAGCTTTTGATGTATACATTTCAAAAAATGATGTACTATGGCGAACTTCTTAGTCAGCGAGGAAAACTATTTTGGAAATAGGTTTAATGAACCCAATCCAGAGCAACTCCATGTAGTTGATGTTAACGAGTTTCTCCCCCATATCAGCAAATGGACTCACATTGGCGGAGGAGTTTTACTCACTACCTTTGTGGCTGCGATCGCTCTTACATCTGTTCTCAGTTACAATGTCACGGTCAAAGTTCCTGCAAGTATTCGACCTGTAGGAGAACTACGGGTTGTTCAGTCTGCGATGGCCGGAACCGTTCAAAACATTGATATTCAAGAAAATCAAGTGGTGACTCAGGGACAAGCGATCGCTCAAATTGATAATTCCCGCCTTCAGACTCAAAAGAGTCAACTAGAAAGTAGTATTCAGCAAGGTAAATTACAACAAAGTCAAATTGATGCTCAACTGGGTGAAATCGATACTCAGATTGCAGCCCAGACAAACTTAACCAACCGCACGATTATTGCTGCACAAGCTGAATTAGCTGGGACACAACGCAACTATCAAGATCAGCAAGTTAAAGCTGCGGCTGATATGACACAAGTACAAGCAGCCTTGACGTTAGCCAAGGTACAACGTGATCGCTTACTGCGGGAAAAAGTTTTAAGGGCAACTGTACAAGAAGCAGAAGCAGCTTTGCAAGTAGCCAAGGTACAACGTGACCGATTGCAGCCGATAGTAGCATCGGGATCGGTTTCTCGCAATCTGTTTGAGGAAAAAGAACAAGCGGTTATATCTGCCCAGGCGAAGCTAGAAGAAGCTAAAGTTAGTGCTAAAAATCTTTTGGAGGACAAAGAACAAGCCCTAAATATCGCACAAACGAATTTAGAAAAAGCTAAAACCGCAATTAATGCCAGTAATGCGGCTGTAATAGTGGCATCTGAACGAATTAAGCAAGAACAGGCTAGAGGTGAGGCTACTTTAGCCGCTTTGAAAAAAGAACGAGAAACCTTACTCCAGCAGCGCCTTGAACTCCAAAAGCAACTCGCTAGCAGTAGAAAAGATTTGCAACAGGTTCAAACCGACTTGAATTTGAGTGTGATTCGATCGCCAATCGCCGGAACACTGTTGCAATTGAATCTTCGTAACCCAGGACAAGTAGTGCAACCAAGTGAAGCGATCGCTCAGATTGCTCCTCTCAACGCTTCTTTACTAGTTAAAGCTCGTGTGCCGGCTCAAGATATTGACAAGGTAAAAGCAGGCCAAAAAGTTCAAATGCAAGTTTCTGCTTGTCCCTATCCAGACTACGGCACTCTCAAAGGAACTGTCAAAACAGTTGCACCAGATACTTTACCTGTAAAAAACAATGTCAATTCAGGTGTAGCCCAGGTAGTTGCTTACGAAGTAACTATTGAGCCACAAACTTCATATTTGAGTAGAGGCGATCGCCAGTGTCATCTGAAAGCTGGCATGGAAGGTAGGGCTGATATAATTTCCCGCCGAGAAACGGTGCTTCAGTTCGTTCTCCGCAAAGCCAGATTCATCACAAATTTTTAATATTTTTGAGGGGTCTAAGTCCCTCGCCTAATATTGCGCGACAAGTTTTGCGGTGGGGTTAAAATCCCCCATACATTACTTAATTACGAATTACGAATTACGAATTATTTTAATAGGTTTAGTAACCATGTTCGATCTATTCAAACTCCATAAAAATTACCAATGTGTTTTGCAGTTGAGTGAAGAAGACTGTGGAGCCGCCAGCCTTGCTTCAATTTGCAAACATTACGGACGTTTTTTAAGCATAAATCGCAGTCGAGATGCCGTTGGGACTGGACAGCTAGGAACAACTTTGCTGGGTTTAAAACGTGGATCTGAGACACTAGGTTTTAATGCCAGGGCAGTGAAAGCTTCACCTGCGATCGTCGATAGAATCACAGAAATAAATCTACCAGCAATTATTCATTGGCGGGGTTATCATTGGGTTGTTTTATACAACAAGCGCGGCAATAAATACGTCATTGCCGATCCTGGTGTGGGTATTCGTTATGTTAACCGAGAAGAGTTAACAGAAGCTTGGAATGGGGTGATGCTCTTACTAGAGCCAGATCCAGAACGTTTTTTTGAGCAGCCCGAAGAAGAAGCAAAAGGTGGCTTAAGTCGCTTTTTAATACGCATCTTGCCTTATCGTGGACTGCTAACTCAAGTTTTAACGATCAACATTGTCTTAGGTCTGTTGGCTCTAGGTACTCCCGTCTTGATCCAACTGCTTACAGACGATGTACTTGTGCGTGGAGATACCCAGTTACTCACTGTTGTGATCTCAGCCGTTGTAGTTATGAGCTTATTCGGCAGTACTTTGCAACTATTACAAGCGATTATGATTGCTCATTTTGGGCAACGACTGCAATTAGGATTAGTCTTGGAATTTGGGCGAAAAATTCTCCAATTGCCTTTAAATTACTACGAAGCCCGTCGTAGTGGTGAAATCACTAGCCGTCTGCGAGATATCAACGACATCAACCAGTTGGTATCGCAAATTGTAGTTCTTTTACCTAGCCAGTTTTTTGTTGCCGTGGTTTCTTTTTGTTTGATGCTGTTTTACAGTTGGAAACTGACAATAGCAGTCATGGTTTTTGCTGGGTTAATTACCCTCTCTACCCTACCTTTTTTACCCATCCTCCAACAAAAAACCCGCAGTCTCTTAGTTTTAGGGACGGAAAATCAAGGTGTTTTGGTAGAAACTTTTAAGGGCGCACAGGTAATCAAAACTACAAATGCCGCTCCGCAATTTTGGGATGAATTTCAAAGCCGCTTTGGCCGCCTTGCTAACTTGACTTTTAGCACCATCCAAATCGGTATTATCAACGGTACTATTAGCAAACTTATAGCTACCATTGGTGGTGTGATTTTACTTGGTCTAGGAAGTATCTTGGTGATTAATGGGGAATTAAGCATTGGTCAAATGCTGGCTTTTAACGCCTTACAATTTAATGTTCTGGCTTTAATTAACTCAGTGGTTGGCTTAGTAGATGAATATTTTCGCTCTCAAACAGCAATTTCTCGCCTTCTGGAAGTTATCGATGCGACACCGGAAGTAGTCGGAGGTAGTCAAAAGCCAGTCGTCCAAATTTCTAGTGATGCAGACATTCGCTGTTCCCATATCCAATTTCACCACCCTGGCAGAGTTGACTTATTAGAAGATTTTTCTCTCAAACTTCCTGGAGGGAAAGCGATCGCTTTGATTGGTAAGTCAGGTTGTGGTAAAAGTAGTTTAGCGAAAGTGATTGCAGGCTTATATCAGCCTAACTCTGGCAATATCCGCATTGGCTTCTATAACATCAACGACCTTTCCCTGGATTGTTTGCGACAACAAGTAGTCTATGTACCCCAAGAACCCCATTTTTGGAGTCGCTCAATTTTAGAAAACTTCCGCTTAGGAACGCCTTACATTTCCTTTGAGGAAATTGTCAAAGCTTGCCAGATAGCTGATGCAGACGAGTTTATCAGTCAACTTCCGAATCAGTATCAAACAGTTTTAGGGGAATTTGGGGCAAATATCTCTGGTGGACAAAGACAACGATTAGCGATCGCTAGAGGCATCCTCACCAATCCACCTGTACTTATTTTAGACGAAGCAACCGCCGGACTCGATCCAGTCAGCGAATCTCACGTACTAGACAGACTTTTGAAATACCGAGAAGGCAAAACTACTATTTTGATTACCCATCGTCCCAGCGTAATTAATCGAGCCGATTGGATTGTACTACTAGATAAAGGTCAGGTGCAAATACAAGGTAATATTGAGACTTTTCTCTCTCAGCAAGGAGAGCATTTAAAGTTTTTATCACTGTAAAAAATGGGAGCATCCCAATTTTGCTAAAAGGCACAGAACTGGCACAAAAACTCTGTACAAACATCTTTCCTTTGCGTTCTTTGCGTCCTTGGCGGTTCGTTATTTCATTCCTAGTCTAATTCCAAATACCCTATAAAAATAAACTTGCACATTTGGGATGCTCCCTAAAAAATAGTCTTTGTATAAGCAAATAAAACTATGTCTGAAAATACCAAATCCCACAATCCTGAATGGTTCAGAGATTTGTCTGAAGAAGAACAGGAAACCCTAGCTGCTGGGCAAATCACAAATATACCAGGTGGAAGTAATTTTTTTATCCAGCAAACTAATATCCAAACTGCAGCAGACAATACATTAAATCTTGTAGGTGGTGATGTTTCTTCACAAAAAACTAGATATAGTTTGTCACAATTTACTATCGGGTCTTCTATAACATTTGGCTTACCAACCTCTAGTTTAGGAGAGAATAAATGGAAAAATTTAATTACCAATCTCTTAAATAGTGTCTTCTCATAAAAATTAGAGATAAATCATCACAAAGATGCGATGAATCGCCGTCAAGACGAAAGACTGATTATTGTAGAGACGGCGATTCATCGCGTCTTGACTAAACCAAACAGTATTGGGCGTAGAGGCACAATTAATCGTGCCTCTACATTTATTAATAAAATCTAGATAACTAAAGTTTTACTTACTAAATCAGGATAAAGCTTGAGAAAATTATCAATATATAGTGCAATTTTACCAATTAAGATACAAAGTTATTTTTCATTTTATATTTAAATTTTCATGAGCCAAAAGGAATAATTTTATTATTATCATTTATAACCTTAGAATAATTTAAACTGTCAGGAAATAATTACTATTAAAAATATAGGTGAATAACACCTATGTTCGTAAGTGAGGTAAAAAATTATGTCAAATCAAATTACCATGTCTGATTTGCTTGTGGACTTATCTACAGAGCAACAACAGCTTCTAGCTGGTGGACAAGATGGCGAAGAAGGAGACTTAGGTGATGAAGAATCAGGTGGTGAAGAGCCTTCTGTCGGCGTTGGAGGCACATCCCCAGGTGGTTCCCGTCGTCAACGATTCTTTATTAGTGGTATTGTTCGCCTGCGTAAAATCCCATAAATGTCCTAAACTTTGCAATTAGTGGGAACAGGAGAAGCTCATATAACTCCCTTAAGATAAATTCAATTTTGAGAAAGAATTTGAGCAGTCTCCTATAACCAGACAAGGGGCTTAAGCCCCTTGTTAAAGGTAGGTAAACTCCCCTTACTTCAGATCAAAGTAGTTTTGACTAATTGAAGATTACAGCTTTTGCTGTATAACTCAAGGCACTAGCCATTCTTCTGCACTGTACAAAAGCGAGGCAAACGATTATGTCAGATCAAATTATTACACCTGATTTGTTCGTTGAGTTATCGAAAGAAGAACAGCAGCTTCTATCTGGAGGAATGCGCGGTTTTTATAGAAGCCACTTCCCCCGACGCCATTTCCGCCGACACCGCTTCCCCAGACACTCCTGGTCTTGGTGGTAAGACTAAGTTAGCAAAGTTTAAGGACTGCATAACCCCGTAGTTTAAACTTTGCAATTAGCGGTGTAAGGAGAAACATCATATAAATCACTCAACATAAATCAAGTTTTGAAAGAGAGAGTTTGAACCGTCTCCATCTTTTCTTAATGTATGAAATCAACAGATTAGAGCAAATAAAGGTAGATACTAAATATAGTATCTACCTTTCTATTTTCCTTTTAACTTATTGCAGTAAGTAAGTCGGCGAGAATAAACCAAATTATGTTATGGCGGTTCCAGTTGAGTTGCAATACAGACCTAACCCCCAGCCTCTTCCCTACTAGCGTTGGGGAGTAAGATTCAAAGCCTCTCTCCTAAAAGGAGAGAGGTCAAACTGTATTACATCCAAGCGAGAACCGCTATATATTTAGTATCTACTTTTCTATTTTCCCTTTAACTTATTGCAGTATAAGAATCAATTTGCAATATACATTCTAAATATTTTGGGGTTAGTTTGATGCAAATTATGCCTCTGACTTTGCTGAATTTATTACTGTCTTTTGCTCCCAAATCCAATCAAGTAAAATCGGATTGACTAACTCAGGTGCTTCATCTTGGGGACAATGCCCAACTCCTTCTAAAGGAATAAACTTTTGTACCTGTGGGAAATTAGCTAATTCTCTACCTAACTTAATTGGTTCCCACGGATCGGCTGTTCCCCACAAGATAATTGCAGGACAAGGTAGCAGTGGTAAAAGGTCTTCTGGTAATGGTCCTGTAGAATAAGAAGTAAAGGCAAGGAAAACAGCTACAGCCCCCGGATCGCTTGCTGGTGAAGTGAGAATATCTACCAACTCATCTGTCACCATCTCAGAATTAGCATAAGCTTTTAGTAAAATCTTCCGCACTGTTTTCGGTTTGGCAAGTTGATTGAAAAAGAAATCGCCAACTGGTTTGATAGAAAGCAAGCGTTGCAGTAAAGGCGCTCCGAAACGACGAGACAAGGGTAAAGTTACCCGTTTGCGATCGTGCAACAGCCGTAAAGAACAGTTGAGTAATGCAACTCCCAAGGCAATATCTGGGTTGCTAACTGCTGCTTGCATGGCTACAATACAGCCAATAGAATTTCCGACTAAAAAAGCAGGTTCGCCGACAACTTCACGGCAAAAATCTGCTACTTGTTGTCCCCAGGTTTCTAGAGTGTAGGCAATTTTTTCACCAGGTTGAGGTTTTGCGGAACCGCCAAAACCAATCAAATCAATAGCATAAACCCGGCAATTTTGCGCTAATACGGGAATATTTTTCCGCCAATGCCACAAAGAAGCGCCAAATCCATGCACGAGGACAACAGCTGGTCCAGTGGTTCCTTGGGTTTGATAGCAGATAGGGAAATCTTGCCAAATCCAGGTTTTTGTAGAGGTAAATGCTGTTTTTGAACTTGAGGTTGTCATGGGAAATTTGATGAATACTAGGGTAAAAGCCTGTCAGAAGTAAGGCGTAAGTAAAATTGTTTTGAATTTGAATAAAATTTATCAGATTTTCAAATTAAATCCTTTGCTCTAGTGATAACTTAGGCATACACTAGGAAAGCTTCTAGTACAGCGCGGCGTAAATAAACCACCCATTCCAAATCAATGAAACCCTTACGGTACAGCAATTACGAATTACGAATTACGAATTACGAATTACGCCCTGCGGTACTAGGCTGATAGTTTTATCCAGATAGAGAATTTTCATCTTGTTGATGGAGGTAATTTACTCACAACTTAGATTATGTCAGCATTAGGAATCATCACTTCTATTATGTGAGTAATATTTTCACGATTTTTTTAGATGTGAGTGAATTAGTATCAGTGCTAGATTCAGTAGATTCACAATTTACGATCGCAATTTTGGTCTATAACATTGTCAGAATATGAGGCATCGGCTAAGGGGTGGTTTGCAACTGGAAACTGACGCTGAATTTAACAACATTTTTCTTGTTCCTAGTTCTGCGAGCCAGATAACATGAATATACTAGAAACAATCGATACTCCCGTCGGGAGCTATGCACCCGATTTTGAACTGCCAGGAATTGACGATCAAGTACACCATCTCAGGCGTTATCTTGAGAAGTTCCGAGCAGTGGGCGTTATTTCTCTATGTAACCACTGTCCTTATGTAGAGTGGTATATAAACAGGTTAAAAAACATTCAAGCCGAATTTGCCCCCAAAGGCTTTACACTAATTGGGATGAATGGTAGTGATGGTAATCATGTAACTAGGCCAAGCTTTGAAAATATGAAAGCTTTTGCCCAGCGTCACGATTTGAACTTTCCTTACCTGTGGGACTCGACGCAAGATGTAACCCAGAGTTTTGGTGCTACGAAAACACCAATGGCCTTTTTAATAGATGCTAATGGTATAGTCCGCTACAAAGGCAAAATTGACAATCATCCCCAAGATGCATCAGCAGTGGGAGAAGAATATTTAAGAAGTGCGATCGCCTCTCTATTTCTTGGTCAGACAATAGATGTACCACAAACAGAACCAGTAGGTACTACATTGATTTGGCGTAACTAGACATAGATAGTCCCTGTAACTGCTATCTTAAATTGGAGGCAATTGCAACTTTTTTGATAAAGCGTAACTTCATGGGAACGAATTACCGACGGGTTTTACTCAAACTGAGCGGTGAAGCCTTAATGGGCAACATGGGCTATGGCATTGATCCAGAAGTGGTCAAAGGAATAGCGCAAGAGGTAGCAGAGGTGATAGCCACCGGCGTTCAAATGGCCATTGTTGTTGGCGGCGGCAATATTTTTCGTGGCGTGAAAGCAGCGTCGGCGGGGATGGACAGGGCAACCGCTGACTACATAGGGATGATTGCCACGGTAATGAACGCCATGACGTTGCAAGATTCGCTAGAACACATAGGGGTACAGACGCGGGTGCAAACTGCGATCGCTATGCAAGAATTAGCAGAACCATATATCCGTCGTCGTGCCATCCGTCATCTTGAAAAAGGGCGGGTGGTAATTTTTGGGGCTGGTTCTGGAAATCCCTTCTTTACTACTGATACCACTGCGGCATTAAGAGCAGCAGAAATTGATGCTGAAGTGATTTTTAAAGCCACCAAAGTAGACGGGGTATATGATGCTGACCCTCAGATTTATCCTAACGCCAAGCGTTACAATAGCCTTACCTACGCGCACGTTTTAGCCAAAGATTTGCGGGTGATGGATAGTACTGCGATCGCCTTGTGTAAAGAAAATAATATCCCAATTCTGGTATTTGACCTAACGGTGCGAGGTAACATCCACCGAGCAGTCTTGGGAGAATCCATCGGTACCCTTGTGGGAGGTTCTTGTGATATTAGCTGACGCGAAAAGCAAAATGCAAAGTTCTGTTGAGTCAACTCAACGAGCTTTTAACACGATCCGCACTGGTCGCGCCAATGCGAGTCTATTAGATAAGGTATTAGTGGACTATTACGGTTCGCCTACATCTTTAAAATCACTGGCAAATATTAGCACGCCAGATGCCTCAACAATTCTGATTCAGCCCTACGAGCGCAACACCCTAAACATTGTTGAGAAGGCGATTTCACTTTCAGATGTGGGTTTAACTCCCAGCAACGATGGTTCTGTAATTCGGCTGAATATTCCGCCTTTGACAAGCGATCGCCGAAAAGAATTCGTTAAAATGGCTACCAAGTATGCTGAAGAAGGTCGTGTTGCTATTCGCAACATCCGCCGCGATGCCATAGACTCGATTCGCAAGCAGGAAAAAGCCTCTGAAATCTCCAAAGACGAATCAAAAGACCAACAAGACAATTTGCAAAAACTCACAAACGAGTATACAGCCAAAATAGACGCACTATTGGCAGAAAAAGAAAAAGACATTACGACTGTTTAAAGTCTCAAGTCTGAAACATAAAGGCTGAAGGATGATGGTAAAATTCTTCAGCCTTTATCATTTTTTAGGTATCTCAAAAAAATTAAACAAGTAAGTAGAAGTAAATAATCAACTAATTCAGGAGCCAAAATACAGCCTTATGTACGACTGCATCATCGTCGGCGCTGGGCCAGCTGGTGGAACAGCTGCATATCATTTAGCCAAGCAGGGTCGCTCAGTATTAGTGTTAGAAAAAGAATCTTTACCAAGATATAAACCTTGTGGTGGTGGTGTATCTCCAGCGATCGCTCAATGGTTTGACTTTGATTTTAGCCCAGCAATTTCTGTAAAAGCTGACTCCTTTCGCTTTACCTGGAAATTAGGCGACCCAGTGGAAGCAAAAATCGCCACAGAAGAACCAGTCTGGATGGTGCGACGAGATATTTTTGACCATTTCCTAGTGCAGCAAGCACAAAAGCAAGGGGCTGAACTCCGAGATAATACTGAAGTCAGGGGTATTGAATTTAAAGGTGACTATTGGCAAGTTAACACAGCCAATGAGCCAGTTACAGGTCGCTACTTAATCGCGGCTGACGGTGCTAAAGGGCTAATGGCAAAATGGCTAGGCTTCAAAGAACGTAAACGCCGTTTAGCAGCAGCTTTGGAAGCAGAGATTTCCACCACTGTGAAAGACAAATCCACAATTCACATTGAGTTGGGCTTGGTGAAAAATGGCTATATGTGGAACTTCCCGAAAGCGGATGGTTATTCCATTGGTATCGGTACGTTTGGCGGTGGCGAACCCCAGGATTTTAAGAAGATTTTAGATGAATACGCGCGATCGTTTGATCTAGATATCAAAACCAGCAAGCAGTATGGTTATCCCCTTTGCTTGTGGGATGGAAAGCAAAAGTTGCATACCCAAAATGCTGTTTTAGCTGGAGAAGCAGCTTGTGTAGTTTATCCGATGACAGCAGAAGGCATTCGTCCTTCAATTTTTAGCGGCTTGATTGCAGCAGGAGCCATTAATGATGCCCTTTCTGGTGACATCAACGCTTTAGAAAAATATAGTGAAGCTATTAATGAAGAATTTGGTACTGAGATGGCTTGGGCACAAAAATTAGCTGGAGCATTCTATCGCTTTCCTGGTATTGGCTACAAAGTTGGTGTTAAGCATCCTTCTGGTGCCAAAATCATGGGTCAGATTATGTCTGGAGAACTGCGCTATAGCGATGTTACCGATCGCGCCCTCAAGCGTTTAATTGCCGGCTTTGGAGGTTAGTCGGTAGTCGTAGGTGGTTCCTTGATGCTCTCACCTTTTTAATGAAACGTGAATTCAACGAACCTCTCCCTGGTTTTGCTTAATAAAACCAGGGAGAGGTTTTTGATTTGACTCAGAACTTACGCAAAAAATAGCCGCAAAGTTAACGTGAGTTCGACGCGCTATTTAGTAATTACCTAATTGGCGTAAATATTGAAACCTCTCCCTGGTTTTACTACGCAAAACCGTCCCTCTCCGATTCGGAGAGGGACAGACTTGAACTTTAGTTCAAGGCAGGGAGAGGTTCGTCGAACTCACGTAAAGTTAATGTGTGCTACCTTATCCTATTCATTCACGCAGAGGTTAGCTGATTACGCAAATGAAATCAGCAAATTCTATTGGGTTAGGCTTTTAATTCAGTACAGATACAGCGATAATTTACTCAAATCATCACCGAGTTGTTTCATGCTGCCAGTTATTGAAAGTATTGTATTACGTCAAATGGCTTCGGGCGATCGCCTATACTTACAATTATACAAATTCATCGGCGCTCAACCTGGTAAAAAGGTATACATTCAATCTAATCTGCACGGTGCAGAAATTGCTGGCAATGCCGTTATTTACCAGCTAATTGAGTTTTTATTAAAAATAAATGATACAGATTTAACTGGAGAAATTTGGCTAGTTCCCGTTTGTAATCCAATGGGGACGAATGAACGCGCTCACCATTTTTCCCCTGGACGTTACTGTATTTACGAAGCTAAAGACTGGAATCGCATATTTTGGGATTACGAGAAAGAAGCTGATGATTTAGTAGTTTTTACTAAATCTCAACTTCATAGTGATCTAAAGGTCATTCGACAAAATTATCTAACTTTAATTAAGCAGAAGTTTGCGAAACTTTTAGAAAAGATTAATTCTTCCAGTGGTGTACCCTACACTGAGATTTTTAGCTCCAAACTACAAAATCTGAGTTTAGATGCAGACTACTTAATTGATTTACATAGTTCTACAAATCAAGCGTTAGACTACGTTTATTATTTCCGAAATCGAGAAGATAGTGCAAAATACTTCCTGCTTGATTTCGGAATCTTACTTGATAAATATGATGGTGATGCTTTTGATGAAGCTTTTATCAAACCTTGGTTAGCACTGGAAGCTTGTTTTAAAGAGTTAGGTAAAGAAATCAAGTTTGATGTGGAAGCTTGGACACTGGAATTAGGAACAGGAATGCAAATGAATCCTGATTCAGTCGCTAAAGGTGTACGAGGTGTGAAAAACTATCTATTGCAAAAAGGTGTACTGCAAATTCCTGATTTCTCTGATGATACAAAAACCTATGAAATGACTTTTGCATCTAGCAGCAACCGGAAAAAATATTATGCGATCGCAGGTGGTATGATTCAATCGAGAATAGCATTAGGTAGTACAGTCAAAGCTGGGCAAAAGCTGTATCAAATTCTCAGTTTTAATAAAGAAGGTCAGTTACCTAGTGTAATTGATGTCTACGCTCAACAAGATGGATTAGTTTATGATGTCGCAACCAATCAAGCTGTGAATGAAGGTGAATTTGTCTTGGGAGTTGTTAGTTAGGGCATGGGGCATAAATATTCCTGACTTTTCACGGTATCTGGAAAACCTCACTTCTATTTCTCTCTCCTTTTAGGCTACGGTGTACACACAAGTCTGCTAGAGTTGCGCCACAGGCTTTTGATCCCCCCTTTCCCCCAATTTATCGGCAGGGCTGATTCATCCCCTAAAACCTGTAAAATAGCAAGTGTTTAGGGGATAAA
>NZ_JABXKH010000119.1:0-23922 GCF_017115105.1 Nostoc sp. NMS2
GCAAATCCTTATTCATTAGAGTTGAACTACAGGTTTCAAGATAGACGTGGTTTAAGTACAACATTTCATGAATTCGTAGCGAATTCTCTGCGCCCCTTTGCGTTTAAATTTCAACCCTCAATTCGCCACGATTTTATGCAAGGCTGTAATAAGTCATCGTCAAAAATAGACAAAAAAAGCATACTGGTTCCAACCGTACCAAAACCTCTTAAAGTTAGCTGTACTCTCAGCAATTACAGAATGATTGTACTTTACACAGCAAAAGTCAAGAAATAGTCAAGATTTGATTGAAAACGGGATTTTCTCATAATATAGGCACTATAAATAGCTGAAATATCTCATTAAAAATTATTTTCACCATTTAATGTTGAATTTATTGAACTCAAACCAATCTTGACTATTTCTTGACTTTTATTACCTACTGTGAAAATACAAACCCAGAATTAAAGGAATTTCACAAGTATGAAGACTTCCAAAAAAATCATTTTGGCAGCAGCTTTTATTGGTACTTTGGGACTCGCTGGATTGTCGAGAGTTGTGTCTGCAAAACAACCACAATCTTTTGTAGCGATTGCACGTCAGCATCATAGTGTTATTCAAGTTGCTGAAGCTAGTGATGGCGACGGTGAAACCAACGACGATGCACAAGAAGCGGCAAAACTGCAACCGCTAGCTAAAATTACAGCACAACAAGCACAGCAAACAGTTGAGGCATCTGTAGGAGGAAAAGCGAAAAGTGTCAAACTCGAAAATGAAGATGGCAACTTAGTTTATTCTGTAGAAATTGGTCAGCAAGATGTTAAGGTTGATGCTGGTAATGGCAAAGTTCTCTATGCTGAGAATGCCAATCAACAAGATGAGAAGAATGAAGCTACTCGTCCCAAGAGTAGTATTCAAGTTCAAGAAACCAATAATGATGGCAAATAAGCAGGAAAGTCACATTGTCAAGAAGTTGGTAAACGGACAGTAAAACAACTACCAACTCCTAATTGACTCGTAACACTAATTAATCCACCGTGATTTTGGGCGATCGCTTGAGCGATCGCTAGCCCTAAACCAGAACCACCTGACCAATAAGAACGAGATTGATCTGCTCGCCAAAAACGCTCAAAAACCTTGTCTGTATACTCTGGTGCAATTCCAACACCTGTATCTTGCAGGTTGACATAAAGCTGGGAACCAACACGACTAGTTTTAATTTCAACTACGCCTCTTGATGGTGTGTAGTAGAGTGCATTTTCAATTAAATTAGTAAACAGTCGCGTTAATTGAACTGAATCACCTATTAGCTGAAGATTAGCGATTAATTGAATTTTTAAATTAATTTCTTTAGCCTCAGCTTGAGGTTTATACAGTTTGATCAGGTTCTCTAATATTGACGTTAAATCGAGAGTATCCCTATTCTGTTTGGAAACTCTATCAGTGCGTGCTAACATCAGTAAGTCTTCTGTAAGGCGAGTCATCTGGTTAGTAGCATTGACGATCGCCTGAAACTTTTCTGCATCTTTTGGCCCTATTTCTTCTGGATATTCTAGGGGTAACTCAGCATTAATTTTGATAGCCATTAACGGACTCCGTAGTTCATGAGAAGCATCAGCAGTAAATTGTTTAAGCTTTGCAAAACTCTCTTCAATGGGTTGCATTGCTTGACGAGTTAGTAAAATTCCGCCAATACCACTCAGAACCAAAGTTATAATAATCCCACCGCCTAATCCCCAGTCTAATTTTTGGAGGGTTTCATCAAATTCTTCTAAAGATTGACTCACTCTAACATACCCAACTAGATCGCCATTATCGCTAGCAATAATTGGTACGGTTACTGCTTGAATAGAAATTTTACCAGTCCTAGCTTGTACTATTTTGTTTGGTAAAAAAGGTAAAGTTAAAACAGTTTTTCCTTGTTGGGTAATCAAATTTCCTTGAGTATCAAACCACTGCAATGCTTGATGATAAGCAATTAAGTCTTGTGAACGAAAGTCACTTTCAACCGTTAGGCGACCTTTTTCAAACTCTACATTTGCAGCTGCACCTTTACCTATAGCTGTGAGTTGATCGGTGATTTGTTCAGTCAGACTGCGTGTGAAAGCAAATCGGACTGCGATCGCAAATATTCCCAGCAGCGATGCGAACACAACTAAGTAAGACAACAATAAACGATATCTAATTCTTTGAAACACATTATTTTCGTTATGAAATTGTTAATTTTTAACTAAAGATTTGAATAAGGCTTTTCTAGCAAATAAATTATCTAATTTTGTGGGGTGGGGCATCTTAACCGCCTCTGGCTACGAATTACAAATTACAAATTACGAATTACGAATTACGAATTATTTTAATTGTGTCCAAGACGATAACCAATACCATAGATATTTTCAATCAAGTCTTCTGAACTTCCAGATGCTCTAAGTTTATTCCGCAAATTTGTAATATGAGTTTTAATACTTCCTTCTCCCGAAGATTTATCAAAGTCCCACAATTTATCAAGAATCGCCGAGCGAGTAACAACTTGATTTTGGTTTCTCAAAAAATATTCTAATATCATATATTCTTTAGGAGTTAATGATATGATATTTCCTGCATAAGTAACCTGTTGATTTGCTGGGTCTAGTTGCAAATCACCGTGGATTAAAATCTGGGGACGAATTTCTGGAGTTCTTCGAGCTAAAGCTCTGATGCGTGCTGCTAACTCTTTTAATTCAAATGGCTTAATTAAGTAATCATCAGCACCAGCATCGAGTCCGATAATTTTATCGCCTGTTGTATCTCGTGCCGTCAGCATTAAAATCAGAACATTAGATGAAGCAGCGCGTAAACGCTTACATAGAGTAATTCCATCTAATTTAGGAAGCATTAAATCTAATAAAATTAGCTCATATAGTGCTGATTGTGACCATTCCCAAGCTGCCAACCCATCGGTTGTTATATCTACAATATGGTGTTGTCGCCTTAAAAACTCGGCTAATGGCTTGGCAATGCGATCGTCATCTTCAACTATTAAAATTCTCATAATGCTCCACCTCTAAATTATTAGGGCTTTTTAACACAAGCAAGGATTATCTTACCTACAAGGTTAATCTTAATTTTTTTATCATATATTCTTAACTTTAAATTAATCTGATTTGATTAATCTTTCGTTTGAGCATCAAAATATGCGATACCAATGAAGCTGACTCATCAAATAACCAATTCCTAAATTAAATGGTTACTTTAACAGAAGTAACGATAAATAGAGGAGTTTAAATTTTTGCTATTTAGTAACCAAATACCTTTGCAACCAAGTATATTTCACAACACTTTGTGTTGTTTTAGCTTAGGTTAATTGCTAATAACCATAGGGCTATAACAATACACAGAGTATTTTATCAACAAAGGAAATAAATAGGATGAATCGATTTAGTAATTCTCATCTACCTACTGTTTTAAAAACAGTGATTTTCAGCACAGTTATTTTAACAGGGCAGACATTTTTACAATTTAATAACTCAGAAGCAACAGCAGCCAGTCTTTACCAACATGTGTTGCTCTTATCAGTAGATGGACTACATGATGCTGACATCGATGATCCTTTGCTTCAACCTTATTTATCGAATATTAAGAATTTGCAAGCAAATGGTGTTACTTATACTAACGCCTTTACCAGCACACCTTCCGATTCCTTTCCTGGTGAATTGAACTACCTAACAGGAGCAAGTCCAAAAACTACAGGGGTTTATTATGACAATTCATATAGTCGCTCATTATTAAGTAAACTAGGAAATCCTGCTGGTACTGAAGTTGTTTTTGATGAAAGCATTGATCAAAACCCAAATCTTCTTAGTGGAGGAGGTGATTTTGGTAAAGGTAGCATTGATTCAAGTAAGTTGCCAGTAGACAGCACAGGAAAACCGATTTATCCTCATAACTACCTGAATGTTAATACAATTTTTGAGGTAGCTCATGATGCGGGGTTACACACTGCATTTATTGACAAACATCCTGCTTATGACCTTGCGAATGGGCCTTCAGGTAAGGGAATTGATGATTTTTATGCTCCAGAAATTAATGCTAAGGTTGCCTTAGAAAACGGAAAATTAGTTGATCAATCAACGGCCCAAAATCCTAGTAATCTCACATTTAAAACGACAACTAAAAGCACTAGTCTTACAGAGGCTTATGATGATCTGAAGGTAAATGCGCTTTTAAATCAAATAGCTGGTAAGGATTCTCAAGGAACGACTACTCCGGGAACTCCTGCTATTTTTGGCATGAATTTTCAATCTCTTAGCGTCGCCCAGAAAGATGCTAGTAGCAATGGTGGAATTACTGCTGATGGAACACCTTCACCTGGATTAATTGATGCCCTGCAACATACAGACGCTAGTATCGGGAACATAGTTAATGCATTGAAGCAACAAAATTTGTTTGATTCAACACTGGTGGTCTTAACAGCAAAACACGGTCAAAGTCCTCGTGAGGGAACAGCTACCCTGATTGCCGAAAACACATTTACAGATGTCTTAGAAAAAGCTGGAATTATCGTAAATCATACAACACAAGATGATATTGGCTTATTTTGGCTTGCAGATCAAAGTCAAGCTGATACTGCGAAAACTCTTTTAAAGAATCTCAACAATCCAGCGATTAATGAGGTGTTATCTGGTGATGCACTACAACAAGCAGGTTTTGGTAATCCGTTGTCAGATGACAGGACACCAGATTTAATTATCAAATTGAACCCTGGATATGTGATTTCAGATGGTACAAAAAGGGCTGAACATGGGGGTTTTTCGGATGACGATACTCATGTTGCATTGATTGCTTCTAGTGGGATTTTAGCTTCTGGAATCAAAGGTACAATCGAAACACAGACTGTAAAAACAACTCAAGTTGCTGTTACGGCTCTAGATGCGTTGGGGTTAGATCCTGAATTATTACAGGGTGCTGTTAAGGAAGGTACTAAAAGACTACCAGGGTTAGGAATTTCTGATACCCACACAGTACCAGAGCCAGATGCAAATCTTGGTTTGTTATCTATTACGGGCTTGATGTTAACGGTTTCTGTATGGAGAAGATGTAAACAAATCAGTTAAGCGTTAAATCGGTTTTTTCTCTCTGTGCCTCTGCGGTTTAAAAGCAATTTATTTAACCGCAGAGGCGCAGAGAACACAGAGTAAGAAGATTGAAGAGGAATTTTTTCTTAATTCTTAATTTTCTGATACAGGGTATCACGTTGTTGGTAAGGTCGTTTTAAAGAAGCGATCGCAGTTTCTAAAGTTTCCACTTCCATACATGTACCACCCAAAGCACCTGCCATTGTAGTGATATGCTCCTCCATCAAGGTACCACCGATATCGTTGCAACCCCAAACTAAGGCTTCGGTTGCACCTGCAAGCCCCAGTTTTACCCAACTCTGCTGATGGTTGGGAATCCAATTACCCAAGTAAATCCGCGCCACAGCGCCTAGCAGCAGGGCATCGCTTAAAACTGGTTGATCGCGTCCGACACGGCGACGTAAAGGTTTGGGCGCTTCTTGGCCAATGAATGGTAATAAAATAAACTCTGTGATCTTTGCGGGATATCCCTGATTGATGGCAGTTTTTTGGAGCGATCGCAATTTTTCTAAATGTCCGATTTGCTGCTCGTGGGTTTCAATATGCCCAGATAACATGGTGCTGGTGGTATGCAAGCCTAATTTATGAGCGGTGCTGACAATTTCTAGCCAAGTGGCTGTATTAATCTTCTCTGGACACAATATCCGCCTTACTTCATCGTCTAATACTTCTGCTGCTGTTCCCGGCATTGAGCTAACACCAGCATCGCGCAAAGCAATAATTACATCAGCATATTCAAGTCCATCAAGTCTGGCGATAAATTCCACTTCTTGGGGAGAGAAAGCATGGAGATGAATCTGTGGAAATTCCTTTTTGATGGTTTCCACTACCTTGAGATAGTAGGGTAAAGATTTACCATTTATCTGCGCTTGTGGATTTAACCCACCCTGCATACAGATTTCCGTTGCACCTCGTCGCACTGCATCTGTTGCTTTTTCCAAAATTTGCGCCGAATCTAACCAGTATGCACCGGCATCACCATCATCTCGACGGAAAGCACAAAAACTACAGTGCTGCTCACAAATATTAGTAAAGTTGATATTACGGTTAATTATGTATGTAACCGTATCGCCTGCTTGAGTGTGGCGGAGTGTGTCTGATGTAGCACGGATTGCTGCGATCGCCTTTGGCTCAGTTTGTTGTAACAATATCACTCCCTCTTGGGAAGATAAGTCATACCCCATCAAGGCACGCTCAAGAATTTTTTCCAAAGAAATTTTCGTTAGCATTATTTTTTCAGTAAATCTTCAATTTATGATCCAGTAAAAAATAAAATTCTACTTAATAAATATACCAAGGTCTGGAGAATCCCATGCTCGAAGATAAGTTTTACCTTTAAAATCAATTTCTTGAGATTTATTGTGTTTACTTTTTTTAGTTTCCATCGAAATAATCCCACAAGGTTCAAAATCTTTATAATAATCTTCTTTTTCTAAGACTGCCGAAATATTGGTTACATTAATATGTTGAATAACCATTTCTTGATTATTTTGTTGCAAAAGTACCCATAAAGGGTATTCCCAAGGGTCATTTCCCATTGATAGCCCAATATTCGAGCATTTCTTTGAATTTAAAAAATCAACTGCTCCTATATAAGTATTTTTCAGGTATGGTCTATTACTAAAATACTGCTCAATTCTACTAGTTTGGAATATGTTGTTGCTATCAATAATAGGTCTATATCTGTTAAAAAATACCCACGGCAATGATGAGACTAGCAAAAATGTTACTATCAAAATCGCAATTTTTTGCTTTTTAAGTTTAGATAAAATAACACCTATGAATGGAGAAATTAGTACAAAAAAAGGTAAATGCAAACGACTATTCCAGGCTTGCCATTTTACCAAGTAGCAAAATATCAAAAATGTCGATACGGTAGCAATGAGATAAGCAAAAATATAACTTTCTTTACGGATAGACTTTCGAGCTAGAAAAATAATTATACATATAATTATCAGTGCTAGATGTACTAAATTACCAGCACTATTTTCATTACCAGATATCCCAATTGTTGACCAACCTCCTGGGACAAAGAATGTCTTGGAAAAAGTTATTCGAGGATCGTTAATATCTACACCAATGAATATATGGATAATTTGAATTAGTTTATTTGCTATTCCATTCCATAAACCAATCGGTGTTCCTATATGCAAAGCAACATTTCTAAGAATATTAGAAATGAGTATATTAACACCAAGCACTTCATTCCGATAGCCACCTGGTTCACCGAGTGGCGAAGCAAATAAATGATAATTACGTAAATAGTGACTAATATTAAGTAATAAAGATATACTTCCTACTATCAAAGCTGGCTTCCATACTTTCCAGCGCAAACTTTTAATCTGGTAAAATCCAAACCAAATCAAGAAGGGAAATACATAAAAATAAGCAGTTCCCTTACTCAAAATAGCTAATCCTGTACTACTACCAATATTAAATGAGTTCGTCCAAATATCGTTTTTTCCTGCTTGGATAGCTGATAGTAAGTAGTAGGCAAGACAAACTATCCAGAATGCAAGCACATAATCATTTTGAGTGCTTGAAGCTTGTAAAATTCCCATAGGAATTGTTGCAGTTATAACAGCAGAAAAAACCTGACCTCGTAAATCTGCTTCAAGTTTTTTAGCAATTAATGACACTCCAATAATACAGCCAATCATGCTGAACCATTGAACTAAGTTAGCGAAGTAGTCACCACCACTCAAAATTTGAAAGTGCAAAATCACGAACTCTGACCAAGGATTTTGATATAGCTGTGGAGTATAATTTGTTGGATAATTAGCAATGCTATGATTTTGTATCCAATAAGCAACACGACTCATGTGATAATCCATAGAATCCCAGTTATTGGGTGGTGCAATGATGGCAATTAATCCAACTATCGCTACAACGAAAACTACGCCATATAACAAAAAATTTGCAAATGGTTTAATTTTAATATCTTTCTTGATTTCCGAAGAATTATTTTGCTCTGAAGTCGTTAATATTTGATGATTTAGCCGAAAGTATATATAAATTAATATGATACATATCAGTCCCCAAGTTCCTAATATCCAGCCAAAAGCAATTAATTTAAAAAAACTCAAAAATTCTGTGATTGCAGTGAGTAAAATTCCCCAGTAAGTCGCTGATAAGATTGCAGATTCACGCCAATCGTTACGACTTTTATTAATTAGCAAAAAAATAGCAATTAACGAAATGATAGGCAAAAATATAAACATATTACCAATGTAAATTTAATTTATACTGTTGTAACTTATAAATTACTCAAGCCGCAATAGATGGCTAGCAGTTGTTGTTATGAATATTTAAGAATTAAATCAATAATTTCCCTCAATACAGTTCAGTTAAGGCTAAAACTCTGTTATCAAAGTCAATTTTTTAAGGAACCGCCTTAGAGGGTATTTGAAAAGTGTTTCGCTGTGACTTTAGGCACTTCTAGATCACCCCTAGCCCACGCCAGTCGCTCCACTACAGCGCTTCGCGCATCCTGCGGCAGGGGAGACCCCAAGACCGCGCTGGCTCCCCTTAAAAAGGGGGATTTAGGGGGATCTATAATGTTTTGCTACTAACAAGAGGACTTTTCAAACATTCTCTTAGCGCAGCATCTCGCAGAGAGAATAAAAAAATGCCTAACCCAACCGTATTGTAATTTACCTTGTCCTTGCACATTACCTTTTTGTAGTTTACATAACCTATTAACAAAAAAATAGCGTGGTTTTGTTTTACCACAACTATTTTAATTTATTAATACACATCGTTGTATTAGCGGAAACTCTCACTCAAGCATTGATATTATTAATTTCCCGTGGTGTTCGTCGATGCTGTATTAGCAACCCGATCGCCATACCAATGCCGACAAAGGCTGTAAAGTAGAATAAACCAATTAATCTGATATAAATTGGTGGTGCGATCGCTTCAACTTCAACTTCTTGCGCTACTTTCACTGGTGCAAATTGACGGTTAGATCCTGATAGAGGAGTTGCTTGCACCTCGATTTTGTGGGGTGAACCATCAAAAAACTGTTCCAGCCATGTTAACTTACCTTGTTCATCGGGAATACCTTTGTAGTCAAAGACTGTTAAATTATGTTCCGTGGCGATCGCTTTTACTTCCAACGCTACATCTGTGATCGGTTGTCCGGTTGCTGTATCTTTCACCTGTAAAGCCAAATTCGCAAGTTTTCCGACAGTGGCGTTTTTATCTCCGTCAAGGCTAATTTCCAATCCCTGAGATTTTTGAGATGATGGTGCGATTACTTCGGTACTACTTGGGTGGTGTTCACTGCCATGAGCTTCGGCAACTTCTGCACTAATATTGATAACTAATAGGGTTACTATAGCCACTACTGTCAATGCACTTAATAAAAGCCGGACTGACTGGGGTGCAATTTCTCCTTGTTGTAGTTCTTCTTGTCCGCCGATAACCCAACCACCTAACAATCCAAGTGATAGTAAAATAGCTGCGATAACCACAAAATATTTATATTTGATTGGATTTTCGTGGACATTTAGATTTAAGGTTTGCTGATATGGAGCAAAAGCATTTGCTACTAAAGGTGACACCTTCACCAGTAGTTGGTAGTTACCACGAATGGGTAACATCTGCTGAATTTCTAACTTCCCATCAGGTGCAATAGCATCCATTTGCAGCAATTTTGTTCCCTCAACAATAGGGAAATCTGTTGTTAACCAAGGATTTCGCGGCGGTGTTAGAATTTGTAAGCTAATTTTGGTATGTTCTAAATGTTTACCCGCAGCATCAACAGCTTGTAACGTCAGGGTGACAGGAGATTGTGGTTTTTCTGCCTCTGCTTCAAAGGGAAGAATACGTTCTAAAGGTGGGTTGGTAGAGAGTTGCACTCTGGATGCAGGGATTTGGGAATTCCCTACAAAGGAATAAAGAATTGACAAGGTGATGCAAACAGCACTGATAACTCCAAAAAGTCGATATTTTTTCATAAAAACTTACGGTAAATGTGAAACTTATATACTTTTTACAACTTAAAGCTTAATAGCGGTGGATGAAACTTACTCCAGATTCTTATTACTAGGTAAAATAATTATTCATGAATTCAGACACCATCTAAAATCCAGTTAAGGTAATGTGGAGATGAAAAAAGCATCTCCACATTACCTAAAAGTTATTTCCAAGCAAAAACACTGGTGCGAAACCTGCGATATTTTAGCGTCGTAACTTTGTTATGTTACCTAGCAAAGTTTTTCATTCACCTAAAAAATCTTGGGATTATGATAATTTAGTGACATGCAACGCCTAATGTATGGTGACGCGCTGAGTGTGCTGTATTATGAACCGCAGGATAGGTAGAGAATAAAACAGTCCAGATAACTAAAGAAGATAGCAGCATATAGAGTGTTACCTGCACAGGCTTGGATAAGGTAATACCTGCGGTCTTCTGCAATACTGACATCTGAGAAAAAGTAGTCATTTTTGACCTCCTATAATTAATTTGGGTAATTCATCAATCAAAAGGCATGATGCCGCTTGATTGGAAAAAGATATACGATCAACTTTGTACTTGACAAGTGTGTATCAAATGTATTGTGTAATTCGACTTTAGTGAATACTATACTATCCTTTGAACATTGGCTCATCAGGATGTAGAAATCTCCACATAAAATCCATACAAATAACAAAAGAATGACACATGGATTTGAGTGACGGCATTTTCAAAGCTGATAACACGAAGGTAACAGATTAAAATTTAAAATGCTCATGTTACCAAGCATCCAAAATTCCTTGAAATGCAATTTATGTTATCTCTAAGCCAGTTAAATACGCCACAGATTACCGATATTTGTTTGTGTCTATATCCAAGATGCTATTATACTCATTGTTTGTACTACAGGTACTGCTGAAGCAATAAGCATATCAAAAATAGGCATGAAATAGTTAGTTTTTACTAAACATAATTTATACATAAATGAGCGTAATAATACTGTCAAATTAAAGTAAATTTGGCTAAAATTTTCAAGGACTGATTCTAGCTTGATCTAGATTTGGCAAGCTAAATAACAGTTTTTAAGCACTATAAAATTATTGACAATAATTGTTAATTCCTCTAATATCTAAAAGCAATTGCAAATCTTTTGCAATTCTTTTTTGGTGCTAACCGTAACTAAATGTCATGCCCAACAACTTCGCACTAGGTAACGGAAAGCCTTGGAGCCGCCGTCAATTATTGAAGCTGGGCCTAGCAGGTGCTGGAGTGACTGGTGCAGCTGGACTTTGGCAGATGCTAAATCTAGAAAGTAAGTCAATTGTCAAAGTGCCACCATTCGATAGGTCAGCACCAGACGACGTTACTAACCCAATGATGATGGTAAGGGATTTTGATTATGGGACGGTAAAGCAAGAAAATGGGCGGACTATCCGGGAATTTCAGCTAACTGCGGGTACTTCCATCATCAAGCTCAATAGTGCTGTCTCTTACAACATCTGGGACTTAAACGGTCGCATACCAGGCCCAACGCTACGGGCAAAACAAGGCGATCGCATCCGGGTACTATTTCTCAACAATGCGGGACATTCTCACTCTTTGCATTTTCATGGGGTTCATCCGGCGGAAATGGATGGTGTTCGCCCAATTAGTAATGGTAGTGCCACAATTTATGAATTTGATGCTGAACCTTATGGTGTACACCTGTACCACTGCCATATTGAACCAGTCACCCGTCACATTGCTAAGGGACTATATGGGATGTTTATCATCGATCCACCTACACCTCGTCCCCCGGCTGATGAGATTGTATTAGTGATGGGTGGGTATGACGTGAATGATGACAGCCATAACGATTATTACGCTTTCAATGGTCTGCCCCACTATTACATGCATAATCCCATTCGTATTTACAAAGATCAGTTGATTAGGTTATATGTCCTCAACATCATTGAGTACGATCCGGCAGTGACTTTTCATCTCCATGCCAACTTCTTTGATGTCTATCGCTATGGCATGAGTATGACTCCTAGCGAGAAAGCAGACGTGATTACGATGGGTGTAGCCGAAAGGCACATCTTGGAATTTGCTTTTCGCTACCCAGGTAAGTATATGTTTCATCCCCATCAGGATGCGATCGCAGAAAACGGTTGCATGGGTCAATTTGAAGTACTTACTGAGAGTAACTCTCAAAATACTGTTAAAAATTCTTAAATAAATAATTTGTCACTAATTTATTAAAATTTTTGTTCAACTAGTTGATAAAAACTCTCATTATATGTCAAAGTAAAGTCTACTACAACGTGTCAAACTAGCTTCTACTAATAGTTTGAAATGTCTCAATTAATACTTTTTTAGTTGTGTGAGGAGCAAAAATGATAAAACTTCGTTATGTCTGTTTAACTATTGCAACTGCGGCAATAATTACCTTAAGTTCCTGTAGCAGTAGACCAACCGCAGAAAATCCATCAGCACCAGTTGCTAGTACTCCAGCTACAGAGGCAGTAAGTAATAACAGTCATAGTGGTCACGGTAGCAAAGAAAAAATTAACATTAATACTGCTATCTTGTCAGAATTAGATAAGTTTGAAGCTAAACTAGGTGTTCCAGCTTTATCTAACAAAATCCAGGCAAATCGTCCTTATGGTAGCCCAGAAGATTTAGTTACTAAAAAAGTAATTAATCAAGAGCAGTTCGACCAAATTAAAGACCAGGTTGGTGTTCAAGAAGTGACACTCACGGGTGAGGCAAAAGATGTTGACTATATGTCTAAATTGGGCTTAATGAAAGGGCATCTTTTGGTAGCACGAGAACTGCTAGATCAAAATCAGCCGAAACAGGCAGAACCTCATATTGGACATCCAGTTGAGGAAATTTACGTTGATGTAGAAGAACAATTAAATGAGCGCAAAGTCAAAGAATTTAAGACAACATTGGTAAGTTTGCAAGATTTAGTGAAATCTAATCCGAAGGATAGCAAAGTTAAAACTAATTTTACTTCTTCAGTGCAAGCAGTTGATTCCGCGATCGCAGCTTTGCCAGAAGCTCAACGTTCCAAACCAGGATTTGTGCTACAGGTAATTAACGAATTGCTAGATTCAGCTAACTCCGAATATGGCGCTGCGATCGCAAATGGTAAAATAACCGCACCAATTGAGTATCAAGACTCCCGTGGTTTCGTCTTTTACGCCAATGATTTATACAAAGGGATTTCTAGTCAAGTAGCTCAAGCAGATCCCGAAGCGCACAAAGCTATCGATGCTAGTTTCGCTGAACTCATAAAAGTTTGGCCATCCGCCATCCCACCAGCTAAAGCAGTCAAAACACCTAATGATGTCACCAAGCTGGTGAAAACCATTGAGGAAAACTCTCAAAAAGTAGTTGACAAATCCAATACCCAAGCACAGCGATAACACTTTGTTTTAATGGGAAGCTTATGGCAAGGAGTTTAAAATGATGAAATCATTAGGAGTTACGAATTACGAATTACGAACTCATTAAACTCCATTCATTACTTGAACTAACAACTGATGCAAGAACTAGACCAGAACAAAACCATTGACCTGCTGAACGCCATCATGGAATTTGAATTAGCAGGGGTAGTGCGCTATACACATTATTCTTTGATGGTAACTGGCCCTAACCGCATTCCAATCGTGGCTTTTTTCAAAGCACAAGCAAGTGAGTCTTTACTTCATGCTGAACAAGTAGGAGAAATTCTCACAGGTTTAGATGGGCATCCCTCCCTAAAAATTGCCCCAATGGAAGAAACCTACCAGCATAAAGTCAAGGATATCTTGGAAGAAAGCTTATCCCATGAAAAAAAGGCATTGGATTTGTATAAAAATCTCCTCGAAACTGTCACCAATGCTAGTATTTATCTTGAAGAATTCGCTCGCGGCATGATTGGGCAAGAAGAGATGCATAATCTCGAATTGAAAAAGATGCTACGCGATTTTAGCTAATAGTCATTGGTCATTAGTCACTTGTACTGAGCGTAGTCGAAGTATTAGTCATTAGTCATTGGTCATTAGTCACAAATTCAAAGAACAAAGGACAAAGGACAACTGACTAATGACAAAGGACAATTGACTAATGACAAAAGACAAAAGATAAAGGACAAAAGATGAATTTTAGTACTGCTCTACCTACTTTTGTAATCACACTCCGAGAAGGAGTAGAAGCTGCCCTAGTTGTTGGTATTGTGCTAGCTTTGCTGAAAAAAGCTAAACAATCCCGACTCAACTCTTGGGTATATGCTGGTATCGGCGTTGGCATTGTCGTCAGTGCATTTATAGGTGTGCTATTCAGTTGGGTAATTCAAATACTGGGAGCCGCGAATCCTCAATACACCTCCGTAGTTGAGCCAGCCTTGGAAGGTGTGTTTAGTGTGTTAGCGATCGCAATGCTCAGTTGGATGCTAATCTGGATGACTAAACAAGCCAGATTCATGAAAGCTACAGTTGAAGGAGCAGTTACACAAGCGCTAACACAAAATTCAAATGCTGGTTGGGGTGTTTTTACTTTAATTTTAGTTGCCGTTGTCCGCGAAGGCTTTGAAACTGTTCTGTTCGTTGCTGCTAATTTTCAACAAGGATTAATGCCAGCATTGGGTGCTATTGGTGGTTTAGTAGGAGCATCTGCAATTGGGGTGCTGCTATTTAAATGGGGTGTCAACATTAACATCCGCCAGTTTTTCCAGGTAATGGGTGTTTTATTAGTGTTGATTGTTGCTGGGTTGGTAGTTTCAGCTTTGAAACATTTTGACGAAGCTGTTGCTAACCTTGCCCTTAGCAGTCGCGCGACAGAAAGCCTTTGTTTCTATTACGAACGTTTTACAAAAGTCCACTCCTGTATTTTGGGGCCAATGGTTTCAAATACTTCCACAATCTTGCCTGACGAACAGTTTCCTGGCATTATTCTCAAGTCTTTATTTGGTTATAGAGACAATCTCTATCTTGTACAAGCAGTGGGATATGTAACCTTTTTACTTACCATTGGAGGACTGTATTTCCGCAGCCTTGGAGGTGCCTCTCCTGAAAGTAAAAAAAATATCCCCTTTGCTCAAAAACCGATTAGTTCTGCAAAAGATTAAAAGCACTAACAACTAGAACCCCGACTTATTTAATAAGTCGGGGTTCTGAAGACTTGCGATTTTCACAAATCAAATAAGATTACTATAGGACTCATATTTTATTTTTGAAATACACGTAGTGGCGTGGCAAGGCTAAAATGTTGCAAAAAAATTGATTGTAGGTTGGGTTGAGCGAAGCAAAACCCAACAAATACGTTGGGTTTCGTGCCTCAACCCAACCTACGAATCGAGACATTTTTCGATTTGGCAAAGGTATTACTATATTATATTTAATTCAACTAAGTTCTTTGTGGTGCAAACAACACTTGCTTAAGCTGCCGACAAGCCTTTTCAATTGCATCTATACTACCTGGATTTACCAAACCAAAATAATCAAACACATAGACTCGATTATTTTTAATTGCTTTTAATTGCTGCCAAAAAGCTTCCTTCTTCAGCGAATCCAAAAGTGCTGCTTCTGAATTCCCTTGTGGGGGATTAACCAAAATTATCACCTCTGGATTTGCTTCTAAAACTTTCTCAGCCGAAAGCGTCACATAGCCACCAATTGGACTTTTTCCTTGTAAATCTGCTGCTATATTTTTCGCCTGAAATTTTGCCAATAAATCCCCTGCCCAACTATTTTTATTTGGCGCTAAAATTGGTTGACGACTAACCAACGCTAGAGTAGAAAAACCCTGAGTTTGCTTTTCTGGCAAGAAAGTTTTATAACGATTTAACAAAGGCTCAGGATCGGCATCAATTTTTTTAGCAAGGGTTTTTGTAAGTTCTTCTAGAGATTCCCAGTTATTCACCTTAGTAAGAAAAGTGTTAATTCCTAGCTGCTGAAGTTTTTGAATTGGGATGTTAGAAAAACCTTCTGCACCAATAACTAAATCTGGTTTTAGTGCTACCACTTTTTCTAAATTGGGCGAACTTTGTCCATCACTAACACGGGGAATATCTTTGAATCTTGAGTCATTCTTAAATAATTTACTACCAGTGATTCCGACAATTTTTGTTGAATTTAGTCGAGAGATGATATCAGCAGAAAGAGAAGAAAGAGCAACAACTCTTTTTACCGCTCCTGTTGGTAGTTGTTGAGAATTTGCGTTTATCGTCTCAGTAGGGTTTGTGACTTTTATTTGTGGTTGCTGAGTAGTTGCAGTCGTGCAAGCAGCTAAAACTATACTCATCAAAAGTGCTAAAGCAGATAATAGCCAACGACGATGCATATTAAAATTCCTTCTGGGGTAAGAATTGCATAAGAAACATACTCAGCACCACATTCAAAAATCGCAAATGTAACTGCAATATAACTATAAAGTACCAAGTTGGATCAACAAAGCCAGAGATTGAAAAGATGTGGCTAATGACAACAGCTAAAAGTCAAGCTGTTCTTGTTTCAAAAAAACTACTGGCTTTCGCAGATTTTCACTAACTAGGGTAGAAGCGGAATCTACCCAATAATAGACTAAAATTGCTTTATATTCAGATGTTTTATACTTCCCTATATGCGTTTATGTATTTATAAAAAAATGCGGCAACACAAATAGTGGTTTGGCAGTCTTGAAAAAATAGGTTTTAAACCCTTACTGCTTACTTATATAATTCGATACATATTACCTACAATTATCTGAATTGGGGTCGATGATTATTGTGTCCATCTACTGCTAGATATGTCTAACCATCCTTTGAGCGTTGCAAGATCAACATTATTTTGGCGACGTATATTCGCTATTATTTTCACTAGTAGTTCGTTGTTCCCCAACTTTGGAAGCGAACCAGCAAAGGCGCAAGTAACCCAATATTGTCAGTTATCATCATCGGCGGCGAAAGAAAAAGAAAACTTACGTTTATCAGCCCTTAAAGGCAATCAAGATGCTCAAATCCGCTACCAAAACTTACTAAAAAAACAGGCACAGGAATTAAAAGAGTGCCGCACTCGGACTTGGCCACAAATCCAAGCTGTCTGGTTGCGCTTGTATCCCTGTGACATTCAGCCAGGAATAGTTGACCAGATTATGGATCGGATTGTCAACCGTGGCTATAACCAAGTCTATTTGGAAGTATTTTATGACGGACAGGTATTATTGCCAGCAAAAGCTAACCCGACGGTTTGGCCTTCTGTAATTCGCACTCCAGGAAAAGAAAACATCGATATACTCGCCACAGCAATTCAAAAAGGTCGGCAACGGGGTTTGAAGGTCTACGCCTGGATGTTTACTAACAATTTCGGTTATACTTACGCCCAGCGCCGAGATAGAGAAAGTGCGATCGCTCGCAATGGCAAAGGTCAAACGAGCCTATATGTTGTAGATAACGGCTCTCAAGTATTTATCGACCCCTACAACTCGCAAGCAAAAAGCGACTACTACCAATTAGTAAAAGAAGTTTTGCGCCGTCGTCCAGATGGCTTGCTATTAGACTATGTGCGCTATCCCCGACAAGCAGGAAGTGATTCCATCGCCACCAAAGTTTCAGATTTATGGCTATTTAGTCCTGCAATTCAAGAAGCTTTATTTAAACGGGCACTAAATTACAAAGGACTGGACTTAATTCGCCGCTATTTGAGCAAGGGATATGTCACCGCCGGGGATATCGCAGAAATTGATAAACTTTATCCCCAGGAAGGGCAACCCCTCTGGCAAGGACGCATTCCCCCACCAGCCCAAAAATCAATTCTATCTGCAACCGACAGACAACCCCTTTTGCAATGGGAATTGTGGCAACTAGCAGTAGCCCACGCCATGCAAGGAATTTTAGATTTTGTCAATATAGCCAGTTACCCAGCAAAGCAGCAAGGTGTTTCCACGGGAGTAGTGTTTTTCCCTGATGGCAACCAAACTGTAGGACAAGGGTATGATTCTCGCTTACAACCTTGGGATCGTTTCCCCACGACATTAGAGTGGCATCCCATGTCTTATGGAAATTGCGGTAATGTCAGTTGTATTGTGGCGCAAGTACAACGAGTTTTGAGTATGACAAAACCGGGTACTAAAGTGATTCCAGCTTTAGCCGGCAAATGGGGAGAATCAGTCAGTAATCGTCCATCCCTAGAAGTGCAAATGCAGGCACTCCGGCAATTCGCCCCCCAACTGAAGGGAGTTAGCCATTTTGCCTATTCTTGGCAATATCCTGAGAATGATAACGATCGCAAATTTTGTCGCACTCGGTAAATAACAGAATTCAGGAGTCAGGAGTCAGAATTCAGAAGAAAAATTTCCCTTATCCCCCACTAATTGATTCTGAATTCTGGATCTTCTTTAACATTTTTGAGGGGTCTAAGTCCCTCGCTTCTAAAGCGCGACAAGTTTTGCGTTGGGGTTAAAATCCCCTATGCATTACTTAATTACGTTCGCGGAGCGTGCCGGAGGCTCTATTACGAATTACGAATTACGAATTATTTTAATTAACTTAAAGCCAAGTCCTCTGGTGTATTACAGTTAAACAGCATTTCGGGTTCTGCTAAAGGCAAAACTTCCACAGGATATTGCTGAAGCCATTGCTGAAACGATCGCCCCCCTTGGTTGATAAACTCTAAAAGTTGTGGCAAACAGCGACGGCGATAGAAACCACACAGAGGTTCCCAACCTTTAGGATGATGAGCTAAAGCTGCGATCGCATTATCTCCCACGCTCTCAAGTCTAGTTACCCAATCTTGCAACACCTCAACCCGCAACCTCGGCAAATCGCAAGCTAGCAGTATAACCCAATCTGTTTGCACTTCGGCTAGTCCTTGGGCAAAACCCACTAAAGGCCCGTGGGCAAGAGATTCTCCAGATAAAGGTACTTCTTGGAGAAACTGACAATTAGGCAAAAGTAAATCTTGATAGCGTTCTGGCCAGGGAGTTACTACATAAACAGTATCAGCACAGCTTTGAGCAATCCCACAAACTCGTTGTAACAACGGCACTCCTTGAATGGGAATCAAGGCTTTATCTTGACCCATCCGAGAACTCTTACCGCCAGCTAATACAATTGCGGTTAATTCGCTTCGGTTCGTCATAGTTATACATCGAATTAGTTTCTAGGGACTAAGTGCAGAATTTTCTAAGTTCCGAGCTAATTCTCTTAAAAAACTCTGCGTACCTCTGCGCTTTCCTCAGCGTCCCTTTGCGTTTAAAAACCGTTATGAATTAATCCAAAGCTCTATTCTGACTTTTCTGCACTTGCTGCAATAAATGCTCTACACTTTCTGCTGGTGCAAGACACTTCAAACCTTGGCAAACTAACCCAACGCTTCCCTCTGGGAAATCAGATGTTACGGCAAACGCAGCCGTTGGTAAAAACTTAGGGATCAGCGAGTTTATTTGCTCAGTTGTGCTACGAATCAAGGTAGAATTACGATACCAATCCAAAGCTGTAAATAAGCTAGGACAAGCTTGAGGAGCGCGATGCATTACACTCTTAAAAGCTTTCAAACCAAGTTCCGCTAAATCCAAATAATCTAGATTATCGGTGAGTAGGGCCAGACGGACAAGATTAGCGATCGCAATTCCATTAGCTGATGGTGTAGCATTATCTGTGTAACTGCGCTCTCTGACAATTAAATCTTGACTAGAATCACTTGATGTGTTATTATAGCCACCTAATTCAACACTCCAGAGAAATTCGTTGAATTCATCTTGGATAGCGATCGCTTTTTCTAACCATTGCTTATGCTCAGGATTGGAAGCTTGTAAATCCAAGAGAGCTTTAATAAACAAAGCGTAATCTTCAGATTGGGCTAAAACAGTTGGTTCTCCTTGATAGTTAAGTCTCTGCAAACGCCCATTGACAAATTGATTTTCTAAGATAAATTTTGCGGCTTGTGCTGCTAATTCCAAATATGATGGTTCTTGGAAAACGCCAGCAGCCTTAGCTAACCCAGAAATCATCAAGCTATTCCAGGCGACAATCATCTTTGTATCTGTCACCGAGGGAATGCGACCTGACCAATTAGTGGTTTTTGCTTCCTGGTTGTTACGAGCTGGGGGAAAAGTTTCTAGCGACTCAGAACTAACACCATAGCGAACAATAAACAGCTTACTCAGTGCGGCTTCTAGCGTTACCCTCAGTTTGCCAGAATTCCTTCTTTGTAAAACATTACGTCCTTCAAAGTTACCGTTAGGGGTAACAGTAAATTCTTGTTGTAATTCCGTTAATTCTTCAGGCGTTAACAGTTGTTGTAGTTCGCTGTAACTCCAAACATAAAAAGCTCCTTCTTCTGGTTCTACTGCCGTGGCTTGGGTGAAGCTGTCGGCATCTTGAGAGGCATAGAAGTAACCTTCCGGCGCGGTCATTTCCCGCTTCAGCCATTGTACAGTAACAGCAACCGCTCTCTCAAACGCTGGCTCTTGTACTCCTGCACTCCATAAATTAGCTAGATACTCCACAATCTGCCCATTGTCGTAGAGCATCTTTTCAAAATGCGGTACTGTCCAAGTTGGGTCAACAGTATAGCGATGAAAGCCACCGCCCAGATGGTCATAAATGCCTCCCAGCGCTAAATCTAGTCCTCGCTGGGTACAAATTTGCTTGCCATCATAGCGAGATTCAAAATTAAATCGAGTTCCCCGCAGTGCTAATTCTGTATAGGGAATCATCGGAAAACTATTACCAGATTGACTTGGAGTAATTACACCTGTGCTGGTTTCCCAACCTTGGCGGAGTAATTCTCGGTCTTCAAGCTCAGTTGTTGTACCGTCTTGCAACACCGCAGATGTGAGCAGGGACTCAATAATTAAGGCTTTGCGTTGCTGTAATTCTGCTTTTTCGGTATCGTAATAACGGCGAAGGGCTTGCAACACCTGCAAAAATCCCGGACGGCCATAGCGCGGGTCTACAGGGAAATAAGTTCCAGCATAAAACGGCACTAAATCTTCTGGAGAAAGAAAAATATTCAAAGGCCAGCCCCCTTGACCGCTCATCATCTGCAAAGCTTGCATATAAATGCTATCGAGGTCAGGTCTTTCTTCCCTGTCTACTTTGATGGGAAGATAATTAGCATTCATGTAATCAGCGATCGCGCTATCAGAAAAAGCTTCGCCTTCCATGACAGTACACCAGTGGCAACTAGAGTAACCAATGGAGAGAAAAATTGGTTTATTTTGCGCCCTTGCAGTTGCAAGTGCTTCGTCACACCAAGGCCACCAATCAATGGGGTTTTCGGCGTGTTTGCGGAGATAGAGGCTCTTAGCTTCAGCAAGGCGATTAGTCATGATTAAATGCAAATAGTTGCCTTCTCTGCTCAGTCTACCTTGTTCCCAAGAGTGTTAGCCTAGACAGCTATAGCGCTTTTCGGTCTAGTAAAGTACAATTTTGACCTCACCTCCATTCCTCTCTCCTAAAAGGCTACGGTGTACACACAAGTCTGCTCACCTGATTTCATATCGTTTTGATCCCCCATAACCCCCCTTAAAAAAGGGGGGAACTAGAATCAAAGTCCCCCTTTTTAAGGGGAGCCACTGCGGTCTTGGGGAGCCAGTGCGGGAACAGGGGTCTCCCCCGCCGCAGGATGCGCGAAGCGCTGTAGTGGAGCATCTGGCGTGGTTTCCCCCATGAGCAGGTGGCATGGATTTAGGGGGATCTCCAACCATTTTGGTTTTCTACAAAGATGTGTGTACACCGTAGCCTAAAAGGAGAGAGGCTTTGAATTGTTCCCCCTTCCCGCAACGGGTTGGGGGTTAGGTCTATTTGCATACCTGTACCTCACTAGATTGAAAATGGCTATATGTATATGCAAGATAACCCTACAAGCGAGTTACCCCTTGGGTAGGAGGTAGTAGTGCATGTCTTAGAAATCGCCGACACCTGTGTAAGTTGTGAAATATTTTTACTGAAAAGAGCGCAATAGCAAGCTAACAATATTTGGTGGTGCTTCTTGCACAGGTGATGCTGTCTTTGACTGAATTAAAGTATTTGGGCTAAGTCCTGCTATCAGATGGAGCAAGAAGGTGATGATGGCGGCTTGTATAAGTTTTTCCAGCATGGCACGTCTCTCTCTGAGTGGATAGCATTTCAATTAGGACTGGTTATTCTAAATACACCTCGTACTATCGATTTACCGAATCTAACAAAAATAACTTGATAATTGCTGAGGGAAATCCTAAAAAAATGTTTAAAATGTTACAGGAATTAAACACAAGTCCCTAAGCAAGTTGGATTTTGGTTATCGGTTTAATGACTACATCGCCAAAGTTATCTAGCAAAAAACGAGATTATAAGGTTGGCGATAAGTAGAGTTTTTTGATTTGTTCTTCCCTGTATGGGATATTCTCTTAGACACCTTTTGCGGCTAAAAAGTGCCCTTAGAGGTTGAAAAAGAGGTAAGGGAGCAGGGAGCAGGGAGCAGGGGGCAGGGAGCAAGGGAAAATGTTGAAGGAGGCAACAGAAGCAATTCATTTATAGGATTCGACCCCGGATGAATTGAAACCACTGAAGTTTCGTACATTGTTCTTGTCTTAAAACCTTTCCCTGGTTGGTCGCGGTAGGAAACAGAGGGCAGTTTTCCTCTTACCTCCTGCCTTCCTCAATAAAAATTTAAGTTATCTGCTTGAGAACAGTAGAGATAAACCCCAGTTTTGTGCTGTCACCGATAAAATGTATTTAAAGTAGCCACAAACACGCTTCCATGATTCCTATCGTTATTGAACAATCGGGTCGAGGTGAACGCGCCTTTGACATCTACTCACGGCTGTTACGTGAGCGCATCATCTTTTTGGGACAACAAGTTGACAACAACATTGCTAACTTGATTGTTGCCCAACTGCTGTATTTGGATGCTGAAGACCCGGAGAAGGACATATATATGTACATCAATTCTCCCGGTGGTTCGGTGACGGCTGGTATGGGCATTTTTGACACTATGAAACATATTCGCCCTGATGTCTGTACAATTTGTACCGGATTGGCGGCGAGTATGGGCGCTTTCCTCCTCAGCGCGGGTGCTAAGGGTAAGCGGATGAGTTTACCCCATTCTCGGATTATGATTCATCAACCTCTCGGTGGCGCTCAAGGACAGGCGACTGATATTGAAATTCAGGCGCGGGAAATTTTGTACCACAAGCAACGGCTAAATAACTATTTAGCTGAACATACAGGTCAACCAATTGAGCGCATTGCTGAAGATACTGAACGTGACTTCTTCATGTCACCAGAGGAAGCCACGGAATACGGTTTGATTGACCAAGTGATTGACCGCCACGCTGCTGGTAGCCGCCCCGCAGTTGCTGTTGTTTAGTCATTAGTCATTAGTCATTAGTCATTAGTCATTAGCAAAAGACTAATGACTAATTAAAATCCCGTTAATGGGTCTGACTGAGATTCAAGGTATTGGAGGAAGTCTAATAATTCTACTTCTGTCAGCAAAGTACGCGATCGCTTCTCATAGGTTTTTTTGAGATGTTCCCGTATATGCTCTGTTGTCCAGTCTAATCGCTGCATTTCAACATTAATTTTGGCAATCAGAATTTCGTATAATGTTGGTGATGCCGATTGAGGTGCAAGGTATTGGAGAAAATCTAGTAATTCTAATTCTGTAAGTAAAGTAAGCGATCTCTCCCCATACCTTCCTTTGAGATGTTCCCGTATCTGCTCTGTTGTCCAGCCTAATCGCTGCATTTCAACATTAATTTTGGCAATCAGAATTTCTAATGGTGGTGTTGGTTGAGATACAAGATAGTGGAGGAAGTCTAATAATTCGACTTCTGTAAGCAAAGTAAGCGATCGCTTCTCATAGTTTTTTTTGAGATGTTCCCCTATATGCTCTGTTGTCCAGTCTAATCGCTGCATTTCAACATTAATTTTGGCAATCA
>NZ_JABXKH010000119.1:24022-24387 GCF_017115105.1 Nostoc sp. NMS2
ATATGCTCTGTTGTCCAGTCTAATCGCTGCATTTCAACATTAATTTTGGCAATCAAAATTTCGTGTAATGTTGGCGTCGGTTGAGATACAAGGTAAAGGTATTGGAGAAAGTCTAATAATTCAAATTCTGTCAGTAAAGTACGCGATCGCTTTCCATAAGTTTTTTTGAGATGCTCCCGTCCCTGGTCTTTGGTCCAGCCTAATCGCTGCATTTCAACATCTGTTTGAGCAATTACTTCAGCAAAATTCATAGGTTCCATAGCTTCGTCACTGTTTTAACAGCCTGCATCACTTGTCATTTGTACTTACCAATGACAAATGACAAATGACAAATGACAAATGACAAATGACAAATGACAAATGAC
>NZ_JABXKH010000176.1 GCF_017115105.1 Nostoc sp. NMS2
GTTTCTGTTTTGGCTGCGGCTCTCCCAAACTCAGACCCTCTGCCATAATCCCTCTGTCAATAGGGTTTGAGACGCGCTAACCCTGGGAACAATGGCGCTAGTATCTAAATAAATCAATATCTTTGGTTATCTCTTTCTTCTAATATCGTCGTACTCATTTCACTCCCTTTTAAAACTATGGATTTTCTAAAATAGTTTAAATTAGGAAATACCTTCTTTTCCTGTTGGGGAGGAAGAAGACGAGCAACTTCTTTGCCTTCTTTCATCAGAACAAATTGCTCACCTTTAGCCACTTTTTCTAGAAGTTTATATAAATTTTTAGTAGCTTCTTCAATTGTAATCTGAGTCATAAGTTTCTCAATATTTTACAAATGTATTCTAATCATATAACAGAGATAGATGTTTTGTAAATATATTTTATTAGCTATTTAGAGAGACTACTAGATCCCCGACTTCTTAAAGAAGTCGGGGATCTGAATATACTAGGAAGTGCGATCGCCTAAAATAATCCTGTTATCGAAAAATGCGATCACACAAAAATATCGTGTTTGGGCTTAATTTTTGTTTAAGTCCCGCTATGCTTTAGGGTGAAATGAAAACGTTAAAGTCTTTAACTCCAATTTCTTTTCCTCCATAGGGGTAGATAACAGATATCATGAGAAATAGGATATTTCTCAGGTGTCCATTTACCTGCGACATTAAACTATGTTTAATTCTCTTTAAATATAAGTGGATGTTATCAATTATTTTGCCTCTATTGGTGTGGACAGCAACAGGGAATCAGATGTATTTTAGCGATCGCCAACAATGGCTCAATCGTCAACCATACCACCTATGAACGCCCAAAAGGTGGCTATGGCAGTAAGATGATGAATGCGTAGACGCAAAGCGGCTTGTCGCAAGACATCGCCTCTGAACTTCCAAATGGTGCATGGGAAATGTCAGCTTTGCCTGATGGACAAGTGCAAGTCGCACTAAGTTGGCGTTTACCCTAAGTCGATCTGGCTAAATTAAAAAAATAGTAGGAGTTCGGCTAGTCTATGGTAAAACCAATAATCCAATCAGCAACTCAAACCTTATACGACGAAGATTATTATCTGTGGCTGAGGACAACTATAAACCAACTTCGCGCTGGTCAGTTTTCATCTGTGGATTTAGAGAATTTGTTAGAAGAATTAGAAAGTGTGGGTAGGAGCCAAAAGCGAACGGTGAAAAGTCTGTTGATTCGGCTTTTTGAACATCTGCTTAAGCTCACATACTGGGATGTGGAACGGGAGCGAAATGAAGGGCATTGGAAAGGGGAAATCAGGACATTACATAGAGAGATTAAGGATGAACTCAAAGATAGTTCTAGTCTTAAGCCTTACATTTTAGAAATATTTGATGAATGTTATCAAAACGCAAGGATGGAAGCAAGCGATCGCTCAAAACTTCCTATTGATACGTTCCCTGTTGCACTTCTTGGTTCTTTAGAGCAAATTTTAGATGAAAACTGGTTTCCTGAATATTACCACAATCATCACGGTAAACCCGATTAAAATGAATACGCAACTTGGGTTTCCATAGGAGTATGCAGCCGTGCAGCCGGACTTAATAGGTTTGGAAATTAGTAAGGGGGAACAGAGACGTTTGACTGGATTCGATCCAGAAGACGTTTTCCGTCCCTCTGTTTTGCGAGATGGCAAGAAGCGATTAGGGTTTTTCATCAATGAAATGCTGGTAACGCTGGCGCTAACCCCTATAATTGTGGGCTTTGTTTATGCGTTTATTATTTTGCCGACAATTGGTTCTTCAATTCGACTAGGAATTCTTTTACTAATTTTAGTGCCAATGCCGATATTAGTAGGGCGATGGCTGTGGCGACAATTGACCTGTCCCGAAGGACTGACAATACTTTTAGATGAAGTTGATAAATATCATGACTTGATTCACGCTATAGATATTAATGACCAATTGGCAGCATCAGGAAACGTAGAAAGCAGTATTCATGACCGAGATAAAGTAACCGCCGCTCTGCAACTAATTAGAGAAGATTTAGTCCGCGCTCTGAAAACGGAACGAATTTTGCGAGATAATAAAAAGTTGCTTGCTAATAACCAAGAGTTATTTGTGAATAATTTAGCCAGTCTGCAAGCTTTACAAGTTAGTAGTCAAGCAGGCGAATATGCTCAACTGCTAAATCAATCATTGCAAATTGCGATCGATGTGCAAGCAGAAATCAGAAAATTGCAGAAAGGCTAAGAGGATGTTTGTAAAACTTGGGCGACTAGAAGTCGCGGCTACACAGACAAAACCTGCCTCCGCAGGTTAGAAAACCATTAATCTTGTATTAGTCCACGGAGGTGGACTTTGCCTGTGTAGCCGCGTTCGCGTCAGCGTGCCGGAGGCTCTATTCTATTCGCCCAATACTTTCTTTCCCAGAAAACGATCGCCCCATTAACTTAAATGACCAACAAACCCAAAATAATTGTCCTGGATGATGACCCTACGGGTTCTCAAACAGTCCACACCTGCTTGCTGCTAATGCACTGGGATGTGGACACTTTACGCAGTGGGTTACAGGACGATTCGCCGATTTTCTTTGTACTGACTAACACTAGATCGCTAACGCCAGAGTCAGCTACATCTGTCACCAAAGAAGTTTGCCAAAACCTGAAAATCGCTTTGAATGCTGAAGGAATTGACGATTTTTTGATTGTCAGCCGTTCTGATTCTACCTTGCGGGGGCATTATCCCATTGAAACTGATGCGATCGCCCAAGAACTCGGCCCCTTTGATGCTCATTTTCTCGTACCAGCCTTTTTTGAAGGTGGACGCATCACCCGCAACAGCGTGCATTACTTGATGATTGGCGGTGTCCCCACCCCAGTCCATGAAACCGAATTTGCCCGTGATTCAGTCTTCAGTTACCATCACAGTTACTTACCCAAGTATGTTGAAGAAAAGACTCAAGGACGGATTAATACCGAAGCTGTAGAAAGGTTTCTTCTAGCTGATATTCGCGCTGGTAGTTTGGAACGTTTGTTAAAACTTAATGGTAATCAGTGCGTTGTTGTCGATGGTGAAACTCAAGACGATCTCAACCGCTTTGCAGTAGATGTATTAGCAGCAGCAAGTCAAGGGAAACGCTTTCTGTTTCGCAGTGCCGCAAGTATTCTAACGGCTTTAGCCGCTTTACCACCCCAACCTATTGCTGCCGAAAACATGGCGCAGTACGTGCGTCAAGGCAAACCAGGTGCAGTAATTGTTGGTTCCCATGTGAAAAAGACTACTCAGCAGTTAGAGGCGCTATTGCAAGTAGAGGGAACAGTGGGAATCGAAGTCAATGTAGCGCGATTACTTGATGATGCAAATCAATCTGCGGTTCTGCTAACTGAAATCAAAGAAAGTACACAGGCGGCACACGAAGCGGGCAAAACACCAGTGGTTTATACTAGCCGTCAGGAACTGAGTTTTAAAGATGTCAACACCCGATTGGAGTTTGGGGCAAAAGTTTCAAGTTTATTGATGGATATTGTGCGGGCTTTACCATCTGATATAGGATTCTTAATCAGCAAGGGTGGCATTACCTCAAACGATGTCTTGAGTACTGGACTAGCCTTAACTTCAGCCCGCTTACTCGGTCAAATTTTAGCTGGTTGTTCAATGGTGTTAACCCCATCCGATCATCCCCAGTTTCCTGATTTACCTGTGGTGCTGTTTCCAGGTAACGTTGGTGATGCTGATGCCTTGGCGACAATTTATCAGAGGTTGACCGTGCCAATTTGAGATTTTAGACTTTCCTGCGGAACGCTACGCCTAGCAAGATCCCCAGAGGGGTAAGGCTACGCTCAGTCGAACGATTTTAGATTAAAGAATCTTTTGGTTCATGTCAGACTAACATCCCACTACGCGCTTTCAAACCTTGTGAGTGACACCAATCCAAAATCTAAAATTGAAAATCCAAAATTTGTTGTCTTTTGGCTAGTACTGCATGACTTCTGATTCAGCAATTCCCAATCTAAAGTCAAATTCTGCACTTCCTAATGCAGAATCAAACTCTATCCTTTCGGAGGTAGAGGTAAATCCTACTGTTTCTGATGTAGAGTCAGATCCTATCCCCCCTGATGCGGAGTTAAGATCCGTCCTTCTTTATTTAAAATCAAATGCTGTCCTTGGGGATATAGAGTCAAATCCTGCTAACCCAGATATAGAGTCAAATCCTGCTAACCCAAATGTAGAGTCAAATCCTGCTAACCCAGATGTAGAGTCTAATAGTGATGCCGCATCAGATTTTATCTTGACTGATTCAAATCCCAATGAGTCAGCAATATCAGGGTATCGCGTAAATGATAATACTCAAGTCCAGTTAAAAAGTAAGGAGGGACGACTGTTATTAATTTTGCCACCAGAATCTCAAGTATCGGCCTCAGAACTCAGTTGGTCTGATATTTGGCAACAAATCAGGCAACGTTTGAATGCAGGCGATCGCTTTCGTGTATCTAATACACCTGTACATCTAATGGCACAAGACCGTCTGGTAGATACCAGGCAACTCCAAGAACTCGCCGAGGCTCTAAGTGAAGTCAAACTCCGGCTAATTTCTGTCTCCACGAGTCGCCGACAAACTGCGATCGCAGCCGTCACATCTGGGTATTCTGTAGAACAATTGCAGCCCGTAACTTCCCTGAATACAGAGTCAGAAGCTACAGCTACACCCCAGGCAGATGCTCTCTATCTAGAAACAACAGTCCGCTCTGGAGTAGAAATTCGTCATCCTGGTACAGTAATTATCTTGGGAGATGTAAACCCAAGTGGTATTGTAATTGCAGATGGAGATATTATCATCTGGGGTCGTTTACGTGGAATTGCTCATGCTGGAGCCGGAGGCAATCGTGAGTGTCTGATTATGGCTTTGCAAATGGAACCTACCCAATTGCGGATCGCAGATGCTGTCGCTAGGGCACCAGAAAAATTACCTACACAATTTTCTCCAGAAGTGGCACATATTATGCCCCAAGGGATTCGCATCGCTAGGGCTAGTGATTTTTCTAGAAACCAATTTACTAAGAGCAATTAGTAGCCCTGAATATTTACTTAAAAGATGAAGAATATGAAGGATGAAATATAGCGGTTTTTATGTAGATGGAATACACTACTTTAATGCCTTTCCCAAGCGTTGTGTATTTCATCCGACCGAGCGTAGATGCAAAGCGGCTTGTCGCCAGACATCGCAATCAAAAAATATTCATCCTCGCCTGAATCAGGGAGAACAGATATTTCTTCATACTTGATACGATACTTCATACTTTATACTGCAATTTACTGTTTTATATTTCTTGAACCCTCATTGACCGCATTTCTATCATGACTCGCATTATTGTGATTACCTCCGGTAAAGGAGGAGTGGGTAAAACCACAGTTTCAGCAAATCTGGGCATGGCTTTAGCTAAAATTGGTCGTCAAGTCGCCTTGGTTGATGCGGATTTTGGTCTGAGAAATTTGGATTTGCTGCTAGGGCTGGAAAACCGCATCGTCTATACTGCGGTAGAAGTCCTGGCCAGAGAGTGCCGCTTAGAACAAGCCTTGGTGAAAGATAAGCGCCAACCCAATCTTGTACTCCTACCAGCAGCCCAAAATCGCTCCAAAGATGCAGTCACACCGGAACAGATGAAGTTACTGGTCAATGCCCTAGCGCAAAAGTATCAGTACGTGATCATCGATAGCCCCGCCGGGATTGAAAATGGGTTTAAGAATGCGATCGGCCCGGCAAAAGAAGCGCTAGTTGTCAGCACGCCAGAAATTTCTTCAGTTCGTGATGCCGACCGGGTAGTTGGATTACTAGAAGCACAAGGTATCAAGCGTGTTCATTTAATAATTAACCGCATCAGACCCGCAATGGTGCAGGCAAATGATATGATGTCAGTGCAAGATGTTCAGGAACTTCTCGCCATTCCCCTGATCGGGGTAATCCCTGACGACGAGCGTGTTATTGTATCTACCAATCGCGGCGAACCCTTAGTGTTAGCGGAAAATCCCTCTTTAGCTGCCACAGCCTTTGAGAACATTGCTCGTAGATTAGAAGGGGAAAGTGTCGAATTTCTGGAGATCGACTCATCCCAAGACAGCATCTTCGCCCGTCTACGAAGGTTGTTGTGGACAAAGATTGTTTAACTTACTTTTCTAGTCTCCGCGCCAGACCTATTCGTAATGATTGAACTTCTAGAAAAACTTTTTTCTCGCGGTACTGATAGCAGTCGAACTCAAGTTAAACGTCGCCTGCAATTGGTGATTGCTCACGATCGCGCTGATTTAGATCCTCAAACGTTGGAAAAAATGCGGAAAGAAATCCTAGATGTAGTCTGTCGCTATGTCGAAATTGAGACAGAGGGCTTGGAGTTCTCTTTAGAAAGCAACCAACGAACCACAGCTTTAATTGCTAATTTGCCCATCCGCCGGGTAAAAGGAGCCATACCTGAATGGGAAAGGGATGATAAATAAGTCTTTATAGAAATACTCGGTAAGCGTAAAACTTAGAGTCTTTAAACCTGAAAGTGTCAAAGTTTTAGTCTTAAGTATTTTCATTTAAGATGTAGTTAAATCATCTTCAATTGCAACGAATCATCCCAAGTTTTGGATTAAATAAGCGCAGCAAAATAAAAAAATCTCCCGTTGTCGTTACTGCTGACAACGGGAGTATATAAATTTTTTTATAAACTATCGGTAAGCAACTTGTGGACCTGCCCAAATTTCTGTAACCTTTTTACCAAAAGTTATCGGTTGATCGTCGTCTGTTGTAGTGATAGTTTTACCATCATTAGCAACTTGCATTAGTGGCCAGTTCTCTTCACCCATTTCACCTGCACGGAACAGCACACGATCTGGTTGGCTTTTACTCCAACCTAATAAGACGGCAATTTTTTCATGTTCATTGTCTTGACTAACAGGGGCAACTGTATTTGCGTGATTTTTTTGCCGATCCCAAATCACTGCACTATCTGTAGAATCACCTGTGTTAAATATACCTTCAAACTTGCGTGCTAAGAAGCGATCGCCTTTTTCCGACCAGCTAACTGGAACTAATACCCCAATCTGACCGTTCGGATTAGCGTCTTCTAACGATGAACCCTTTACAGCCTTTACCTTTAATAAAGGATCGCTAACAGGAGTAGTTGAAGCCATTACCCACAACTTCTTCGTGTGCATATCTTGGACAAACAGAACGCTGGTAACACGGCTGTTGTACATTTCGGGTTTTACTTCTAGTTGCACCCGGCTATAAACAGCATATTTACCATCTGGAGAAACTACAGGTACGCTACGGTAGTGACGAACTCCAGAACCACCCTTGGAACCAATTGCTTCTTGAGTCGCTGTAATCCATTTCCAAGGAATAGGATGAGGACTACCTATGGGATCTATTTGTTCTGCTTGAGACTCATCACGTGGTTCAGCAACAGGTATTTCTGTTGTTGTAGTTGGTTGTGACTCTCTAATAGTTGGTGCTACTTGAGTTGCCGTCAATGATTCAGTAAGATACTTTTCTCTAGAGAGAGATTTTTCTTGTCCTTTCAAAGACTTGATATTAGCAGCTTTGAGTTTTTGTATTAGATTAAGTTGACTAACAGGAACATCTGTTAATGGTGCAAGTTCAACTGCGGCTATTGTATCAGGAACAGTTAAATCGCTGTTTGACCCATAACTATCTGCTTGAGCAAAGGACTCAATTTTATCCGATGGTAATACTTGCGGTTCCTGGACAGCAGGACTTTGTGTTGGTACAGAGTCAAATTCTTCTGTTAAAGAGTCGATTTGATCTGTTTTTGATATTTCAGCTATCTCAGGTTCCCCAACTACAGCTATTTCCTTTGATACAGAGTCAGAATCTCCAGTCATCGAAGTTAGTTTAGCTACTTCGGATTTTACAGGGAACGAGTGAGCCGATGCCCCTAGCAAGGGTGCGATCAGTATCACAACGACAACGTAATTGAGAAATGGTTGCGCGCGGAACCATCCTGACAGCAAAAGGGGTTTAAGCATTTGTAGACTCTCTAGAGGGGCGGTTGCTATGTGAGAAGCAATACCTATGCAGCAATGGGGCAGGCAGTAATTATATGTATAACAAGAAACTAAAAACTTTGACGAGATATTTCCTTCAAAGTTTGCTGAGTTTTACAAAAATTAAGTATCATTGTCTACACCTTTTATTACTCAGGTACTGAATATTTTTTTGCAAAAGTATGGGAGTATAGTAAATACGCTGAGAACTCAGTAATTACTACACGATATATAATCCTGCTGTTGCTATACCCGACAATACCAAAAACAGATATTAGTCAGGAATATTCAAGTTATAGTTGAGGCGATAACGCTGGCAACCAAAAATGATATAACTTAGATATTGGGGATCGTACTAGTTCTAGCTAGTACACAATAAAAAAGTCAGGTCACACACTAAATATAACAGCGCAAACCCTCATAATGGTAGATATGAGGTGTTAGGTTAGAAGCTGGGAAGCAGACGCATAATAAATCATACTCAGAAAATACTGCTGTCAGCAACTCAAAGTTATAAATTGCAATCTCAACTATAAAAAAGCTAGAAGAACGCAAGAGTTTTTTACCAAACATAATTCAGGAGTCAGAAGTCAGAATGGGCTAAACCTAGCTATCCCCTAACAAAATGAATTATGTACGACTGTTGAAGCAGTGGGGTCTTGGGGTTTCCCCAAGTGGAGCAACTGCTGTTCACCGAAGGTGTGCCGGAAGCATCACCCGAAGGGTTAATGAATAACCAGGTTTAACACCCGCACCAAATTTTCAATTTGGTGGTCTTCAATCATTCGCGGGTCTGAATCCTCGACTGATTAATTCTGACTCCTGAATTCTTCTTCAAAAACCCAACTGCATTTAATGCCAATTTGGGTTAAACGTTTGGGAACACAACAAAACTCACTTGGTAGATGCTCTAGCGGCTCGTGATGAGACACCACTAAACTATGAGGTTCCCTAAAGGCAGATGCAGCTTGCATTAGCTGTTACACTTGTCAAGTTAACTATGTAAGTTAATTAAACAGCCTTTTAGTTTCACTCGATACAAAAATATTGTACCACCAAACAGCCGATATTATTTACCATTAACTAATGATTAACGATTAACAACTAATTATTAATGAAAATTGTATTTTTTGGTACACCACAGTTTGCTGTACCCACATTGGAAAAGTTATTGAATCATTCAGAATTTGACGTGTTGGCAGTTGTCACTCAACCAGATAAACGCCGGGAACGGGGAAATAAACTTACGCCAACACCAGTAAAAGCGATCGCTACTGCTCACAACTTACCAGTGTGGCAACCCGAACGAGTCAAAAAAGATACAGAAACTTTAGCCAAACTGAAAGAATTAGACGCAGATGTGTTTGTTGTTGTCGCTTATGGACAGATTTTATCGGCAAAAATCTTAAAGATGCCAAAGTTGGGCTGTATAAATGTGCATGGCTCGATTTTACCTAAATATCGGGGTGCAGCGCCGATTCAGTGGTGTTTATATAACGGTGAGAAGGAAACGGGGATCACAACCATGTTAATGGATGTGGGGATGGATACTGGGCCAATGCTACAAATAGCCACTACACCCATTGGATTACTGGATAATACCCAAGATTTAGCCGAAAGACTAGCTGCGATCGGTGGGGATTTGTTGGTGGAAACTCTGTTGAAGTTGGAACGGCAGGAAATTCAACCAATACCCCAAGATAATTTGTCAGCTACTTATGCACCTCTGATTCAAAAACAAGATTATGGTTTGGATTGGTCAAAAAGCGCCATCCAATTACACAATCAAATTAGAGGCTTTTACCCTAACTGCACGGCTAGCTTTCGTAACAACTTGTTAAAGATCGCCGCTTCGGTTCCCCTTAGTTGTGTATGCGATCGCAATCTACCATCAGAATTACAAGAATTAATTCACAAATTGCCTGATTTGTCAAATGTATCAGACAGACCGGGAGTTGTAGTAAACATTACTAAAGGCATTGGTGCGATCGTCCAAACTGGGGAAGGTTTGTTGCTGTTGCGAGAGGTTCAGCTAGCTGGGAAACGTCCCCAGTCGGGATGGGATTTTGTTAATGGTACCCGCTTAACCGTGGGAGAAGTTTTTGGTGCGGGAAGTTGACGGGGATGATGGAGATGAGGGAGATGTGGTTCGACTTCGCTCACCAACCGGGAGATGAGGGAGAATAATTTTTAACTCCTAACTCCTGTACAGACAGACGCGATTAATCGCGTCTCTCCTAAGACTTTTCATAAAAGCGGCAAGATTCGCAAGGTCCATCTGGGTTAACTGCACAGCGAATGAGTTCTGAATGAGCATTGTAGCAGCAGGTGGCATCGCCAACTACCCAACGTCCACCTACTAAACTTTTTTCAGATGGTCGTTTAGCAGACTGTACATAAATAGCAATATTATGTAAGCGGTAGCGCCCAGCTTTAAGTTGGTATTTATGGCGGCGTTCTAAAACCGCATAAGTTTTACCTTCAAAATCGAGATAATTTCCGGGTTGGGGTGTCCAATCAAGTTGCACTTTACCGAGTGACTCACGCGGATGCGTCAGAATTACCTCGGTTTGTAAAGAGTCTGGCTCCATAAGCTTATGTGATTTGATTTACATTAGAAGGATCGTATAGCATAGCTTTCTTTAGCTTACCGAATTTAGATTACAAGTTAATGATTAACTCTTGGCGTACCTACGGATTACGGCAACCAAAAGTCAGGTAGGATAGATTTACCCAAGTCACGTAGAGTTTGGTTGAGCGATCGCGCCACTTGGATATGCGCTTCATCCTCTTCTACAGCTAAAATCTCGGCTGGCTGACCTTTTCCTAAATAAGACACCACCAAATTCGCCGCCTCTAAACCAGTAACATAAGCCTTTTCCTGTGACCAGGAACCATGACGGTTCACAATCCAATCCCCACTCATAAACACATTCTCAAAACTTGTCTTCGCGGGCAACATATAACGATAGCTGCCAGGTGCAAAGTGAGTTACCGCCTGAGATAGCCGAATTACACTGCTATCAATTATCTTTGCCTGCCGAAAGGCCGGTACACAAGTTGCTAAATAATCCTGAACTATTGCTAAAATCTCCTCATCACTCAAACCCAAAAACTGATTTGCGTGATAAAAATCAGCTTCAATCACCGTTCCTGGCTCATCCCGATATTCATCATGTAGAGCATTCAAATCAAAAAACGTCCAACCTGTACTTGCATCAAATCCAAAACAAGCATTAGAAGGACGGGGAATATTAATTTTGCGGTCAAACCATAGCCGCGTTGCTAAAACATCAATCGCTCCTAAATTGCTCAAATTACGGAATTCTTCATGGCTTTGTAAACTAGGGCTAGTTGAGACAATTTTCTTCATCCCCGCGATTCCAACTGCAAAAATCACGGCATCTGCATGAAAAACTTCATCACCGCAAACCACACCCTTAACTTGATTACTATCAACAATTAAATCTGTAACTCGACGCTTGGACAACACCCGCGCACCAGCTTTTTCAATCCGTTCCACCCAAGGACGAAATATCTTTTCTCCAACAGTTCCCCGACACCAAACTACATCAAAATCAGGTTGATGAGCCAGAATAAAAAAGTAAAGCATTCCTAAAGTTGCTGCGGCTGAACATTGTTCACCAGGGGCAAACAAACCCACTAATAACATTGGTTCAAAAGCCTCGCGGTAAAGTCGTGCAGAAACGTTAAAGTCTTTGAACAATTCCCGGGCAGTTACAAAGTCATAGCGTCGCCAAGCATTATCGGAATTGTCAAAATCAACAACAGCATACAGTAAAGGCAGGGCGCTCAGACGGTCAATTAGTGGCAATCGTTTAAACTGAGTATATAGAAAAGTTCCTAGTGGGGATGGGAGTCGCGGTAAGTCTTGAAAAATCGGTGATTCAACTTCCAAGCCTGCTGGCGAATATTGCGAAGAACGAGTCCAAGTAGTAAAAGGATTAATTTCTAATTGATTGATTAAAGAAAAAATATTTTTGTAAGGATACCAAAAGCCATGAATGCCAGCTTCAACAGATTTGCCGGCGGCTGTTTGCCAACCTGCCACCAATCCACCTGGATAGGGGCCTGCTTCTAGAAGGGTAACATCATAGCCTTGTTTTGCCAAATGGTAGGTTGCTCCTAAACCAGCCCAACCAGCACCTACAACTACCACCCGTTTTTGTTGCGATCCTTCTACCATCCCAGCCTCCGATTGTTGCTGTCCATCAACTAATGTATACGAACTTGTGTTCTGATTGGATGACAGGTTGTTACTATAGCGGTTTTCTTTGGGATGCAGTTCAGTAAAAATGCCTTGCGGTTAATGCTGAGTTAAGAGTATAACAGAAAACAGACTTGACTATTGATGAGGAATAATCCTAATGACTCAATTAGCAAATACAAAATTCAGTTTAAATGACTTTGAATTACGAGATGGCATTTATTTTCCTAGCGACTATGAACAATTGAATAATACTCAACATAAAAAAACATGGGATGCAATTGGTAAAACATATTATGGTTCCCAAAAAATTGAAAAACTTGCAGATACATCGCCCATTAAACAAGATTACACTTTACTAACTGGCACACCTGGAGGTACTTGGAACAAATTCCCATTGAATAAATCTGTTGGCTCGATTCTAGAGATTGGCTCTGGTTATGGTCGCGCCCCTTTGCATCTCTCGAAAGCGAAAAATCTCAGATGCGAAAAATATTATGGTATTGATATTTCTGAACCTTTATTGCGGCGGTTAATCAAGGTTAAACAAGAATATAATTTTTTTCCAGAAGCTGAATTTAACTTGATTTGTACTTCTGCTGAAATATTGCCTTTAGAAGATAATTCTATAGATTTGGTAATTTCTAACTGCGTCTTTATGCACATACCAGATGCACAATTAAGAAGCTTGTTAGCTGATATATCTCGCGTACTAAAACCTGGCGGAATTTTTGTTTTTAATCATTCATTTCATAACAAATCTTGTCCTTCTCATATTATCCATAATTTTATCAGAAGGCTAAATCCATTTGTGAGAAATCCAGTTTATCTCAAGCAATATTCTGCTGCTGAAATAAATGAAATGTTAGCTGACGCTGGCTTGCAAACTAAGTGCCCAGAATACATTGTGGAACCAACAGCAGAATATGCAATTTTGCCGGAAACTATTAAGGGAATTCCAGTACCCTTTGCTAATGCTATTAACAGAAGTCTTAAACCATCAGATGCTTTAAAAGAAACCTTGGCTTATGGTTTTAGTGCCTACAGCACGAAACTCGATTAAGTAAGTAAACGTAAGACTTTAGGGGCAATTCATAAATTCCCCCTACTTACATAGAATTGGTATGAGAATTGCAAGCCGCAGATCCCCGACTTCCTAAAAGTTGCCGGGGATCTTGTTTATGTGCGTTTGATTCAGGATTGCTATATTTGTTAGGTAATTTACCAACTTTTACCAACATATCAGAACTAAAGTTGGTAAATTAGGGATTAGTTAAGCTAATTCTTACCTACCCGACTATGCCATTGGATTTATCGCCTCTTTGGATATCACTCAAAACTTCATTACTTGCTACATTTATCACCTTCTTTTTGGGTATTGCTGCCGCCTACTGGATGCTGGGATATCGTGGCAAAGGTAAATCGTTGATTGAGGGTATCTTTATTGCGCCACTGATTTTACCGCCTACAGTTGTCGGTTTCTTGTTGCTGCTATTTTTTGGCAAAAATGGCCCTGTAGGGAAACTCATGGCGGCTTTTGACTTCAGCATCGTCTTTACTTGGTATGGTGCTGCGATCGCAGCCACGGTTGTTTCTTTCCCATTAATGTATAAAACTGCATTGGGAGCCTTTGAACAAATAGATGGCAACTTACTGCGAGTAGCTAGAACCCTTGGTGCAACCGAAACTACAATCTTTTGGCGCATCAGTTTACCCTTAGCACTACCTGGCATTGTAGCCGCTACAATGCTCGCTTTTGCCCGTGCTTTGGGAGAATTCGGCGCGACATTGATGTTGGCTGGTAATATTCCCGGACAAACGCAGACAATCCCAATGGCGATTTATTTTGCTGTGGAAGCGGGAGCAATGAACGAAGCTTGGTTCTGGGCGATCGCAATTATGGTGATTTCTCTATCTGGAATAATTGCAGTCAACTTCTGGCAAGAATTGAGGGAAAAGGGAAGGGGAGCAGGGGGCAGGGAGCAGGGAGCAGGGAGAGCAGGGGGAGAAAATCTTTATACTCCGCAATCTAGCTTTGAATCTGGTGGATTGTTAGTCAACATTGAAAAAGTACTTCCTAGCTTTGATTTAAAAGTTGCTTTCACTACTGATGAGCAACCTTTGGGGTTGTTAGGGGGTTCGGGAGCAGGTAAAAGCATGATTTTGCGCTGCCTTGCGGGGATAGAAACACCCTCTTGTGGGCGCATAGTTTTAAATGGCAGAGTCTTGTTTGACTCGGAACAAGGAATTAATTTACCTAGCCGCGATCGCCGCATCGGTTTTTTAGTGCAGAATTACGCTCTCTTTCCACATTTGAGTGTGGCGCAAAATATTGCTTTCGGTTTGCCCAAAAAACTATCGGCTGGAAGTATTAGGGTACAGGTAGAAGAGCAATTAATCGCGATGCAGTTGCAGGGATTAGGCGATCGCTATCCGCACCAACTCTCTGGAGGACAACAACAACGGGTAGCCTTAGCAAGAGCATTAGCAAGTCAACCGGAAGCATTGCTTTTAGATGAGCCGTTCTCGGCACTTGACACCCATCTACGTAGTCAATTAGAGGAGCAAATGACAGAAACTCTAGCTGGCTACCAAGGTGTGACTCTATTTGTCACCCATAATATGGAAGAAGCTTATCGGATTTGCCCAAATCTGTTGGTATTAGAACATGGGAAAGCCGTTCATTATGGCAGCAAATACGATATTTTCCAGCATCCTGCTACCGTTAGTGTGGCTCAACTTACTGGATGTAAAAACTTCTCCCGTGCTGTTCTCCAGTCATCACAACAGGTAGAAGCGATTGATTGGGGTTGTAGTCTCCAAGTCATTGAACCAGTCAACAGCGAATTATTTCACGTTGGCATTCGTGCCCATCAGTTCATTTTTACTAACGACTCATCACAAGAAAATACATTTCCCTGCTGGGTAGTACGAACAAGTGAAACGCCCCACCGAATGACGTTGTTTCTCAAACTACATTCTGCTGGCAAGAACTCTCAAGATTACCATCTGCAAGCTGAAGTCTTCAAAGAAAAATGGGCGACGATGAAAGACCAACCTTTTCCTTGGTATGTGCGTTTAGATCCTCTGCGCTTGATTTTGATGGAGTGAACGCAGAGATACACACGATATAGGAAAGTTTCAAACCAAGAGATAAAGAAGAACAGGCTAAACTTTCAGAGATTATTAATATTCTCAACAAAAGATTTAGAACTGATTTTACTGAAGCAGACAAATATTTTTTCAGCCAAATTGAAGAAGCACTAGTTCAGATAAGACATTATCACAACAAGCTAAAAGTAACTCAATTCAGAACTTTAAATATGGCTTTGAGGATGCATTTCTGACAAAGCTGATTGAGCGAATGGATTTAAATCAAGATATTTTTACCAAAATCATAAATTTTAAAGATTTTGGTGAAGTAGTCAAAGAGTGGATGCTAAGGAAAGTGTATACAAGGTTGACACAAGAGTTCAGCTAACAAAAATGATTAAATTACTTCAAGCGCCCAGACCCTAAAGAGTCTGAGCGCTTGAATATTAGGTTGCAGAGAAACTTCTGCTAGTTAGAGAAATTAAGCAGGCATCATTTGCATACTTCTGCAAGATTCTGCACATTTGCGGCAAGCAGCAGCACATTCCATCATTTTCATGTCATCGCTCATCATCTCACACTCCATTGCAGTGCGATCGCACATTTGGGCGCAGAGCATACAAGTGCTTTCCATGAACTCAGAACCGCTCATCATCATATTCATACACATCATGCACATTTCAGAGCAATCGCGCATCATACTCATCATGCTCATCATGTCCTTGTCCATCTGCATACCACCTTTGGCCATGCAGTAGGTCATGGTTTCCATGCACATTTTATGACAGTCCATACAAGCTTCCATACAAGCTTGCATTTCGGCAGTCATAGTTTCAGTCATCATCATCATCATCATTATGAAGTACCTCTTGATTTTTTTGATGCCTAAAGAGTGTCCTTGTAAGGACTACTCACAACATTAATCCTATCCTTTTCAAGAGTCAATGGGAGTTTTTTGTCCAGAATTCAGAAGCCTACTATCCCGATATAATTACCGGAAATTTGGGCAAATCCTACAGAAGTTTTGTGCTGTTTTTTTGGTTATTCTTACATATTAAGGCTTAGAAACTCTCGTTGTGGAGTGGGGTTTTATTGAGCAAGACAACTTTTATATCAGCTAGCAAAAGTTAGAGCTATAACCTGGACACAAACTAATGTCATGATTTCTTGACAAATGCTTTTTTGGAAGCATTTATTAAATTATATTAAGCTAGTATTTATTAGCTCTAATGAATATTTGTTGCCCACCCCACAAGATATTGAAAAAATTTTAATATGCAAATTAGATGTCTTTTAGTTTATTAAGGAAGTCGGTCTAATAAAAGCAAACTGTGTGAAGAAAGGTAAAGAAGGCTAAAACTCTTTTTCCCCTTGCCCCCTGCCTTATCCCAATGATAATTATTTACGCCAACCTTATCCTTTACGCTGTTGCTCCAACCATTGTAAAATCCGATTCCATGCCCACCAAGGATCGCAGTCTTGTACTTGACGCTGGCACTCTTTGCTACTCAAATAGCCAACATGGCCGCCATACTGAGTGAGCAATAAATCTATTGCCGAATTGCGATCGCAGGCTTCTTGTAATTCCGGTATGATAGCTGGGTCAAAAAGTGGGTCATCAGCAGCATATAAAATCAAAGTCGGTTTTGAGATTTGCGGCAATATTTGTAAAGCACTACTAGCTTGGTAATATGCTTCCACAGAAGAAAAACCTAATTGGTTAATTACCAGTTCGTTATCAAAACCCCAAATACTATTTGCCCGTTCAATCGCTTCTGGATCAATGCTTCCAGGATGAGCATCATGAATTCGCCATGCCAGTTTTTTTAAATTCTGGGCAATCCCCGCTTCCAAATATCTGCCGAAGGGTTTTGTAACTAGATAAGATAGCGATCGCTCCGAATCCAAACTAGGACAAATCACCATACCACCGCCAATATCGCTATCTTCTAGTCCTAAATCTTCATACTCCCTAATCACCTCACCAGCCACCTTCACCGCCCATAACGCTAATTGCCCTCCTAAAGAAAACCCTGTAAACCAAAATTTTCCCGGACATCCCATCGCCTTAGCTGCGGCGGCGATGCGGACAAAATCTTCCCCCTCATACAAACCATCAGAAGTTAGAGTCGGCGACAATTCGGCAGTTTTGCCGTGGGCCCGCCAATCAAACAACACTACAGCGTATCCTTGAGCGTAGGCTTTACGTCCTAGCACCCTCAAAAACCATTCTGTTTTTAACTCTCCAGTAATGCCGTAAGTGCCGATAATCGTGCTATGGGCATTTTCAGGGATGGCAACCAAGCCAAAAATTGGCACACCTTGGCCACCAATAAAGATTTTCTCGTGATAAGACGGTTCTGGGTCTTGGATAGTACTTTCCCAGTGACGTTTTCCCCACAAAGCGGTGTATACAGTCATCATCACACCGTTTTGTAAAAACCAAGACGGATTGTAGGGGGGAGTATAACACATCATAGACTATAGGATTTCGTGTAGTTGAGTCTTGATTTCACAGTCATTTAATCTTAATATTTATGTAAGATTTAAAAACTTTTTCATCATTGATTCAAAAATCTTTGTATCTATCAAAGGTTGTTATTTATCCTTAATAAGTAGTAATAATTTTTTAAGAATGCCGAGGATTCTTGTCATAGACGATGACCCAGCGATTTCAGAACTAGTTGCCGTCAACTTGGAAATGGCTGGCTACGATGTTAGTCAAGCTGAAGACGGCATCAAAGGTCAAGCGCTGGCTCTCCAGCTACAACCAGACTTGATCATGCTCGATTTAATGTTGCCCAGAGTAGATGGGTTTACAGTTTGCCAACGCCTGCGCCGCGACGATCGCACCTCTGAGATTCCCGTGTTAATGTTGACGGCTATGAGCCAAACTCAGAACAAGGTAGAAGGCTTTAATGCTGGCGCAGATGACTACCTCACCAAGCCTTTTGAAGTTGAAGAACTGCTGGCGCGGGTGCGGGCACTTTTGCGGCGGACTGACCGCATTCCCCAAGCCGCAAAGCATAGTGAGATTCTGAACTATGGATCGTTGACTCTCGTTCCCGAAAGATTTGAGGCAATATGGTTCAATGACACGGTGAAATTGACTCACTTGGAATTTGAGCTACTTCACTGCTTACTACAACGCCACGGTCAAACAGTTTCTCCTAGCGAAATCCTCAGAGAAGTTTGGGGCTACGATCCCGATGACGATATTGAAACGATTCGAGTCCATATTCGCCACTTGAGAACCAAACTAGAACCAGATCCCCGCCACCCCCGCTATATCAAAACAGTATATGGTGCTGGATACTGTCTTGAGTTACCCGGTGTTCCTCCAGCAAATGAAGGAGTTTCCACAACACTGGTGGAATGAAATCACTTAAGCAGTAGTGATTGTCCAAATTAGTTAAGTCTAAAGTAGGGGCGCACTGCAATGCGTCCCTAAAAATTGTATGTACTTTACTTAACTCAAGGGGATGAAGTTATTGATCGTGGGCGAAGAATTACCAATGCCGCAAGCGGCGGGGGTTATGGCAACAGTATCAATCAAAATAGTACTAGTTGAAATGTGGAATATGGGCTGTAGGATACTGACTAATTTCAGTTGGCGGGCGTTTAATTTCTCCCTCACAGTAACCCAGTTCGTACATACTGGCAGCTTGAGAATCTTCTTCTGGCGGCACTTTGGCTTTTCCAGCCCAGGCATCAGATTTTCCTAAGCTAAACCAATCTTCATTATTCATCCCTGAACCGAATGTGTTATCCATTGTTTTTGTCATTTAGGTATCTCTCCTGTACTGATAAGTAACTGGCTCTGAATACCTTGCATCAACTAAAACTGGGCGTGCCAATCTTGAGCTTGTTGACGGATAGACTGTAATTCTTCAGAAGACATTTTATCCAAATTATTTAAAATAAAACTCATCCTTCCTTGAGATTGTAGTTGTTGGCGGTGTCGGTCAAGAAAATCCCAATAGAAGAAGTTGAACGGACAAGCCTTTTCGCCTACACGTTCCTTATGGTTATAAACACAACTTTTGCAATAGTCACTCATCTTATTTATATAGTTAGCAGAAGCAGCATAGGGTTTAGATGCCAACACACCTCCATCAGCAAATAAACCCATACCAATAACATTTGTCTGCATTACCCAGTCATAAGCATCAATAAACACTGCATGGAACCAGTTCTCTACAGATTGTGGTGAAAGTCCGGCAATTAAAGCAAAATTACTCAACACCATTAGCCGTTGAATATGATGAGCGTAGCCAGTGCGTTCCACTTGCATGAGAATTTGGTGTAGACAATTCATTTCCGTTCTACTTGTCCAGAAAAATTCCGGTAGCGGTTGTGTGTGGTTAAACCAATTTTTATCTGAATAATCTGCATCTACATAGTGATAAATGCCGTGCATATATTCTCGCCAACCCAACACCTGACGAATGAAACCTTCTACACTATTTATTGGTAGTTGGTGTTCAAAATATGCTTTTTGTACGGTTTCAATTACCTCCATTGGTTGGAGTAACCCAATATTCAAATAAGGAGAAAGTAGCGCGTGCCACATTGTTTCTTCTCCCGTTACCATTGCATCTTGATAGGGGCCAAAATGCGGTAAACGATTTTGAATAAACCAGTCTAATACTTGAAGTGCCTGTTGGCGATTTATTCCCCAGCGAAAAGGTTTTATTTCCCCATAAGTTGGGCAAGTGAGAGAATTAACCTTGTCAATGACATCGAGAGTAATTTCGTCTGGTTCAAACCATTGTGCAGGTGGTGTATTTAATTTACCTTTGAGCGGTTGACGGTTTTCTTTATCTAAATTCCACTGTCCGCCGACTGGTTTATCTTTCTCCATTAAAATTTGGAAACGCCGCCTTCCTTCCCGATAAAAATCTTCCATTAAGAGACGCTTACGACCTGATGCCCAATTATTGAATTCTTCTGTACTCCACAAAAAATGATTGTTAGGAATCAAAGTAATGGGGCAAAATAGTTCTAAACTTTGAATCATCTGGGTGAATGGTAAATCATTCGGTGTCATCACCCGTAACTGAGTAATTTGATTTTCTCTAATCCATTCTTGGAGTGGTATTTCAAAATCTTCAGCTATTTTGTATGTTACTGAATATTTCAGTTGTCGCAACTCTTGGGCAAAATGTCTCATTGCCGACCAAAGTAAAACTAGCTTTTGCCGATGGTAAGGTCTGACTTGAACATGATGCAGTGACTCGATCAAAATTACAGGCACGTTTTCCTGATGAGAACAACTTTGTAAAGCGGCTTGTTTTTCCCAAAGTTGGTCGCCTAATATCCAAACTCCAATTGCCATTGTTAGTACCACTAATACCCATACCTACAGATAAACATAGATAGTGCTTATCTGTAGATATGGAGAATGGATTTGATTTAGAAGTGTATGAGTTTGGCTCTAGAATTTCTGAGTGCGATCGCCTTACTATAAAGAAGCCTACTAACCGATTTCAGGCAATTCGAGTTACTTGCTGATTCACACGGGGACGGCCAAAGCGCTCCCAAGCACTGCCTCCTCGCAGAAATAGCTCTAAAAAGCGCAATGGTTCTCCTGAATCGCCTCTTGTCCAACCAGAACTACCTGGAGCAAATGCTAAAGTTCCTTCAGATACCTTGAAGCTGCCATCAGAATACACTGCATCACTGACTACATCTCCAATCCGAATCACAATCTTGCTTTGAGGTTCCAAGTTAAGTGTATGGGCCCCAATAGTTGTTTTGATGTTGCCGTAGCCATCAATCCAGGCAATTCGATCTGGTGGAACATCTGGGATTTGCTCACTTTTAAGGCTATCTCCCAGAAGGCTAAAATCTTCATTCATAATGGCAGCCGCAGCCGGAGGAAACACATCCCGTGAGCGAAACTGTGAACCACCACGGGAAACGTTGACCACTCGTAACTCCTTTGTATAGTCTTTGATAAAGGAGAGGGTGTAGCCCGCATTTACACCCACTACTTTTACACCATTGGATAAAAGGGCATAAGTTAGTCCTTCACCTTCATTATCCCGACGAGCTTCGGGATCATCCTGACGAGGGGCACAGTTATGATAGATTAGGCGATCGCTAGGGCCTGGGTTAAGTCCTAGTTGGGCAATCCAGAATCCCGTTGCCAAGGTACTGAATGCTGGAACCGAAAGCAAATGAATTTGGGCATGGGGAAAAGCCATCAGCAGACGTTGTGTGACTTCTGTAAATGCCGGATCTCCTGTACCGTAGTCTGCAATGACGCAAATAAACATTCTGCTCCTCCTTCCTTAGCAAGTAATTTGCAATCAATGGTTAGGCAATAGGTGGTTTCAAACGCCCCAATGACCCTGCCTCATCAGCAGTTTAGGTGCGATCTCAACTATATGCAAGATTTCTACATAACATTGAGCGTAATTTTCCACTAAAAAAATGCTGGAATCACACAACCTAGATTAATTACATCAGTCATCATCTGATTACAGGTTGAAATAAGCAGTTGTCTGCTCATTTCACTCCTATTAGTAACGTTAAAGTCTTAGTCAACGCAATGAAAACAATCACCTCACTTTTTAGCGAAGAACGCAACCAACTCCAGACAGATATTGATAACACAACCAACATTGAAGAGATAGTTAAGTTGGTTCAGAATCGACTTGATAATCTCGAAAGAATTTACATTGAAAAACTTAATCTGGCTCAAGTTCGTCTCGCTTCCTTTTTTTTGGATACGCTGCGGCAATCCATCGCCACTCTTGCTGCGGCTAACTATTCTCAAGTTACTCCAACAGAGCGAAAGCAATTTACTAACTCAGATACAAAGTTTTTTTCCAGCAGATTAATTCTGAAACTATTAAAGGGACTAATTTATATAGGCATCTTAGGTTCGTTGTTCTCCTTAACTAAAACTACCGCAGGTGCATGGATGGCTATCTTACTAACCTCTCTACTTTTAGGGGTAGAAGTTGTACTTCAACTCGACTTAAATAACCAGCAAAATTCTATATCTTCAGAGCTATTAGAATTACCTAAACCTATGCTCCGGGTTGATAGCAAAGTATTTTTAGATCATCTTGGCGATGCTCTCAACACTATCGACCTAGCAGTGGCTAGAGTAGAAGAAGGGAATAAACATGAAGGCGACTTAGCAATAGAAGGACTGCCAGAGCTATTGAATTTTCTGCAAAGACTAATTGGCGCATCAAAACTTGATAAACCCCAAATGGCTTATGAACTGGCGAAACTTCTGCCACAGATTTTAATGTCTCAGGGAATTAACACTCAAATTTATCGACCAAATGACCCTGATAGCGATCGCAATTATTTTGACTTTGAGCCAAGTATCGATCCCGATACCAAAGATCACGTGACTCTAACTCCGGCTTTATTAAAAGGCGATCGCTTAATTAGGCGCGGTCGGGTAATCGAGCCAGCATATTCCTCTGCTAGAGAATAATAGACAATAAGGGTATGGAAATTTTAGAAACAATCGGCTTTGATTTGGGGCACGGTGAAACTGCTGTAGCTAAAGCGATAGTCGAAAGCATCGAACCCCCCCAGATGCTAGAAATTAATAACAAGAAGAACCAAATTACAGCCCTTGGTTGGCATCCTAAACTCGGTTATCTGGTCGGAGAACAAGCATTAATTCAAGCTGGCGTTACCCAACTGACAATTTCTTTTAAGCAAAAACCCAACAACGATCCCAAATATCGGGAAACAATTAGCACTTTTGTGGCAACCTACTACCGCCTTTTGAAAGAAAGCAAACAACTTGAAGGTGGAGAAAGTAGCTATTTTTACATTGGTTGTCCTTCAGGATGGTCAGTTAGCGATCGCACCGAATACCAAAAGCTACTTCAAGAAGCTGGTATTCCCCAAATAAATGTTGTACCCGAATCGCGGGCTGCTTTCATGCAAGCCAAGGAAGCCGGGAAGCTGGAGTATGATAAACTTATTGCATCGGTGCTAATTGTCGATATTGGTTCTTCAACCACAGATTTTACTCTAGTTAAAAGCTTAGAAGAGATCCCGATAGATTTCGGGAGTAATACTTTAGGTGCATCCCTAATTGACAAAGCTATTTTTGCCCGGACTCTCGCCAACCACGAACAAAAAGCATTACTCGAAAAAGTATTTAAGGAATATCCCCATCACCAAGCTCGTTGTGAACTAGCTTGCCGCAAAGCTAAAGAAGATTATTTTTCTAATGAACAGCTATACAGCGATCCTGAATCCTTTGCGCGTGGCTTCGAGTCAATCAACGAACAGATTTATTTTATTCCCCAAGTAAATAAATTGATGATGGAGGAAATTTTAAACCAACCCTTACCGGAACTGGGGCATCATAGTTGGGTGCGATCGTTTAGCGACTCTTTAACCGAGGCGAAAGAAAAGCTAGAAGAACTTGGAATCGTGCCGAAACTTGTGCTGATGACGGGTGGTGCATCTCGCATGAAGTTTACGCACTTGCTTTGCCAAGAGATGTTTCCCGAACCAGAAACGCTGCTTCGCCCCGATCCTGAACCGGAACGGTGCATTGCACTGGGTTTAGCACGAGTAGGACGATGGGATCTGCGTGCTGCTGCTTTTAAGGAAGAAGTCAACAAACTATTTACCTCGAATCAGCTTAAAGGTTTGATTGAGAAGCATATCCCGGAGTTAATTGAATCATTAACTAAACCTTTGACAGATGGTTTGATTATCAACGCAGTTAAACCAGGTTTAAAAGATTGGCAAAAAAACAAGATACGGACTTTAGCAGATTTAGAAACATCTTTGATCGGTCGTGCAGAACAATGGCTCAAAAGCGATGCCTCCGGCAACGTCTCCGACGAACGCGCTGTGCAGATAATTAATCATCAATGCGCTTCTTGGTTTAGCAATAAAATCCAACCCGATTTAGCCGCACAAACCGATCCAATCTGTCGAAAGTTTCAGATACCTAGAAGCAGCTTAAGGTTCCAGGATAGCATTGACCCAAATTTTGTTAACCCAGAGTTACGAATTGGAGATACTATTCTGGCTGAGACAGTGGGCTTTATCGTCAATGTAGTAATTGGTGGAGGCACTGTAGCTAGCATTATCACTCTTATACTAACTGGACATTTAACCTGGCCTATTGCATTAGTATATGGGGCTTCAGTTATGGCGGCAGGAATGGAGCTAAATCGCAAGAGTGTTCAAGAAGTAATCAAGACAAATGTGGATGTACCTAGTTGGGTTCGTTCTAGTTTTTTGGGCGACAAAAAAATTGAGGATATGTGTGAGCAAATAAAGCCTGAGTTAGAGAAAGTTCTTCAAGAACAATTGACAGCAGACCAAGAGGCTTTTGACAAACTGATTAGCAAAGTTGAGCAAGGAGTTCAAAAAAGTCTTTCCAACAAAGTTCAATCTTGCATAATTTTGATCCAATAGCCGTGATATATGCCAGTAAATGTAAATTTTATAATTTTTGTCGCATCTACTCATGATTTAAAAATGGTGGCAATATATGATAAACGAACTGCAAAGGGCACAAAGGACACAAAGAAAGAAGAAGCAAATAAGATTAGTGCAGCCTCACAAATAAATGGTATTAAACTAAAACCAATCTAATTTGCATATTAAAATTTTCTCAATATCTTGTGGGGTGGGCCGAAAAGCCATTGGTGTCAACTTAAGTCAGAAAGCTTATTCCACGGTCATTTTACCCCACCCCTTAATCCCCTCCCCGTTCACGGGGAGGGGAGATTTTGTCGCTAGACAAAAGCGGGGTGGGGTTCCGACGACTTAATTGGTAATTGAGTAGGCTTAATATAACGTCATTGCGAGGGTTTCACGTTAAGTTGACACCAATGGCAACATGAGCGCCCTGATTATGCAATTAGAATGCTGATTAGCTTACCAGTAACTTAAATATATAAACTGCTCAAAAGTCAATGATTCAAACAATAGTTGTCTTTCTCATCATTGGGCTAATTATCACTGGGATTTTAGTCAATCCTATTGTAGTCAAAAGGCGAAGAACCCGTCTCAAACATCGCCCTTTCCCTCCACTGTGGAATGCGATTGTTGAGAATAATCTTCCTATTTATCTATATCTATCTCCCGATGAAATTAGACGGCTTCAGGGACATATTCAAGTATTTTTAGCAGAAAAACAATTTATTGGATGTAAAGGATTACAGGTTACGGAGGAAATAAAACTGAGCATTGCATCTGTCGCCTGTTTACTTTTATTAAATGAACGTGGGCAATACTTCCCTAGACTTCGTTCAATTCTGGTTTATCCCAACGCTTATTTTGTTAAAGAAACGACTTCAATCGGAAAATATGTTGTTGAAGAAAGGCGTGTAGCTAGACTAGGCGAATCGTGGACAAGTGACCAATTAGTACTGTCTTGGGAACAGGTAAAACAAGATATTAATAACTGGAAAGATGGACGTAATGTTGTGCTTCATGAATTTGCTCATCAGTTAGATCAAGAAGATGGCAAAGCTGAAGGAGTTCCTATACTGCAAAAAAACTCAGACTATCCTATTTGGGCAAAGGTAATGACAGAAGCATATCAGCAACTTTGTAATGATGTTCTACAAGATGTAAAGACGGTAATGGATAGCTATGGTGCAACGAATCCCGCAGAATTTTTTGCCGTAGCAACTGAGACCTTCTTTGAGAAACCGCACCAATTGTTGTCTAAGCATCCGGCACTTTATGAGCAGCTGCAAAGTTACTATCAATTAGATCCTGGGCAATGGTCGTGAAATAAATAAGTAGGCAAGAATAAATCACATTATGTCGCAATACGTATGGGTTAAGCATTTCTTTCTGCTCTTTGCGAAAAATTTTACTGAGGTTTGCTTTTTCAGCAAAATACGTGAAATAAAATTGACTTTGGCAAAGAGTTTTAGCCTTAACTTAACTGTATTAGACATCTCCAGAAATTAAATATGCCTTACCCAGAACCCTTGTAGAGACGCAGCAGTACTACATCTCTACATTGTTTTTCGGAGATGTCTATTGCATTATGCCCAGCCATTTTTTGTAGGTTGGGTTTTGCTTTGCTCAAACCAACCTAAGAATCGAGACATTTTTCGATTTGGCGAAGGTATTGTTAAAAATGTTTTACGAATTACGAATTATTTCAACTAGGAGGTTTTCATCGCCAGAATCTTCAAAGCTACTGCTTCAGAGACAGGCATCACCGATAATCGATTTCCTTGTCTCACCAACATTAAGTCTTCATCGCTAAACTTTTGTTTGAGTATTGATAGTAAGATTGGGTTAGAAAAAGTCTCAACGAATTCTACTACAACTGTTTGCCAGCGAGGGGATTCGGAAGTTGATTTCGGGTCGTAGTATTTACTTTTTGGCTCAAACTGACTTGGGTCAGCAATATCTTTTTTGACCACACGCATTAACCCAGCAATCCCAGGATAATTAGTGTTTGAATGATAGAAAAAAGCTAAGTCTCCTTCATTCATTTGGCGCAAAAAGTTACGAGCTTGATAGTTGCGAACACCGTCCCAGATAGTCTGGCTTTGCTGTTGAAGGTCAGCAATGCTATAGGCTTCTGGTTCTGATTTCATTAGCCAATAATTCATCTACAGAAATTATGTATATACAAAAGTATTTGAATTTTGAGCAGGTAAGTAAGTTTGTAGTAAGGACTTTAGTCCTTATTTTCTAAGCACTAAAGTCCTTACTACAAGGCCTCTTGCACTAGCTTAGACATTGTACTAGTGAATATTTGGCTTAACTACGATGAGCTATAACGGCATAAAACGGATCTCCCCCAGCTGCACCCAACCACTGTAATAAACTCGGTAATGTTGATTTCTGAGCTATAACTTCTACGGTTGTAAATCCTGGAACTGAGGCGAAGTAGGCTTTGACTAATTCCACTCGCTGTGCTTCTGAAGCCTCACGCCAAGCTTGAATCGCCTTTTCAAAAAACATTCGGTTAGAAAAGCTGATAATTGCGACACCACCAGGTTTCAGGATGCGGTAAATTTCAGAAAATATTGCTTCTGGATATTGCATATACTGCACAGATACGCAATTGAGAACAGCATCAAAATCTCCACTTGGTAAAGGTAGCTGCGGATTTTCGTTAAGATTTTGCACAAAGTAATGATTTAAGCGAGGATTTCGTGCTAATTCCTCAGCGTTGAGTCCATGTCCTTCTACATGGGCAAACTGCATTTCTTCTGGTAGATGGGACACCCAACTGCTCATCATATCAAGAATGCGGGTGTTGGGTTTCAGGCGATCGCTATATAAATCCGTTAGCTGTTGAATAAATCCTTCATCGACATGGGTAACGAAGCGGGGATAGGCATAGAACAGCTTATCGTCTTTGTCGTCTAATTTCAGGCGTTGATTCGGTCTTAATTGCATAAATCTCTGTTTTGGAGTCCTTTGTTCAAAAAATGCGACAATTTCAGGTATTTTTCAAAAAACACTATGTAACATATTTTAATAACAGCAAGACACATAAACGAGTCTAAATAGCAGCATTCAATTTTATCAATTCAATGTTTTATAAATTACACATCTTGCAACATATTTGGCGAAAAATGCGCCTGGTCGGATTATTACCCTATTTAAGTTTGTTTGTTTGGATACTCCCCTTATTATTATTTACTTCTGGGCACAATAGCCTGATGGCACATGATGAAGCACTTTACGCTTCGCGGGCGCGTCTGATGTTTGATTCTGGTAATTGGATAGCTCCTTGGACAACGGCACATCATAAAACCCCTGGCCCTTATTGGTTAATTGCCAGTTTCTACAAGCTGTTTGGGATGAGTGATACTAGTGCGCGTCTTCCGAGTATGATTGCTAGTATTTTTAGCTTATGGCTTGTGTATGAAATCGGCAAAATTATGCTATGTAAAAAATTAGCTTGGCTTGCTGCTGCTATTTTAAGTGTAGAATTTCTCTGGCTGCAATACTCTCGCTTAAGTACACCTGATGTCACAATGATTTTCTTGGTGCTTTTAGCTATTTGGTCTTTAATAAAAACGGAATTAAATCCTAAATATCGCTATTTTTGGAGTTTTATAGCTGGTTTAAGTTTAAGTTTAGGCTTCTTAATTAGAAGCTTCATGATTTTTTTGCCAATCATAGCTTTATTCCCTTATTTAATTGGAGAACATCGCCGTCATCGTCATCTTACTAACCCAATTTTATATTTAGGCTTTTTCGTCGGTTTAATACCCACTGGTGTTTGGCTATGGTTAAGCTGGCTGCACTACGGAAATCAGAGTTTTGAAGAGTTGCTTCATTTTGTTGTGCAGCTAGGTTCTGAGGATCATTATAATAATGGGCCACTGTTCTATATGTGGAATATCCCTTTAAAATCATTTCCTTGGGCTTTTTTCGGGATTTTAGGTTTAGTTTTAACTCTTCATCATCCCATTGTTCGCTACCAGTTAATATTAGTTGGCTTTCCCCTTGTCTTATTTTGTGAACTTAGTATTTTCACGACTCGTTTTCCTCACTATAGTCTTTGCCTTTATCCGTTTATAGCTTTATTTGCATCTGTAGGTTTAAACTGGTTAGGCAATATTTATCAGACACGAATTCACCGACAATTACCTATTGAAAAAGGTAAAATAAATATATTAATAAAGTTTTTTGCAATAAGGAATCTTCCTCGGAATCTCAGTTATGGCTTTGGTGGATTAGGTATTTTACTTGTGGTAGCGAGTATTGGCGTTTTTAGTTGGGGTAGTTTTGATATTCGCAAGTATGCAACTATTGGCTTGGCTATGGGCTTAGGTTGGTTAATTTTACCTGTGGTGTGGATTAGTCGTTACCACTTTGGCATCAAGTTTCTCACAGCGCGTTATTGGATTGCAGGTTGGTTAATTCCCTGTTGGCTAGCTTTGGCGGCGATGGGTAGCATAGGTCTTTTAAGTGACTATAACCCTGTTTTGAAAACTTTTTTACAACAAAGTGCGATCGCCTCAACTCTCCAATCTCATCCTACCTACTATGTGCAAATAGACCAGAAAACCCAAGTACTGCTTGATTTCTATCTTCCTATTCATGCCCAGCCAGTATCCTCTATTTCGCAAATACCAGCTTTGAGCTATGCTTGGATCTATACTGACCAGTCCCCTAAATTATCTAGACCTCACCGGATTGTCGGCACTGTCAAAGATTACCAATTGCTCCAATTTCTTCCCTAAGTACAGATGCAAAGCAACTATTGCTAAAAAAGATTGATTTAGATATAATATTACGCACACTAAGTATTTTGCTAAATGGTTTCTACATCTAATCATTCCCCATTAGAGTCGTGGCAGCAAAATCTGGCACCATACAATTTGGGCTATAGAATCAAATTAGTCTCACAATTGCTCAGTCGCAAGTTTACAGATAAGCTAGAACCCTTTGGACTTACGCCATTTCACTGGTTGGTGTTGTGCTGTTTGTGGCAAGAAGATGGTTTACCTACTTCTAGTATTGGAGACAAACTCAAACAAGTGGGAGGGACTTTAACAGGTGTACTAGATCGGATGGAAGAACGCGGTTTGGTGCGTCGAGAACGCGACACTCACGATCGCCGCATCTGGCGGATTTGGCTAACGGATGCAGGTAAGGAACTAGAAACTATCTTACCCCCAATCGCCGCCGCAGTAAGGGATGAAGCAATGGACGGTATTTGTTTTGCTGACCGAGAACTGTTTTCCCAAATCTTGAATCGGGCGATCGCTAACCTCTCCTAAAGATAGTCCCACAATCACCCGACCGGGGGAGGTGCTGTAAAGATTTGTTTTGAGATAATATTACGCATACGAAGGAAATAAGATTTTTTTAAGGAAATATTACGCATCCTAAATAAACGACTATTAATCAAATCATCGAACAAGCGAGTTAAGGATCATGAAAGCCAGTACATTTAACGGACGCAACCAAAACAAAACCATAGTTATAGAAAAAGAATTGATTCCTAATTCCGAGACTTTAGAAGCTGTAACCGCAGAAGCACCTGTTGTAACTCCTGAGATCGAGAAAGAAGTTCCACCGAAACGGAAAAAACCGACTGGTTTGATTTTGGCAGGATTAGGTGTGGGTGCGATCGCTGCAAGTACTTTTGGTTATCACTACTGGCAATACGCCTCCACCCACCAGGAAACAGACAACGCCACCGTTGCCGGAAACATTCACCAAGTTAGTAGCCGCATTCCTGGAACTGTAAGTCAGGTGCTTGTGAATGACAACCAACTGGTGCAACCGGGACAGTTGTTAGTGAAATTAGATCCACGGGACTATGAAAGTAAGGTACAACAAGCAGCAGCAGCCTTAGAAAATGCTCGTGGACAGGCCCAAGCCGCCCAAGCAAATATTGCTTTAACTTCACAAACCACCAGTGGTAAGACAAGTCAAGCGCAGGGAGATGTTAGCGGTGCGGTAGCAGCAATTTCTACAGCCCAAGCAGCAGTACAAGAAGCCCAAGCTGGGATACCAGCAGCGCAAGCCCAAGTCAGACTAGCCCAAGCGGGGATTCCCGCCGCCCAAGCGCAGGTAGCGCAAGCCAATGCGAATTTGGAAAAAGCTCAAACAGATTACAGTCGCTACAACGAATTGTATAAAACGGGTGCGATCGCTCGCCAGCAATTAGATACCGCCAAGGCAGCTTATGATGTAGCGACGGCACAAAAAAACGCTGCTATTCAAGGAGTAGAACAAGCCCAAGCTAAGTTAGCCTCTGCCAAAGTTGGTGTAACTCAAGCCCAATCTCAACTAGCACAAGCGCAAGAAAATGTCACCAATGCCCAAGCTAAATTGGCAGCATCCAAGGGCGGATTGCAACAAGCTACCGCAGGCGGACAAGATACAACAGTAAAACGTAGCCAATACGAAGCTGCTAAGGCTGCGATCGCGCAATCAGAAGCATCGCTCAAAGACGCGCAACTGCAACTATCCTACGCCAACGTTACCGCCCCCAGTGCCGGACGAGTCGGTAGAAAAAATGTGGAAATTGGCAACCGAGTTCAATCGGGAACACCATTAATGGCGATCGTGGATAACGAGTATTGGGTAATTGCGAACTTCAAAGAAACCCAATTAGAAAAGATGCGCCCAGGAGAGACGGCAGAAATCAAGCTCGATGCTTTCCCTCATCATACCTTTGTTGGTCGTGTTGAAAGTCTTTCGCCAGCTTCCGGCGCTCAGTTTGCCTTATTGCCACCGGATAACGCTACAGGTAACTTTACCAAGGTTGTCCAACGCATTCCAGTAAAAGTGGTTTTTGACCAAAAGAGCATTCAAGGGTACGAATCGCGGATTACTCCGGGGATGTCTGCGGAAGTTGCTGTGGAAGTCAAGTAATATCATGTACATCAAATTGAACCCCACCCCCAGCCCCTCCCCGCAGGCGGGGTGGGGTTCCAGGTATTATGGTTAATTGCCCGGACATCATTAATACTAAATTGACTGCAAATAAGTGAAAAACCTCTTTCTTGCTATGGCATTCTCCTACATCTGTAGACAGGCGTATAAATATGAGGTGAAATGATATTTGTGAGAGCAGATTGGTATAAAACAAACCTGACATGAAAAAACCGTTACTACCTGCATTAAGGTCAAAAAACTACCAGTTGTTTTTTGCCGGACAAGGTATTTCCCTAATTGGGACGTGGATGACGCAACTTGCGACGATTTGGCTAGTTTATGACTTAACAAAATCACCATTAATGCTGGGAGTTGTGGGATTTTCGAGTCAAATTCCTAGCTTTTTTTTAGCTCCTTTTGGTGGAGTATTTGTAGATCGATTTTCTCGATATCGTACCTTAATTGGTACGCAAGTCTTGGCGATGATTCAATCGTTAACATTAGCGGTACTGGCGCTGACTGGTGTGATTGAGGTATGGCATATCATCGCCTTGAGTTTATGTCAAGGATTTATTAACGCCCTAGATGCACCAGCACGCCAAGCATTTGTGCCAGAACTGGTTGAACACAGAGAAGATTTAGCCAATGCGATCGCCATCAACTCTACCATGATCAACGGGGCGCGACTAATTGGCCCTGCGATCGGAGGTTTACTAATTGCTAGAGTTGGAACTGGCTATTGTTTTTTAATAGATGGTTTCAGCTACATTGCTGTACTCGCCGCTTTATTGGCAATGAAAGTTAAGCCTTGGAAAAATGTGGTAACTGACGGTAATCCCTTACAAAAAGTCAAAGAGGGATTTATATATGCCTTTAGCTTTCCACCCATTCGAGCAGTCTTATTGCTATCAGCTTTAGTCAGTCTCATGGGACTGCAAAACACTATTCTCGTACCAGTTATTGCAGAACAAGTACTCAAAGGTGGTGCAGAAAGTTTGGGTTTTTTGATGGCGGCATCTGGAGTTGGAGCTTTAACTGGTGGAATTTATCTAGCTACGCGCCAAACAATCTTAGGAATTGGTAACTTGATTGCTTTAGCTCCAGCAATTTTAGGATCTGGTCTAATTGCCTTTTCTTTGTCTCGATTTTTACCACTTTCTTTATTTACAATGTTATTTGTTGGCTTAGGTACAATTCTCCAAATTGCTGCTAGCAACACATTTTTACAAACAATAGTTGAAGATGACAAACGCGGGCGATTGATGAGCTTATACACAATGTCATTTTTGGGGATGATTCCCGTGGGCAACTTGTTAGGAGGTATATTAGCCAGTCGTATTGGCGCACCCAACACTTTAATTATTGATGGTATAGCTTGTATTTTAGGTTCTATATTTTTTAGCAGACAGTTGCCTACTTTAAGAAAGATAATGCGTCCAATTTATGAGCAGAAGGGCATTGGAATAAGTAATAAAGCTTAGGATAAAAAAATGCAAAGAGATGGTATAAAATTTATTGGATAAGAATTCCTAACCCAGCAAGACGTTTGCGGAGTCACTACCGATGCGCTATCAGAATCAAGACGCTGTTTATTTATCCGCCAGTTGCACTTCATTCTGTTAGCGATAGCGGGGCGTTTAGCCCATTCTGACTCCTGAATTCTGACTTCTGAATTCTATTTAATAATAATTTTGTTAATTAACTTTTGAACTGGAACAACACTATGGCTAATACAGGTGTAATTCGTCAGCAAGCACCACCAGAACGTGTACCGCTAAGAACCTGGATTGGTGTATTAGCAAGTATGCTTGGTGCATTCATGGCGGTATTGGATATTCAAATAACTAATGCTTCACTGCAAGATATTCAAGCAAGTTTAGGAGCAACTTTAGAAGAAGGTTCTTGGATTTCTACCGCTTATTTAGTAGCAGAGATTGTGGTAATTCCTTTAACAGGATGGTTGTCGCGGGTGTTTTCTCTGCAACGTTATCTGTTAGTGAATACTGCACTATTTATCTTCTTTTCTATATGCTGCGCTTGGTCGTGGAATCTCAATTCCATGATTTTATTTCGCGCCTTGCAAGGTTTTAGTGGAGGAGTATTAATTCCCACTGCTATGACAGTTGTATTAACGACTTTACCCCAATCTAAGCAATCAATTGGACTAGCTGCATTCGGATTTAGTGCAGTTTTTGCGCCTTCAATTGGCCCGACATTAGGAGGTTGGTTAACAGAAAATTTTGGTTGGGAATATAACTTTTATATAAATGTAATTCCAGGTGCATTAATGCTAGCTGGCGTTTGGTACGGAATTAAGCAAGAACGACCCCAAATTAATTTACTGAAACAAGGTGATTGGTGGGGAATTATTGCGATGGCTATTGGGTTAGGTTCCCTGCAAGTTGTATTAGAAGAAGGTAGCCGCAAAGATTGGTTTAGTTCAGCGCTGATTTTGCGCTTAAGTGTAATCGCAGTAATTTTTTTGGCGATATTTTTCTTTATAGAATTAACTCGTAAGCAACCATTTATTAATTTACGACTTGTGTTTAGGCGAAACTTTGGTTTAGCCAGTATTGTTAATGTGTCGCTGGGGGTTGGATTGTATGGTTCAATTTATATTTTACCGTTGTATCTTGCCCAAATTCAAAAATACAATGCGCTACAAATTGGTGAAGTATTAATTTGGGCTGGTATTCCTCAACTTTTTATTATTCCTTTAATACCCAAATTGATGCAACGCATTGATGTACGGTTAATGGTAGCTGTTGGTGTAACTTTGTTTTCCATCAGTGCATTTATGAACTCTGGAATGACTAATCAAACTGGATTAGATCAGTTACGCTGGTCGCAATTTGTGCGTGCAATGGGACAACCCCTAATTATGGTACCGCTAACTTCTATCGCCACTGCTGGATTGAGTCCACAAGAAGCAGGTTCAGCAAGTGGTTTATTTAATATGATGCGGAATATGGGCGGTTCTATAGGAATTGCATCTTTAGCAACTTTATTAACTAACAGAGAGCAATTTCACTCGAATAGATTGGGTGATGGGATATCTTTATATAACCCAGAAACTCAACAGCGAATTGACCAATTGACACAGTATTTTGTCAGCAAAGGAGCAGATTTAAGTACAGCGCAAAATCAAGCGATCGCATCTATATCTAATATAGTCCGCCGGGAAGCTTTTGTAATGGCGTTTAACGATTGTTTCTACTTTATTGGCATTGCTTTATTACTCAGTGGAATTGCCATTTTATTCTTCAAAAAGGTGAAGCCAAGTGGTAACGCTGTCGCTCATTAAATTTGTTGTATGGGTTACAATATTTGATAAAACTACTAAGGTACTAAAATGGTCATTAGCCAAAGTGAGTACTATATCTCTCCAGAAAAATATCTAGAAGGCGAGAAAGTAAGTGAAATTAAACACGAGTATATTGATGGGCAAGTCTACGCAATGGCAGGGGCAAGTGATGCTCATGTTACAGTTAGCATGAATGTATCTATGCTGCTGCGAAATCATCTCCGGGGTAGTGGTTGCCGTGTCTATATGTTAGACATGAAAGCACAAATTGATGTCATCAACCGCTATTTATATCCTGATGTAATGGTAACTTGCGATACACGAGATAGAGAGTCTGAATATTTTAAGTCCTATCCTTGTTTAATTATTGAAGTACTTTCTGAGTCAACAGAAAGCTTTGATAGGGGAAAGAAATTTGCTAGTTATCGACACTTAGAATCACTACAAGAATATGTACTAATTTCACCAGACCAAATGAGTGTAGAATGCTTCCGTCGCAATGAACAAGGACAGTGGGTACTTTACCCTCATGAAAAAGATCAAGAAGTGCATTTAGCTAGCGTTGATTTTCGGTGTGCGATGCCTACGGCGGGCTACGCCTACGCAGAAATATATGAAGATGTATTACTAGCGTCCTAATCTAACATTTCTGGATCAATTCCTAAAGCATTGAGTTGTTCAACAGAGAGCGATCGCAATTTCTCTACAATTCTCTCACGCTTTTGTCGCTCAACTTCCGCCCGTTCTTCACCCGTTAGCAGCAAATTTCCTTGTGCATCCCACCAGCGTAACCAAGGTAACTCTGCATTCTGATAAAATCCCTGCCAGATTCCCAACTCTACCCCTAAAGGAGCAATCGGGTAATGTCCCCGTTCATTGGGTTTCATTAGTTGATAGGTATTATCGATTAGGTGATACACCTCAATCTGAGCTTTTGCCACTTCATAAATCCCATAATAAGGGACTCGAATCGCCTGCTCGTAAACCCAAAATTTACCAACATTCCCACCTTCACCTTGAGATGGCGGCGTTTTATCTCGTTCTTCGGAACCATCGCCAGAGACGAATTCCAGCGCCATCAACGGCGCGATGTACTCCTTCCATAGCACATAAGAACGGCGCATTTTACCATCCAGAGTAGGTGGTACATTCGGTACATAAAACCAATCAGGTGCTTCAGCGCCTTTTTCAGGAGGATCTGTCAATCGCCAGTAGATACCAGAATCTTGTCCAATACAATATTGTCCGTCAGGATGGCGTTGTTCTAAAACTGGTTTAATTGAATCTGTAATTAAGATGCTTTGCGGATGCTCCTGAAGATTTTTCACAAATGTACCATCTGAGTCTGGTAACTGAGTGTGATCGGGTAAAGTTAATGCCGATAGGGAAGTCACGTCGCTTCGCTCCGAATTCAAAATTCAAAATTCAAAATTCAATAATTTTTAATCCCCATAAGTAAATCTATGGGCAAGTCAACGAGAGACAACCAAGATTATATTTGTATTGTATCAAGAAAGGTAGAAGGCACGAGGAATTTATTTGATCAGAATTTCTCCTCTCAGATTTGAATTTTGAATCTTTCAATCCAAAATTTAAAATCCAAAATCAGAGAATTGAATAGCGTTAATATTGACTACAATTTTGCTTTCGAGACTTTTTCAATTTGCCCAGTAAAGTATGCTTCTTCATGTTTGAGTTTTTGTGCTAATTCCAACCCTTTTTTAAAAGCTGTTAATGCTTGAGGAAAATCTTTGTGTTCTAGATACAATTGCCCAATTTGGTCATAAGCTTGCATCATCCCGTAAAAGTTGGCGGCTTGCGTCTGTGTCTGCACAAGAATTTGACTAGCCCGCAAAGCCTCGTCTATTTGTCCTTGAGAACGGTACAGCGCAATTAACTTTTGCAAAGCGTCACCAGCACGAACGTACTCGCGTAATTGCCAAGCAGTGGTATAAGCTTCTTGATAATTTTGAAAAGCTTCTAGCAGTAAGTTAGGATCTTTTTTGGCTAGAGATTCGTAATTTGCAGCGATCGCTAGCTTTAATTCGGGGATTTCAGTAAGATTATTTTCACTAGCGTAAATTTCTACTAGTTTATTAAGTACATTCAATGACTGCTGCGGTTGTTGTGTCTGCTCGTAAATGTAAGCCAGCCGTTGCAGATATGTTACCTCGTTTACACGTTCACCTTGAGAAGTCGCTAAACTCAATAATTCCTCGTAGACTGGGGCGGCTTTGGTATAATCAAACCAAGTTAAATGTAGTTCCCCAATTGTCTTAAGCATTTCTACTACTGCTGTTGTATCTTTTTGCTGTCGCACCACTAACAAAACTTTGTCGTAAGCTTCTACAGCTAGTTTAATCGATCGCACATTTTGGTAAGCTTGGGCTAGCGATCGCCATAATTCCAGATTCACTTGGGCAGTTGTTTTCTGGGATTGCGCCTGCTTTTGAATTGCTTGCAATCGCTGTGTAATATATTGTACTTCCTCCCCATCATTTTGCTTCCAAGCGATCGCCCCGACTCGTGATAGTGCTTGCACCTCTGCTAAAGAACCTAAAAAGCGCCGCAAGCGAAGTTCTCGGTTCCAAATTTCAAACGCCGCCACCCGATCTCCTGCTTGCAGTTTCACTGCTGCTTGTTGATTTAAGGCATCCAGCGCTGGTTCTAAGTTTTGCTGTTCTTGGAGAGTTAACGGCTGTTTATCCTTGGGCAAACGTGGTAGCAGTGGATCGGGTGTGGTAATTTCTAGGGGATTAGGAGGAAATTTATCCGGTGGTTTGGGCTTTTTAGTCTGTGCCAGCGTTAAGGAGTTGCTAAAGAGGATAGCGGCAGTCAGAATTACAATTAAACGCCTGAGCATGGGTACTTTACCTTGCCTTGAGTGAGTTGTATGAGGTCAATATTAAGTTAGGAGTTAACGCCGTGTGCAACTTTCTCTCAAACCTAACCCCCAACCCCTTCCCTGCAAGGGAAGGGGAGTAAGAATCAAAGCCTCTCTCCCTGTGGGGGAGAGGTTTGGAGAGGGGTTTCAATCCTAAGTTGCACATCGCGTGAGATAGGAGTTTTCCCTTTTTGAGCTTCTGTTAATGATCGTTCGCGTGTCAAACTGTCAATAGCATCACCCAAAGCAGTAGTAAGGCTATTGCGGGTTTGGGCGTGGTTATCTTGTTCAGTTTTCAAAGCTTGCAAAAGGCGATCGCGTTCTTTGATCGCGGCGATGAGTTTAGCTTGCAACTCCTCCACAGATTTTAGTTGTTCTATCTCTCGTTGAATCGCTGTTATTGATGTCTCAGCAGCCAGTGTCTCGAACTCAAAACCCCGGAGTTTATGCAAGTCTGCCTTGAGAGATGCGATCGCCTGTTGGGACAGTTGGGCATCTGTGCGGCGTTGTTCTGCTTCTGTGTTGTAAAGCTGTCGCCATTTTTGGGCACTTTCCCAAGCCGTATCGCGATCGCTCTGAAGTCCCGCCATCTGCTCTCTAAGTACCTGGATTTCTGTCAACCACTCATGTGTAAAATCTTGATTCATAAATTAAATAGTCATTTGTCATTTGTCATTTGTCATTGGTTATGGGTTATTGGGCATTGGGCATTGGTTGTTTCTCCCCCCCCATCTCCCTATCTCCCTCATCCCCCGGTTGGTGAGCGAAGTCGAACCACATCTCCCTCATCTTCCCCTGCTCCTTGCCCCCTGCCCCCTGCTCCTCCTGCCCCCTGCCTCCCCTCTCCCCACTCGGTATTATTGCGGTAAAAAGATAAATGCGATCGCTACGCAAAATTTGGCACAGTAGTTAAGAAACCTAACCAGTTTTAACTCTAAATTATGCCAAAGCCTCGTTTTTTTCGCTTCTTTCGCCATCTCAATTGGCGCACGCTCAAAAAAACTTTTGCTAGGACAATGGAAAGACGACTTTTGGGACTAGCCTCAGAAATCGCCTTCAATGCCATGTTATCGCTGTTTCCAGCAATTCTTGCTCTGATTACAGCCATTGGCTTATTGGCAGAATCTTTGCAAGCTACCTTTAAACAACTAGCAGCCCAACTCAGTCAAGTCCTACCCGAACAAGCCTTGATTCTAATTCGTGATTTTGCAACCACAGAAATTACCAATTCTAGAAATAGTGGCTTATTTTCTCTGAGCTTTGTCTTAGCAATTTGGACTGCTTCTGGGGCGGTTAGTACTGCAATGACAGCCCTCGACCAAATTCATCAAATTCCTTCAGAAAATATGCGCCCCTTTTGGAAAGCCAAGCTCGTCTCTTTGGGATTAACAGTTGGTACTATGTTGCTTTTAGTGCTGGCTTCTTTCTTAGTGTTTACCAGCGATTGGCTTTTGGGAATGGTAGTGCGCGAAAATCGTTCCTTGATCGTCTTATTGCATCTTTGGCAGCTGTTGCGCTGGCCTTTAGCTTTGAGTATTGTTGCTGTCGCTTTTGGCTTTGTCTATCGCTATGGGCCAAGCCAGTGGAACTCAGGCACGCCAATGATGCCTGGAGCAATTTTGGCAGCTGTTTTCTGGGCAATGTTGTCTGCCCTATTTCGGCTTTATGTGGCGAATTTTGGCAATTATAATAAAGTATATGGTGCTGTAGGGGCTGTGATAGTTTTAATGCTCTGGCTGTCGATGAGCGCTGCTGTACTGTTAATCGGCGATCAGTTGAACGTGACAGTCGGTGAAGATATGCGCCTCAAAGCGCAGTCACAATCTAACGAAAAATATTAATTTGTAAATCCTTGAGAAAACTTTTGCAAAAGCTCTGTAGGGGAGTAGAATGTCTAACGATTCAATGCAAAATTAGCGATCGCCTTCATGCCAGATTCTCCTCCTCGGTTTTCTATGATTGAACCTGATACTAAAGCACCCACCTTGAAGCGCCTGCGTCAGTTAAGTCGGCTGCTAGATAATGTTATTACCATTCCTGGTACAAAGATTGGTTTTGGTCTAGATCCAATTTTAGGACTTATACCTATTGGTGGTGATTTTTTGGGAGTCATGTTTTCTAGCTACATCATCCTAGAAGCAGCGCGGCTGGGTGTCTCTAGAGCCACTTTAGGCAAAATGGTTGTAAATGTGATCGTTGATGGCTTGGTAGGCACTGTCCCCGTTTTGGGAGACTTTTTTGATTTTGCCTGGAGAGCTAACACTAATAATATCAAGCTATTGGAGGAATACTTAAAGTTTCCCAGCGAGCAAAAGAGTGCAGACAGGTTGTTTATCATTGCCCTTTTGGTTGGATTGTTGCTGATCTCTATTCTTTTAGTAGCATTACCCGTGATCCTAATTAGAATGCTCTGGAACGCTTTAACTGGTGGTTAAATTATTGATAGATAATGGAATGAAAGATTGGTGGCAAGCTACTTTTCCCAAGGGGCGGCAAAGTTTAATTATTACTGATGCTAAAGGGTATCCTATACAAATTTCTTATGGCGAAAAAGGTAGAGGCAAACCGCTAATTCTATTACATGGCATGGGTAGTTGGAGTTATAATTGGCGACACAGCGTCACAGCATTATCTAAATATTTTCGGGTAATTTGTTTTGATGCCAAAGGTTTTGGTTTTTCGGAAAAACCATTGTCTCGGAGAGAACACAACGGTCATCAAGTTATTGAGTTTCAAAGAATTATTCAGGCATTATGTGATGAACCCGCAGTGATTGTGGCTGAATCTCTGGGGGGATTAGTTGCCCTGGCTCTTGCTCAAGAAAATCCGCAGTTAATCGGGCAGCTTATAGTAGTAAACGTACCTGTTTTTGCCAAACGTCTACCCCATTGGTCTATGGGATTACTTGCCCAAACTCCTTTAGAAATCATCCAAGCAATTGACTGTTTACGTCTGCCATATTTGTTTGCACCTCTATTAAGAGAAATTATGGCAATAGAAAGACGTGGAGTATTATTTGATCCGTCAATTTTGACAAAAGAAGATGTCTATTGGATAACTTACCCGTTTATTGAATTTCCTGGTACGATTGTCAAAGTTGCCGAAGAGTTACAAATAGCAGCGCGAGAAATTGAGAATTTGCAAGCAAATAAGCCAAATATGCTTACCAAAATTCAAAATAACCTCAGTGCAATTAAGTGTCCTACACTAGTTTTGTGGGGCGATCAAGATAGTTGGTTTCCTGCTACTCATGGTGAAAAATTACATCAGCATATCCCAAATTCCAAATTAAAAATTTTGTCTAACTGCTATCATGACGCTTCAACTGGTGCTTCTAAAGAGTTGAATGCAGCGATTCTGGAATTTTTACGGGATGGTGAGACTGTATTAAATAATTCGTAATTCGTAATACTTCGGCTTACCTCGGCTTCGCTCGGCACAAGTCGCTCAGTACAAGTTCGTAATTCGTAATTAAGTAATGCATTAGGGGATTTTAACCCTACCGCAAAACTTGTCGCGCAATATAAGCGAGGGACTTAGACCCCTCAAAAATGTTAAGGCCGCTTGATGGCTAAAGTAAGCCCATCGGCAATGGGGACAAGGGAAAGTGTTACCCGTTCATCATGATGTAACTTCTCATTGAGTGCCCGAATCGATTGGGTGCTTTCATCTTGATTTTCCGGGTCAGCAACTTCTCCTGACCATAAAACATTATCAATCGCAATCAATCCACCTGGACGCAACAATTGCAGCGATCGCTCATAATATCCATCATAATTTTCTTTATCAGCATCAATAAAAGCAAAATCAAATGTCCCGCCTTGGCCAGTTGCCAACAGATGATCTAAAGTCTCTAAACCTGGAGCCAATCGTAGATCGATTTTATGGGCAACTCCGGCTTCTTGCCAATATCGGCGAGCGATCGCAGTAAATTCTTCGCTCACATCAGCAGCGATAATTTTACCATCATCAGGCAGTACTAAGGCAACTGAGAGTGAGCTATAACCTGTAAATACACCAACTTCTAGAGTTTTCTTGGCTCCAATCAGCTGTACTAATAGGCTCATAAACTGCCCTTGTTCTGGTGAAATCTGCATTGTGCTTCTGGGATGGCTAGCAGTTTCTTGGCGCAACTTCAAAAGAATCTCTGGTTCCCGCAGTGAAACGGATAAAAGGTAATTATAGACTTGCTCGTCAAGGCCTATAGACTGTTTTGGCATAGTAGATGAGAGAATTGCAATAATCTACAGTTATACTATCGCCTAAAAGTGGTTTATCAAACATCCGACAAGAGGACTTTTAAAAGTCTCCTTATCGGTATCAAAAGTTCTAGATCCCCCTAAATCCATGCCACTTGCTTCACTACAGCGCAACTCTTGGAGACGCTTCGCGTTAAGCGAAGCTATGCCGTTCGCGCAGCGTCTCGTAGAGAAGGCTTTACGCGCATCCTGCGGCGGGGGAGACCCCAAGACCGCAGTGGCTCCCCGATAAATTGGGGGACTTTAAGAAGTTTTCCCCCCTTTTTAAGGGCAGGGCTGTTTCGTTCCCTCTTAAACAGGATTTGTCAAGATAGTTAGCGATAAAAATCATAAGTATGAGTAGCGACTGAATAGACTTTTAAGCACATAAACAACAGTGTAATTATCTGTTCTCTCGACACGCTCTTAGCAAAATAATCAAATTTAAATTGCTAGAACTCTTGATTTTTAAAGCCTTTTAGGGAATGAATCGGCCCTGCCCTTAAAAAGGGGGACTTTGAAAAGCTTTTGCCCCCCAATTTATCGGGGGGTTGGGGGGATCAAAAGGCTGTGGGGCAACTCTCCAAGACTTGTGTGTAGACTGTAGCTCCCATATTTGGGATTCGGGGAGCTAGAATTTCAAAGTCCCTCTCCCAGATTTGGGAGAGGGATTTAGGGTGAGGGCGAAAACTACGGTTCTCAACTTAGATGAGGTTTATATATTTTGTTGAAGGAGGTAGGACGAGCAAATCAGTAAGGGATTCGACCCCAACTGATTTTAAGCCACTGAACTTTCGTAAGAAAGCGGCAAGCTGACGCAACAGTAGGCATTGGTATCAACTTAACGTGAAACCCTCGCAATGGCGTTATATCAAGCCTACTCAATTACCAATTAAGTCGTCGGAACCCCACCCCGCTTTTGTCTAGCGACAAAATCTCCCCTCCCCGTTCACCTACCGTGTATACACAAGTCAGCAGACCTCTCCCCAAACCCCTCTCCGACGCGGAGAGGGGCTTTGAATCTTACTCCCCTTCCCTCGCAGGGAAGGGGCTGGGGGTTAGGTCTGGGAGCGCTTTGAGCAAAATAAGTCACTTGTGTGTACACGGTAGCCTTTTTAAGGGGGGTTGGGGGGATCAAAAGCTTATGGGGCAACTCTCAAAGACTTGTGTGTACACCGTAGCCCTGTGAACGGGGAGGGGATTAAATAATTCGTAATTCGTAATTCGTAATTCGTAATTAAGTTTTGTGACGGGGATTTAGACCCCGACCCAAAACGCGCTGTCTGTAGAGACAGGGGACTTAAACCCCCAAAGTTCGTTAAAAAACAGATAGAAGAATAGAAGCGATTTCCCCCTGTTTAACTTATTGTAGATATTGTTAGTCTGCAATCCTTGACTAAGAATTTTAGATTTTAGATTTTAGATTATTTCGGTTCATGCCCCACCCGAAGTTAAGTGAAACAAATCCTCTCATCCCAAATTGAAAATCATAATGCCCCGTACCGCAAGTGGCGCGGGGTCAATCCAAAATCGCAAACTTGTACTGAGCGACTTGTGCCGAGCCTGTCCTGAGCGTAGCCGAAGGGCGAAGCCGAGGTAAGTCGAAGTATTGGGAATTGGGAATTGGGAATTGGGAATTGGGAATTGGGAATTGGGCTATTAATTTAGTTATTCTTTACTCCCCCTGCTCCCTGCTCCCTGCCCCCTTCTCTCTGTACAATGCCCAATGTCCCACCACATTGTAAAGACTTCATAAACAGATGTGATGTTTCCGTATATATTGTTCCCTTTGATTGCCTAATCCTAACTATTGGGTTTTTTCTTCTAAAAGGGTATCCGTAACCAACGAATTACAGCATCGAATAAACGATCGCGCCATGAAGGTGTCCGCCAGTTTTTTCCGTGGTATTGTTCCACCAACTGGCGACCCAAGGGAGTGAGGCGAAAACTATCTGTAATCCCCTGTCCATCGACTTCTCGCCGCAATACACCCACTTGGATCAGCCAGCCCAAGGCGTTATCACAGGCTAATTCTGATAAAGGGCGTTTGGTATAGCCCTGTTTGAGTCCATTTTCCAGAGCGATCGCGGTTAATGATACACTCTGGTGTCCCATGACTTCAAATAAAGATACATTGAAGGGTGAACACACTAGCGATCGCTCGGCTCTTTCTACTGTGCTTTGAGGATAGACAAAAATATTTGGATTTTGGGAATCAGCAGCAGCCATTGTGTAGGGGGATAAATTTTCTTCTAAAAAAGATTAATTCAAAAATATATTTTTTCTTGTACTGTATACCTCATTTAACCAAAATTAGTTACTTAAAGTATAGGTTTGCTATTTTTTAGTAATTAAACCACGTCTATCTTGAAACCTGTAGTTCAACTCTAATGAATAAGGATTTGCCCTCATCCCCCAACCTATCCCCCATATCTGGGATTCGGGGAGCTAGAATTTCAAAGTCCCTCTCCCAGATATGGGAGAGGGATTTAGGGTGAGGGCGAAAACTACGGTTCTCAACTTAGATGAGGTTTATAATCTCTACCTTCTGTCTTCTGCCTCAAAACTCGTAGCTCTTTGTATTTCATCCAAAATAAAACTGCTGTAAATAGGTAGGCGCAACGTACTAAACTATTACTTTGATCAATTATGAGTATATCGGTAACTGTGTGGTGTATATGTGAAGTATTAATGTGGATATAGGCCAATACGCTTAGGTTAGTGATATTTTGTCTAACCCAGACCACTTGCTTGAATTGGAGAAAATTCAGACCTTGCAGACTCGCTAACGCTTTTAGTGGCTCCTCTTTTTAAGGAGGGTTAGGACGATTAAGCCTTAACTAGAATGTATTGGGATATAGACACATCACAATAACTTGAATTATAGGAAATACTGATGGAACGTTCAAAATTAATTGCTATTCTTACAGGTGCGATTTCGATTATTTTAGCGATCGCTTACCTGATCTTAGTCCAACTGCTGGACTACCGAGACATGAAACCCGCCCCCATCAGCCAATCTGACCAAGTGCCTGTGATTATTTCTGTTTTTCGGCAGATTGACAAAATTACCGAACTGTAGTCTATATTTTGCTGACTTTTAGAGACGCAATCAATTGCGTCTCTTGTGATTAATGTCAATAAGTAAAAACTCATGCTCGCTATTGATTAAAGCAACGATTGATTCATAGATAAAAAGTAATAGTTATTATTCATTAGTCAAATGGTCAATTATATAAGATTTATTTAGAGTATTTATCTCAGATTTGTTTCAATAAAGTAATTCCATTTTTACAGATATAACGGTAAGCTGTTTTAACAAGATTAAATAAAAATAAATTTGCCTGATTTGCGATAGCTGGGTTTACAGGGATCAACGCGAGTTGAACTAAAACCCCAGATTTTTGATGAAAACTATAGAGGTGGGTTGATGGCTCAGTTTCTACTTGAGACTGTTTGGCTAGTTCCTTGCTATGCCTTAATAGGTGGCTTGTTAGCTGTGCCTTGGTCGCCGGGAATCATTCGGAAAACGGGGCCAAGACCGGCGGGTTATATAAACTTGGTGATGACATTTTTGGCGTTTGTACATAGTGCGATCGGTTTACAAGCAACTTGGAATCAACCAGCCCAAGAAGTATTTATTCCTTGGTTATCTACAGCTGGTTTAGACCTCACCATTGCTTTAGAAATATCCTCAGTGAGTGTCGGCGCTTTAGTTGTGATTACTGGTTTGAATTTGCTGGCGCAAATTTATGCCATCGGTTACATGGAGATGGATTGGGGTTGGGGACGCTTCTATTCCTTATTAGGATTATTTGAAGCAGGATTGTGTGCCCTAGTTCTGTGTAATAACTTGTTCTTCAGTTATGTAATTTTGGAAGTCCTCACACTGGGAACTTATCTACTAGTTGGCTTATGGTTTAGCCAGCCGTTGGTAGTCTCAGGTGCAAGAGATGCTTTCTTAACCAAGAGGGTGGGAGACTTATTCTTGCTGGTGGGCGTGTTGGCATTATGGCCCCTAGCTGGAACTTGGAGTTATCCAGAACTAGCGAAGTGGGCGGCTACTGCTAACGTTAACCCAACAACAATGGCATTGGTAGGTTTAGCCTTAATTGCTGGGCCAATGGGTAAATGTGCCCAGTTCCCACTGCATCTGTGGTTGGATGAAGCAATGGAAGGCCCAGTTCCCAGTACAATTTTGCGGAATTCGGTAGTAGTTGCTAGTGGTGCATGGGTGCTGATTAAACTGCAACCTGTGTTAAGCCTGTCGCCCATAGTTTCCTCCGCTATGGTGGCTATCGGGGTAGTGACATCGATAGGTGCTTCTTTAATTGCGATCGCTCAAATTGATCTTAAACGCTGCCAATCCTATTCTGTCAGTGCATACATGGGTTTAGTATTCATCGCCGTAGGAACGCAACAATATGAAGCGGCGCTGTTATTAGTACTTACCCATGCTATATCCGCAGCCCTGTTAGTAATGAGTACTGGAGGAATTATTTGGAATAGCATTACCCAAGATGTCACCCAATTAGGCGGGTTGTGGACACGTCGCCCGATTTCAGCAATAGCCTTTATCGTCGGCACTTTGGGGTTAATTGGTTTTCCACCACTGGGTAGCTTTTGGGCGTTAGTAAAACTAGCTGATGGGTTGTGGGAAACGCAACCTTTGTTAGTGGGAGTAGTGATAACAGTAAATGCTTTGACAGCAGTGAGTTTAACTAGAGAATTCGGTTTAATTTTTGGTGGTAAAGCCAGACAAATGAGTCAGCGATCGCCGGAAGCACACTGGCCGATGATTTTGCCAATGGTAATTTTACTTGCCTTTAGTCTACATCTTCCTTTAGTGTTACAAAGCTTATCACTTTTACCGGATTGGGCAACTCTAAATAAAGATGTCGTACTACTTCTAATTTGGTCGAGTATTTCCGGTTGCAGCATCACTGGTGTGGTTTATTTAGGCAATATTCCTAAACCAATTCGTCTCCCTTGGAAAGGTTTACAAGACTTGTTCGCATACGACTTTTATACCCCCAAACTCTATCGAATAACCATTATTTTTGGCGTTGCCAAAATTTCTCAACTTGCCGATATGATTGACCGCCTTGTAGTCGATGGTATCGTTAATTTGGTTGGTTTATTTTCGCTATTAGGTGGCGAAGGTTTAAAATACAGCACCTCTGGACAAACTCAGTTTTACGCCTTCACCGTCCTACTAGGAGTGAGCATTTTAGGAATGTGGGTAGCTTGGCCATTTTGGGGAGTGCAGTTTTTAAATGTGATTTCTCAAATTTCGACAGTTGGGTAGTTAAACACCGTTTTATTACAAGCAAGCAGACAGTTTCGTTTAATATTTGCAGGATAATTTCATGAGCATACAACATCCCCAAATCAATCTTTCCAGAAGAAGTTTATTCAAGTTTGGTGCAGGTGCGATCGGTACAGGTGTACTGACAGCCGGACTTAGCTCAAACTTACTTGCAGCCGAAAAACCCCCAGCAGCCCCAGCAGAAGATGATATTACCCCGGATAAGGCATTGCAAGAATTATTAGAAGGGAATGAAAGATTTGTTAAAAGAAAACGTAAAAATCCTCATCAAACTTATTCACGTTTAGTCGAAGTTGCCAAAGGTCAAAAGCCCTTTGCTTCGGTTTTAGGATGTGCAGATTCACGAGTCCCTTCAGAGATTGTTTTTGACCAAGGACTTGGAGATTTATTTGTCTGCCGTGTAGCTGGTAATATTGCCACACTAGAAGAAATTGGTAGCCTAGAATTTGGCAGTTTAGTATTAGGCTCCAAAGTTATCATGGTAGTAGGACATGAAAGATGTGGTGCAGTAGATGCCGCAATCAAAGGCGCTCAAGTACCAGGACAAATTGGAAGTTTGCTTGCAGCAATTAAACCAAGTGTAGAAAGTTCAAAAGAACAATCAGGAGATAAGTTAGAAAACGCTTGTAAAGCAAATATTTTGACGCAAGTTAAAAAGTTGAAATCATCGTCAGTTTTATCTGAGTTAATCAAGGCAGAAAAACTGAAAATAGTCGGAGCTTATTACGATTTAGATACAGGCAAAATCAGTATGGTAAATTAGCTTTTTTGTCCTTTGTCATTGGTCATTAGTCATTGGCTAAGAGTAACTAATAAAGGACAAAGGACGAAGAACAAAGGAGAAAGGACAAAGGACGAAGGACAAAGGACAAAATTACCATGTTAAGTGTTTTGATTTGGCTCCCAATTTTAGCTGCGGCTCTCATAGCAATATTACCTGCAAGTATCCCTAATTATCGTATTCGTTTAACAGCATTAATTTTGTCTGGGATAGTTCTTTTTTGGAACCTGTTTATCCTGCTAAAATTTGATATCAGTAATCCAGGAATGCAATTTAAAGAGTACTTGCCCTGGAATGAAACACTTGGTTTGAGCTATCAAATAGGTGTTGATGGGCTTTCTATATTAATGTTGGTGTTAAATAGCCTACTCACCTGGATTTCTATTTACAGCAGCAGTCAACAAACTGAACGCCCCCGGCTCTTCTATTCCATGATTTTATTAGTGAGTGGAGGGGTTGCAGGTGCTTTCCTCGCTGAAAATTTACTGCTATTCTTCCTATTTTACGAACTAGAATTAATCCCCTTCTACTTACTAATTTCCATTTGGGGAGGGGCAAAACGGGGTTATGCTGGGATTAAATTCCTGATTTATACTGCGGTTTCGGGAGCATTAATTCTGGCAACATTCTTGGGTATGGTGTGGCTGAGTGGTTCTACCAACTTTGCTTTTGATTCAGTCTCTACAGAAAACCTCTCAACAGCAAAACAAATCCTTTTACTAGCAGGAATAGTGTTAGGTTTTGGCATTAAAATTCCCTTAGTTCCCTTCCATACTTGGCTACCCGATGCTTACGTTGAGGCTTCAGCACCAATTGCCATTCTTCTCGGTGGCGTGTTAGCAAAGCTGGGAACTTATGGACTGCTGCGATTTGGTTTGGGGATGTTTCCTCATGCTTGGAGCATTATTGCACCAACTTTAGCAATTTGGGGAGCAGTCAGCGCTATGTATGGGGCAGTAATTGCGATCGCTCAAAAAGATATCAAGCGCATGGTAGCATACAGTTCCGTCGGTCACATGGGTTATATCTTGCTAGGTGCTGCCGCCAGTACTCCCTTAGCACTTGTTGGTGCAGTCGCCCAAATGTTTAGTCACGGTATCATCCTGGCAATCCTTTTCCACTTGGTGGGAGTCGTAGAAGCCAAAGTTGGTACCCGCGAGTTAGATAAACTCAATGGTTTGATGAGTCCCATACGCGGCTTACCTCTAATTAGCGCCTTACTGGTTTTAGGTGGAATGGCTAGCGCCGGTATTCCCGGTTTAACAGGATTCATTGCGGAATTTATCGTCTTTCAAGGTAGTTTTTCTGCCTTTCCCATCCCGACTATTTTGTGTGTAGTTGCTAGTGGATTAACCGCAGTTTATTTTGTTATCCTCCTCAACCGCACTTGTTTTGGCAAACTCGATAACTTCGCCTACTATCCCAAAGTTCTTTGGTCTGAGAAAATCCCAGCTTTAATTTTGGCAGCTTTTATCATCTTTTTGGGAGTACAACCCACTTGGTTAGTGCGTTGGAGTGAATCTACAACTACAACAATGGTGGCTGCAATTCCCTCATTAGAAAAAACCGTAATCTCTGAAGTAGTCGCTGAAATAGGAAATAGATAAAAACACTTGTAGAGACGGCGATTTATCACGTCTCAAATTCTACCAAACGCGATTTATCGCGTCTCAAAATTTATCCCCCAGACGCGATTTATCGCGTCTCTACAAAAAATTTACGATTACCATGACAGCAATTAAAACAGCAATTAAATTACCACCTTCAAAACACGAATTTGCCGAGGTAATTCATCGCTTAGAAGCAGGCGGTGCAATGTTACCCGATTCTCCAGAAAATTTAATGCAAATCATCGGTTTATATAAAGCTTATGCGGTGCCGATGGATTTTTACTGGCGTGACCTGCTTTATATTGCTGAAAACGAGTTTTTAAACCCGATTCCTTTCTTTAAATACTTCTTACCCAAAGAGTATTTAGAACTGCATAATCATTACGCTGGCAATGATGCCGATTTACGAATTTGGCGCGGCGAAGCTACTGCACATCCAGAACTTTTGGCATTTATCGAGAAGGGTGAAACTTTCAAAATGCCTAAGTTATTGCATCACTTATTCCACGATCGCATTAACATGGAGTTTGCTGAAGCTTGTATGCGGGCGATGTTGTGGCACAGAGGGATGGGTGGACAATTTGACCCTTACCTAGATTCAGACGAATACAAAGCCAACGCTGACCGAGCAATTAAAGCTTATTTTCAAGGAAACCCAGTTATGCTGGGGCTTTACAAGCTGTTCCCCGATATGTTTTTGGAACAGTGCCGCCAGATGTCGTACTACGCTAATCTGGGCTTATTCTGGGAAATCATGGCCCCGGTATTCTTTGAAATGTCCGATCGCTATGACGAAGGTACCATTAGCAGCGTCCCAGAGGCAATGAGCTTCTTAGTTAATGGTATATTTGCGATCGCAGGTCGTCCCATTTATCATCACGTTTACATTCGCGGCGAATGCTACGAAATTATCCCCAAATCTAAGGGTTTTATGTGGCTATACGAAGCTGCATTACCTTATGTAGAAGCCGTTTTCTACCGCACCGCACCCTTTCGAGGGACAAAATCTTATAATGCTCAAGCGCGTCAAGTACCAGAAGACCAAAAAGACTTTCACTTTGGTATTCTTTACGCTGATGTATTTCCAGTGGGTACTGCTGGCATTCCCCCCACATTATTAATGCAAGATATGTTGCATTTTTTGCCCCCATATCTTGTTGATTATTACAGCCAACATTGCCGGGGTGAAGAAGATATGTTGATTCAGTTGGGAGTTAGTTTTCAACGCTCAATGTACTGTGTTACTTCTGCGGTAATTCAAGCATTGAGATCTGCACTTTTATATCCTTTAGATGACCCAAATCCCAAGCATTTACAAGCCAATCGAGACTTCTTTGAAATGCAGATAAATCGCTTTACTCGTCCTGAATATAACATTCGTGATGCTGCTCGTTTAGGGAGTATTCAAAAGCAAGATTATAGATAAGAGATCCCCCCCATTTATCGCAGGGCTGTTTCATTCCCTAAAACCGATAAAATTGCAAGTAGGCTTTGAATTCGGGAGCATCCCAATGTTTCGCATAATACTTTTCAAACATCCTCTAAGGGGGTTAGGGACTTCCAAATAAAAAAATACTCAACTATTTCTTGTGGGGGTGGGCATCTTGCCCGCCTTTGTATACGAGCGGGCAAGATGCCCACCCCACAAGATTGGATAATTTATTTGTTGAAAGTCCCTTTGGGCAACTCTAGAAGACTTGTGTGTACACCGTAGGAGTCGGGGAGGGACGGGTTTTACTACGCAAAACCTCTTAGTAGTCTTTTTATATAGATTTTCCGTCACGGATAATATAAAGGAGTAATATAGCTCCTCACACAAGTAGCAATGACTTCAACCCTGCGGAATTTAACTCGTCTTCATAGCCCAACCCTGCATCAGTTACCCAATGGTTTGACAATCATCGCGGAGCAGATGCCAGTTGATGCTGTAAACCTCAACTTATGGATTAAAGTTGGTTCAGCCGTAGAATCTGATGCCATTAACGGTATGGCTCATTTTTTAGAACACATGATTTTTAAGGGAACAGAACGATTGGCTAGCGGCGAGTTTGAACGTCGAATTGAAGAACGGGGTGCTGTCACCAATGCCGCTACTAGCCAAGACTATACTCATTACTATATAACCACTGCCCCCAAAGATTTCGCCCAGCTTGCTCCACTACAAATAGATGTAGTATCAAATGCTAGTATTCCTGATGATGCTTTTGAACGTGAACGATTAGTAGTTTTAGAAGAAATTAGGCGTTCTGAGGATAATCCCCAACGGCGGACATTTCGGCGGGCGATGGAAACAGCGTATAATGAGCTACCTTATCGCCGTGCGGTATTGGGGCCAGAATCGGTGATTGCCGAACTTAAACCCCAACAGATGCGGGATTTTCATAATATTTGGTATCAACCCCAGTCAATTACTGCTGTAGCTGTGGGCAATTTGCCTGTAGAAGAATTAATTGCGATCGTTGCGGAAGGATTTACAAAAACACTCAGCACAGACGTGATGAATCGCGTCTCTACCCACTCCCCATTAAATCCTGAGTCACCATTTACAGAAATTGTCCGTCGAGAATTTATAGATGAAAGTCTCCAGCAAGGGAGGCTAGTGATGGTTTGGCGGGTTCCAGGAATGTCGCAGTTAGATCGCACCTATGGATTGGATGTTTTAGCAGGAGTTTTGGGACATGGAAGGACATCAAGACTGGTGAGAGATTTACGAGAAGAACGGGGATTAGTTTCTTCAATTTCTGTGAGCAACATGAGCAATCAGCTGCAAGGGACATTTTACATTTCAGCTAAATGTGCAGTAGAAAATTTAGCAGAAGTAGAGGATGCGATCGCTCAACATATTCGCACAGTCCAAACCGAGTTAGTCACAGAGTCAGAAATTGCCCGTGTACGGCGGCGAGTAGCGAACAGATTTATTTTTGGCAATGAGACACCAAGCGATCGCACTGGGTTGTATGGTTATTATCATTCCTTGGTGGGAGATTTAGAACCCGCCTTGAACTACCCAGATTATATTCAAAGCCAAGATGCAACTGACTTAATGCAAGCAGCCAAAGAGTATCTTTCCGCAGATGCTTATGGTGTAGTTGTCGTTAAACCGTAAATTAAAAATGGGGAATGGGGCACTTGTACTGAGCGAAGTCGAAGTATTGGGAATGGGGCATTGGGCATGAAGAAGAGACAAGGGAGACAAGGAAGAGGAGGGAGACAAGGGAGAGACTTGTTCAATAATTCCCCCTTGTCCCCCTTGTCTCCCTGCTCCCCTGCTCCCCTGCTCCCTCATCCCCCTCATCTTCCTCATCCCTTCAACACCCTGCTGTACTAATTGAATTGCTGTCACTTTGGTTGAAAGCTAGATAACATTAGATTCGGCGTGTTTACTGTTCGGGAGTGCCAAAATGTCTAAACAGCTGGGTCAAAAAATTGCACCTACACCTATATCAAATGATATCAATGTAGTGGATTTGATCGATCAATACTTCACTGCTTACAACTCAGCGCGGTTGCGGGAAATCTGCCAACTTCTGAGTCGTGATGTGCTAACCGAAGGTGTCACGGTGGGAGTTAGCCTTTCGGGTGCGATGACACCGGCAGGATTTGGGGTTTCAGCGCTTGCACCTTTAATTCGGAACGGCTTTATTGACTGGATGATTAGTACTGGTGCAAATCTTTACCACGATATGCACTACGGTTTGGGTTTTGAACTCTTTGCTGGTAATCCGTTTTTAGATGATGTGAAACTACGTCAGGAGGGGACTATTCGCATCTATGACATTATTTTTGGTTACGATGTGCTATTAGAAACTGATGCGTTCATCCGCAAGATTCTGCAAGGGGAAGCGTTTCAGAAGCGGATGGGAACTGCTGAGTTTCACCATTTACTGGGTAAGTATGTTCGGGAAGTAGAAAAGCAACTGGGTGTGCAGCATTCCTGCTTGCTGGCTACAGCTTATGAGTACGGCGTGCCTATATATACGTCTTCTCCAGGAGATAGCTCTATTGGGATGAACGTGGCAGCTTTGGCTTTGGAAGGTTCGCAGTTGGTGTTAGATCCATCAATTGACGTAAATGAAACAGCTGCGATCGCATATAATGCCCGTGAGTCAGGCGGTAAAAGTGCGGCTGTAATTCTCGGTGGCGGTAGTCCTAAGAACTTTTTACTACAAACTCAACCGCAACTTCACGAGGTATTAGGACTAGAAGAACGAGGACACGATTATTTTGTCCAGTTTACCGATGCACGTCCAGATACAGGCGGTTTGTCTGGAGCAACCCCATCAGAAGCCGTTAGCTGGGGTAAGATTGACCCGGAAGAGTTACCTAACACAATTGTTTGTTATACCGATAGCACAATCGCTCTACCACTGGTAACAGCATACGTCTTGAATAAGTGCCAGCCTCGTCCCCTGAAGCGTGTGTACGACAAGCGAGAAGCAATTCTGGATAAACTGCAAAAAGACTATCTAGCAGCCAAAACCCAATCATCAGATCAGATTCCCGCAGCAGTGGCTGAAAGTGCTTCACAACAGACAGCGACTTATCCCTGTGGACGGTTAATTCCGAATCATTAGGGAGTAGGGAGCAGGGGGAGATGAGGGGGACAAGGAGGATAAGAGGGATAAGGGAGAATTATTAAACAAGTTTCTTCTTTGTCTTCCCCCTCTCCCCTATCTCTTCCCATGCCCATTGGATCTAGTAGTTAGTCTTTCATTGTGGTATGAAAACAGACTTGATATTTATCTTTAAAAGGAAGAGTAAAAGAGGATATTTCAGGGGGTAAGAAGAAAAAATGCTAAAGAGAACTATTATTAGATAATTTCAGCCCACTTGAGTGGACTTTGGCTATCAGCCTTGCACTTCAGCATAGGGCGGGATGTCGAGCAAGTGCGATACTTTAAAAAGTATAAAAAATTATTCTGTAATATAATAGTCGTGTTTTTTATTAAATATCGTTTATGCCTTATCGCAGAAAATTTTTAAAAAGAGCAGGATACACAACCCTTTCTGCCTTATTGACTATGGGGTTTTTACAAAAGGATAAGCAGAAGGAAGATGGTAGCACAAATGCTGCTCCGGCAAATTATCTAAGTGCAAATGTCAATTCTCCCCTTCGACAATTAGCAGCCGCCAAAGGCAAGCGTTATGGCGCAGCAGTTTCTACTGATATTTTGCTAAAAGAGAAGGATTACGCTGACCTAATTGCTCGTGAATGTTCGATAGTGACACCAAATGGTGAATTAAAATGGAACGCCACTGAACCACAGCCAGGAAAATTTACCTTTGAATCAGCAGATGCGATCGCTGGTTTCTGCCAAAAGCATAATATAGAATTGCACGGGCATACCCTTTTCTGGCACATGGGAAAACCAGACTGGCTTCCTTACCCCCCCACTCTTAAAATGCTCGAACGCCATGTTACAGGAGTCATGGGTCATTATCGCAATAGCCCCGTTTTGAAATCTTGGGATATTGCCAATGAAATCATCGCTGATAGTGAAAAGGAAACTGATAATCCTACCTACGGTTTGCGTAAAGGGGTAAAACGAGAATTAATTCGAGATTTGTTTTTATTAGCAGCTTCAGTTGATAGTAGCAAGAAATTTTACCTCAACGATTTCGGCATCGAAGGTGCTACATGGAAATCAGAACGTTTCTTAAAAATGGTCGAATATCTGAAGAATAGTGGCGTTAAAATTGACGGCGCAGGTATCCAATCACATCTATGGTTTTCTACTGCTTATGGTTTTGATGAAAAAGGATTTAATTCCGTCTTAAAACGACTTAACGATCTGGAAGTTAAACCTCTAATCACAGAATTAGATATTATCATTGATACCCCACTGCCCGATAGTATCAAAAAGCTAGACCAGATGGTAGCCGACAGTTACAAGCGATATCTTGACCTCTGCTTTGCGGCTGGAGTTGATACTGTAATCACATGGGGAATCACCGACCGTCATACCTGGATACGTCATCCTGACTGGATACCAGGAAAAACATTTAGAAACAATCCAAGTCTCTGGAAATTTCTGCGTCCACTTCCCTTCGATGAAAACCTACAACCTAAACTTGCTTGCAACGCCATTGCCAAGGCTTTTCAGCAAGCAACCTAATACTTTACCCAGACGTAAATAGCGCTTTCAAGTGTCATTCTTAACGAAGTATGTGGGGATATTATTCATCATTTACGATGATGATACATAAAGTGTCTTGATTAATTAGTCAGAAACCCCAGCCCTAAAGGGCGAGGCTTGAAAAAGCCTAAATTTGACCAGTCTAAGTTATTCAGCCTTAATACAGTATTTCATAAATTCGTGACAAATTAAGTGACGTACTGGTGAGGCTTGGCGAAACTCAATTATGCTACAAACTTGTGGAATCTTGTACTGAGAAATAGCCGCATTCTATTTTTTTTTTGTTGGCTTGGCATACTCCAAATTTCTCGTAAAAATAATGTAGCTACAAACCAAGGCTCAAGCAAGTAACGTTTCCAAAGTCTTTTCGGTTCAGATAACAAACGATACAACCATTCCAAACCAACCCTTCCCATCCAGCGAGGAGGAGTAGGTACTGCTCCTGCTACATAGTCCATACAGGCTCCACTAGTCAAAATAGTGTTGGCATCAATATATTCCAGATTTTCCAAAATCCAATGCTCTTGGCGTGGCATACCCATTCCCACCATTAATACATGAGGTTTGTAAGCATTAATTGCAGCCAGAGTGGCAAGATTTTCTTCACTATCTTTATCCATATCAATATAGCCATGAGCGCAAGCAATCTGTAAACCAGGAAATTTCTGGCGCAAAATACTTGCTCCTTGTTCCGCCACTCCTGGCTTTGAACCTAAGTAGAATACACGCCAGTCTTTATTAGCTGCTTCTGCCATCAGAGGCCATACCCAGTCAGCATAGGTTACTCTTTGTTCTCGTTTCATTGGAAAACCTAACAACTTTCCAATAAACAATAGAGGCATACCATCAATATGGATAAATTCAGCCTTGGCATAAAACGCTTGCATCTTTGGGTCGTTATGAAAGAGATAAAGACTATGCAAGTTGTGATTAGCAATAATCCATTTCTCCTTTTTCTCAATAGATTCTTCAATTAATAAATTTAACTCTGGGATAGAGAGTGCATCAACTTTAATACCAAGAAGTTTATAAGAAAATCGATTTTTCATGATTTAAAGAATTTTTATTTTTAGAATTATGAGAGTTTATTTCAAAGGAAAGGTGAGTATTTAAAAATTAATTGCTAGCAATATTTAAATATTTCAAATCTTCAATACTAAAAAAATTATTTTTTTAGGTCTATATATTATTTGAAATAAACTTAACTAAGAACGACTTACTTCCATGAGAATTTGTGCGATATTCTGCGCTCTTGCATTCCAGGAATATTTCTCTGTAATTAAGGTATATGCTGTATCTACAAGTGATTGATATTTCTCAAAATTTGAAGCTGCATCTAGCACTGTATTAGCGACTTCCTCAGTAGAATATCCTGTTACTAAAAGATGTTCCAAGTGCCGAAATTCTTCTAAACCTCGCAATCCTTCTGGTGTTGATACAACTAACTTTCTACTAGCGAAATAATCTAACGCTTTATTCCGAGCGCCACCGGCTACTGCTTGCTTAGAGAATGGTAGCAAAGCAATATCTGCATATTTAACATATTTAACAAAATCCTCTCTTTTCGGTAAAAACCCCAAAAAAGAAAGATTAGAAGGTATTGGTTCTGAAACATCACTACTATCCCTACCTATAACAACAAAATGTATTTTCTCCTGATTATTTTCAATATGTTTAGCAACCTGAATAGTCATTGACACAGACATATCATTACTTGGAAACTGAAATGTTTTAGGAGCAATAAGAATCACTATTTTTGCTGGTCTAAATTCTTGATAAGGGTCTTTGCTCAAAAACGATTCAGTATTTAGTAAGTCTTCAGTAACTCCATTGCCGATACTATAAATCTGTTGTGGAGTTTTACCATACCACTGAGAAATTAGTTTAGGAATTGAGTCACCTGCTGCAATAATTGGACTACCAGAAAATATCAGAATTCCCTGAGCAATATATGTCTTAATACATTGTACAAACTCCTTGAAAGGATTGGCAACTGAAAACAAGCGCATCCAGTATTCATACGCTGAAAATGTATGGAAATCCAAGACAAGAGAGGAATTTCTGTGTTTTCTAAGCTTAAGTGAAATTAAAGCAGCTAATCCAGGTAACGTTTCTTGAGCATAAACAATATCTGGACAAAACTCATCGATACATTTTTCTATAGTTTGAATATATGACTTCAGGCTTCTTGACCCAATCGAAATAGAAGGTGCATACTTAACAGATGAACAATCTAATCCTAGCTGAAAAACATCAAAATACTTAGTAAGATATTGTCCTAGATAAAAAGGTCTAGTAAATGCACCAAATGGTTGACTAGAATCAAGTGTTGAGACAATTAGTAAGCGTTTACCCATAATATACTAATGATTTCAATATTTAATAATTGATTTTTTAATCTACATTTTTTAACTTATTTAGATAGTTATGAATTATCCAAATACCATTAGTAAACGATCCTAGTAGCAGAATCAAACTTCTGAGTTGGTTTGGTTAATATCTTCAGAAAATGTGGGAGAAATTGCCAAATTTTTGTAACCAATAATTGCTCTTATATAGGGTAAAAACCAGTAAAATATCCATAATGGCCCAGAGTGTCTGATACAAAATATAGTCCAAGGCTTTAATGGAAATCCTTTAATTTGTAGTGCCTTTTTTAAGCGCTGTAATATACTTAAATTAGTATCTACCCAACTATTGCGGATAGAGTTTTTAGTACAAGTACCAATATATTCAGGAGCTACCCATATTTGACAACCTAATTTACGCGCTCTGAGGGCATAATCTAAATCTCCTAAACTGTGAATAAAAGCTGTATCAATATTGCCAACTTTTACTGCAACAGTTTTAGGGATTAGCACACAGTTCCCATACATAGCATCGCATTTTTGAATAACCGAACTTGGTTCTAAAAATTCAAACTTGTTAGAATACCACTTTTTAGATTTTACTGCTCCTCCATAGGTTGCTTTTCCTGTCATTGGGTCTTTAGTTGAACCAACTACAATTGAGTCTGGATAACCTTGTTCAGTCAAATCTTGATGAATTTGTAACAATTTACTGACAACATTGGCTTCTAGAAATGTGTCATCATTCAACCACAGATAATAGTCATATTGATTTTTTATCGCCTCACCAAAGGCGAGATGCATTCCTCCCACCCAAAATAAATTACCATTACCCTGAAGAATGTGTACCTCTGGATATTCTGCTTTGATAGCTTGTGTAGTCCCGTCAGAGCTACCATCATCAGTTAGATAAACATCACAATGATGTTTTTGCTCATATAAAGTATGTAGACAGGCGAGAGTTGTATTACGCCTGTTATGACAGGTCATAACTACAGCTATATTTGCTTTTTTCATCCTATTTACCTCATGTAATTTCTATGGAAACAAGCAATACAAATAATAAAGCTAAACGTAATTATTTCCATTACGTTTAAAGTTTAGCCATTTTTTCTATCCAGCCACTCAAATTAATATCTAAATTAAAGTTTCGTAATTTTTGTTCCATTCTTCTAATTACCAGCATATATCGATGCAAAACTGATACACGAGGCATTTTGAGTCTGACAACCTCTTGACACAACCATAGATATTTTTCGGAATCCATGTTAAGTTTTTTAAATTTTTTGATTTGTGCATTCCAATCGTTATAGAAGAATAAGTTGAAATAATGAATCGATATAATATCATTCCAATGTTTAATTTGCAATTCTGTTGATAAGCGGTTATGTAAAGGTAATGGATAACTATAATTAGCAGGAAGATGTTCGACGTTTTCTTCCAAGGCACATAAAGTTACAGACAAAACAGACTGCTCAACAAAATAAATACCTTGGGGAGGGGTGATATCAAGGCGCATGACTTTTTCAAAATTCTCTTTCCAAGCTGTAAATATACCCGCACTCCTTCTGACAACGACCAAACCAGAATTCCAGTAAGCTCTAATCCTTTTTTTACCAATTGGTGTTTCAACAAATACCTCACGCTTTACCCCCAGCACTTCATATAATTTTTGCCAGTACCATTCTTGAGAGTCTCGCAAACCTGTAGAACCAATTCCTTGACCATACTCAGGACGTAAACGAGCGTTACAATTAACAGGCAATAAAAACTCTTTTGGTTCAGAAAAAAAGCATTTATCACTGTCTAGAAAAACTAATATTTCTGCGTCGATATTTTGTTCTGCATAAGCACACGCCAGAGGCTTATTTGCTAAATAATATTCATGAAATTCTTGATTGATAGGGACTTGTTGATGATTTACCTGCAACGCTTCAAATGCTTTTTGGGTTTGCTTTGATATTGGTTCACCTACTCTAGGATGAAAACTATATATAGGTGTATCTTTCAATTCTCCACAGAACTTACGAATACTTTCTGCAAGCATTAAAGACTGAGCTTCTAAGCGCCCAGGTTCTGTACAAATTATAAAAGCTATAGGTATTGACATATTATGAAGTATTTATTTACTAAATTAGTTACTAAATGAAGATTTCTTGCCTATCATCAATATTTCCTCAAACAAAGCTGAATAACGACGTGCTTGAAGTTCTAGAGTGAATTCTTGTTCTGCTTTCTCACGAGCATAGAATGACAGCTTTTCTAACCTCTGCTCATTTTCAAGTATCCAGGCAATTCCTTTGGCGAAATCGCCAACTTCATAAGGGTTAGCTAAGTAGCCATTTTGCTGATGATCGACAATATCTTTTAAGCCAGTAGAATTAAATGCAACAACTGGAGTACCACAAGCGAGTGATTCAGAAGCTGTCTGTCCAAAAGATTCTTGCAGAGACGGCACAAGCATCACATCAGCTGCTGAGTAAACAGTTGCTAAAGATATATCATCATATAAATGCCCCAAATAGTATGTCTTAAAGCCTAAATCGGGTGGATTTTCCGGTTGAGATGCCCCAAAAATCACCACCTCAAAGTTGTCCTTCCATCCAGATTTACTCAATTCTTGTAGAGCTGGCTGCAACAAATGAAATCCTTTATTGCGATCGCTTGTTGCTTCTATGGCTCCAAAGAGAATCAGCTTCTTATCTTGAGGTAACTTCAGCGTTTCTCGGGCAAAATACTGATTAATAGGTCGGTATTTTTGAGTATCCAATCCGTGAGGAATCACCTCAATTCGCAAATTTTGGAACAAAGAACTGGAACGAGCGCACTCTGCTAACCAAGAACTTGGGGAAACCAGAGTTAAATTAATATTTTTCCAAGCTTTTACTTTGCGCCGCCATACCCAACGGGATAAATCCCACTCACTACTACTGTTGAGTTGAGGGCAAGCTCCGCAGGATACTTTGTAGCGATCGCATTCTCCAATAACGTGACACCCCCCAGTAAACCCCCACATATCATGGAGAGTCCAAACTAAAGGACGCTTCAGTTTAGGGAACGTTTCTATTTGCATAAAAGCCGCGCTAATCCAATGCAAATTGATTATATCTGGATTAATCTGAGCGACTTTAGGAATAACTCTATCTGGCAGCCATTGAATAAAAAATGGAGTATTTTTCTTTTGAGGATAAAGCTTTAATGGTAGGCTTTCAAATGTCAATTTGGCTTTGGCGATACCTTGAGATAGCCTAATTTTTGGGGCGATTACTGTTTTATCATTACTAGATTTTTCCTGAACTAGCATTTGTGACTGTAGTCCTATATCTTGCAAACCTGTATGCAAGCGATAGGCAGCCCTTGCAGCACCTCCACCAATATCGTGAGTACTAAGATGTAAAACTTTCATTTGTTTTAACTTCGTAATTACTAACTAAAATATTTTTACGATTTTGTTGATATTCAAGAGTCAAAGATAGAGACGTAGTGACATACATTAACCAATTCCAACTGGGAGTTAATAATCTTGCTTCTGAAAAATTAACTATTACAATAATAATTAGCATCTGCATTGGCCAATAATCTTCCGGTTTTTTAGCGACAGAAATAATTCGAGTCAATGCCATTACAAAGAACCGGAAAAACCCTGCGGCAAAAGTCAAAAAACCTAAGAATCCTAATTCTAACAATAGTTCTAAAAAACCATTGTGAGCATTACTTGCCCAATCATAAGTAGCTCTTAGATTAGATGCAGCAGGACTAGTCCAAAATCCAGAAAATCCATAACCTAGCCAGGGTCTTTCCCAAATCTTGGACATCACTAGCTCCCAGAGATCAGAACGTCCATTGAAGGTAAGGTCTTTGCCAGAAGTACCAACTATGGTATCGGCATTATTTACAAGTAACATTAAACCGATAATTAGTAACATTAAAGTCGAAGTAATCAGAATAACTTGTAATTTATAATTAGTTTTTTGAAATGATTTATAAACAGGTAAAAGTAATATCATTGTTAATATAATCGTCAAAGACGTTGTTGAACGTGAGAGGATAATTAGACATATAGATATCCCACATATTCCCCACATTAACCAACGATATCTATGGCTACTAAGAGCAAGGTGCAAAAAAACTCCTGCGCTCCAAGCCATCATGTATCCTAATTCGTTTTTATGACCATAGATTCCACTCCACATACCTACTAATTCACGTGATTGGTGAATATAACCCGGTATGAATGCAGAAAATATCATAGATAATAATGCAGATGCACCAAGCGCCCAAGCAATTAGTCTCATTTGTTCGCGGAGAGAATAACGCATTGCCAAATAGATTGCTAGAAAATATAGTCTGATTAAACCTCTCATATAAGTAAGACTAGAACTTAAGTCTCCTGACCATAGAATAGAAAATATAACTATTGTTAGTAGAATAAACTGTAATGGACTTTTAGTAGTTACATAAAGAAAACCTTTCCAGTATAAAAGTAGGAAATAAAATAGAATTAAATATGAAACTATATTGAATATAGTATCTAGCTTATCGCCTCCAAGAGTAGATATAGAAATTTCCTGTGCAGGGTGTATGGTCAATGCCCCTACAGTGATAAGTAATAGTAAGACAGTTAATATTTTTTCTGTTAATTTTACCTTAGTTTCTGACATTTTATCTGTCTATTAATTTACTAGATTTGTTGCTATTTTTTGACTGTTGAGTAATTTAGTTTTTTCTTCAATTCTTCTTTGAAAATATCCAATGCAGTTGCTTTATAGACTGTTTTTTGCGTAAAAACATCTGCCTCTATATTCCTCACAATAAATGGTGGATGTTTTAAGGGAAATTCCATTGCTTCCATCGACATATTAATGAACGAAAATTTTTGTTTGGAATTGAAATGAGTTGCGTCTGCACCAACACCAACATTAGAAATTAAATTGACATTGGGAATAATGCTTAAGCTACCCTGCATCCAGCAAGCGAATGTCCATTGATAATCCCAGGTTATTCCTGTAGGATTGTTATAAATAGACTGAAATATTCGTCGCCAATAATTTACTGCTTTTGTATCTATAAGAATGTCATATAAAATGTTTTCTGCTTGCACCTCTTTCCAGAGTTTCATGGTCAAATCATAATGTTGCCAAGCACGTCTCCAACTTGCCCAACCCCAGCAGTGGTTATAACGAGAAAAGTAGTAACTGTAATTTGTGCGTTTTCGTCCAAATTGAACATTTTGGGCAGATATTGTACTGATTCTAGTATCATATCTATATTTTTCCAGTAGTTCTTCACTAAATCTGAAAAAATTCGGATGAGGGATACAATCATCTTCTAAAATAATTGTCTCTTCAACATTATTAAATACCCAATCTAAACCACTAGATACTCGTTTTGCACAACCTAAGTTGATATCAGAATAATTTTTAATAACCTCACATTCCCAATCAACTCTTTCAATAATTGCCCTAGTTTCTTCACACTTTTCTGCCTCACCTTCGCGGTCAGTGCGCGGCCCATCTGCAATTACAAAAAGTTTTTTTGGCTTGGCTTGGCGAATAGCTTCAAAAACTTTCTCTGTTTTTTGTGAGCGATTGAAAATAATAATAGTTACTGGTGTTTGCATATTTAATTAATTTGGCTAATGTCATTAATATAGTATTAAAAATCAATAATAAGAATCAAAATTTATAAAAAGGAAGTAGCGATCGCATCTGAATTTTAAATATTTTTTGTGTTCTTTTATCAAACGCATTGCATAGAAAAGCAGCAGAAGCTTGAGATATTATTGTTGCGATCGCAGCACCAAATCCTGCATATTTAGGAATAAGCAATAAATTAAGAATAATATTCAATATCGCCCCAAATAAAGTTTTACCTAAAGAAACATGATTTAAACTTTCAGCAATAAACCACGGTGATGTCGCAAGACCCATAAATACAAACAAAGAAGTCCAAATATGAACTGCTAATATTGGACCTGCTTGTGCATATCCACTTCCAAACATCACCATAATTATCTTGTCAGATAGAAATGTCATTGGCAGAGCAATTGCAAAAGATATGCATGTCAATAGACGGAGTAATTGTCCTATCCTCTGATAATAAAGACTTTCTGATTTTTCCTTAGCTGCGTAAATTGAAGGAGCAACCGAAGAGACAATAGCCGCCGGAATAAAATACCAAATTTCAGAAACACGGACAGCAGCAGAATAAATTCCGACCTCGCTATTTCCGATCATTTGACCTAACATTACCTGATCGATTCTCATAAAAATCATGATGGCGAACCCCGAAAAAATTAGAGGTAAACTCTCTTTCAAAAGAGTTTTGGCAGCAGTAAAGTTCCAACGCCATGACGACACCGAAGCCCCTCTGACTTGGTAAACAACTAGCAAACCAATTGCACTCATTGCAAATTCTGCTAATGTTACCCAAGCAAAAGCTAACAATGGTGCTTTTGTTAAAATTAGTGCTATCTTGATGAGAGTATTTAGCAGAAAAGCTACATTCTTAGCGATTACACTGTATTTTGACTGCACCTGTGATTGAAACCACAGTTCAATAGTATCAGCCGCCCTAAAAATCCCTGCCATTCCTAAAATTGCAACTAGCCATATCTTCAGTGTTTCATGCTCACCTAAGAAGAACATACTACCAGCTGCCAATAAGACAGAAGCAATTCCACCGAGCAATTTTAGCCAAAAAGTGGTTCCTAAAATTTCCTCTTTATTTGATGATTGACGGACAATATGGCGAACTACTACATCGTCTAGTCCAAGAGTAAAAATCGGACTGAATAAGCTAACAAAGGCTAAAACATAGTTAAATAGACCATACTGCTGTACCCCTAAATAGCGTGCTACCCATACTCCTACTACTAAGCTTGCACCCATACGGAGAATGCGGTCAGCAAACAACCAACCTGTATTGGCAATAATTGCACGTAACCCAGAACGAGATTTTAATTGTGATAAGCCTTTAAGTCTTAATTTACTTAGCATTACTTTTTTTAACCATGTGACACTCTCTATAACAATATGCAAATTTTTATTAGCTTGCTAAATTCATCAAAATAATAATTATTGGCTACTATTTTTTAATTTTCCAGCCATCAAAATTTTAAAAAAGTAGTTTAATAACAAAATAATGCCCTTAATTTTCCAATAAAAGTTAGGCTCAAACAAAAATATTATTTTCAAATATGAAATAAAATCTTGAAGTTTCGGACATGGGATTGTTTTTAGCTCATCAAGAGAGGTGAAAGCCAATAATAATGGTAGGCTAAAGTTATTTGTTTTAATAATGTAATTAAATAAAGAATTGCGTTTCCAAAATCTTTTATATTCATAGTTTTTGTCTATATCTAAAAATTTCTTGTTATGATACTGATTATTTTGATGTATTCTATACATTACTAAAGGGTTAGACATATAAAACTTTTTAGCCCCTACCAAAGAGGCTCCCCATACCAGGCAGTCATCAGCCCTTACACGCCAATCTTCTGTATTTGGAATAGGTAAAAATTTTCTGATGATTTCTCGACGGATTGACAATGTTGAAGTTATAGAGCCAATCCATTCACCATTACATAAAGTTCGGATTACTGAATAACCCAAATCTAAATCAACTACATCAGCTTGAAATGTTCCTTCTTCTGCCCCGAATTTTTTATATGCACAAAATAGGAAATCACATTCACTACGTCTCTTATAAAAATTTAGGGCAGTTTCTAAATACTGAGGTTCATAAATATCATCGGCATCTAAAAAAAATATAATCTCTCCAGTCGCAGCTAAAAAACCTTCGTTAAAGGATGATAATTGTCCTTGATTTTTTTCTTTGAAGATACATTTAACATTATCTATTTGAGTAAATCTAGCAAGGATATCCACAGACTCATCTGTGGATGCGTCATCAACAACAATAATTTCATCAAATTTGACTGTTTGATTTAAAGCACTATCAATTGCCTCTGAAACAAATTCAGCATAATTGTAGTTATTAATTAAACAAGATGTTTTGATTTTGTTTTTATCCATATAGAAATACCTCCCAAATGCAAAACAAAATAAATTAAGATACTTGCAGTGACATTTATGCGATTAATGATCTTTGGTAAATTTGGTTAAACTGCTAGATACTAAATCTTGTTCAATTTGTCGTTTTTTGCTTTCAGGCAAATAATTATTAGACTCATTTTTAATATTCACACCATTAATGACTATCCCTAACACCTTTTGACCTGACTGATTTAAAAATTCTTTAGCTGCATTGGCACTCTTCAAGTCAACTACTCCAGGACGAACGACTAATAGGATACCGTCAGTGAGGGTGCTTAAAACAGCAGCATCTGCTATTCCTGACAGAGGTGGCGTATCAAAAATAACTAGATCGTAATCTCTACTAAAGTTACTTATTAATGTTGCCATCCGTTGAGAATCTAGCAGTGCTACTGGATTGGGAGGCAAAATTCCAGAAGTAAGAACTTCTAGATTAGGCATCACTTCTTGAACAACTGCATCTAAAGAAACTTGACCAACAATAACATTACTTAGTCCAACTGTATTGTTTAGACCCCAGACATGATGCTGTATGGGATTACGCATATCTGCATCCACCAGTAACACTCGACGACCCGCCTGAGCCATTGTCACAGCTAAATTTGCAGATACATCAGACTTTCCTTCTTTACCAACGGAACTTGTGATTACAACGCTTTTGAGCGGTTTATCAGAACAGAGGAACTTCAAGTTTACTTGGAGTATTTGGTAGGCGTTACCAAGAGGGAAATAAGGAATATCTCTGCCAATAATTTTGGGAATAGCTCTATCAATTCCTGCTATGGAAGAATGAGTTTTAGGATTTTTGCTTTGTGTAGGAATCACTCCTAAAACAGTGTATTTCAAGACTTCTTTAGCCTCTTTAACTGTCTTAACCGAGCGGTCTATCAAGTCTAAACTAAAGGCGACAATGATACCCAAGAAAAGACCAACTGCTCCTCCACCAACAATAAACAGGATTTTGCGAGGCCCTTCTGCTTTATCGGGGACTAAAGCTAGGGAAATGACACGAGCATTAGGAATCTTTTGGTTCTGTGCAATATCAATTTCTTGGCGTTTCTTTAAGAGGGTTTCGTAAGTCGTTTGAGCTGCTTGCAGTTTCCGTTCTAGCTCTCGTTGAGTCTGTTCTAGTCTTGGCAAATTATTTGCTCGTTTGATGTAAGCATCTTGCTGTCGCAAGAGGGTGCCAATTTGTCTTTCTAGACCGACACGTTCTGCTTGAGCGCGAGTAATATCTGCAATTAGGCTTTGGCGCAGTTGTCCAAGCTGTAAACTTCCCTCTGTTATCTGGGCTGTCCCAGCAACTTGTCCTGTCCGCTCTTTCAACAATTTCTTAAGTGCTACGACTTTTTCTTCTAAGCTTGTAATTGTAGGGTGTTCAGGTGAAAAACGAGTCCGCTCTATTGCTAGTTGACTTTCTGTTTCTTGGAGTTGGATAAGCACTTTTTGAACCCCAGGTGCTTGACTCAAGTCAGATGCGATTACACCTTGCCGTGAATCTAACTGAGCTTCACTGCCTAACTGTTGTAAACGTCCTTTGACATCATCTAGTTGAGCTTGAGCTTGAGAAATTTGATTTCCTAGCTTGGAAATTGTATCGACTGCTGCGGTTGCTTCTTGTTGCAGGACAACAACTTTATTTTGTTCTTTAAATACCCGCAGTTTTGATTCGGCTCTTCTAACGACTTCCTCAGCTTTGGGTACTTCTGTTACAAGAACCCCTTTGGCTGTCCGTGCTTCATCTTGGTTAGCCTGGATATTTAAATCGATATAACTTTTGATAACTTCATTGACGATTTTGGCAGCCAGTTCAGGATCGGTGCTTTTATAAGAAATTTGTACAACATCAGTGCCTTTGATTCCTTCTATTTTTAGTTGGCTTGCCAAGTCGGGAATCGATAGCATCTTGCCTTTATTATTTTTGAGGCTGAGGGTATTAATTGTTCTGTAAATAACTGGATTTGAGCCAATAACTCTCACTTGAGTTTCCAGGGGATTGTCGTTTATATTTAAAGCTTCCAGCCGTCCTATGTCGTCCGATAAGCCTGTGAGTGAGGAAGATCGATTTGTTTTAATCATCAAACTTCCTTCTGCCTTGTATGAGGGTTTTAGTGAAAAGGCATACAAGCATCCTAAGGTAACAGCTATGGTAAAAATTCCGACTAGAGGTAGCCAACGCCGTTGAACAACTTCTAAGTATTTCTGAATATTTACTTCTTCAAACTGTGGTAAAGATTCCATCGTCATAATAAAAAAGTTTTAAAATTAATGACTATTTGTATTGGTAGTAGATTTTTGTCGGGATTTTAGCGCAATGGTACTATAGATTACTTCATGTTGGTAATACATTCGACTTATCTACGCCAAATCTATTCGCTGCATATATATTAGATAGCTTAATAAGTAGCGATTTGAACTTACAGAGATTTATACTCTCCTACGAGAAACAACAGGGTAACTCACAATTTTTTTCGTAATTTATTAGCTAGTGTTCCTTTTTTTGGGTTAACTCAGTTTTGTGTTGATACTGATGTAATTATTGATTAGTAATCTAACATTCAATATCATATTATGTAAGAACACTTAATTGAATAACTTTACAAAAAATTCATATAATATGCCAGTATATTCCCTGCACATTCGCTAATCTTGAAAAGATAAGAGGAATTAATACATTAAGGGTAAGTAATATACAATTTTGCCAGCCTTCAAGCAATGCAAGGACTTCAGAGGTAGGCTTTGTGTAGTGAAAAGAAACAATTAGAAAGATTGTATGGATATTTACGTAAGCTTTTTAAAAGCTTTCAGCAACAATTAATTCTTACTCTGAATAACGATAAATTTTGGCAATTATGCGGGACTGGCAGTACTAATATTATGTTATTTGAGTATTAAAGTTGTAATAACTCGTACTCAGTTAAATTTGCTCAGACTTATGAAGGGTTTTTATGTGGCTTGGGGTGTGAAAATTACAACACAGTTCCCATCCTTGGGTTTACCTGTAAACTTGCAATCACCTTGTTTATATTCTGCAATAGAGGCAAAATAAGCTTTCCAAGATTTATCGTTTGTCTTATCTGTGTAACTGTATGGTAACATGCTTGATAGATAAACGGCTAGTAATACGGGTAACGAAATATTAATTAGTACAGTGACAACGGGAGATAGATAACAGGGTAGTGTCAAATTCAGATGTGTAAGAGAATGAATTGCTTAACTATCTCCTCCTGGATAAAAGTCTATGTACACTTAGACTCCACTATATTTTTAATGAAGTTTAGCCATACTCCATAGTACCTGTGTTAATCTGAAGTACTCAAACTAGACTGCTATTTTTGGGTGTCTGTGTTTAGCAAATTGTAATTATTAGACTGACATTAAGAAATTGAATTATGAAATCCTCTTTTATTACCTTAGTGGTTGTAATTAGCGCCCTTGCTCTACATCAGAGTGTCTATGCTAATCAAGAGAATGTTCCCATTGCAACAGTTGATGCTCCGAATGAGCCGTTTCACGATCGCAATCAGGCTGGAGTTTTATTGACGGAACCAGCGACGATTACCACTACATGGAGTAATTTTACAGGACAGACTAATAATCCCAAACAAACTGCTGAATCAATTTCGTTGGTGCAGGAGCGAGGATGCCAAAAGATGAATCCGCTTGAGTTCATCAATAATCCTGACGCTTTCTTTAAGGAATGTCAGAAGCCAGCAAATACCCAAAGTTCTCAAAGTACTGAGCCAATTGAGTATTTTAAGGTTCCTAAGCTCGATTCTGGTATTAGTGTGACAGTTACTAAATTTTGATATAGGAATTTTTTTAATCACAGATAACTAATTGTTGATAGTGTAATTTATCTAGATAATTTACGCTAAAATATGGATGAAATATTTATGTTGGCTGCTTTAGCTGAAAGTAGAAAAGCTTTGCCGGAATGTTTTGTTTGCCAAACCCCCAGGAGGCTGTGTAATCGTAGAGACCCAATAAGATAGTGTCTCTTGGGTACAGGCAAGTACCAGGAAAACACGATCCTGAGGCTGATGCACGTAAACCCTCTAAACGTAAATCTTTTCGTTTCAATAAGATATTAGTAGCGATCGCGGGTGTTACTGTCTTGCCAAGTACTATCCTTGGTGCTAGTGTTACCACTGTTACTACTTTTATTCCAAAAAATGTTTCTAAGAGCAGTCAAATTGATGATACCGCATTCAATGCAGATGTCTGCGTGCAGTATGACACAAGTACAATTGTCACAAATACCTGAGTCTTCGTCATCCTAAATCCCTAATTATTAAGTATTTAACCGGACTTTTAAAGGACGCTGTTCTTGAGCAGGATAAGTACGTTCGTTTATATTTAACAATGGGCTGCTATATATTGGGGTTAATATGATTTGATTATCTAACAAAAAATCGAAGCAAAAAAGGGGTGTTTTGTATTTAATTAATTTCACTTAATTTGGAATTACATAAAGTATAACCAAACTATAAGAATTTTAAAAATTCTGTGATTTAATAATTCAGAATTATGTTGGTATTTATTGTTAGGGAGTTATCTTGTGGAAATGAAATCGTTGCTCGGTCAATGTTTCATTTTTCCTTTAACTGCATTGAATAATTTAAGTAAACATAATTGTGTTTGAAAATATGCAATTTTCCAGAAGAAAATAGTGCGATTATTTCAAAGGATATGGTGATAATACTTTGGGTAATTGATTTGTGACTGGTGATAATGTTAGTATTAGGGGGTGGGTTGATTTTGGGTTTATTATCTCCAACAATTGACTTGTAATGTATCATAGACCAGAATTCATCAGTATTGCCAATTGATTGATTAGCAGTGTGAAATGGCTATGGGTCTAAATATATAGACTTGATACCAATAAATTGATGAGGTTACAGAGGAGCAAATAACCATGAGCAACTTAACATCTCCACCTACCGAAGTTCAAAAAACGAAGAAAAAAAGTTTAGCCGCAGATAAAAAACCTCGAGCTACAGATGATATTGTGCGTAGTTATCTGCAAGAGATCGGGCGTGTAGATTTGTTGACTCGAGAACAAGAGGTTATTTTTGCTCAACAAGTGCAGCTGATGATGAATTTATTAGCTGCTAAAGAAGAATTAGCTGTGAAATTAAACCACGAACCGACGCTGCAAGAATGGGCAGATCGAGTGGAGTTAGGTGTTGAGGTACTAGAGCAACAGTTAAGTCAGGGCCACCAAGCCAAGCAGAAAATGATTCAGGCTAATCTCCGGTTAGTGGTAGCAGTGGCGAAGAAATACCAGCACCGCAATCTGGAATTTATGGATCTAATTCAAGAAGGTACTTTGGGTTTAGAGCGGGGGGTGGATAAATTTGATCCTGCTCTTGGCTATAAGTTTTCTACCTACGCTTACTGGTGGATTCGTCAAGGAATCACGCGAGCGATCGCTCAACAAGGACGGACAATTCGCTTACCGATCCATGTCTTTGAGAAACTGAACAAAATTAAACGGGTACAGCGAGAATTATCTCAACAGCTAGGTCGCGTTCCCACTACTGCTGAAATTGCTAATGCGTTATCTTTGACACCTAGCCAAGTTAGAGAGTGTTTATACTTGGCTCGTCAACCTTTCTCGCTAGAGGCGCGAGTTGGCGAACAACAAGATACAGAATTGCAAGACATCCTAGAGGATGACGGCCCTTCTCCTGAAGACTATGCTGTTGAAGAATCTCTCCACCAAGACTTACAAGACTTGTTGGCAAAGTTGTCTCCGCAACAGCGAGAAATATTAACCCTGCGATTTGGTCTGACTGATGGCTATGAACTTTCTTTAGCACAGATTGGCGATCGCATGGGTATTAGTCGAGAACGGGTACGTCAGATTGAACAAAAAGCTCTTAGTCTCCTCCGACGACAAAAGGAACAAGTACGTAGTTATTTAGCTAGCTGAGGTTATTTTTCCACAATTTAGAGCCATAAAATTTGGTCATTTTGGGGGAAAATAAACCTAAGCAATCTCTATCAAAGATTTGGTATGGGCACATCAAAGACAGTGCAAGAATTGCAAGTAAAATGGGTGAGTTCTGAAAACTTTCGGCGTTATGGACAAGTAATTTTTGCAAGTCTTGATGGCAAAAGTTACGATCTGGAAGATGCCCAGTTAAACCTACAAAATGGGATTCCACGATTTTATATTATGCGGTTGGAGAAGAGAGGGCGAAAGTTTCACAAAATTACTCGCCATGTACAATGCACTCAATGTCTGGGTTCTTTGGAAGGTAAGGATTGGTTAATTGCTGTTTGTCCTCCTCATAATGATGTGAATGAACCAGTATTAGAAGAGATTGCTGCTTTCCGCATTCCGGGGAATTGTTTTATCAAGCTACATGAGGGTACTTGGCACGCTGGTCCACATTTTGACCATGAAGCTGTGGATTTTTATAATTTGGAATTAGCTGATACAAATGTGGTGGATCATTTCACTCATGATTTTTTGAAGAGTCATCAATTAGAGTTTGAGATGGTTTCATCCTAGAATCGTTGCAGTGTATCCCCTATTCGCCAACTTTATCTTCAAAGAAGTTGGATTTGGGCTTTCAACGAAGAGGCAAGGGGGAAGGGGGCAGGGGGCAGGGGGCAGGGGGAAATGACCCCAACCGAGAGCCGTGAAGCAGAGCGGAACATGGGTTTGAGTCCCCCACTTCTCATAAGTGGTTTTCATTCAGGTGGGGTCGAATCTTCCTTTCTGTTCTGTCTCCCCTTCTCCCTGCTCGCTTGCCTCTTTTTCAAAGCCAATTACCGATCGCAATCATTGATGCCCAATATACAGGATTATCATAGCGGGGATTTATCCCTTCGGATGACTGTAATTTTTTAGGATGAATCATTCTAATTTGGGCTTTTTGCAATGCCTCCGCAATACTCATGCCAGTATTTCGATAATTGGTGTAAAATGCTTTGACTAGTTCGGATGTTGAGTCATCTGTGACACTCCACAAAGATGCGATCGCACTTTTAACCCCAACTTGCAATGCAACTCCAGCTAATCCTATACCGCACTCAGCAACGCCTAATTTTGTAATTCTGATAGTTTCAAAGCATCGATGGTTTTAACTACTTCTGATAATTCCTTGGCGCGTCGTTCATCTGCGTAGGCGTAGCGCGTCGTAGACATCGCACCAACTTCTAGCAAATCCAGCCGCGACTGTGCCAAAGTACGATGCAATGGGCGCACAACATCGCGGAAGTCAAATTGGACATCTCGTTCGGCGGTTAAAATATCGCTGCGGATATCTTCTAGGGTATCAAATGCTCGTTGATACGATGCGATCGCTTCTTCTTTTCGATTCTGTTGATCTAAAATGCGTCCTGCTTGCCACTCCCACAAATACAAGCTATCTTTTGCACTCAACTTGTTATCTGCTGCGACTATTGCAGTTTGAGTATATTTTAATGCTGCTGTTTCTTGCTTTGGTTGGCATTCCCAGAAATGACCCAAAGCGCCGTTAGAATAAGAAAGTAGGCGATTATCTTGTAAATTTTGACTTGCTGATACTGACTTTTGTAGTAAGTTTAATACATCCGCATTGGGTAAAATAAATTTATTCGGACAGTAAGTAAAAGGCGAAGTTCCTTTAGCATCTGACTGCAAGTATGCTAAATCAATTGCCCCATAGACTTTTGTAGCTGAATCGGGTAAGATTTCAAGAACCTTCAAAGCATCATGAACAGTTTGGTTAAACTCTTGATCGTTAATAACTTTGTTCTTATTTGTCTGGGAACCCAACTGAATTAAATTTAACAATCCTCGCATCTCTGCTAAAGTTTGTTTTTGGTCGCTGGCGAGTTTTGCACTTTTCTGAAAATATTGGTGAGCTTGATTATAGTCTTCTACAGACTTTTGAGTAAATTCATTTTCTTTACTATAAATACCAGCTTTATTTGCAGAATCTGCTTGTAACTCTCGCAATTGAGCGCGACTTTTGTAAGCATTACCCAAACTATTTAACACCAAAAAGTCATAAGCTGGATAAAGTTGTTGTGCTACGTGCAAATATTTAATTGCTTGGTCATCATTGCCGATTAAGCGATATGCTTCACCGAGAATACCCAAAGCTGCAACTTGACCGCTTTTGTCGTTGTATTTGGTGGCAATTTGTGTAGCACTGTCTGGAGTGCATTCAATTTCCTGACTTTTATCGACCAGTTTACCACACAAAAGTGCGATCGCTTGGCGGGGTTGTCCCAAATTGCTGTAAACTTGGGCTAGCTCTGACTTCATGCGTGCCACTTGCTGGATATTTGCTACAGCGCCATGATTATCAAGGCTTTTATGGGTTTCGCTATTGCTCAAACTAACCTACTATTCTTCTTAAATATTAGTCAAACTTAATTTAATTCAATGGAAAAAAAGCGACCCGATTAATAAATTATCCATCTTGTGGGGTGGGCCGAAAAGCCATTGGTGTCAACTTAACGTGAAATCGTTGCAATGGCGTTATACCAATTCCACTCAATTACTAATTATCCCCTCGCAACCCCACCCCGCTTTTGTCTAGCGACAAAATCTCCCCTGCCCGTGAACGGGCAGGGCCGATTCATTCCCTAAAAGGCTTTAAAAATCAAGAGTTCTAGCAATTTAAATTTGATTATTTTGCTAAGAGCGTGTCGAGAGAACAGATAATTACACTGTTGTTTATGTGCTTAAAAGTCTATTCAGTCGCTACTCATACTTATGATTTTTATCGCTAACTATCTTGACAAATCCTGTTTAAGAGAGAACGAAACAGCCCTGCCGTGAACGGGGAGGGGATTAAGGGGTGGGGTAAAATGACTGTGGAATGAGCTTTCTGACTTAACTTGACACCAATGGCTTTTCGGCCCACCCCACAAAAATCCTCCCTTAATTCAGCAACGCCTGGATTCCTATATGAGATGTGATATGGAAATAATTGCAGGTATACTAGCAAACTCCGTAGTATTTTTACAGCCAATCAATTATCTTGGCATTCTCTGGTAATTTGGAGTCTCGTTGCCCAGCAGTACGCGCCCTCGCTGTGAACAAACCAATGGGAGTATTTAATAAATCTACAAGGGTGGCTTTATCTGCGATGCCTGCGGCGGGATGCGCCAACGCCTTTTTAATATCCCTTGGTACTTCTTTCAATAACCAACGTGCCAAACGATAGCCGTATTCTTTGGGTGTCATCTCTCGCATCAAATCTACACCGTGCAGTTCGTGCAGATAGCGATTTGAGCGTCCATAGCGCCGCCATTGACTTTGCAGTTCCTTAAGTGTGGCACGGTGGCGGTGCTGAACGATCGCATTCGGGGCAAATTCCAAACGCCCGATGTTTTCTCCCAAAATCCGCCAGCAAATATCGGCATCGCCACCAGTGGTAAGATAGGGACGAAATAAACCCGCTTTTTCTAAGGCGATGCGGCGAATCGCCAAATTAGCAGTTTGTCCATAAGGACGAAAGGAATGATTAAGGGTATGCTTTTGCGACAAAGTTTCTTCACGGTCTGCGTGTTTTTCTAGTAGAGTTGTGCCTGGTAATGCCAAAATTTCACCAGCGACAATTACCACTTCTTTGTTGACAAAAGGCTGAATTAATGCACCTAACCATTGCGGTTGGGGACGGCAATCTGCATCGGTAAAAACTATAATTTCGCTCACAGCAGCGCGAATCCCAGTATTACGAGCAGAGTATGAGCTTTGAATTTGATTTTCGCTCAAGGGGCGAATTGTGATTGGGCAGTTTTCGGCAGATGTTTTGAGGATGGTGAGAGTGCGATCGCTACTATTATTGTCTACCAACAAGTACTCTACCCGGTCTTTTGGGTAAGTTTGAGACAATAGACAATTGATTAACTCTGGTAAATCCGCCTCACCGTTATAAATAGGAACAACCACCGACACCATTGGTAAAGGGCTGGTGGCGGTGGTTGCATCAACTGGCTGATGATTCATAAATCTGAGATTTGGGAGATGGGATTACTAACTAGTATTCCCAAACCAAAATCTTAGAACGGTATATTAAGCAGTTTTCGTAACTCCAAAAATCTGGATTTGGGAATACTACTATATAAACACTTGGTAACAAATCATTTGCATCAATCTAAAATTTCAGGTTATCGGCGCGGCTCATGGGTCGAGTGGGCTGATTTGCTGGCGGTTGGGCAAAGTTGTTATTTGATAAAATTGCGATCGCACGGGCATATTGTGGATCGCTCTTAGTTCCGATTAAATCGGGATTAGAAGCTAACTGCCGCTCTTGTGCCTCTGTCAAGTCTAGCTTGATATCTGGGGCAATGCCTTTATGGTTAATATCTGTTCCCGCCGGGGTGTAGTAATGGGCAATGGTGACAGCCAAGCCGGAACCATCTGCAAGTTCATGAACTGACTGCACTAGGGCTTTACCAAAGGTTTGACCACCTACGACTACCGCCCGCTTATTATCCTTAAGCGCCCCTGTAAGGATTTCACTAGCACTAGCTGAATTACCATCGACTAAGACTGCCAAGGGACGATTTGTCAAAGCAGTGCGATTGGCTTTAGTTTCTTCAGTGCCACCCACCCGATCTACTGTCTTAACAATTCCGCCGTCATCATACCACATCCGAGCAATTTCAATGCTCGCTTGTAACAACCCGCCAGGATTTCCCCGCAAATCTAAGACATAAGAATCAACTTTTTTAGTGTTCAAATCGCGGATGGCTCGTTGCATTTGGTCTGCGGCGTGAGCGCTAAATTCCCGCAGACGGATATAACCAACGCGGCGATTTCCTTCTTGTCTGAGGGTATAACGTACCGTTGGTACTTCAATACTTGCTCTTGTCAGTTTCAACTCAAAAGCATTTTGCCTTGCTCGTCCCAGCCGTAGCTTGATGGGAGTACCTGCTTTGCCACGAATTAACTTAGAAGCGTCATCCACTTTCATTTTGAGAGTGGATTTGCCGTCAATTGCCAAAATTTCATCGCCTGCTTTGATCCCAGCTTTCAGTGCTGGAGAATTTTCTATGGCTTCGACGACAGTAAGGCGCTGAGTTTTTTCGTTTACTTCCATCCGAACGCCAATACCAGAGACTTCGCCAGATGTTTGGCTAGTCAAGGCTTCAAACTGTTTGGGGTCCATGAATCGAGTGTAAGGATCTCCCAACTTTTGTAAAGCTTCGCGGATGGCAGTGTATGCTTCTTCCCGGGAAGAATAGTCTTTGCTCAACAGGCTTTGCCTGGTTGCTTGCCAATCTTGTTGATTAAATTTGCCATCAACATATTCATGATTCACCAGTTGCCACACTTGGTCAACTATCACTTTCGGGCTGTCTTGTAGGGCTAGAGCGGCACGGACACCACGAGTCCAAGCGGAGCCGAATACAGACATCGTAGCAGTCGTAGCGATCGCTCCACCAATCAAGGCTACTTGGAGCGGTGAGTAACTTTTCGCAGATTGGTTCATGTATATTAACTGGAATAATTGTGTTGTTGACAGTTTAGCAATCAGGCTTTCCAGAAATTTTTAAGTTTTTATACCCCAAACTAAGCTATGCTTTCTTCATCATTTTTATCGTTGTAATGATGCCGAAAATCCTGCATTATTAACAACCATTTCTCAGTTTGTTAGCCGTCTCCGGAAGGCTATACTAAAGATGTGACACTTTGATTAGCGTCATGTTTGTACTGATTCATTACTTTTATAAGATAGCACTTTGATCGCTTAATTGCAGCGTTGTTAGACAGCTATTAAATCAGGTTTTCTTACCGAAGTCATGAAACGTAAATTTACCATCAAATCGTTAATTTCTATTAAAAAAAAAATTGCTAATCTGTGGCAATTGTTACAAAAACTAACTAGTGTATTGTACTTTGTCTTAGGCACTTGGCTGATTTTTACTACTATAACCTTAGTTTTTGCTTCTTCACAGCCAGTAGATGCCTTCTTGGTGCTTGGTGGCAGTATTCGTCGAGAAACTTATGTGGCCCAATTAGCAAAACAATACCCCCAAACCCCAATTTTAATTTCTCATGGTTCCCCAGACCCTTGTATATGGTTAATTTTTCAGCCGGAATTAGTAGAGTTACAAAACGTTTGGTTAGAAAAGTGCGCGAATTCTACCTTTGAAAATTTTTATTATGGTATTCCAATTCTCCGGCGTTGGGGAGTGCATAAAGTCATGTTGATTACTTCGCCAAGTCACTTACCCAGAGCTAAATGGATGGCACAGATTCTCTTGGGCGCTCATGGTATTTGGGTAGAGCCTGAGATTGTTGAGGAGTCGGGTATTCCTGGAAATAATGAATCTTGGAGCAAAACTGGATTAGATTTAACGCGCAGCCTGTTGTGGGCAATTTTAAGTCAAATTATTCAACCGCAATGCTCAAATGTGACAAAGCTTGCCGAAGTAGATATGCAAGCTTGGGAGCATAAAGGTTTTCATTGTGAACACCAAGGAGGGTTGGGGAGATGAGGGGCAGGGAGAAGGGGGTAGGGAGCAGGGAGCAGGGAGCAGGGAGCAGGGGGGAAGAATTAGAGACAAATTATTTATTTGTATCAGACATTTCGTGAAATGGTATTAAGCTGCTACGCAGCTTAATAACTCTATATTCTAGTTTCTAGAACCTATTTTCAAACTGGTTTTGATGTTATTTGCTAGTTGTAGAGAATAAAGGTTTGCATATACTCCCCTTTGCTCCATCAATTGTGTATGTGTACCTTGTTCGATGATTTGTCCTTGCTCGATGACTAATACCTTGTCTGCGTTAGTGACTGTAGCCAGACGGTGAGCAATAATAAAGCTGGTGCGACCTTAAAGTAAATTAGCGATCGCTTCTTGAACTAATTTCTCTGTTTGGCTATCAATATTACTAGTACCGCAGGGCGTAATTCGTAATTCGTAATTCGTAATTCGTAATTACTGTACCGTAAGGGTTTCATTGATTTGGAATGGGTGGTTTATTTACGCCGCGCTGTACTAGTTGCTTCGTCCAAAATCAAGATGCGCGGGTTTATCAAAACTGCGCGGGCGATGCTGATTAACTGTTGTTGTCCTTTGCTGAGATTTATTCCCCGTTCTCCTAATTGCGTTTTATAGCCTTGGGGTAAAGTCAAGATAAAGTCATGAATATTTGCAATCTTTGCAGCCGCTTCAATTTCTGCCGTTGTTGCTTGGGGATTACCAAAGGCAATATTTTCGGCAACGCTACAGCTAAAAATCATGGTGTCTTGCGAGACAACACCAATTTGACGACGTAGGCTTGCTTGGGTAACTTTTCGGATATCTATATCATCAATTTTTATAGCACCGCCTGACACATCATAGAAGCGGGAGAGTAGGCTAATTATAAAAGAAAGAGTTTCGGCTTCGCTGCGGATATCCAAATCACTAAATTCGCTTTCAATTAAGGGGTCAAGTTGTAATAATTGCAGCGCTTCTTCGAGACGTTTTTGGTTTACAGGCTTACCCGCCAGCCGTGCAATCCGGGAACGCACGTATGCAGTTTGCAATCTTTGTAACCCTAAAATAGAAATTCCTTCAAGTTCGCCTTCCACAACTTGGATTTGCACAACACCTCTAGCGATATCTTGATTGTTGAGAATAAATGCACCACTGGTGATATAACCATTATCAACATAGAGTTTGGTGATTTGCGATCGCAGTTGCAATAATTGCTCAAATGTGATGTTTGTATTTTCTAAGAGTTGTTTTAACTTGATGATTTCATCTTTTAAAACAGAATAGCCAACCGTTTCTTTAATACTCAGATTAAGGGAAATGACTAGGTAATGCATTCACAATTTATGCATATATAGTTGCATGAATTGGATGGTGCGATCGCATAATAGTACGTGCTATTTTGCAGAAAACTGCATATAGCATTTTGTAGCGTTGCCAATCAAAAATATACAGCACCTTGCAAGTAAGTCAGGTACAAATGCAAGACTCACACATTAGATAGGGGTTTCTACCTCCTGTCTCCTGCCTTCTGCCTCCTGCCTCCTGCCTCCTTCAATACAGAGGTTAAAGGGTTGAACGAGTCCAAGGTGTCAACTTTAAAAGTTTTAGGGGCGGTAGAGATGAATGTAGAATGTTCAATGACTGTCAACTTTCGCTAAATTGGAAAAAGGAAAACTCAAGGAAAGCTTAAATGTCAGCACAATTGTTACTGGTGGATGATGAACCAGGGATACGGGAAGCCGTGAAAGACTATTTGCAAGAGAGCGGTTTCAGCGTTCAAGTCGCCAGTAACGCCCTTGAAGGTTGGGAATGGATGCAGATGAATACACCTGACTTAGTGATATCCGATGTCATGATGCCCCAGGTGGATGGCTATCAGTTCCTCAAGCAACTGCGAGAAGACCCCCGCTTCCAAGCGCTGCCTGTAGTATTTTTAACTGCTAAGGGTATGACAGGCGATCGCATCCAAGGCTATCATGCTGGTGTTGATGCCTATTTACCAAAACCCTTCGATCCTGATGAGTTAGTGGCTATAGTCGAAAATTTGCTAGCCCGTCGCGCTGCTAAGGCTGCAACTACTGGAGATGACGGTGAAACACCCGACCTTGCCGAACTAGCCAATCAGATTGCCCAAATTAAGGCATTATTAACTCAAAGAAATGCCATTTCCCAATCGCCAGCCCCTTTTAAAATTGATTTGACTCCCAGAGAACAAAGTGTTTTAAACTTGGTCGCTGAAGGGTTGATGAACAAAGAAATCGCCCGTCGCTTGGAAACCAGCGTCCGCAATGTAGAAAAGTACGTCAGCCGTTTGTTTAGTAAAACTGGCACTAATAGCCGTACAGAGTTAGTTCGTTTTGCTTTAGAACACGGTCTGGCTAAATAGATATGGGGCATAAGAGGCAGAGGGGCAGGGGGCAGGGGGCATAAGAGGTAGAGGGGCAAGGGGGCAAGGGAGAAAATGAATTACCTCTTTCCCCTCTGCTCCCTGCTCCCTCATCTCCCTCATCTCCCCCTGCTCCCTTACTCTTAGGTAATTGGTAATAGGTAACTGGCTGCTAAACCATAACCTAATACCAGTAATAGATAAAACATAAGTATTTCAGCAAATCAGGCACTTAGCTAAAGTAAAAAGCTAAAAGAAAGGTTATTTATTTTTACTTTGGTCTTTTAGGTTTTCATTGGATTTGCGCCTGTTGTCCAATTCCCCATCTGTAAAGACACAGGTTTTTTGTTCCTGCAATTTTTTGATAAAAACTCGGTAAAATGCACCCGGTTGAGTTTGCTCTCAGATTCTACCAGTACCCTTTGCTACAAAGTTTTTTAATAGAGGAAACTATTCCTGGGACTTTGTGCTGCTAAATAAGACTTTCACAAAGTAGAAATCACAATATTTGATGAATTCTACTTGCTGCTTAGTTTTTATTGCAACGGGGCTATAGGGTCAACATTTGATTTGATGCCCAATTCATGCTTTTCACTACTCAAATTACACCTTTAAGGTTGGGGATTTTCAGCAGCATTACGCAAGCGCATAAGCTGACGTCGCATTTGAGGTGAAGCTTTAAACTCAGACACCTCCTGCGCTTTAACGGACGCTTGCAGCGTCTCTAGAAAGTCATCAGAACCTTCGGTCAAAGCATCAAGTAGCACTTGTAAGAGTTGCTCGCGATCGCTCAATAGACTCTTTTCCTCAATCAACCGGAATTTGAGATGGATTTCGCACTCATAAACACCTACTTCGAGATTATTTATCTGGCGTGGCAATGCTTTGGAGTTCATAGCTATTGAGATTCCTTTACTTGGTTGTCATGAGGGTAAGGAGGTAGATGTCCAGCAAAAATTCTTTATATCTCTTTTGAATCCAAAGTGCTTGAATTAAGAATTTTTCTTCATCAATCACTTTTGTATTACATTTCACTCTCCTGTGTTTTATTTACAAGCTAAATTTTCACTGTCTAGATTTTGATGTTTCTGTGCCAGATGTAGCTTATGGTAAGCCATAACTATTATTCAGTTTTTAAGATTCTACACAATAAAGTTTCTGTAAGAAGTTGTTCAACCTTTTTAAAGGTTTTTACATCAACTTTATGTGAACGTCAATAACAGTTTGACTTGTTACTTTAGTTTTGGTGTTTATACGTAAGTAAAATCGCTTAATTTTTTGGAACTTATTACAGCCAGAGGTCGATGTAGCGTTATTCAGTGAAACTACTTGATGTACGTTTTTTGCAATAGAAAATTCCGAATAAATTAGTGAGCAGAATTATTAAGGTAAAAACTTTTGTTCTCCAGAAAAAAATGTACACAGATCAAATTATTCCTTGTGAGTGCTTCACCTTACTGGCTTTTAGGCTTGATGAGTAAGAAAATCCTAGCAGTAGTTAAGATTCACACACCGCTTTGATTTGTTTGTATACCCTAAATAAAAATACTTTCCCAATAATTTTTACAGAAAAATAATTGGACTACTGTCAGTACTAGCTGCTAACTGCGTCTTCAACTCCTAACAAAAGTAGTAAGTTAATCAGTACAGGTGATATTTTTACTTATGCCCATTCAATATACCCTTTTGAAACTGCGTTCAAAGCTTGTAAATTGAGAGCATTCAAGCTTGAATATAGCGTTTACAATAATTTCAGTGTAATTCACCCAAATCTTACACCCTATTTATGGATAACCCGATGCTGCTCAAGTCCACAACCCGTCATGTCCGCATTTTTGCAGGCGAAATTGACCGGGATGGCGACCTAGTTCCAAGTCAACAGGTCTTAACGTTAGATATTGACCCAGATAACGAATTTAACTGGAATGAAGACACGCTGCAAAAAGTTTATCGAAAATTTGATGAACTAGTAGAAGCATCCAGTGGCGCAGACCTCACGGACTATAATTTGCGCCGTGTGGGGTCAGACTTAGAGCATTATCTGCGATCGCTCCTGCAACTCGGCGAAATCAGCTACAATCTTTCTGCCCGCGTTACCAACTACAGCATGGGAGTTCCCCAAGTTGCAATTGATGACAAACAAGTAAGCTAAAGAGTTGCTAGCAGTCTGGCTGAACCCTTCTGACAATTCAGCTCATCTGCAAATAACGATTAACCTAACCTCCTTCCCGACGCAGGAAGGGGGGAAATTCAAATTCTTTCTCCTAAGCTGCTACGGTTTACACACTTGGACAAAACCAAAATCGTTATTCTTAATTAAAGTTAATTGTTGCTATCCTACTTATAAACTAAATAAATGCCAACATTCTCTGCCTCTGAATAATGCGATAATTCAGCCAAAGCAAATAGCACAGTTATGCTTGGGTTATGCTTTGGTAAAAGGTTGGAGCTAGTTGCTTTGGCGATTGAGAGTCACAGAGCAATAGAAGCTGTCAGAAACCCTACGGCTAAAGCCGGGGGCTTGAAAAAAGCCCAAATCTGACCAGACTAAGTTCTTAACTGAACTACATGACGAGGCTGGAGGGTTGACTTAGGAGCGTGTTTTTTAAATAAGTTAAGTATTAGCACCTGCTGATATCCGCCAGCTAAAATCATCATTTAAAGTCTGGATATGTCAAGTTTAAGAAAGATGAGCGGTCTAGATTGTCCCCACTAATGCTGTTAAAGAAATTGCCAATCGCTGATCGGTGCGAAAACTATGGAAAATGACGCGGCAACGCTCTACTGTCCAAATGAAAATTGTCAGGCTGCAAACCCCCTGACTCACAAGTTTTGCCAGCGATGTTCCACGCCCTTACCCAAAAATTACCTCTGGGCTGTGGTAGATGGCCCAAGTGTGGGTAGCCCTGGAGAAATATTAGCCGATCGCTATTTAGTCGTTGATAAATTTATTCTTTTAGACACGAAACCTGGTTTATTAGCGCTAACGCCTGAGTTAGAGAATTTACAGCCGCTAAGAGCTTACCTGAGACTCATTCCCTACCGCTTACACGTACCACAGGTATATGGAGTGATTTTTATAGCTGACGGATCTTCCCATGAAAGAGAAATATTACTCTTAGAAAAACCGCCACTATTAAAACCGCCATTATTAGTAGATGACACAATCCAACAAGTGTATTTGGGCAGCGAGTTAACCACCGCTTGGCGTGATGCAACATCGATGCGCCAACTCAATTGGTTATGGCAAATAGCTCATCTGTGGCAACCTCTGGCAAGTGAAGGTGTCGCTTCTAGCTTGCTAGATTCATCTGTATTACGGGTAGAAGGATCGTTAGTCCGGTTGTTGGATTTGCGTTTCGACAGCGAAATATCACCAGAATTGCCGCAGTTAGGTGAATTTTGGCAGCAGTTGGTACATGAAGCCAAACCAGCCATAACTGAATTTGTTCAGCAGGTTAGCCTTTCTTTAATTCAGGGACAGATTAACTCAACTGACCAATTGATTGCAGTTTTAGATGGGGGACTGGCACAATTAGGGCGATCGCAAACGCCCACGATCAAAATTATCACCAAAACCGACACTGGCCCAAGTCGCCAACGCAACGAAGATGCTTGTAGCCCTCCCAGTGGAACTCTGATAAGCAAACCACCCCAGCCAACAGCTTTAGCAATCGTCTGTGATGGCATCGGTGGTCACGAAGGTGGCAATGTCGCCTCAAATTTAGCCATTGAAACGATCCAGCAGCAGGTACAGCAACTAACAAAAGTTCCCTACGACCACATAGACCCCTCACTACTGCTTAATGACCTAGAAAAAGCAGTGGCAATTGCCAATGACAAAATTAGTCAGCGCAATGACGGTGAAAATCGCCAAGGACGGCAGCGCATGGGCACGACTTTAGTCATGGCATTGCCTGTTGCACACGAAATGTACATTACCCATGTAGGTGATAGTCGGGCTTACTGGATTACCCGCAACGGTTGTTATCAAGTTACCCTTGATGATGATGTCGCTTCCCGTGAGGTGCGGCTAGGCTATGCCATTTACCGCGATGCTATACAACAAAGTTCTGCCGGCTCTCTCGTCCAGGCTTTGGGTATGGGGCCCAGTACTTCATTGCATCCCACATCGGCACGGTTTATGCTCGACGAAGATGCTATTTTTCTGCTTACATCCGATGGTTTGAGTGATTTTGATCGGGTAGAGGAATACTGGGAAACAGAAATTTTGCCGATTTTAGTTGGGGAAGCAAACATCGCCAATGTTGCCGATAGATTAATCGAAATCGCTAATACTAAAAATGGACACGATAATGTCACCATCGCTCTAGTCCATTATCAAGTCCAATACTGGGAACCAGAAATTACCATCAAAGCCTTCATTCCAGAGAGTTATTCTGCCAAAACTGTTGATTTAGCATCCAGGGCAACAGATCCAACCCTTTTAGGTAGCCCAAACCATAAAACTCAGGTGATTCCCGACACTGAGCCTGCTAAAAGTCGCCAATTACCGCTACAGTGGATTGTTCCTTTAATATTTGTGGTAATAGCAGGCTCTTTAGGATTCTTCGTGAAAGAATTGCGATCGCCATCAGGCTCATTTCCATTTCTCCCCAATCCCACACCAACTCAAAAGCCTACCACCGAAGCGACACCCGCAGCGCGATCGCTTGATAACCTTTCTCCTGGCTGGGTAATTAAAACTAACAATCAAATCTCCTTGGGAAACAACCAATCGCTTCCCCCTGGAGCTTTTTTACAAGTTATCAACACAAATCCAAATCCTAAACCTGCTTCTGGAAATTTTGCAGTGTCTATGCGGGTCTGTCCAAGCAAAAACACGCAAACTCCAGCTAATACTAATAAACCAGCAGTCACTTCCTCAGTTCCACCCAATTTGAAACCTTTACCGGAACCAGTATTGCTGGACTTATCCCAACTAAAACGCTTTGGTGTATCTGTTTTACAATCAGATGTACCAAATCCATGTGCAACCGTCACGCAACCGCCAGCGACTCCATCCTCTGATACCAGTCCAACTTAATCAAATACTCGATAAACTGGTAAAAACCTGGAATAATAACAAGTAACAATCAAAGTAAAAAACTTACAAGGTCAAAAAATAAAAATTTTTCACCTTGAAGAATTGTTATCAAAACAGAATTCAGGAGTCAGGAGTCAGAATTCAGAATGAATTATGTACCACTAGTAGATAGCGCAGCGTAAAGCCTACGGTATGGCTTCGCTGAGAGCGAGTATTCGATACTCCTGCGGGGATCTTACTACGCGCAGCGTCTCGTATGAGCATCGCGTCTGAATAACCGAGTTCAATACTCCCACCATATATCTAAGTTTGGTGCAAAACAATTAATGCCGGGTTTAAATCCCCCACTCATTTATTCTGAATTCTGAATTCTGACTTCTTCTATTAAAATTATTTGTTTTAGCTTTTAGTTTTATGAATCCATGCCATCCCTGAATTTGGCGATCGCCCGTCTCCTAAACACTGGCACTGACAACTTCGCTATTTGGGTGGTCAAGGCTCCCTATCCCAGTGGCTACGTTTTACGTGACTGTGTATGGCCTGTTGAACTCAATCAAGTCTGGCAAGAATGGCAGCAAATGTTTGCTGGCCATAGTCGGCTAGATATTTCCCCAAACTCAACATCTCAAAAGTCCAACCCATTCCCTATAGATTGGATTTCACCCCCTTCTGGTCAAACCACTGGCCCTTACAGCAGTCGTTTGATGCAATACTTGGGAATGAATTTATGGCGCTGGGTATTTGACGGGCAAATTCTCGGTAGTCTAGAACGGAGTCGCGGGATTGCTATGGGTCAGCATACACGTTTACGCTTTCGGCTAGAAATTCGTGACCCGGATCTGATCGCTCTCCCTTGGGAAATTATGCAGCGTGAACCTGGTCAATCGGCAATGTCTCTCTCACAAGATTTGCTATTTAGTCGCACTAGCAGTGAAGTTGACCCATTACCATATTTGCGAACTGACCAGGCTTTAAGTATTTTGCTAGTTTTAGGTCATGATGAAAAGCTGCAACTAGAACAAGAAGCGGCTATTTTACAGCAAAGTCTTGTAGATACATCTGTGGATGGTAATTCTCAAAGATATGCACCTTGTATAGTGAATCAACTCATACAACCAACTCCACAAGAGTTGATTCAAGAATTAGAAACCAAAGCATACAACGTTTTCTTTTACGCTGGACATGGTTTGCCAGGAGCAGACGGAGGGTTACTGTTTTTGCGACCAGATATGCCCCTGAATGGGATAGAATTGGCGCAAGTATTGACCCGTACAGGTGTGAAACTAGCACTTTTCAATGCCTGTTGGGGCGCACAACCAGCTGCTATCAATCATCAAGCCATACCTGCCAGTAGTTTAGCAGAAGTACTGATTCGTCATGGTGTGCCTGCCGTTTTGGGGATGCGCGATGAAATCGCCGATCACGAAAGCCACAGTTTTATTCAAGCGTTTACCGAAGCTTTGCGATCGCACAAACCAATTGATGAAGCCGTATCACTGGCTAGGCAAGAGTTATTAACACTGTATAAATTTAATCAACCAGCTTGGACTTTGCCTGTTCTCTACCTGCATCCAGATTTTAATGGCGAACTCATTAAGAATCTAGATGAAGGTATTACCGAACTACCAGACACAGCCATTCCTGATGTAAGTTCACCGCTTCCGACTGCTTCGTTGCGATCGCTCACTCCCAATGGTAAAACCTGGTTGGTGCGTTATGGAGTCACCCGCATCGGCCGCACGAGAGATAATGATATTGTCATCGCTGAACCATCTGTATCCAAACGCCACGCTGAAATCTTCTGCCGTAATACTCTTACTGATGCTACATTGGAGCGAACTTATTACTTGCAAGATTTTTCCACCTACGGTACAACCTGGTTTTTAGGCCCTAATGGATGGCAACAAATCCTCCGAGAGGAAGTACCTTTGAAATCGGGAATGCAGCTAAAGTTTGGAAGTGCTAGAGGTGAAACCTGGGAGTTTATTATTGAAGACTCCTAGTATAGCTATTGCATAAGTGGATTTTGATGTTTAACATCAGCTTTTAAAATCTATTTTTCCCAGAGAAAAAATCAACTGTTTTTGCGGAAATCTCTTGTAAGGAATTGTAGTTGTCAATACCACCAGATAATCGGGAGACAATAAAAATGGCTAAAATAATTAACGGCTCAGACACCTTCTCTTCTTTGCCGTCTCAAGTAGATTTAGATTTATTAGAAGCGCTACTAGAACCAGACGATGCTACTTATCCCTGGAATCCAGCCGATGAAGAATCAGAAGCTTATTTTCATGAATTAGAACAACAGTTCGGAATGCAAGATTTACTTGAGGAAGAACTGACAACGCGATCGCAAGATTTTTATAGCAATCTAGACACACTTTGGTCTAATATCTCCCTTACGTCAAGCTATCATGACAATCACCAACAGGCACTAGTACTGAATCTTCAAGAAGCACTACGTACTACTTTTGCCGCCTGTGTTCCCCAAACATTGCTCAATACCATCGCCCAGAAAGCTACTGAGATTTTTACTGCCCAGCAATCAATGGGTGAACAACTAGTTGAGTGTGTTCAGACAGTACTACCAACTTGGGGAACTGAGGATCTTTTAGTTTTAGCTCGTCCTTTTGCTTACGCTATGCGAAGTAGCGAATCGAAAAACGCGGCATCTGCCATCAGCAATCTTAACAATAGCGAGTGGACAGCTTTATCAGAAGTAGAGAAAGCAAAGGTTAGTTTAGCGATCGCTTCTTATGCTTTTACTCAACTCAACCAGTCTCAGCCTGAGGTATGAATGGGGAATTGGGAATCGGGGATCGAAAAAGTAGAGAAAGCTAAATTTTCATCATGCGCTGTGTTCGCATAGCCCACCCTTTGTAATCGCTATACGTTCAGAGTCATCTCTTGCAAAAATGTTGATTTACATTACGCAGAGAGGCAAAAAAAGAGTCGAAAATCAAGACTTTTGCAAGAAGTTGAATGATTTTTATTTTTTAGGCATAGCTAACCCATAGTAAACTTACGATACGCTTATTTTCTAGCCAGGCCATCTATCCAAAGATATAAATATTCAAATTATTCCCTTGCTCCTCTGCCCCCTGCCCCCTGCCCCCCATCTCTTATTTTGGCCCTAGAAATCGGGTAGCAAAATTTTGCGATCGCGTTGGTGATAGCGCCCGTGCCTTGAGAATTGCTGCCATTAAAAAGGCGTAAGATAACACCCCAACAACTACCAACAGCAAAGCATTGATAGATCCTGTAGCATTCCACAGAGCGTGGAGTGCAGCAGCACTAAGATAACCAATAGAAAGAATTTGCCAACTTCTACTGGGCTTGAGAACAGCCAACCCGATAAAATAGCCCAGGTAGCCACTATAAGCCATGTGTCCTGCTACAGAGCCTAAAATTCTCGGAATTAGCAGTTGTAAACCCGCGAGTTGACCAGCAGCGCCTATACCTACCTGTTGGGCAATGTCGGGCACATATTGTCCGAGAGTTTCCAATAGAGTAAAGCCCACAGCAGAAGCCGTTCCCAGGAGAATACCATCTAGAGGTTCCCAAACGCCGATCTTTTCCCGCCAAGGCGAAGACAACATTCTACCGATAGCAAACGCCCCTAACACAGGTAATGCCTTGAGTAACTCCTCCATCAACCCAGCACCAAAAAACATCCGTACCAGTAACTCTGTGAAGGTGGTAGATTCTTGAGGTGAGGACAAGTTTCCAGGAAGAATACCGCGAAACACGAAAATAAATACATCCAACAGTGGACTGAGTAAAATTAACGTTGTACTCAATGCCGCACCCATTAGCACCCACCAAGGCTTCTGTTTACCGCAAAGTTGGTAAACAAAATAGTAGGCAGCAAAGGCGATGTAAGTTGCAACGATAATTTGATTAGCTTGGGGCTGACCGACTGTAGCAAACATTAACACTACAAAGATTACGGTCAGTATTCCCGGTACGAGGTAAGCTTTCCGAGTTAAATCTTTACCAGTGGAAATAATGGGGAAAAGCTGAGTGAAACTAACAGAATCTGGCTGCTTTAATTGCGTATGGCCGTGGTGATTTGTCGCCGAAGGTAATGGTGTAACTTGGTTAACTGTTGTGGCCGGGGTTTGGTAAGTAAACTCGTACTCAAAAACGTATTGTGGGCCATCAGCACCTAGAGAAATGCGATCGCCTTGGTGCAATTCCTGACATTCATACAAGCGTTGTCCATTCAAATAAGTGCCATTAGCACTATTTAAATCACAAAGCACCCAGCTGAATTTGCTATCTGGCGATAAAGAGAGGGGACGAACCACCGCATGACGACGAGATACCATCCGGTACATCATGGCATCCAAGACAACTTGGCAGCTGGGGTCGCGTCCAATTACCATCTCTTTGCTGGGGGGCAGCGAGTAGCGAGATTCTGATCCAGAAGCTGCCCCATTACCAGACACTAGCCGCAGAAATGCATTATGTCTTGCGTTTTTGCCTGTCATCGAGTTAGTGTGCGTTTCTAAACTAATTCTTCTTCATATAATTTGGCAGCAGGACTAACCTTAGCCACATTAACAGCAGCATTGCTAAATCCACTATAGCTTCACTTACTGCTAAGAAATTTAAAATTATTGATGGGAAATTTCAAATTGTTTCACCTAATGTTAATAAGTATTCCATGTACTGAGAGTTTGTCCTAAATGGGCTTGTCAGGCGGATGAATCAGACTGTATAGTTTGCCTGCTTTTGACATCCTAGCTGTAAATTTAATCCCAGGCAATTTATCAAAAAACAGTAGTTTTTACTGCATTTAGTTTCATTTAGAAAATATATAATTTCTGGTGGTCTGTTGTCAGTTGTTTTTGCCACAGTCTATTTGAAGCAGGGAGTAGGTAAAGAAACTGCCCTGAATATCGCCCCAAAAGATTTTCGGTGTATTGGCTCAAACAACTGTAACCAATTCTAGGTTTTCAATCTTAGTTCCAAGTACTATCAGGAATTCTGCCAGCCAACGCGGGTGAGCAGGCCAAGCTGGTGCTGTCACCAAATTACCATCAACTATTGCCTCATCAACAGGGATATCGACATAAAACCCTCCAGCACTCTTGACATCTGGGCTACAAGCAGGGTATCCAGTACATCTCTTTCCTTGCAGTACATCAGCAGTTGCTAATAACTGTAAGCCGTGGCAGATGGCAGCAATCGGTTTATTCGTTTGGGCAAAGTGACGGGTGATTGTTAGCACCTGTTGATTCAGGCGGATATATTCTGGTGCCCGTCCTCCGGGAATGACTAAGGCATCATAGGTTGCAGCGTCTACTTCGGCGAAAGTAGCATTTAAAGTAAAATTGTGGCCGGGTTTTTCACTATAAGTTTGATCTCCTTCAAAGTCATGAACTGCTGTCCGCACCTTGTCACCAGCTTTTTTGTCTGGGCAAACTGCATGGACGGTGTGCCCCACCATTTGCAATGCCTGGAAAGGAACCATCACTTCATAGTCTTCTACATAGTCCCCAACCAGCATCAAAAGTTTCTTTGCAGCCATACTTTCTACCCCCACCTATTAGTTAATAGTCAATAGTTTAGAGTCAATATTTATCAGTTGTTTATAAAATAAATATTAATTTAGAGTCGAGTCCATTAGGCGTAAGCAGACGCACGAATTTTTGACACATTGCAGCACTAACTCTGCGGTAATGTATCATTTGATGGTGGCAAGTTAACAAAGTGTAATGCACTGGACATATTTGTTCTGTAATTAAAGCAGATGAAATTCTGCGATCGCAATGGGAAAGTTTTTGCTTTCATGTCCTGGGTGGCTGAGTTTGATTAAGGCAAAACGCTGTAAGGACGTTAAAGCTGCCCAATGTTGCGGTGTCAGGTTTACACCTATTTCTCGAGCTTTTTCCTGGAGGCTAGGTGGTACAGTGCTAGAGTCTAGCCATGCAGGATGTAGCTCGATGGGTAATTCTGTAGCTGGTATACCCGTGCGTTGTAAAATTAATTGTTGGATATGTTCGCGGTAAGACTGAATTTCCGTTTCTGTAGTGCAAGGTAACTCGACTAAAGCTTGACGCTCGGCTGTAGTCAGTTGATTCCAATCAGACAATTTTAGCTTAATGCCACAAGTATCTAAATTGCAACGCACCTGCATGGGGATACAACGCAGGGAATCAACAAAGTCTGCTTCAAATTGAAAAAAATCTGTCATAGTCAATTATTCAAAATTCTATTATTTAAATTAACGATTTTAAACTATCGACAATTTTTGAGATTTTCAGTTACAAAAATTAGTAATTTAAAACAATACTTAAGTAGCGATCGCGCACTAATAATTTATCCAAAATGCAGTTTTGGCTGTTCTTAATTATCCAGTATACTCTATTATTTGTGGGTAGATTCAGACCAAACTATATCTCCCTAAGTATTCTACGCAAAAACATCTGAATCAAGCTCTATTTTTAAGGAGTGTTTCGATCATTACTGAGACGAATTATCAAATAACTAATTGAGAGGGCGAGAATAGCTATTCCTAAACCAATTATATCAATACCTGTAACTTTTTCTAAGTCAAGAATAATAATTTTTCTGGCAACAGCAATTAAAGAAGTAACAATAACTAATTCAACATGAAAAACGTGCTTTCGCAAATAAGCTGTGATATTTTCTAAGATTTCTAAAGCGATTAAAATATTCAAAAATAAGCCAAAAATCTTATACAAAGTTATGTTAAACTTAGCGTAAGGGGCTGTCAATAACTCTTTAAAAATAAAAACTGCTAAGTCTCCGATCGCAACCAAAATTACAATTACCATAAAAATAGATAGAACTTTAGAAACTAGCACCTCTATGTTTTCAACAATGTGCATGAAGTTCTCATCTTTGGTAGCTCCGAGAATTCGCCTCAGTAACTTTTTCATTTGCTGCACCCAATTTTTAAATAAAAGAAAATCCCATAGATAAATCTAGAGGATTAAAGTAATTCGTAATTCGTAATTCGTAATTCAGATTTTTATTTTTGCTCTATAGCTAAAATCGACTTAGTAAAACCTCTTGTTACTAGAGATTTAGCCTCTTTAGATATGGTAATTGGTAACAGTCAAAAGTAGATAGTCATAAAAAATGATAATAACTATTAACTATTGATGATTGACGAAATTACCTATTGCTAGTTATAAATTACCACTTTATAGGTACAAGGAGCAGCTTACCACTGTAAGGACTGGAGTTGATGACTTTTGACTGTAAATTCTACAGAAATTGGTATCAGCTGCACAGCACAGGCTTTTAATTCTGGTTGCAGCGAATCTGGACAAGATTCTGGATGGGTGAGGGCGTTAGCTTCGGCATTATCTGCCCACAGTGAACCCCAGTGCATAGGGACAAAAACTGTACCAGGTGCGATCGCTTTTGTTACTTTAGCAGGAAATTGAGCTTTACCTCGACGCGATCGCACTTGCACACACTGATTATCTACAATACCTAACTTCGCAGCATCACGGGGATGAATTTCGATAAACGGTTCGGGGTGCATTTTACAAATTTTTTCAATGCGACCGGTACGTGTCTGAGTATGCCAATGTCCGTAAAGTCGTCCATTCGTTAGCACAAAAGGATAATCTGGGTCTGGTGGTTCTGCCAATCCTTTTGAGTAATATGCCCCAAACTGGGCGCGTCCGTCAGGGGTATGGAAGCGTAAATCTGTATATAACCGCTTTCCAGAGGTTTTTCCCCCTGCTTCCCCTGCTCCTCTGCTCCCCCTGCTTTCTTCGGGATGAGGCCATTGAGTCGGGCCTTCTGTTTGTAATTTTGCGTGACTGATACCTGTCATCTCGCAGGGGCGATTTTGAGTTAGTTTGACAAACTCAGCATAAACTTCAGCCGAGTTAGCAAAGGCGAACTCTCTTTCAAAACCTAATCTCCGTCCAACTTCAGCGAAAATTTCCCAATCGGCTTTAGCTTCTCTTGGCGGTTGGCGAAATGCTTGACACAGAGTTACCACCCGTTCTGAGTTTGTCATCACACCAGTTTTTTCACCCCACTGGGCTGCGGGTAACAGAACATGAGCATAGGCAGAGGTTTCTGTGGGATAATAAGCGTCTTGGTAAATGGTAAAAGGCGATCGCAATAACGCCTTCTTAGTCCGCTCCAAATCTGGCATACTGACAGCTGGATTAGTAGCCGCAATCCACAGTAATCCGACAGCATCATTTTCTAAGCTAGTAATCATTTCCCAAACACTCAAACCGGGATTGGGCGAAATCTGTCCTGGCTTTAGTCCCCAAAACTCCTCAACTTCTGCGCGGTGCTGAGGATTTTTCACCGTCCGATAACCTGGTAATAAATGCGCTAAACCTCCAGCTTCCCGTCCCCCCATTGCGTTTGGTTGTCCGGTGAGGGAAAAAGGGCCAGCCCCAGGTTTGCCGATTTGTCCAGTCATCAGATGCAGGTTGATGATAGTTCTTACCTTGGCTGTCCCTTCTGAGGATTGATTTACACCCATCGACCACAAAGATAGTACTCGCTGTGATTGACCCCAATAACGAGCTGCTGTTTCTAAATCTTCAATACTGATTCCGCATTGACGAGCTACCACTTCCGGGGGATAGTGGCGAATCACCTCAGCATAAGCAGGAAAGTTACTGGTGCAGTCGTCCATGAACATGGTATCAATGTAGTTCCAGCGCATCAATAAGTGGGCGATGCCGTTTAACAAATCGATATCTGTACCGGGACGAATGGCTAAATGCAAGTCGGCGGCTTCGGCGGTTGGCGTGCGTCGGGGGTCTACCACAATCATTTTGACCTTGCGGTTCTTTTTGTGATATTTCTCAAGTCGATTAAAAACGATGGGGTGACATTCGGCTGTATTAGTGCCAATTAAAAATGCACAGTCAGTTAACTCCAGGTCTTCGTAACAACAGGGCGGGCCATCTGCACCAAAGCTTTGAATGTAGCCAGCCACAGCACTCGACATACATAAACGGGAGTTGGCATCAAAATTATTAGTACCCAGACAGCCTTTCATCAGCTTCTGGGCTATGTAGTAATCCTCGGTTTGAAACTGACCGGAACCATACATACATAACGCTTCTGGCCCTTGAGTGAAGCGGACTGTTTGAATGCGCCGCGTGATGAGATTAAAAGCTTCATCCCAACTGACGCGCCGAAACTCTTGATCTAAAGAGTCTCGCACCATTGGGTAATGTAATCTATTTTTATCTAAAGATTCTGCGATCGTTGCACCTTTAACACAAACCATACCCTGACTAGATGGATGGGCTTTATCGCCGCGTACCCGCCAAGTCGGATTTCCTTGACCATCTCGATTAGTTGCTTTGCCGAGTTGGGCTGGGGGTGAAACTTCTAGTCCACAGCCAACACCACAGTAAGGACAAAGGGTTTTGGTAAATTCACTCATGGCAGTTGTACCATTTTGTTATTTTGATTGTGCAACCTCAAATGCAGCGCTAGCTTGAGAAACTTATCCTTTACACAAAAACTCTTTGAAACTCTTCTTTCTTGGCGTTCTTGGCGTTCTTGGCGGTTCGATAAATAACGAACCGCCAAGACGCAGAGAGCGCAGAGAAAAGATGAAGTGTTTAAATCTGATGGTTATCACTACTTCATCTTTCGGCTGATTATTCTTCAGTTAATAAGATAGAGTTTGTAGTTGCCGTTTCTGGTAATTCACTTTCATAGGCGGCGGCAAAGGAACCTTTTGGTTCTTTGAGGAAGAAGGCACACATAAAAGCACAGATTAGTGCAGCTATACCCATTGTGCCAAATAGTGTGGGAGCGTCGGTTAAGCTAAAAATTGTCAGGTAAACTACGCCGCCAAAATTACCGTAAGCTCCCACATTGCCGGCAATTTGTCCAGTGGCTTCTTTCTTAATCATGGGTACGATGCTGTAGGTTGCACCGCAGCCAGCTTGGGCAAAGTAAGCGGCAAACATTGTCACTGCGATCGCTACCGGAATCGGCCAGCTACTATTAATAAAATGTGCCATCAAGTAACTAAAACCGATACCAACGCTGATAATTGTCATTGTCCACTTCCGCGAACTAAATTTATCAGAAATTAAGCCACCACTAGGACGAGAAACCAAGTTTAAGAAGGGATAGGTAGCGGCAATCATCCCAGCAACAACATGTTCTAAACCAAAGGTTTTCTCAAAAAATGCCGGGAGCATAGAAACGGCTGCTAGTTCGCTGCCAAAGTTAGTTACATAAGTGAATTCGAGTAAAGCTACTTGACCAAATTGAAAGCGTTCAGATGCAGGGTAAGTTTTCTTGCCAGTCAGAAGTTCTCGGTTTACTTCCCAAGCTTTGTAACTTTGGTAAGCAAATAATCCTGCTAATACCAACCAAGTCAAATACATTTGACTCAGAGTTAGAAAGTGAATTTTCTTTTGTTCTAAACGCCAAGCTAATAAACCCAAGGCGAAAATCAAACCAAAATTCGAGATAATCATTGCCCAGAAGCTTTTGATGCTAGTCACTTCTAGGGAACCATTCTTTTTAGGTTTACTGTAGACTTTGCCTGTGGGCGTATCTTGGACAGTATTGTAATAAATTACGCCATAGATAGCTGCAATAATACCTGTAAGTGCGATCGCTAATCGCCAGTTAGAAGCGCCACCAGCGAAGAAGCTTGTAGAAACTGCAATCATCGGTAAGGCAAACTCTGCACCAAAAGCTCCAAAGTTGCCCCAACCGCCATAAATGCCTTGAGCAACTCCCATCTCCTTCGGCTGGAACCATTCTGCCACCATGCGGATACCGACAACAAATCCAGACCCGACAATTCCCATCAGCAAGCGACTGATGACTAATTGATTAAAGTCTTGCGCTAGGGCTGTTGCTAAACAAGGAACAACTGCAAACATCAGCAGCATTGAGTAGGTGATTCTGGGGCCAAAACGATCCAGAAGCATCCCAATGATTAGCCGGGCGGGAATTGTGAGGGCGAGGTTACAGATGCCCAAAGTTTTGATTTGCTCAGGGGCTAAATGTAGCTCTCTACCAATGGTTGTAGCGAAGGGAGCAAAGTTAAACCAACAGACAAAGGTGAGAAAGAAAGCAAACCAAGTCTGATGTAAAATGCGGTAGCGATCGCTGAATGAAAATAATTTTTTAAGCATTTCAATCTTTCTAATTGAGAGAATAGATAGGAGAAGATAAGCCTTTTTACTCGGAAGATGAGCCTTTTTACTCGGAGATTGAACCTTTTAACTCGGAAGATGAACCTTTTTACTCGGAGGTTGCACCTTTCAACTCGGAGATTGCGCCTTTTACCTCGAAGGTTGCACCTTTCAACTCGAAGGTTGCGCCTTTCAACTCGAAGGTTGCGCCTTTCAACTCGGAGGTTGCGCCTTTTAACTCGGAAGTTGCACCTTTGAGGCTGAACATTGAGCCTTTAAGGTTGAAGTATGAGTTTTGCTGCCCAATACTCCGATAAGCACTAGCAGTGACTAACTAGTAGGGCTTCTTCCTTGAGTTTTGCGCCAAAGTTGTTGATGAGTAATTCTTGCAATATTGGCTGCAAGTCTTCGCATGGTATGCCTTTGGTGATGCAAGTTCCTAAATGGGCATCTTTGCCGACTTTGCCGCCCATATAAATGTCAACGCCTTCGAGGGTTTTGCCATTTTTACGAGTTTTGGTTCCCATCAAGCCGATGTCTGCAACTTGAGGCTGGCCGCAAGAGTTGGGGCATCCTGTCCAGTGAATTCGCACTGGATGGATGAAGATTAAGTCTTCTTCTAAGGCTTTAATCATTTCCAGGGCGCGGTTTTTGGTTTCGATGAGGGCGAAGTTGCAAAATTGTGCGCCTGTGCAAGATACTAGCGATCGCGCCAGTAAACCTGGATTAATCGAAAATCTTTCTAGCAACGGTTCTGTTAAAAATGTTGCTAGCCGTGAGTCAGAAATGTTGGGGATAACAATGTTTTGCTCAACGGTAAAGCGGATTTCACTACTGCCGAAAACGTCTGCTAAACGAGCGATTTCAAACATGTCTTCGGCATACAGTCGCCCAACGGGAATATTTAACCCTACGTAATTTAAACCCGGTTGCTTTTGTTTATATATTCCGATGTGGTCGCGTTTTTCCCAGTCAATCTCGTCTTTTGCGGCTGCGGGTAATAATGATTTACCCAAACGGTTTTCTAATTCTGCTCGAAATTTTTCTAAACCCCATTCATCAATTAGCCACATCAAACGGGATTTTTGCCGATTAGCACGCGGGCCATGATCGCGAAAGACTTCCAAAACTGCTCTACATACAGCTACCACATCTTCTGGAGCCACCCAAGCATTTAGAGGAATCGCCGCCTCACAACGTTTAGCTGAGAAAAAGCCACCGACTAAAACGTTAAACCCGAAAATTTTGTGGTGTGAATGAGCAGAGGGGAAATTTTGCTCCCCTGCTCCCCTGCTCCCCTGCTCCCCTGCTTCTTGAAATGCTGGAACAAAAGCTAAATCGTTAATTTCAGCGTGAACTGAGTTGTCTCTTCCACCTGTGATCGCAATATTAAATTTCCGTGGTAAGTTGCTAAACTCTGGGTTTCCTTCACCTTTATTGGTAAGCATATCTTGAATTTGCTGTACCAACTCTCGTGTGTCGTACAACTCATCAGCATCCAACCCCGCCACCGGATCACCTGTGATGTTGCGGATGTTATCCATCCCTGACTGGATAGAAGTTAAACCAACTGCGTGAAATCTATTGAAGATATCTGGTAAATCTTCAATCCTGATCCCCCGTAATTGGATATTTTGTCTCGTAGTAATATCGGCACACCCATCATCCCCGTAACGCTGCACCACTTGGGCTAAAACACTCATCTGACTGCTGCTGAGAATACCGTTAGGCATCCGTAACCGCATCATAAACTTGCCTGGGGTAACAGGGCGAAAAAACACGCCTACCCACTTGAGCCGATGATCGCGATCGGTTTCGTCCATTGCTTCCCAGCCCAAAACGGCAAATTTCTCTATCTCGTCCCTGATAGCGAGTCCATCTTTTTGCGCCTTGAATTTCTCGAATTTATTGAGGCTGGTAGTCGTAGTTGTTGTGTCTGTCATGAGGCTGACTCTCGTGAGAATTTGTGGTGCTAATTGCCCAATATCAATCAACCCGTAGTTCCACCAAAGGTGTATCTACGAAGGTTAGGGAATAAAAACTTAAATATTCGATTACGGCTGATTATTGTTACTCAAAAGCATTCCAACGTGAAACTTCAAACCCGTGGTTATTAAGGAAAACTTGTCGCCATTTACATCTGGAAAATTTGTCAAGCACATTTAGATAATGTTCATGTAACAATTTCGATACTCATAACTTAAGATGAGTTTTCTGTTAAAATCGTATAAATTGTTACGATTTTTTAGTAAAGTTGCTGAAAACGAATACGTAATATGCGTTATTTGCATCAAAGTCAGCCAATGAGCCACACAAAGCGCTTGAAGAAGAGTGTTTGAGATGACCGAAGCGATTTTAGATTCACATAGATTAATCCAAAATCCAAAATCCAAAATCCAAAATTGAGTGTGGCACTTATGAAACGTCGTGATTTTATTAATTGGGTAGGTTTGGGTTTGATAGCGAGTTCTCTACCTGTAGCGATCGCAGCTTGTTCTTCTCAAACACCTTCTGCATCTAGAGATTGGCAAACAGTAGGCACTTCGGCAGAATTAGATAAAACTGGTCAATTGCTGGTTAAAAACTCACCTGTTGGGCCTGTGTTGGTAGTCGGCACATCTAAAGGCGCAAATCTGACAGCTGTTAACCCAACCTGTACTCATGCAGGTTGCACCGTCGCATGGAAAGCTGAGGCAAAAAAATTCGCTTGTCCCTGTCATGGTTCAGAATATGGATCTGATGGTAAAGTGCTAAAAGGCCCAGCTCCAAATCCTCTGACAACTTACACCGCTAAAATTGAGGGTAATTCAGTTGTAGTCAAGCCAACCTAGTGGAGGCAGGGGGCAGGGAGCAGGGGGCATACTTCGACTACGCTCAGTAACCGGGGGAGCAGGGGAGCAGGGAGCAGGAGGTAGAAGATTGATAATTAAAGCAGGGTATCGTGAGTAATATCAACCAGCTTTTGGTGCAAGCCCAGATAGCACATAATTCAGATGATTGGTCATCACTGATTCAATATTTACAACAATTAATTTTAGGGTCAGAATCGCAACATCCAGAAGTAGTTAAAAATCGAGAATATCTGCTGACATTAGCACTTTCAATGTTAGAGATGGGAGATTTTCAACAACGCTGGGAAATCACCAAGGTGTTGATTCATCTGGGAAATATTGCCATCTCACCACTTATTGACATCTTAGAAGATGAAGATGCAGAGGAAGAATTACGCTGGTATGCAGCGCGGACTTTAGGCGAATTTCAGCAGCCAGAAGCGATCGCACCTTTGGTTGAATTGTTGAAAAATGATGAGGATGAAGAACTCAAAGCGATCGCAACCACAGCACTAGGACAAATGGGTACTGTTGCGATCGCTGCCCTCTCTGAACTTCTATTAAATGAAGATACACGACTTTTAGCAGTGCGATCGCTTTCCTGTATTCCCCAAACCGAAACCATCACACCACTATTGAGTGTAGTACAAGATTCACAAGCAACAATCCGCACTGCTGCAATTGAAGCCCTCAGCAGTTTTCATGATGAACGGATACCACCAATCTTGTTAAACGCTTTGGATGATATTGCTGATACAGTTAGGCGTGCAGCAGTGCTTGGTTTAGGTTTTCGCCCCGATTTACGCGAAGCATTAGACTTGGTGACGAGACTGCAAGCCAAGCTTTACGACTTTAATCTTGATGTTTGTTGTGCAGCTGCAGTTTCCCTTTCTCGGATGGGTTGTGATGAAGCTGCAAAACATTTATTTGATTTGTTGATTTCACCCCAGATACCAACAAAGCTGCAATTAGAAACCATCCGTGCTTTAAGTTGGGTGGGGACGGTATCTAGTTTGGAATATTTGCAAACAGCATTTAATCAATGCACTTCAGAGACACTTTGGCAAGAAATTGTTACAGTTTTGGGGCGAGTCCAAAAGCTGCAAACTACACAAGCCGCAGAAATATTATTACAAATACTGCGATCGCAGCATCCAGCCACAGAGATTGTTAGTGTAAAAAGTGCGATCGCTTTATCTTTAGGACAGCTAGGCGAAATACAAGCAATTGAACCATTGATTTCACTGCTAGCTGATTCTAATGCATCGGTGAAACTACACGCGATCGCTGCACTCAAAAATTTGGATGGGGAAATTGCACATCAACAATTGCAGCAATTAGCAAATAATGCTGCACTCACACCAGATTTGCAACAAGGAATAGCGATCGCTTTGGCTGAGTGGTAAATTTTCTTCAAGAGAATGGGGAGGCAAAAAGAGTGATTTGTATAGGAAATTATGTCAAACCCAGATTTAAAGAAGTAGCCTCCAGAAAATGATATACTCTGCGCGATGAGAGGTGATAAGAGCAAGAATTATTCCTACGCCAGAACAAAAGACGCAGTGCTTTATATTGTGCTGCTTGTTTACTAAGTTTTACTTGCCCATAAATGTGGTTCGTGTAGACGAACGAACAGGCAATGTGTTCTTCTTGGCAGGCGATGAGAATATTATTGAAATATATCCCAATGGCAGATGGAGATACGTGCAATGAGCAAATCTAACTTTCAGGCTATGAGTCAGAAAGAATTGCAAGCCTATGTTTTAGCTCATCGAGATGATCGAGAAGCATTTTATGCCTATCTTGATAAGCTACACATAGAGGCTAACTGGGTTGAAATGCCAGCCTTACAATCTCTAGAGGATTTGGAAAATTATCCTGAATTTCTTGAACGGGTTCGTAACGGTTCGGAGTTATGAGATAGCGATTATAGGCACAATACCCATCTAGAGGTTTACAGTTGCTTATTTAGAAATTAATAGATCGATACGTGAACTACCTACACTGACCTTACGGTACAGTGTAGGCTTCCCAATTCAACGGGGATTGCCTCGGACTTCATGGATTTTTTACGTCCTGAAGACTTTGGTCTTACATCCCCTCCAAGGGCAGAAGCGCTAGTTCCTAACGCCCA
>NZ_JABXKH010000023.1 GCF_017115105.1 Nostoc sp. NMS2
GGGCATTTTTTTTGAACACAATCGAGTACTTCAAACGATGTTGCCTCTGGTTTTAGACTTTTTCTTGCCAAGTTTTCGTACCATTATTTCGCTACAAGGTCAAGATTACAGGATTTTTACTCTTCTCTAGTAAGTTTTACCACACTAGCTTTTACTTGCTCTGACTTTGCATCATAGCTTTGCAAGCAATCTTCAGCCTTTTCAAATAGTGCCTTGAGTTCTGGATCACTAGGGTTTTTTAGATACTGTTCAAATTCTTCAGAATTAATGTTCATAGTTGCACCTTATAGCTAACCTGCTTTGCCTGTTCATAAGCAGCGTTGATTGCAGCCATCTGATCAGCAGAACCGCCGTTATCTGGATGATGTTGTCGTGCCAGCTTTTTGTATGCTTCCTTTACTTCTTCATCGGAAGCGCGGGGGCTAACACCAAGCACATCCCACCATTTTTTTTCTTGCTGAGGCGGCAGTGCCTGATATCCCATAAATGCTTGCTCAACACTCCCCACTCCCCATCTCTCCATCCCACGCATAGCTGCAATATGCAATCCAATTGCTCTGAGATTATGCCTTACTTTTAGCCAGCGATCGCAACACAAAGCATAGTTTTTATCTTTGATTTTGAAGTAAACAGCAACGCCTGGATCGTCTGGTTCTTTGTGCCTTACATAAGGTAAACCATCTTGGCGCGTTGGTACATTGCTAGAAATGATGATATTCTTTGCTCCCAACAGCCGAAGCTCGTTAAGTAGGTCATTTCGTGCAGTTGAGAAATTAACCTCAAATCGCGCAGCTTCTCGCTTGTGCTGCGGCGTTCTGGGGTAGATGGTTGTCCAAGTCAGGGGATAAGCTGAGATGTTTTCAGTCATTGATTATTGTGATCCTCCCAATCACTAATCCTCTACTCAAGTCTGAGAAATAGCAACTATAGCCGAGGTGCGTCACCGATAGCGTAGCGTAAAGCCTTCTCTTCTCTTTCAGAGACGCTAACGCGAACGAGAGGCAACGCCTTCGGCATGGCTTCGCTTAGAGCGAGTATTCGAGCGTCACAGCCCGACGTAGGCATTGCTTGCCTTGCTATTTTCTTAGAGGAAATTTCAGGCAGGCGATCGCTCTGGTTCCTCATTGACTTGCTCAATATGACTGTGGTTTATATGCGTCGCTCTTTTTGGGATGTAAGCTAAAAGCACAAAAGATATGAGTTAACATCCTATGCAGCAGTCCACAAGAGGCAACTACCGGGATTTTTGGCGGCAGCTTGTTACGTTGGCTGCAATCTTTGGTGCTTTCGTTATCAACGTAGTATCGAACATTTTTCCGCTCAATGGACTCAGTATAGGGGAAATTTCCAATACTTTGTTTAAAAATGTCCTGATTATCCCTGCCAATTACGCCTTTGCTATCTGGGGGCTGATTTACCTTGGGTTGTTTGCTTTTGGGGTATACCAAGCTTTACCTAACCAACGAGATGAGCCTGATTTACGTAAGACAGGTTATCTGTTGGTGATTGCCTGTGTTGCTCAAAGTATCTGGGTTTATCTGTTTTTGTCTCGGCTGTTTGCTCTTTCTGTAATTGCAATGCTTTTGATTCTGTTGCCCCTGATTGGTGTTTATGTGCAGTTAGAAATTGGCAAATTGCGTGTACCTCGGCTGAAAAAATGGTGTATTCACTTTCCGATCGGCATTTATCTAGGCTGGATTAGCGTGGCAACCATTGTCAACGTAGCGTGTGCCTTGTATTTTCACGGGTGGAACGGTTGGGGGATTTCTGCTGTAATCTGGACTCTCATCATGGTATTGATAGCAACAGCAATTGCAGCAGTTATTGTCATCCAGCGTCGAGACATCGCTTATGCAGGAGTAATACTCTGCGCACTGGTGGCGATCGCACTCAAGCACTCTGATAACTCAATGCTCAGAAATACCGTGTTGGTTTTGGCAATTGTCCTAGTTTTGACCGCAACGATTAACAGCTTACGCCCCCAACAAGAACATATTTAAGTGCGATGGCGTACCCGCCTACCGTAGGCGATCGCCTCAAAATTAACGTTTATTGATCATGTCCTCACTAGCATCGTATTGGCGTAATACACTGAAAGTAACAAGTGAGATAGTTGACCGTGGAATTATCAACACTACAAGGGCAACCAGCAAGCATTCTTGGTTTAGCAGGGCAATCGATGGATGCTGCAACTGTTTTGTTGGCATTTGCAGAGGGAATTAATTACTTTTTCTTTTACAATTTAGAATCTGAAAACTTTTTGAGTGGCTTAAAATCTCTCTTGCTAACAAACCGTGAGCAAGTCTTGGTGGCAACGGGGAGTGAAAACCGAGATATACAATCTTTACGCAATTACTTGGACTCTGTGCGCCATTGTTTAAATGTCGATTGGGTGGATGTATTTTTTATTGAATATGTTTCGCCTGCTGACGACATGACCCAAGTTCAGATGTTGCTTGATGAACTTCGTTTGTGGAAGGACTCTGGAGTTGTGCGCTACGTGGGAGTTACCACACACAATCGAGCCATAGCTTTAGAAATGATAGAACGTCATCAGTGTGATGTGTTAATGCACCGTTACAATATGGCACATCGTCAGGCTGAACAAAACGTTTTACCTGCTGCTCAAAAAGCTGGTATTCCCGTGGTGGCATTCACTTGCACGCGCTGGGGAACGTTACTCAAAGGTCATCACAACTGGCACGGAAAGTTACCTACGGCAGCAGACTGTTATCGCTATGCGCTAAATCATCCAGGGGTGCGTCTGGCGCTCACCGCCCCCCAAACTAGGCAGCAATTAGAAGAAAATCTTGCTGTTCTGCACGCGCCCCAAATTGAAGCCCAAGAAATAGCCAATTGGCAGGAATACGGTAACTTAATTTATGGAACTGGGCAAGATGCGTTTGATACTCAATGGATTTGAGGACGGGTTGAACGACAGGAGAAAGCAATCGCCATCAGGCGGCTCCAAAGTAGCATCGCAATTTTCTATAAGGATTTGAATTGGCACTGAATAGGTACTAAGACATGGGTTGCTGCTACTAAGCTAATAACGCTGAGAATGCCTAAAGATGGCGGACAATCTATCAAAATAAAATCATAGCTGTCTAAGACGGGGGCAAGTGCATTTTTTAGTCGCATTTCCCGCATCAAAGCGGCAACTAGTTCTAGTTCAGCGGCACTTAAGTTGATGTTGGCTGGCACTAAACTCATGCTGTGAATCAGTTCAGGATGAATTGGTAATGCTTCTTCACCCACCACTGCTTCATAGACCGTTTTGGCGGTAATGTCCGGTTCTAGCCCCATAAATGTAGTGAGTGACGCTTGGGGGTCAAGGTCTATCAGAAGCACACGGTTTTTCTTTTTTTGAGCGAGGTGGTAGCCCAAGTTCATAGTTAAACTTGTCTTTCCCACTCCCCCTGATTGATTAAATAGCGCAATAATACGGGTTTTGCTCACAAGTGATAAATTACAGTTGTAATTAAAAATGCCTCTAATACAGGCAGATTGTAACGCTAGAGTCAGGGCAATTCAACTGGGGAAGGTGAAAAATTTGAGTTGCGCTCACATCACTTGGGATGCTCCCCAATACTTTCTGTACTGGCAACCAAGACAAATAGAAAAAAGGCTGAGATTGTGCGGCTTGTACTGTATAAAGCGCTTCAGGACGTAGAAGAGTAATATTAATTGATGCGATTACAAGCTGGTATAACAGTTAAAGCTGGTATAAAATATCATTAATAGAATAGAATTTCATCTATCAGAAGTATTAGACATAAATATAGCTATTTATGTATAAAAAAATTAAATACATATACTTAATCTAAAAGTATGCTTCTGGCAGAAGATGTAAAAAAATATTAGAGATATTAAATTAAAATCAATATTAATCAAAGTTCTTAAATAATTTAGGTAAGCGTGCAATAACATACGCCAACTTGAAATCGACTAAAACTTTGTTACAATCCGCAACACACAAACCTATGAACTCTACCATTGAAAAACGTATTGCCTTGATTTCCGTCCACGGAAACCCGGCGATTGAGATTAGTAGAGAAAAAGCTGGGGAACAAAATGTTTACGTGCGTTAAGTGGAGAGACATGACTTTTTGGGGCGGGGCAGACTAGCAACCTGCTCTATTGCCGACCCAAATATTTAAGTATCTAAGTATTCGCATACCTGCAACAAAAGCGATCGCTTTTGTTGCCTACTTTTTACTGCAATATCAGCATAGTCAGGTGAAGTCAATGGCTTCGATTCTGACAAAGTTGTGTAGGCAGCTATCCGACAGGCTGACAAAGTTAGCAGACAAAGTTAGCAAAGGAGGTGGTGATACTAACTAAAACCCAGAATGCAAGACATGGGCAACTTAGTACAGAAGGAGGTAATTATCTTTGGCCATCAAATGCAGATTCAACATTCTTACATCACTATTTAAAACTGGCTTGGCAGTTTCCGAGGCCACCAAGCCAGCTGTTCAACAAACCACAGTATATAAGGATACTGAGATGTGCAGAAAAAGTAAAAACTCACAACTTAATAATAAGTCAAAGCGCCAGAGAAGTTTTCTTTGGTGGGTTCAGCAGAAGTGTAAGTTTTGGCATCCCATTTTAGGGGTTGCTCTAGCGATCGCCTCTCTAATAAGGTTGCTGTTTCACTAAATAAGTTGCCCTATCTGGCGGATTCCGCCAGATACCTCAATAGGTACGTAGCTTGCCGCCGTAGGCATCGCTTTTTGCGTATCTTTTCCGCCTTAAATTCACGTATATCTGCCCTTTGGTAGACTCGATAACTGAAATAGTCAATTTTAAGGCGATCTGGTTGTGATAACTGCGATCGCCTTTTTGCATACCTTTTCCGCCTTAAGTGACAGGGTTTTGCCCTTTGGAAGACTTGATAACTGAACAAAAAATTTTTGTGGGAACTCTATTGCTGGGAATAACAGTTAAGCCAAGTTGACAAAGTTTCTATAGAAGGTGGTGATACTCGTCAAAACCCCACAACAACTTAAATGGGCAACTTAGGTCGGAAGCACCGGACATTTTATTGACTGGGAACTCTATCTTTGAACTCTGTCAAGTTGACAGAGTTACTAAGTGTGGTGGTGACATTACTTGGTAGAAGATGCCCAGTTTCCACAGTCACAGAAACCCCACACTAACAAGTTAAAGCTGGTCTGGGTGCAACCAAACCAGCAGTTCATAAACATTAATGTCGAATTTTTCTAATGATAAATCCAAACAACAAACCTAACTACACATTCAATCCTCCCCCTCGCATCCGCTTACTGGGTGTGATGTTTTCGGTAGGAGTGGCATTGAGTTCTGGTCTTTACTATGGTTTTCATCAAGCTGCTAATTCTAATAAGCAGCATGAACCTGCTCAGACTGAACTCTATCGCTTTAGCCGCGTAGACTACGAACAGCTAAAACCGGGAATGTCTTTAACAGAGGTGCGGTCAATTTTATACCGAGGTGTCGAGATTAGCCGCTCTGTAACTACAGCAACCTTTGTCTGGCAAAATCCTGATGGTTCTGAAATCACTGCTGTTTTTGAAAATGACAAGCTCAAGAATAAAGCACAGTCTGGATTGAAGTAAGAAACCAGAGGTAGGCGATCGCACTGGGTCGCCTTTTCCTCTAAGAAACTGATTGCTTACCTCACTCCTCTGATCCAGCCTGTGGTTCTGGTGGATTGGTAATGGGTGCCATCACTTACTTTTTGTACCTTAATCTAATCCGATTTAACCCAATTGGTAGGGGTCAAAAGGGGTAGATAGCCCAATACGGTTCAGTTGAGACTGAAACTCTTTGTCAAAGTCAATTTTTTTTAACGTAGACGCGAAGCGACTTCTCGCAGAGAAGGACGCAAAGAGAAAGAAGAAATGCTTAACTGAACTGTATTGCTGGATAGCCAACAATAAGGCTTCTTTTCCAACTAATACGATTTAATCCAATCAGTAGGGTTCCGCACAGACCATCCCAAACCGATTGTTGTTTCAGTTGAAAGCCATTTTAAAATTCTGACTCTTGTAGAGAAGAGCATATTTTCTGAAACCCCAAGACTCAAATATTATAGCGATCGCAAATAGACAAAACAGAGATACTGCTATCCTCACAAACCATATCCATAGACTTGTGAATAGTAGTATTCTAACTATTGAGACAGCACCGAAAATGTGAGACACAGTATGGGCGATCACAAAGTTGATTGCAAAACCAAGCAGAGTCAACAAAAAATACTTGAGTCCTTTGCAAAACCATCTGAACAGCAGATTGTTGTCATCATTGAGATTAGTTTTCATAGTTTTTGTCCTTTTTTGAGAGTTGAATTTAGTATCTTGCTAAGAAAGAATTCCAGTATAGAGAGCGTTTAGTTTTTGTCCTGTTTACTACAGGGAACGAACTCACTATATTGAGATCATCTGTAGATTGATCTAGGCTTAGTTAGCAAAGGTTAGATATTTGATTAAACCCAATGCCAAGAAGATTGTCTCTGTACTCCCATACAGCCTCTAATGCCTCTCGACCTTTGTCAGTAAGCTTGTAATATCTACGACGCGCACCTCCTCGCTCAACAAGCTCTTCTGGTCTTTCGTCTCCCCAACGAGAACTTATATATCCTTTCTCGTTGGATTCCATTCGGCGCAATGTAGGGTATAGAGTATTAGGCCCTATTTTCCTCTTACCTTTACTAACCTCTTCAATTGTATTTATGATTGCTAAACCATAAATCTCTTTATCTGGGTAAAGTACTGAAAGAATATCCTCTTCAACAGAGGAGAGTAAATGTAATTCTTTCTCATTCTCTTTTTCGAGATAATTAGAAATATCTCTTCTTTTTTCAACTAGTATATTGTCCAGTTTTTCCCAATCTCTGTCATTATTTTCTTTCAAAAGCTTTAAGGCGATAGTCTTTATCCAAGACGGATAAATATTATTCTTGTTATCGAAGATATCCTCCATGTTTCCCTTCTGATATGCCATAACTATTTTCGGTTTCATGTTTGTTTCTTCGTGTCTTAATTAATGATTGTTAAGGCGCAGAAAAATATTCCTTAGTTCTAAGAACTGAGGAAAAATAGCTGATTTCTGTTTTCTCAGCATTTCTTGATGTCGGTAACTTTGCCAAAATATGCAAAAGAGAAAGACGTAAGCCGACCTTTTCTTTGTTGTCTTGACTTTTGTTATCCCTTAAGCTCTCTTAGGAGAGCTTAAGTTCTCAATTATTCATTTACGCCTATGTCATTCCCCACTAAGAAAGTACTTTGAGCCAATCAAGCAAGCTAGTTAAGCTTGAGCAATTTTTTTATAACTCTCACTTTCTAAGCTCACTCAGTAAGTGACACTCTTATCTCATTATATGTCATATATCTTTTTTGTACACATTATCTAGATTAAAAACTAATATAGAAGTATCTGCTGTGTACTAGCAGACAAAACCAAGGGAGCTGCGAGAGGTAAATTAAGTAATAAATCTTAGAAAAAGGTAAATAATTATACGAGATATTTGTTAATTACTTTCTGCATGAGCGATAAACTGTATTTAAGCAAGCTATATCGCTTTTGTACAGTTAAAATAAGAGCAGTCTGTGAGCAGCACTGTCAGTAGATCAGAAATGATGTGGTGAAGCAGCAGCAATTAGGCAAAAACCGAACTAATCCGTCCCTCATCTGGCATAACACTACAAAGGTGATTAAATGTCTAATAATAAAAGGCAAGAATCGAAAGCTAAAAAGAGTAACTGGCAATCTCTGCCGTCAGATCAAGAGAATGAAGAAGAATTGAGGGGCGATCATCTGGAACGTCGAAGCCGTAGTCGGCGGAAGAAAAGCGGCATAGTACGCTACATGAAAAATATTTTTCAAAATGCCCAATGGGAGCTAGCGAAAAATTTGACTCTTAACCAAACCACGCACCTCAAGCTCAAAGAGGGTATTAAACCTTCTATAGAAGATGATGAAGGGAGAAAAAAATACCAAGATATTCTTTTCCAGAAAGCTAAGTTGGGTTTCTATGGCTCATTGTTTGCAGGTACATTAGGCGTAACCATGAACATTGTGGGTTTTGGGATGATTTGCTTTGGTCAAACAGAGTTAGGTATCCCAACTGCCATAGGAGGATTTAGCTTAGAAGGATCTGCACTTTTCATGCAGAAAATATCTAAAGATGCTAATGACCGCCTGGATAGCTATTTTGGTAACGGACGGGACAAAGAGGAGGATACAGAAGAGAGCAAAAGATAGTACTGAAGTTAGTTGGTATACAATACTATTGTAGTATAAACACTACAAATAGTGTTTGAAATTAATATTTAGTAATAAAGGCTCTTCGCAGTAAGAGTCATTTTTAATGTGATAACAAATGGAACATTTTGACTTCGCAAATTAGTTTTCTTGGAATTACAAGGGTGACAAGTGCGTAAACGCTTGCGACTTGTCATTAGACATCGCTTACTATAAATACAGTTACTCTTCACTAGGCTTTTACTTTACTCCTCCCTCACCAGGGTCATATTTTGAGGGGAGCAATACGATTTTGTGAGATCGGGATTAAATCATCAATTGCATCGCCAAATTCTTAATAAAACCAGGTTTTTTCGTTGCGATCGCTGGGGTTGGAGCCACCAGAACCGATAGTTTTTCGGCGATTTTCGGGTCATAGAACAATTTTATTTTTCTAACCCTTTCGTAGCAAGGTTTTCAGACGTAACGTGGAGGCTCATGTCACGCTCGCTAGTTTTACATCGAGAAGAGTACATTTGTGCTAGGTGCGATTTGACCTGTCAACAACAAAAGCGATCGCACCCCGAAACCGCGTAGCTTGCCGCCGCAGGCATCGCGCTTTGTGCTGACTTTTCCCCCAGAACTGGAAAGGGTGTAGACGCGTAGCGGCTTGTCTGATGACATCGCTCCTGGCGGTATGGTATCCCACAGAACTAAAATTTGTGCTTCTGCGTCCGCTCACAACTATATATATTGGGTGACGGTCACTAGGGCATCAGCGATTGCCCTTTCGCCCAGAACTGGAACTAACTGCGATCGCACTGAATATCCCGATTATCCTCTAAGAATAAAGGCGACCGCATTCTCAAACCGGATCGCCCTTTTCCTCTAAGAAAAATTGTTAGTTGAGAGTCTGGGCGATCGCTTTCCAATCTAGTCTAAAGTTTTCCCCTTCTATAAACTAGCCCTCATCCCCCGGCTTATACTCTAGCCCTTCACTTTCTACCGGGGACTATTTTTTGAGCGGTGCCATTGAGAATTTGCTCCCACATCTCATCAAAGGTAATATCCCGCTTTTTGGCTAGATACTCCACCCTCTCTTTGATTAACTTATCCAGATTAACAATTCCGAGAAATTGGTTGGTACAGCAAAGCCTTTGCAGAGTACAGCTATTTCTGGGATAGAAGCAGCAAAACTAGGAGATGCTCACTGGGCTAATACTGTCACCGACTGTTACAAGATTGGTAAAAGGATAGGTAAAAATTTAAAAAGACATCAGCTTGCGGTTGGTGGTGGATACTGGTGTATTTTCCCTGGAGAACAAACAAGTTTTGGAGATAACAGATGAACTTGCAAGAATTAGAACAGTTCAACGAGTTAAGAGGCGACACGCTTTTGACATCCATCCTGACTTTTCCTAGCTTCAATGCACCAGGATATGAACTTACGGGTGGAATGGAAATTTGTACTGGAGTCAATGATGCAATTGCTGAGATTGAGTCTATAGTATGGACTGCTGGTTACAAAAACAACCCACTGCACGAATGGAAGCTGGTTAGTTACGAGGTGTTTGTACCTCAAAAGATGGTTTTAGTTGCTCCTGACAATATGCATTCGTGCGAAACTGCAACAGTACATAATGCTGTCATATTTTGCTATTACAGTCCGATAAAACCAGAAGTAATTAACCAGTTGATTCAACAAAATCAACCTTGGGTTTTAGACAAGAGTAATACTTAAAATTAAGATTCTCTTGCTGCGCCCAATAGATACAATTGGCAATTCCTCACTTATCCCTCCAGTGATGTCAGTTTTAGGCTGACAGGCTGGGGGGATATGTTTGTCACTGCGTCGCTGCTTGCCATTCATCGTTTACTACTACAAACATTGGATTCAAAGAGGAGGGATTGAAAATCATCAACCTACTAAAAAGGCTTGGGAATTAAGGATTAAGTTTTGGTTGCTAGTAATTATCCGTTAGCATTTTGCTATTCACTGTGGGAATAATTATTTTAGCTATCTATTTTTTCTAATTTCCTCTAATAAAATATGAAAGCAAGATTGATAACAACAACATTTAAATATTGCAATTCAGGTAGGGAGGAAGTGAAGACAGTTAACTGCCTATTTGACGACCGAGCCGAAAAGTATGAGTTGACAAAGGTTTATGTAGTTGAGTTTGGCCAAGAGCTAGTTTTTTCTAAGTTAGATAACCATTTTTTGGTTAATGATTAAATATGACTACAATCTTACATTTTGAGAAACTCGCCGATCCAGCAGACCGCAGAAGACTACAGACTTATAGAGAGCAAATTCACGCATGGGTTTACATCACTAAAAGCGAGTTGAATCTAGGCGAGGTTGCAAATGCTTTTTATCACAGCAATTTAGAGGTGATAGAGCATTGGACTGAGAATGATGATATTCGATTTTACAAAGAGCTAGAAGCCGTTCCCGATGAGAATTGGATGGTTGTTTTGATTCATCCTTTCTATATAATGAAGCCCTTTCGATTAGTAAGAGCAAGGTAGAGCGATCGCTGCTTATCCCCTAAGAAAATGAAGGAGCGATGCCTACGGCGGGCTGCGCCTACGCACATACCTTATAAAGGTATAATATAAAAACTGCAAGCACTTAAAAATGATGCAAACACTACCACTAGAACTTGAACTAGCAGCATCTAAAATTGCTGCACAGTACTATCCGCACAGGCGGTTCAAGCTAGTTTATAAAATTGAAAACAATTGTATTGATATCGAATTCCAAGGATACTATACAGAGAAATTTGCTGGCTCACACAACCGCCCATCAAATCCAATTGATGATTTTTACCGCGATAAAAAGGCAGATTTCAGAGTTGGCTATGGAAATGGTCAACTGTCGATATCTGGGTGGTGGCGAGGAGAGATATTAGGCTTTGAATTAAACAGCAAATCATGGATAAACGAAGATGGCGAGGAAATTACTTGTCCCTATCCAGATGGTGAAGAATTCGAGCAAATTGCAGCAGCACTTTATCCTTTGTTACAGCAGCATTACTAGCAAAGGATTGAGGGCGATCGCTCAAGCACTGATAGGAATTTTTTCCTCTAAGAAAATAGTGTACTTTTCCTGGTGTGAGGCAGTAAAAATTGGGGAAATGATGGGGCAGTATCCTGCTCATGAGTAAATAAGTAAAGGTATCGTTTCTTAACCTTAGTACTGTAAAGTATACGTAAACAGCTATTTGATGTTGTCAGTTGTTGAGTTTTTCTTCATAAAACTGTCAACATGGACAAGGGCAATGCAAAAGATGTCTGCGTTTACCACATAATCAATCACACTACCATGAGAACTAAAATTTCTCGGCTCGTTGCAATTACTACATCAACTCTAGTTCTAGCAATATTTGGAGCAGTAAACTCTGTTGAGGCGATTACAGTTGATTTGAAACCTGCCCAAAAACTAGCAGATACAACTCAACTTAATCAAGCAAACCAGTATACCTTCACCGATCCAATCAGGACTACACAGATTGTTTTCTTTCCGCAAGCGCCAGGGCCAATACGAGTAGATGATCCACCAGGAGCTTCACAACTGACTTATCAAGGCCCAGAAGGTCAATTTACTTTTCGAGGTAAGGAAATCAAAAAACAAAAAAGCGCTTTAGGTTTACTGATTACTGTTACCTTACAGCCAAACTTCGATCAAGGTCAGTTGGAGTTAACGTTGGTGCTACCAACTGTAAACCTTGAAAATGGTCAAAAACAAAACTTTGATACCGTGGCGATTAAGACCAGGGGCTTAGGGCGTGTCATCAACCGAGCGGGATCAGAACTGACTTATCTTGTGTTACCACTTAAGGGGGTAGGAGAAAGCGTTCCTCTTCCTCTTTAAACTAATTTGATTTTTCTCTATGCCCTGCCCAGCCAGGGTAACAAAGCTTTTTATCCAAAACTAGTACTTGATAAAGAAACAAATGAATTCTTGGTGAACGATTAAGCGATGCCTCCGGTGGTCACTGAGCTTTGTCGTTCGCGCAGCGTCTCGTAGAGAAGTGCGGGCTGTGCCTACGCACCTCATCCTCGCTTGAAAAAGTTCTAATTTTCTGGAACTTTCAATCTAAGCGGTGTAGTCCTAATTAGAAAAGCGACTTATAAATAACTTCTATAAATAACATGCAGGGGAATATAACCCCATCCAAAGCCCAAGTCTCACCACCTGGGTTTTTTGGTTTATGAGCGATGCCAACGTATGTAAACTACGCTCATTGGCCAAGACACGCTCGCCTTTTTTAATCAAGCCTTAACCAAAATTTACCAAAAATATTTCTTGTTTCTGTATATGTTTCTAAGTAGAGTTTCATAAATTCTTTACTACTGTTTCTCATGAAAATTCGTAAAACTTTGCTTGGATTAACAATTGGTGTACTTTCCACAGTCAGCATTTTGGATATCTGGAACATTCAAAAAGTGAAGGCTGACTCTTTAATTGATACCAATTCTGAACTGACAGTTTGCAGCAAATTTGTCGCTGGTACATACCTCACGACAATTAAAGATGCTAGTGGAAAGTTTGCTTCACGCGCGCTGATCACTCTTACTGAAGAAGGCAACTTGATTACTAGTGACTCAAACCAAGGTGGTATTACGGGTCAGTTTGATCCTTTTACCACTTCTCAGGGTACTTGGGCGTGTAATGGAAAGAAGGCGATTACAGGTCGGGCACTCAACTTTAGTCTTTCAAACAAGGGCGGTAGCGGTATTGCAAGAAATGATTATAAAGCTACTTTTAATCCAAGAACTCAAACGGTAGAAGGGACAATTGAGCTTCGTCTGTTTGCTCTACAAGGAAATCCACTACAAGGTAATGGACAAAATGGAGGGTCATTCTTCTTTACAGGTCAGCAAGTCACTGCTAGATAAGATCACAAGTTAACTTAATATATAGCGTTATTAGTGCGATCGCTCCCCTATTTTCAAGCGAGGAAATGATGAGCGATCGCATCGCACCCCTGACTTACTCGTAGTTTCTAAGTCTGCGGACATCCCAAGGCAATGAGCGTTGGCTTTGTCTGAGGATAGATTGATAAGCTTCGGGCGATAACCAGGAACCGTCCTCTAGTTGCTGATACCCTTCTGGTATTTGTTCTGGCGGTGTATTCGCGCTCAGTGTCCAGGGGCGTTTGGGTTTGGCAGATGGTAGGGCGCTAAGACGCTGCTCAATTTGTTCGAGACGTTGGTTGATGGGGGTTAGCGCTTGCTCAACGGCGGCGGTGATAGTAGCGATTAATACATCTGAGTTCCCAAAACTAGAACCAATTTCTGCCTCTCTAGTCTTCAGAGCGAAATAGGTTTGAGCAGCAGCAATTTCTGCTTTTCGCGGATCGCCGTTCATGGCTGTAAGGTAGCAAGCATAGCGCGATAATTTGTAATCAGCTTGCCTATTTCCTCCTCCCTGTGGGCGTTTTACCAGATTGCCAGCGTCGGCAAAGTGGTTGTCAACACTGTAGCCTGAATTCTGGCAAGCCAGCTTTGCTCGCTCGATTGTTTCTTCAAATCGTCGCCATTGAGTGTATCCCAGTAGTGGCTGAAGCTGGCGTGCTAACCAATACTCATTACCATCAGCATCAACTTGTCTAATTTGGTCAAACGGACTTGCACCCTCAATATTCGCGATCAAATTCATAAAATCCTCAATGGTTAATCTTGATGTGGTAAGTAAGAGGTACGCTCATAGCACACCTCAGATGGGAAAAAATCTTATGCAGCCTCAGCTACTAGCAACCCACTCAGGGCAATAATCATTAGTTGTGCAATTTCTGAACTATCGCACCGGGGATGCTGTTCAAAATTGCATGGTTGAGCTACCCACAACCCATCAACAGCGCGGTAAAAAGTGCCGATTAGCCTCATACCAGACCACACCCGATATAAAACACCAAAGTCACAATCATCTACAGAGTCAATCTCAAACTCAGGGGCAATATCCTCTACTTGCTCGTTGATGTACTGCTCCAACTCAAACTGAGCCTGGGCTTGGGTATCACCTAAATCACTATGTGTCATCATTGAATAAACCTTTTACTACGGGTTTACAAAGGGCGATTGCAACTTCTTGGCGGGAGAGCGATCGCCTTTGTTATGCACTTTATTATAGTGTGTAGGTATGTATATATGTAGTTAGGCAGTCTAATAGATTTGTAAAGTGTTGAGGTGTTGACGTATTGATGTGTGTAGCTAATGCCAAGACCAAAACGAGCGCAAAAAGATAAATATGGCGAGACGAAGCAGCGATATCAAATCATGTTGACTGAAACTGCATCGCTAGAGTTAGATGTAATATCTGAGGAGTTAGGGATAACCCGAAGTGAATTAATTGAGAAAGCAATTCGGCAGGGGTTATTTAGACAAGTCAAACTAGAACCATCAGAAATGACTGATGACTAAAACCACAGTTCACCTAGTTGTCAGCATCAATGGTTCTACTTTGGTGGTGTTTTATACTGATGTCCATTGCTGGCAATTCCGGGTAATTAGTCCTGGCGGTGTGGTGTTTGGTGAACGTGAAGTCAGGAGTTGACGGCATCAAATAGATTCTCATTCCCATCCCAATTTAAAGGCACTTCTATTATGGAGGCACGCGAGAAGCAGATTGACTCGCCATTTTCAACGTATATTGTTTCCCCTTTAAAAAATTGGCGGTAAGTATCTTGGACAATTCCGACCAAATCCGAACCGTCCACTGTGGTGATTTGCACGTAAATCCCCTCGGAATAACCAGAACTATGCTTTACCGAAACTCTCACAATATTATTTACAGTGATCGCGCTCGTTTGTCGTAGAATTTATCAGTAATTGTACTTCCTCTTGGGTGAGAATTCTTTCTGCCAATCTATTTTTAGCCTTGGGTGACTTGATTAACACTCCCAAGTTAGCTGATACCACCCCCAACTGTTTAGCAAAGGAAAATAGACTCTTTATTGCTCCCACTGCTACCCGCTTGGAATTGTCAGAACTACCGAGTGTCATCACCCACAATTGAAAATCCATGAGGGTGCAATCCGAGAGGTGCTTGTTGACATGAGAAAAAAACCGTTCGGCATAGCGACGGTAGCCGTCAACGGTGTTCTTGCTTTTACCATGCAGCCAGAGGTCAATCAGTTCTGAATTGGTGAGCGTAGCCGGAGTATTCAACATTGCCCATTCTTATGTTGAATGCTCTTACATTAAACCCTATTGCGGGGACAGTGGCAGTTATTTGACTGGATAGTAAAGTTTGGTTTTATCATCCCATTCCCACCCCACACTCATCGGGTCACGGTGACGCGACCAACTGATAAATTCTTTGGGGCTTAATTTCTCTGTTTCTACAATCAGGCTTTGGGGACTAACAGCAAGTCTTGGGGCAAGACTTGAGCTTGTCCTGGGAAGGAGTTCAACTTGCGGCTGTTGGTACAGGTGCGCTTGTCTGCGCGGTCTGGTGTTGCTGTATCTACCAGAAGCTATCGCCCTCTCCATCTGCTCTAACTTCTTGGTAATTGTTTCTAGTTTGTTGCCCAAATGAGATTCCAGATTGTCTAACTTCTCTTCTAGCGCTCTTTTATGCAGGGTAAGCGCATCTCAAACCCTATTGACACGGTAGTTTTGGGGTTCACCCAAAGCACAAATAAGTTCAAAATTACTACACTGAGCCAAGGGGTGGGATTGACATTTTCGTCTTTATGTGGTTAAAAAACATAAAAAGCTATTTGACCCATGTTTTTTCAATCATTTACGACAATTCGTCCTATTTTGAATGAAAAATTGATATTCAGATAAAGTTTTAAGCTTTTTGTCTGTATCAAGAGCTACAAAATTAGATGCGCTTACCCTGGATCACAAAGGAGAAAGCAAAGCCATTGGTTGCAGCTTTCTCCCTGCTTTTATACGTCAAAGAAATATTGGTAGAGGCAGCATGGCGCTCTTAATAGAAATAGGTGGTGAAATAAATATGCAAAACTGACGTAGTAATTACCACTCATTGCAATTAACCAACGACCCTAAATAATCGCAACCCTCCACTGCGCAAATTAAGACAGCAACTTCTTGATAACGATCACTCTTGCACTGGAGTCCGAAATACCCTAATTAGCAGTTGTAGAGTTTAGTGATAGTGCTTTAAGGGTAAAAATATGAAATCTATAACTAAGGCATCTGCTTTAAAAGAATACTACTCTGAGAATAGTTGGCGTACCCAGCCTTACACAATAACTTATATTGAAGATGCTGATGCACATACTTGGGAAGCTAAAACTGATGGTACTAAGTTTTGGAACTGGTTAAAAGATAAAGGTTACTCTCTAGTTTAATTCCCTAACATCAGAAAATTCTATTGTTAGCAGCCAACCCCATAGTAGCCAATATCTGCGTCTGGGTGAAGAAGGATTCCGGCTTCCTCCCCTTAAGGCAAGCAGCAACTTTCCACAGCTTCCGGTGACTTAACGCCTTTCCAAGTCCGCAGTGCTTCCTTCAAGTAAGCGATGTCTACGACAAGCCGCTAAAAGTGTCTATGCACCCGGCACATTTTCCCAGCATTGCCTAACTGTACGTTGAATCTCTGCATTGAGTCGAAACTGTGGGATACAAGAAATCTTTCAACTGCTGCAACACCTCTTGAACTTCGTGATGAGTTGGCTGTATTGATTTCTCCACTGTAGGGGCAGAGGAATAATCATCCTCCTCATCATTTCTTTAGTTCGGTTCCACTCTCAGATAAAATTGTGTAGCCACAAACTTAGTATCTCTCTTGGTTGGATCTACGTTTTCTACTACCTCAGTTTTACCTACAGCAATCAAACCTTGACCAAAAATTTCGCTAGTTGCTGCGTCAAGTTGTTTTTGTGTTGCACCCGCTTGACTCAAATCGATTGACGAAACTGGAGAAATCTTCGGCTTATTCAAAACCAACTTGTCTGTGGAGAAGCAAGGAGTTGTGATGCAGCGAATACCATTGTCTTTTATGGCCACAAAAGTACCTTTTGCTGAGGCATTTGTCGCGGTATAGAAGGCTTCTTTTACTCTCAAATTCCCAAACTCACCAAAGGGAGGAAATGTTACTGGAACGATGTTACCTCTGAGAATCACACGGCTACCATCATCATCTTGAATTTTTACCAGTTCGTAAGGCGAGACTTTCAAGGAACTCCAATCAATTGCAGACACATAACATTCGGAGCGAAAAACACCATCTAAGCAAGGAGTAGCTTTCAAGTTGACAAGCTTTATGAAATATCCACCGCATATTGGAGAAGCACATTTGCGAAAATCTCTCCGTACCGTGTAATATCCCCACTGTGGAAACTCTTGGTTTTTGACAGTGGCGGCAACAGAATCAGTAGTCTCTGGAGCAGAAATATTTTGCGCCGATACTTTGGAGAGAAATCCGTTAGTGACTATTATTGCACCTAATAGAGGAATAATTGGGTATTTGTAGTTAAACGATTGTTTGTTCATGGTAACTTTAGATTTTATTTGAAGGTTCAATACCTTTGTTAAGAGCAGAGTTGACAAGATTTCTCGTAAAAACTGCCAAAATTAACTATACACAAGCTTGTAGTTGACAAGGTAAGTTGGAATACTATAACTCTTACACTACTGACAATAGGTTAAAAAACCTTACAGGAAACTTTAAAGGAATTTTAAGGACTTATTGTTTTTGCCAACTTTGTCCCAGAACCGCCTGACTGTACGCCCAATCTCTGCATTTAGCCAAAACTGCGATGGCACTAGCGCCCGCCGGAGGCGATCGCACAAGAACAACAAAAGCCGACTCAAGCAGATCGTTGAGTTTTATTCCAAATGAACTGAGATGTTATCCTTCCCAATTGACTAACACCCCATCAACAATCGCAATCCCCCACTGCGGACACTTCGCCACCAGTTTCTTGATCACGATCCTCAAAGCCGGATCGTCACTCCAGCACTCCTGCAAAAAGTCAAAACCCGGATTCTCCCCCGAATTTCCCGCAACTTTCAGTTTTTGCATACGCTCCGGTCGCACATTTGACCTCGCAACAATCGCCTCATGCGACCATTTTTCAGGATTTGGCACAGGCACGGCGGAACAAGTACCTTCATGAACTGCTTTGATTTCTACACCCGAAGCTGAATTTTCAACTAACAACGAAGCGGAATTACTTTGTTCTACTTGCTTGTGCGGTTGATTAGCGATCGCTAAAGTTGAAAAAAATTCATTTACAGCGACGGGCGCGGCGGAACAAGCACCTTCATGACAGTCTCTCGGCTCAACACCACAATCTTGATTTTCAGCCAACAACGGAGCAGGTTGACTTGGTACAGCATTCACAAGCGTTAGCGTCGTGCAGTCCATTGCCGTAGGCAAGTCTTCCTCCAACTCTGACACGCTTTGAACAAACTGAGGCGACGCGCCCCTCAAGGGCGCATGAGCCGTCTCCTCAACTTGCGAAATCTCATTTAGCGTGTCAGAGACACACCTCACAAACTCTTTTGTAGAGTTTGTGAGGTGTTCCTGAACAGTTCGTGAGGTTTTTTGAAACCCTTGCTCTGACTGGTCTTTACCTAAAATAGATGCTTCATACAAAGCACCCATTTCTTCAGAGCCAGCATCTATCTCTGAATCCCCAGCATAAGGTTCTTGTTTTTCAGCATCTAATTCTCGTGGCACATAATTAGCTTTCTCCCAAAATTCCTTCATCCGACTGCCGTGCAAATTCTGCACCATCCACTTCACTGTCTCCCGGCCATCCTGTATCGATTTGTCCGGTTTGAAAATGAACAGACCACTGTCGGAGAGAATTTTCTTCGCAGAGATAAAAGTACTGTTGTAACCCATCCCAGTAGACAAAGGCATCCACCGAGAACCATAAGGGTCAGCCGTCCAGCACTCCTGCCACAATTGCGTAACTGAAGGCTTTTGCTGCGATGCCCATAACATATCTTCAATGGGGATAATCACATGAAGCCTTTTATACGGGGATTCCTTTTTGCTAGCAACAGATTTTTTGAGCTTGGGTCTTGTAATAGTTGCAGTCATTTTACAATCTCCTATTTATATTGACACACGGAAATTTCCCCCACTGTGATGCGGAGCTTGGTACTTCTATTTAGTTGTCTAAAAAGTCATCAGTACACTAAAAGCCTATTGAGGTTGCCAGAATCGCAATTCATCTCGGAAATACCTGTCAGTCTTTTTCGATTGCTCCTTCCAGTGATCCCAAGCTACTATCAACTCTTCGCCCAAATCCTCTACAACTTCACCTCTCTCTACATACAAAGTGCGGTAGGGGTCTGCGTGAGCAACAATAGAACCAACGCCAATGATGTCGGGTTCAGTAGATGACTTCTGGAGAGCAGTAATTAAATTTGTCTCTTCACTAGTCAATTCGTCCCAGTAGTCCTGTTTAATTACCTCATACTCTTGCGCCACTGCCCAATAGTCCTCCCAGTTACACCCCGGTTTAGCCAGCACTGACCTAATATCGCTAATCGCTTGGGGCAGCATTTCCAATTGTTCGGCTCGATATGCGATCGCAATTGGTGTCGGTTCACTCCCCAGAATTATCGCCGCAGCTTCCAAGGCTTGAGTGTTGTTCATAGCACTAGCAAGGTTTTTCAAGGCCATACCCATCAGCCGTAGACATTCTTGGGCGTTCTCTTTTGGGGGTTCTTGTGCCAGCGATCGCAAATCAATGGTTTTCTCCAAGGCTTGCTTCACTTGCTTGTTCAAAACTTTAGTCGCTTGCTGGGTCATGGTATTTCCCCATTGTTGGGAAGGGCGCTGTTCTACAGCGTGTTCTAGTTCCTGAATGCGCTGCTGGAGTTGCTGATTTTCAATTTCCAGTTTCCGTAACCCCTCCATCTCAGAAAGCCGTTGCTGTAACTGGATATTCTGCTCTTTCTGCTGCTTGTACAGATTTTGCAAGGATGAGATTTGCTCAATTACCTGGGCTTCGGCTTTAGCCCCTGCTTCTGCTTGCAAACCAATTCTCAATTCCTGCTCTAGACGCTCTAATTCTTGCTGGTGTTGTTCTTTGATTTGGGCGATCGCTTCCGTGTATTCTTTGGGGTAAGTGCGTTCTCTGGGGAATGGAACGCTTGGGGCATCTAAATCAGCATTGTTGATCAGCAGCCTCTCACCATCAGGAAAAGTCACAATCTGCTGCCAGTAATTTGGTGCGTCTGCCTCAATCACTCCCGAATCCCCATAACGAGGGTGCAATTGTGATGAAACGGTAACTAATCAGCAAATTAATTCATTCAAGCGATGAATTGCTTTTAAACGCTTAAATCGAGGCTGAATAGGGCAAAAAGCGAGTATTTTGTAAAGAAGCTTAAATTTGCTTAAGCGAATTCTATCGTAAATCTACTGAGACTGCTATAGTCAGTCTGGAATCCCGTTCTGTACATTTGTAGCTAAATTATAGTTATTGCTAACTTATAGCTAAAAATCGCTCAAAATCAAACTTAGTCCTTAGAAAAAACAGTCAGTCACTACTCTAAAAAGGTGAATATTTCAATGGTGTAGTAGTTTTCTAATGTAGTAATTCTAACGTTTAACAGATATTCATTTGTATTAGGAATTTTATTATGTCTACCGAAATTGGTCTGGCAGAACTCATTCAGCAAGTAAAACAAGAACTGCTGGCTACTTACCCAGATGACGAAAATGATACACCACTACTTAGCGTAGATTCTGTTGAATTAGAACTACAGGTAACAGTTAAAAAAGAAGGTGGTGGTGGTGTCAAAATTAATGTTCTCCAATTTGGAGGTGGGGAATTATCGGGGAAAGTTAGTCGGGATGATGTGCAAAAAGTGATAGTAAAGCTCTCACCATTATTAAGTAAGGAACAACTTCTCAAAGCTTATTACCATAAAAATCCGGAAAAATGGCGGAAATTTGTGGATAAAACTCTGGAAGGAACCCTGAAGGGAAACGATGACCCAGGCATTTAATAAATAATTTGTGCTGAGTAGTAAGGGAGTAGTGGATTGTCAACAATAAAATTATACCTTTCTCCCACCTATGGTAAAGGATTTAAAGTAATTGTTACCATGCACGGAGCAGTTAAAGCGGCAATCGAATCTTCTTTACCTTTTTTTACAGGCGAAAATGAATTTGAGAAAGATTGGCGATCACCTTTACTGAGATGTTTGGAGATAACTGCTTTTAACTCTCAGTATTTTCAAGAAGACGAACAAACATGGATGGTTGCATCTGGTATTCTCGATACTAATCGTCAGAACTTCAACCCCAAATATCTAGTTAATATCGGTCAAAAGCTTTTCCAAGCTCTATTTCCACCAGATAGTAATGTGAAAAATGCTTTACTCGCCTCACTGCGATCGCACGAAAAAGAAAATACCCAACTCCACATTCAATTAAGTTTTTCAGATGATGTGATCTGGGGAATGCGTTTAGCTGACTATCCTTGGGAATTGTTGCACGATGGGAAAGGTTTTGTATTATTAAATCGCAATGTGACGATTTCTCGCTACATAGCCTATGAAGATGCTCCGCCTAATTTACCACTTACAGATAAAATCAATGTGCTTTTAGTATCATCATCTGCATCTGACACTGATTTGGGATTAAACAAATTAGGCGATAGCGAAGTGCAAGCGATCGCTCAGGGGTTGAAAAAAGCTAGGAACGACGGACACATTAACTTTGTGCAAGTCTCAGCAACAAGAGATAATCTTAGAGCCTATTTAACCGAACATCGGGGTGAAAATGCTCCCCAGGTTCTCCATTTCGACGGACATGGGCTGTATGGTAAACGCTGTACTAACTCCCAATGCCGCGCTATAAATAAGGGTAATAAAATCACCAAATGCCGTAAATGTGATAGAGAATTACCAGAAGCACAAGGGTATTTAGTATTTGAGGATGGGAATGGGGGAGCAGATTATGTCAGTGCGGAAGAATTAGGGGCGTTACTAAGCAAGTCTACTTTGGGGGATGGTAATAATAAATCTGGTGGTATTGACTTAGTGGTACTGAGTGCCTGTCAGTCGGCAATGACTGTTGAAGGAGATTCGGTATTTAATGGCACAGCACAGAATTTGATTGGTCAGCGTATTCCCTCGGTAGTGGCGATGCAGTATTCTGTCAGTGTTACATCTGCTACTAAGTTCGCCGAGCAGTTTTATCGTTCATTGGGGCAAAGAAATTCTTTGGGAATTGCTGTCAGTCAAGCACGGGAAGCGATGGGGATTGAAGGTAATCAATGGTATCGCCCTGTGCTGTATCTACGTTGGCAGGATAATGAGGGGGGACAGTTATTTAATAATTTTTTGGGAACAGTTGATGTTGCAACACTAGATAAAAAAACATTGAAAGAGGAAAACAAACCTCGTCAAATATCTCGCATTACTCAAATAAAAATTGATAGGTTGAAACATGATTTAGACAAACTAACAAAAGATTATAATGATGTAGCGAATAAAAAGAGACGAGAAAGTAATCCTCAAGAACAAAACAATTTGCAATTACAGCTTGATGAGATTGCCGAACAAATGGAGGCGATCGAGCAACAGCTTCAAGAGTTAGGCTACAGGGTTAGCGCGTCTCAAACCCTATTGACAGAGGGATTATGGCAGAGGGTCTGAGTTTGGGAGAGCCGCAGCCAAAACAGAAAC
>NZ_JABXKH010000006.1 GCF_017115105.1 Nostoc sp. NMS2
GTTTCTGTTTTGGCTGCGGCTCTCCCAAACTCAGACCCTCTGCCATAATCCCTCTGTCAATAGGGTTTGAGACGCGCTAACCCTGGGTAATACTTGCCTTCTATCTAAAAGTACTCTTATAGCGGTTCTTGCTTGAGTGAAATACAAGATGTAGGAAGATGATCAATTCTGTTAAATATTTTCTAGGTTAATTTCTAAATCGCACAACCTTTGCTTACTATACTTAAAAAAGTTAGGGGTACTCATAGTACCCCTAACTTTTTAGCACTACTACTTCCGTAACTCTCAAATCATGGGACGCAACTATACCAATTCTTCAAAAAAGAGTTACAGAAGAGAGAAAATAGTATCTTACTATTACCTATTAACCGTTACCATCCTTAACTGACTACTGCTTCAGCTTTTTCTTTTACTAGCACATAAGGTTGTTCTGCACCTTGTGCCAAATATTCAGCTAGCTGACTTTCAATTTGATCGCGCACAATTTGGCGATACTCTAGAAAATGTTCGTTATGGGCGCAAGCAGAGATGTAATGCTCAATAACTCCAGGGTTACGCTTGAGAATGCTAAACAAATGGTGCCAGAATTTCCAACGGGTTTCCCGTTTGATTCCTTGTCGCCAAATCACAATCAGCAACGCTTTCACAACCACCCACTCTGGCATTTTTGCTGGTGCTTTCCAACTAGGCAAACCCATCATTAAGAAACAGCGATAGGTGCGATCCAAGTATTGCACTGGGTCGTATAAAGTACAGAATGCCTCAATATATTCTCGTGCAAGTTCTTCCAGGGGACGGGTGGGCAGGAAATTCATCAATGTTGTTTGGTTGATGTTGCCATCTTGATTTTCCCGTAAGCGTCCTTCTTTTTTCAGGCGATGCCAAAGCGCGGTGTTAGGTAACGCTTGCAACATGGCAAAGGTAGTAGAAGGAATAGCTGCTTGTTCTGCAAAGCGGACAATGCGATCGCCTGCGCCTGCTTTTTCGCCATCAAAGCCGATAATAAACCCAGCCATCGGGCGCAATCCAGCTTTAATGATGGTTTCCACTGCCTCAGTTAGGGAACTGCGAGTATTTTGAAACTTCTTGGTCATTTGCAAGCTATCCTCATCCGGCGTTTCAATTCCCAAAAACACCGCCGAGAAACCAGATTCAACCATCAACTCCAACATTTCTGAGTCTTGTGCTAAATCAATTGAAGCTTCAGTGTCAAATCGGAAGGGATATTTGTGTTCTGCCATCCAGACTTTTAACTCTTTCAGCAACAATTTTACATTTCGCTTGTTGCCAATAAAGTTATCATCCACCATAAACACACCCCGCCGCCAACCCAATTCGTAGAGACAATCTAACTCTGCTAACAGTTGTGCTGGGGCTTTGGTGCGTGGTTTGCGCCCGTAGAGAACAATAATGTCGCAAAATTCGCACTGGAAAGGACATCCACGCGAAAACTGCACCGACATCATGTCATAAGCATTCAATTCTAATAAATCAAAGCGGGGTATTGGCGTGCTTGTGACATCAGGTTTTTCTGTGGCGCGGAAAGTTCCAGAAGTTTCACCCCGTTGAATTGCCTCAATAAACATGGGCAGCGTGATTTCCCCTTCATCCAGAATCAGAAAATCTGCGCCGACATTTTCAACTTCGTGAGGTACAGAGGTGGGGTAGGGGCCGCCAACTGCGACTAACTTGCCACGTTTTTTTGCTTCCTGGATTTGTTCAAGTAAGTCTTGTTTCTGGACAATCATCGCAGAGAGGATTACTACATCTGCCCATGCCCACTCTTCTTCTGTTGCTGGGCGGATGTTGCGATCTACCAGCTTGAATTCCCATTCTTGGGGCAGAATCGCCGCTACTGTGACTAAACCCAGAGGTGGTAATAAAACCTTGCGATCGACTAACTCTAAGATTTTTTCATAAGACCAAAAAGTTTTGGGAAATATTGGATACACTAACAAGATTCGCATGTAGTATCAATCCTCACACTTTGATTGTTATCCCACTCTAACGAAAATAAAGAGTTATTGACTTTTTATTAAAGTTGTTTTATTTTACCACTGATATTTTTACCTAAATGGGGCAACTATAGCAGTTCTCGTTTGGATACAAGAGATTTTAGGGGCACAGCAATACTGTGCCCTTACGAGTGGTTTTTATTAAAACCTCGTTTCCAGCCAGAGGCTAGAAATACTCATCATCGCGGCATCGACACAAGTCAAAAAAATTAGTACCAATCTAATTTATGTATCACTCAACATACGACCTCGCTCGTTAAGGATTTTAAGTATGTCAAAACTATCTGAAATCCAAAATTTCTCGCTATATGTAAATACGTCTTCGTTGTAGGTATTAGCAAAGTCTACAAACTCTCCAATCCACCCATCTGGAACATACCTCTCTATCCTAGTACCTTGGTTTGGGTGCGGTAATTCACTTAGAAAATTGCAACGATATGATGAAGCGATCGCTTCTTATGAGAGAGCCTTAGAACTTCAGCCTGAATTTCATTGGGCTTGGTGTCATAAAGCCCGTTGTCATGCATTAAAAAATGATCGTGATTTAGCTATCGAAAGTTTAACACAGGCAATTAAATCTATCAGTATATCTGTACTCACTAGCCTTCGATATAGATCAGTTCAGCAATTGTTGATACCAGTACAAATTAGAGCTTTTTATGACTTTAGTTGTACTCCTATTGATTGCCCTGAGTGTTCAAATTGAGTATTTTGCTCATAAAGGATGAATTATAAACCATAAAAATCTTTACTAAATTCAGTCGCCAGCAGGATGAGATTCAGCACAATATTTATTACACTGATAAAAATTATAAACAAATCTGGAAACAGTGTATGCCTCTTCACAAACTTGAACATTTTGATCCAAACTATCGAGAAACTTTTGGCGGAGACGACGTTAAAGCGCTGGATCTTTATACTGAGGGAGGAGACAGAGTTGGCTCAGTCGCTGATGTTTTAGTTGATGACGATGGTCGTTTTCGGTATTTAATTATTGACACAAGCTCAGATTTTTTTGGTAAGAAAATATTACTCCCAATTGGTCTTTCCCGGATCGATTATCCTGCAAGACGTGTCTATGTTGATGGGTTAAGCAGACAACAAGTAGAGGGTTCAGTTGAGTACGAAGAAGACGTGATCGTTGATAATGATTACGAAGAAAAGGTGCGTACTATATTTCGTTCTCCAAGTAGCGGTATAACTTACGAGCGCGATACATATAATTACCAGACAGAGCCAGCTTTATATGGGTTAAATGAGCAATCTCATCAAACTTTTAAACTCTATGAAGAACGATTAATTGCTAATAAACACCGGATCAAAACTGGAGAAGTAACAGTTGGTAAGCACATTGAAACAGAAACTGCACGTGTTACAGTGCCTATTCAAAAAGAACGAGTTCTAATTGAGCGAGTTGTGCCAACAGAAGCAGGAAAATTTGTAGATCCCAATGAACTGAAGTTTCAAGAAGGGGAAGTAGCACGCATCGAAGTGTATGAAGAAACACCTGAGATACATAAAGAAGCATTTGTGCGTGAAGAAGTCAGAGTCAAGAAAGTAGTAGAAATGGATACAGTGGAAGCACAAGACACCATTCGTCGAGAAGAGTTAGATGTTGATACTGCGGGTAATTTACATCTGGATGAACATGGTAATACTACACATGGAGCTATTTAAGAGGATTGGATTTTTTAAAAGTTGTAGAAAAGCGGGACTTAGCGATAGTGTCTCATAGAGAAGCCCAGGCAAATTTCCCGTGGCTAGAGTATTTTAATTACAACTAAAATTCCCAACTTCTTAAATTTGTTTTGTGAAAATTCGCGGTGTCTATATCCCCGACTTCTTTTAAAGTTGGGGATATAATTTTTCAATTATCATTGAGGACTTGCTTCTATCTGCCATCAATAAAAATAACTATAACTTTTGATTATTTAACTATTTAAATAATTCATTCGACAGAAGGAGGTAAAGAAGTAAATAAATATTTATCTTATTGTTATGAGATGAAAATAAGAATTGTGAGGTTAAATAATAATGGTACTCTACAAATTAGAAGATTTTGAGCCTAACTATCGGGATGCATTTGAAGGTCACGATATTAATGGGCTTGGGGTTTATACACAAGGAACTGATGAAAAGATTGGCACTGTCAGCGATGTTTTAGTTGACGAAGAAGGTCATTTTCGCTATCTAGTTGTGGACTTAGGCTTCTGGATTTTTGGTAAAAAAGTATTACTACCAATTGGTCGTGCCCGTATCGACTATAATGTCGATCGCGTGTACACAATTGGCTTGACTAGAGAGCAAGCAGAAGATTTACCTGAGTTCAATGAACGCCAAACTCTCGATCACGACTATGAAGAACGGGTGCGTGGCGTATATCGTCAACCCACAGACTATACCCTTCCTCTAGATGCTTCAGCACCATTAGATCCTTTAGCACCACCTGTAGCGCCATTGGGTGCAACACCCACTTACGCTCGTGATGATTATAGTTACGAACGTGAGCCTTCTTTATTCGGATTAAATGAGCAAGATCATCAAACTCTGAAATTGTATGAAGAACGGCTGATTGCCAGTAAACGTCGCCAAAAAACTGGAGAAGTATCCATTGGCAAGCGTGTTGAAACTGAGACTGCACGGGTTGCAGTGCCAGTAGAAAGAGAGCGAGTTGTGATTGAACGTGTAACTCCAGCAGATGCAGGTACTGCTGTTTCTGGGCGCGAAGCAGATTTCCGTGAGGGCGAAGTTGCTCGTCTAGAAATCCACGAAGAAACTGCTGATGTGCGTAAAGAAGCATTTTTGCGTGAAGAAGTCAGAGTTAGAAAAGTGGTAGATCAAGACACAGTTGAAACGCAAGAAACCGTGCGTCGTGAAGAGCTAGATGTGAATTCTAGTAATCTTCCCATTGAAGAACGCTAACGAAACATAGTCATTAGCTACTCACTAATGATTAATAATTAATTCGACACAGTACAGGTGAGGCTGTTAAATTAGCTTTACCTGTGCTTCCAGTAGCTTAAAATGAGCAATACATTTAATTTGGCTAAGGAAAAAACAGTTCATAAACTTTACATACTATGAATAGCCAACCGATGACAAAAAACATTGGACAGGCAAACGGGAATTCTGGCACTAACACCTCAATAGCAGATTTGAAAAAGAAGGTGAAGAATTTTGCTGTGTTCGATAACCAAGGTCAGCTAGTAGGAGTAGTTCATGATTTAATTGTGGATGCTAATAAGCGGCTAAACCTAGTTATATTAAACCAGGAAAATCAACAAATTCTAGAATATGGCCAGCAGTTAGCAGATAAACATCCTTCTTTATTTCGATTGCAAAGCCAGAGGATAAAAAAAATCGACAAGCCGACTAAATCTGTTTTCATAGACTTCAATAAATCAGAAATCGAGTATATGCCTGAATATTCAGAAACAGAAAAACCAGGCGATGTCTACGACGGGCTACGCCTAAGCAACTCAACTGAGCAATTGGTTAATAATCAAACTATAAATAGCGCAGTTGAGCCAATAAATTCAGAAGAGGTCAGCGAAGAACAGATTATTCGTTTACTAGAAGAACGCCTATTTGTTGAAAGCAGTAAGCGAAAAGTTGGTGAGGTGATTGTTCGCAAAGTAATCGAAACCCGGATGATTCAAGTTCCTGTCCGGCGTGAAAAGCTGATTGTGGAACAAATTAGCCCAGAACACAAACAACTCGCAGAGATTGATTTAGGTCAAGAGGAAATTGCTAATGTTGACTTGACCGGAATAGAAGGACTTGAAGGTACACATTTTGAAAGCGGTTTAACAATAAGCGGCGAATTTAACTCGCCGAAAACTGCTAGTTTATTGTTGAATGCGATCGCACTAGAACAAAATCATGGCTGTAAGCAGGTGCGTGTTACCATTGCTGTTGAAGATGAGTCACACCAGAAAAAATACCAGGAGTGGTTTGATCGCTGTTCTAAAGGTCAATCACCAAAGCAGGAAAAATGAGTTTCTAGCAGATAAATTACTAGGATGGGCAATGCCCATCCTATTTTTTTGCTGATTTAATCACTTCAGCCCAGAGAGTGTCAAAATACTAAGCAGTTGCCGTTTTTTTGGCTACTTGCAATGAAATTTCGACTGAAGAGACTTTCACGGAAGAAACAACATCTGATCCCACCTATTCAGATTCAAGTTCGAGACGGAAAATTTGAGATTATGGGTATGAATGTATGGCATTCTTACTGGCGCGAACCCTACCATTTGTTGTTAACGATTCCTTGGGCTGGTTTTCTGCTCCTGATTTGTACTTTCTATATAACTATCAATGCTCTATTTGCCCTAGCTTACTTGATAGGAGGAGATTGTATTGCCAATGCCCGACCAGGCTCTTTTTTAGATGTCTTTTTCTTTAGTGTGCAAACCCTAGCATCCATCGGCTATGGGGCAATGTATCCCAAAACAACTTACGCCAACATTATTGTCACCATTGAAGCAATGATCGGTTTGATGGGAATTGCTGTGATGACAGGACTAGCCTTTGCTCGATTCTCTCGACCTACAGCTAGGGTACTTTTTAGCCGTGTTGCTGTAATTACACCTCATAATGCAATCCCAACTCTCATATTTCGCACCGCTAATCAGCGTCGCAATATGATTCTGGAGGCACAGATGCGAGTCTACTTAATGCGCGACGAAGTAACCTTGGAAGGACAATTTATGCGTCGGTTCCACGATCTCAAACTGTTGAGGAACCAAACACCTAGCTTCACATTAAGCTGGTCAGTGATGCATGTGATTGATGAGTTTAGTCCTCTATATGGGATGACACCAGAATCCTTAACCCAGACAAATACTATGCTGATTGTATCTTTGAGTGGCATTGATGAAACGGTTGCACAGGTCGTCCATGCCCGTCATAGTTATGGTGCTAATGAAATTTTGTGGAACAATCAATTTGTCGATATTTTCTACCACGCACCTGATGGACATCGCTACATTGATTACAACCGCTTTCACGATGTTTTACCTTTAGATGAAATGCTTTAAATGCCTGAAACTTACTCGGAAGTCTCATTGTCTGAGCATTGTAAAGCTTTAACGACGACTCGACCATTTTCAACTACAGTGCAATTTTTAACCATACTTTTGCTGTGGTTAACTGGTACATCCTTACACTGGTTCTGGTGGGAGATATTTTGCTCCTGTTGTTGGTTGAGAACGACAACACAACAGGCGGAGGGAGAAAAGGACATATAAAATATTTTGATCTCTATATCTATTATCGCGCTACTGATGATGTTTGGCTGAAAAATTTGCTACCTATCTGTTTTGATTAAACCAATTAAATAGGACTAGCCCTTTCAAGGTGGGTAAAATTTATGGACAATAATTCCTCTTTTCTCTGTGTTCTCTGCGCCTCTGTGGTTCAATAAATTAAATTACTTTTAAACCGCAGAGGCACGGAGAATGCCGAGAGGAAAATGCGTAAATCCTATTAAATATAGTCCCAACATAAAAGCGCCCTCCAGTAATGGAGGGCGCTTTTTATTTAGCTAATCTTCAGAATTAACCGTTGATAGCAGGAGCAGTCATTGCGACAGGAGTAACTTCACCAGCAGCTAAGTCTAGGGGGAAGTTGTGAGCGTTACGCTCGTGCATTACTTCCATACCCAAGTTAGCGCGGTTGATTACGTCTGCCCAGGTGCTGATAACGCGACCTTGAGAGTCAATGATTGATTGGTTGAAGTTGAAACCGTTCAGGTTGAACGCCATCGTGCTTACACCCAAAGCGGTAAACCAGATACCGACGACAGGCCAAGCTGCGAGGAAGAAGTGCAGTGAACGGCTGTTGTTAAAAGAAGCGTATTGGAAGATCAAACGACCGAAGTAACCGTGGGCTGCAACGATGTTGTAGGTTTCTTCTTCTTGACCGAATTTGTAACCGTAGTTAAGAGATTCGGTTTCGGTGGTTTCACGCACCAAGGAAGAAGTTACTAGAGAACCGTGCATTGCAGAGAACAAGGAACCGCCAAATACACCAGCCACACCTAACATGTGGAAGGGGTGCATCAAGATGTTGTGTTCTGCTTGGAACACAATCATGAAGTTGAATGTTCCTGAGATACCTAAAGGCATACCATCAGAGAATGAACCTTGACCGATGGGGTAGATCAAGAATACTGCGGTAGCAGAAGCCAAAGGTGCGCTGTAAGCTACGCAGATCCAAGGACGCATACCTAAGCGGTAAGAAAGTTCCCACTGACGACCCAGGTAGCAAGCGCAACCGATCAAGAAGTGGAAAACTACCAACTGGTAAGGACCACCGTTGTACAACCACTCATCTAAGGAAGCAGCTTCCCAAATTGGGTAGAAGTGCAAGCCAATAGCGTTGGAGGAAGGAACAACTGCACCAGAGATGATGTTGTTTCCGTAGATCAAAGAACCTGCGACTGGTTCACGGATACCATCAATGTCTACTGGAGGTGCTGCGATGAAAGCGATTGTGAAGCAAACAGTAGCAGCTAGCAGGGTTGGGATCATTAGTACACCAAACCAACCGACGTAGATACGGTTGTCAGTACTGGTGATCCACTCGCAAAAGCGATCCCATACGTTAGCGCCAGAGCGCCGTTGTAAGGTTGTGGTCATGGTTTTATAAGTGCTATTTTTTGTTAAAAATGGAACAAGCAAATTTTGTTTTTGCCTGTTGAATTACAGTCTACATGAATTTACTTTGAAGCGATCTTTGAGTTAATATTCTGTAATATATTTCTTTAACAAACTCATCGAAGTGTAAAGTTTCCCTACTATAAATAATAGTAATGGATTTAGGCTTTTCAAGCCATTGCAACATTAAACTGGCTATAACTTTTAATGATGCGATCGCCAAGTTTATTCTCTTTACATTCTGTTACAAATAGCCCCAATAATTTGTAACGAAATAATAAGTTGTACATTGTCTTATGTTGCTGTTGATTGTTTGTAGAAACTTAAAAATCAAAGTATATATAGGGCAAGCTACCTTCAGGAGCTAATAACCAAACAGCGTAGAAACATAGAGGGACAAAGACAAGCTTAATAGGCCAGTTAAACTCTAACTTCAGCAGTCGGTTAAAGGCATAGACTACAGCCATAAGAGCAGCTAAAGTTAGAAGTACCCAAGTGAGTTGGTATTGGCTGATATTTAAGGCATCTACATAGACCTTTTGAGCAAACTGGGCATCAGCAGGATAACCCCAAAGGTGGCGAATTACCAACGAAGAGTCTGCGAGATTAGGCAGACGGAACCAAATCCAAGAGGTAAAAACCATCAGTTGGGTTAAGAACCAAGCGACAAAGATACCTAGAGGATTTTGCCAGAATTGCTCCAGATTTTCAAAGCGATCGCTCATAGCATCTGTAAGTCGATGAACCACCAAGGCTAACCCGTGGAATATGCCCCAAACTACATAACCCAAAGCAGCACCGTGCCAGATACCAGCGATTAGCATCACAGTAAATAAATTCCAGCAGGTGCGAACTAAACCCCGACGCGAACCACCCAAAGGAAAGTAGACATAGTTACGTAGCCAATCTCCGAGAGTGATATGCCAGCGCCGCCAAAATTCTCCAATACTGGTGCTGAAGTAGGGAAAGTCAAAATTTTCAGGTAGAACCAAGCCGAAAAGTAAGGCACTTCCACGGGCAATATCTACGTAACCGTTGAAATCTAGATATAATTGCAAACCATAAGCGAATGTCGCTAACCAGAGATCGGTACTACCCGCCCGTTGTAAGTTACCAAAGCATAAATCGACAAAAATTCCCAGGTGGTCGGCAAAAATACCTTTTTTGACTGCACCTCTAGCAATTAACCACAGCGCCTCAGCTACTCTATCGGCACTGGGAAAATCTAGCGTATTGAATTGATTTGCTAAATTGTGGTAGCGTGTAATCGGGCCAGAAATCAGTTTGGCGAAGAATAATTTATAGGCGGCAAATTTGAGAAACTGCTCACTAGCAGGCGCACCACGATAGACATCTATTAAATAAGCAATACATTCAAAGGTGAAAAATGAAATTCCCAAAGGTGCAATCAATTTAAAAGAACTATCTGGTGAGTTTGTTTGGATATTGAAAACAAACTTAAATAACGGGGTTAGATACTTAAAAGCTAATAATAGTAAAACATTTAGAGTGATACCCAGCCACAAAAGTTTTAGACGACGACGATTCCAGTCACCTTGGGCAAATTGCCACTCTTCATTAGAAATTTGCCAGTCAAGAGAATGTTTTCCTGGTGATGTATTTTTTCCAATCTCTAGCCCTACACGGAAATTGATAAACGTCAATGCTAATAGCAATGGTATGTACTGGATGTGCAAAGATGAGTAGAAAACCAAACTAGCAATTAGCAGCATCCATAATCGTAATTTCTGTTGTGCTAAAGACCAGTAAATTCCTAAAACACTCAACAAGAAAAGACCATAGAAAATTGATATAAAGTTCATTTTTTATTTGTCATTTGTCATTTGTCATTGGGCGTTGGGCATTGGGCATTGGGCATTGGGCATTGGGCATTGGGCATGGGCCAAACAGGGCATTGGGCATTGGGCATTGGTTATTCTTCTTGTCTCCCTCATCTCCCCCACTCCCCACTCCCTACTTCACTGGCCAAGGAATCATCGGGTCATTAGCCAGCTTTTTGGAGACTTCGTATGCTCCAAAGCGGTTGAGGTGGCTGGGATCGGAGAAGTAGTCATGTGCTTTTGGCCACTGTTGACTCAAATCTCGATAGATAAAGTTGGGATTAGTAGCTAGACGCAACATATATTGCTGAAACTGTTGCTCATATTGTCTACGCACTGGATCTAAATAATCTGCCGTGAGAGGCATATTGACAAACACTAAGGAAATTTTATGAGACTGGGTAAACTGAAGCACTTCTTGGAGAGCAGCATCTTGCTGTCCTTCTACTTGGAAAGATTTATAGTCGTTGTCGTAATTTCCGGTAACTCTAGAATGTTTTTGATAGTATCTAGCAGGATTGAAGCGAATAGACAAGGGTAGAAAGCCATCAAAATCAACTGCTTGCTGGGAAGCACTCTCATCTGAAGTTCCGTCTGTTAGCTGTTTTTGTGATGCAACTGTCTGATTGTGACCAAATATCAGCAGTTGTTTTTGCAGTAAGCTTTTAATTTGGTCGCGGTTTTGATAACTAGCAGAAAGAGATGCTAGACCCTGATTTAACGAATTATTGACAGCTTGATAGGTGCTAATTTCCTGTTTTTCTTCTTTTACCTTCTCTTCTGGCGAAGTTTCCTGATTTTCGGGCGATTCACTGCTATTTGCTATTGTTGGGTTTTTTTGGAATGCTTGCCTATAACCAGCTGATGCAGCGATGGATTTAAAGGTAATGTCCTCGCGTCCACCGTTGAAAGCACGGGCCCCATCCGCCCAGAGAATTATTTTAGGCAGTTCTGATGGTTCTAGTACGTGACGAAGCACAAAGTCTACAACTTGTGCGGTAGCACCGTTGATTCCAAAGTTAAACACGTCAAGATTGGGATAGCCCTGAGTCGCTAAAGCTTTAGAAAGTTCTGCTGGATCTACTCCTCTGAGGGCGCGGGAGGAGCCAATAATCAATACATCGGGCGGTGTACCAGTTCTGGCTAAACGCTGTTTATACAGTGCTAGCTGCTCATCTAACTGCCTGACATTGAAAGTTGGCATTTGCGATCGCGCTGCTAATAGAATAGCTGTTGCGGTTGCTTTTTCTTTCAGTGGAGCGGCTGCCAAATTATTGGTCGAAGTATCATCACTTTGGGTAAATTCAGAAGCATTAAATACAGAACTCTGATTTGCAGGAGATTTTGTTTTAGAACTGCTGCTAAAAAATGCCGTTTTCTCATTCTGAGTTTTTTCAGATGTCAAAGATGCCTTTTGTCCAGATGATGAAGGTAAGACACTGGCCACTTTTGGCAAACTCGGTTTAGTCTGTACAATAATTCGACCCAATACCCAATCAGTTTGGAGAGTGAGTAACAATCCCAGTATCCCCCAAACTAGAGCAATCTTAAGTCCTTGATCGTCAGGATTTTCTTCTGCTAACTGGTGGCTTTCGGTAAATAGATGGCTTTTTAACAGGAATTTTTTTGCAGTTGCACTCGCGGTTGCTATCCAATCTCGCGCTACTTCTGTTACAAAACTTTGAACTTCTTCTGTTGTTAAGTCTGGGCGCAAAATTGGCTCACTAGTCTCAGAGGGTATCAAATCATTAACGTACTTAGAGGTAGCAGCGAATTCTGGGGTTGCTTCTGGTACTAAACGTTGGCGATGTTCAAGATCAACGCCGTAGTGCCAAAAAGGTTCTTTATTCCCAGCCCGGCGACCGTATACACGTATTCCCATAATACCGGGAATTTTCAAATGGCGGATAAACTGCGTAATTTTACTTGCTACTTGTTGACGACTTGGACAAACAGGCGCATCACATAAGATATGCAGTAAATCATTTTTGTTCAGTAAGAGGACGCGAATTCCACCTGTCAATAAACGCCAATCCAAATCAGGATTGAGTAAACGCTCCAATAAAAATATGATGGCTGGTTCATCGCCAGTATTAGCTAAATCTAGCGGTGATGCGGCAAAGGCGGGATGCGTTGTGGCGGGTAAAGCTAGCCAATCAATCCAAGTGGGTTGTTTGTCGCCTGCTTTTTGCCCGTATATTGTGGCGGCGAGAATGCCTTGAGGTGCGATCGCTTCTAACTGGGGTACAATCGCCTCTAAGCACACTGCTTTGTCTGGGATTGGCGCAGTTCCTAAAGGATCAAAAGCTGGCGTACAAAAGATATGTAGAGTTGATTCTTTCAGAGAAGCTTGGACAGCAACTTTTAATCCTGACAATACCTCAGTTAATAGCCGAGCGATCGCTTGGATATCACCCCAACGCGCCCATTCTTTCAACATTACCTCTGATGGTGTCAAATCTACCCGCAGCAACCAGTCAGGCGCAGTTTCGCCGCTCACTTGGGAAACAATTACGGCATCTTGGTAGCCGGAAAGCTTGAGATAACGCAACTTCTGTGCTATGGGTTCAGCAAGCAACGAGGCATCGGGGCTATAGCTCGACTGGCAAAATATCCACAGGCGATTTTCTTCCGGCTGAGAGTTCTTTGGCTGATATGGCTTAATCTTTGCCTGTACCGAGACACCTAACGTACTCAGAGTTTCGCTGAGATATCTGGCGATCGCTTCTGGGTTCCCTTGGCGTGCCAAACTTTCGTTAGAGACAATTAGCGCCCCACCTGACTGTTTTGATTTTTCCGCATCTGCTAGCAAGGCTTGCTCTACTTGCTCCAGATGCTTATCTATTTGATTCAAGTAAACTCGATGACACCATTTGGGGCGCTGTTCCCCTTTTCTTCGGCCATAGACAAATACTTGATATATTGAGGTTTGTTCGCTGCTTGTGAGGATATCTAAGTTTGTTTGCTGTAATGCTTGCAGCAAATCAGACAAAGTACGCCAACGCTGTGGACATTCAGTACCTTCACAAAGAATATGAAGGTCATTTCCCCGTAACCGGACTTTCACCCCGAAAGTGTTAATCCCTGTGGCTTGGCTTACCCATTGCACTAAGGATTGCTGGCGATCTGGTAATACTGTTTTCATGGGAAGTTAACTTTACAGTCAGCGATTGTTGGGGGATAGTGCCTGCACTTGTAAACTAGAACCATAGGTCTATCACACTCTGACGTTTTTTTTTAACAATTTTGTTACCTTCGTAGCTCACAAAATCGGCCAAGATAGTCTTGTACAGGTTGCAAGTCTGACTAATATTGAGTTTTGCGTTTATTTTACTAATAGGGAGTCAGAAATCAGAAGTTAGGAGAGACGCGATTAATCGCTGAATTAGGAGAGACGCGATTAATCGCGTCTGTACAAGAGAGACGTGATTAATCGTGTCTGTCAGGAGTCAGAATAATTCTATATGACTGGCTGATGAATTGTCCTTTAAAGCTAGATTTGCGTTTCATTGCGCTAACGCCCCTGATGAGTGAAACAACCAACAAGCTTATCTCATTTAAACTCCATCCCTTGATTGTTAGAGTGATCCTAATTCCTAAGTAAGTTGGCGCAAAAAAACCAAGTATATTACGAAACGTAAATAGGCTTAAAGCTCTTACCAATGACAAATGACTCCTAAATCAATTCCCATAACCAAAAATTAGCAATGCCTCCTGCAAACGAACAACCCTCAACTAACCCGCCATCTAATATCGATTTATTTACCATTCCCCAATCGTTCCTTTTACAAATAGGTACAGCGTCTATATTACTGCTGCTCATTACCGGAAAAACCACCGTAAGGGCACTAGAAAGTATAGGGGAAGCCAGTGAAGAATTGTTTCGAGGCGATCGCCTACCCATTCTTGACTTCCCAGAGGAGCGCGAAACCAATCAAACTTAGAAAATATACACCAAATAATTATTTGCTCAGGAATAACCCGATGAGCATTCAGTAGAAAACCTAGAAGCGTAAACAGTAATTAGCTTTACAAGATAGAGAATATGGGTTCCCTTTTATACTCTTCGTCTCAAACTGCGGATATATACCCGGTGTCGGAATTATTTTTGCGTCATCGTCTCCAGGTAGTGGAAGAATTGTGGGAGTCTGTTCTCCGGCAAGAATGCGGTCAAAACATGGTAGACTTGTTGCGGCAGTTGCGCGATTTGTGTTCGCCAGAAGGACAGGCAACAAATGACCAAGCATCTTCAGCCGTCAAATTAATTGAACAACTAAATATCAACGAAGCAATCCGCGCGGCTCGTGCTTTCGCTCTGTATTTTCAGCTGATTAATATCATCGAGCAGGAATACGAACAACGGCAGCAATTGAGCCGCTATGAGGCAGAAACAGAGGCTACAGATGCAGAAAGAGCATCTAATGTCAACTACTCGTCCAATCAAAGAGAAGATGACGCGCCTGTTAGCAAGGGAATAGCAGCAGAATTGCTGACAAAGAATTATTTAGAAAAAGCGCAAGTCAAACCAAAAGGGACTTTCGCTGCTTTGTTTCCCTATTTATTCAAACTGAATGTACCACCCCAACAAATTCAACGTCTCATTGCTCATCTGGATGTGCGCTTAGTTTTCACAGCGCACCCGACGGAAATTGTTCGTCATACCATCCGGGATAAGCAGCGACAGGTAGTACAACTCTTGCAAAAACTGGATGCTTTGGAAAACCATTCTGGTGGTACGGGTGGGGGATATGCTTGGGAAGCAGCAGATGTCCGCGAACAATTGCTCGAAGAAATTCGCCTCTGGTGGCGCACAGACGAACTTCACCAGTTCAAACCTACTGTGCTAGATGAAGTAGATTATGCCCTCCACTACTTCCAAGAAGTTTTATTTGATGGCATTCCTCAACTTTATAAACGTTTCAAACACACACTATCTAATACCTTTCCTTGGCTAGAACCACCAAGTAAAAACTTTTGTTCTTTCGGCTCCTGGGTAGGCTCAGACAGGGATGGGAATCCATCAGTTACACCAGAAATCACCTGGCAAACAGCTTGCTATCAGCGCAAAATGGTGCTGGGGAGATATATTCAGTCAGTGAAAAATCTGATTGAATTGTTGAGTGTGTCGATGCACTGGAGTGATGTCTTACCAGATTTGCTGGAATCTTTAGAGTTAGATCAGTCCCAGTTGAGTGAGGTATATGATGCACTGGCGCTGCGTTATCGACAAGAACCTTATCGGCTGAAACTGGCTTATGTACTCAAACGGCTAGAAAATACTCGCGATCGCAATTTAGCTTTGTACAATCGGGAAACGCCAAAAAATCAAGATAGCCCCCTGTATCGTTCGGGAGACGATTTTTTAGCAGAACTGCGAATGATTCAGCGCAACTTAACAGAAACTGGTTTAAGCTGTCGAGAATTAGAAAATCTTGTCTGTCAAGTAGAAATTTTTGGCTTTAACTTGACACAGCTAGATATCCGTCAAGAATCATCTCGCCACGCTGATGCGTTGAATGAAATACTGCAATACCTGCAAATATTACCTCAACCTTACAACGAACTATCTGAAGAGCAAAGAGTCACTTGGCTCACAGGAGAACTGCAAACCCGCCGGCCGTTAATTCCAGCAGAATTGCCATTTTCTGAAAAAACCAACGATGTAATTGAAACCTTTCGCGTCGTGCGATCGCTCCAACAAGAATTTGGTCTAAATATCTGCCAAACTTACATTATCAGCATGTGCCGCGACGTGAGCGACGTTCTGGAAGTACTACTATTAGCCAAAGAAGCCAGACTTTTTGACCCCGCCATAGCCGTGGGAACCATTCAAGTTGTCCCCCTATTTGAGACAGTAGAAGACTTACAACGCTCCCGAAGCGTCATGCGGAAACTGTTTGAACTCCCGTTATATCGCGCCTTGTTAGCCGGCGGCTACGAACAGACAAAAGTAGAGAGTGTTGTTGTGGATGAAAATTCATCCTCCCCTGCCTCCCCTGCTCCCTCATCCCCAACCTCATCCCCCCTCACCCCAAACTTGCAAGAAGTAATGCTGGGGTATTCTGACAGCAACAAAGACTCTGGTTTTTTAAGCAGTAACTGGGAAATTCATAAAGCCCAAAAATCACTGCAACAAATAGCAGAAGAATACGATCTAAGTTTGCGGATTTTCCACGGACGCGGCGGTTCTGTAGGGCGCGGTGGGGGGCCAGCTTACGAGGCGATTTTAGCTCAACCAGGTCATAGTATCAATGGGCGAATCAAAATTACCGAACAAGGAGAAGTTTTAGCTTCTAAATACTCCTTGTTGGACTTGGCTTTGTATCACATGGAAACCATCACCACTGCTGTGATTCAAGCTAGCTTGTTGCGGACAGGGTTTGATGATATTGAACCGTGGAATGAGATTATGGAAGAATTAGCAGCGCGATCGCGGCAACATTATCGGGCTTTAATCTACGAACAGCCTGATTTTGTTGACTTCTTCCACCAAGTAACCCCAATTGAAGAAATTAGCCAGCTACAAATTAGTTCCCGTCCAGCCCGCCGCCCATCTGGTAAGAAAGATTTAAGCAGTCTGCGAGCTATTCCTTGGGTATTTAGCTGGACACAAACCCGCTTTTTACTTCCTTCCTGGTATGGCGTTGGCACAGCGTTACAAGAGTTTTTGAACGCAGAACCAGAAGAACACTTGAAATTAATGCGCTACTTTTACGTTAAGTGGCCCTTTTTCAAGATGGTGATTTCTAAAGCCGAGATGACTTTGGCAAAAGTAGATATGCAAATGGCACATCACTACGTTCAGGAATTGTCAAAACCAGAAGATCAACTTCGTTTTGCCAAGGTTTTTGACCAAATTGCCAGCGAGTTCTATCTCACTAGGGATTTGGTGTTAAAAATCACCGATCACAATCAACTATTAGATGGTGATCCCGTATTGCAACGATCTGTGCAGTTACGCAATGGCACAATTGTTCCCTTGGGATTTATCCAAGTTTCACTACTTAAACGCCTACGCCAGTCCCTAAATACTAATGCGACTTCTGGAGTCATCCACTCTCGTTACAGCAAAGGCGAGTTACTGCGAGGAGCATTGTTAACTATTAATGGAATTGCAGCCGGGATGAGAAATACAGGTTGATTGAGAATGGGTGAGCAGAGGGGAAGTTGCAGTAAGCATTTCTCCTTTGCTCCTTTGACTCTTCCCAATGCCCAATGCCCGAATTTTTCCGTTACCTGTGCGTAAGTCATAATCTACTATTGAATCATCGTTCCCATAACCCAGTTCAAAACGTGGTTTCTTCCCAGTAAGGCGGATTACCAAATCGTTTGATTAAAAAATCGATAAATGCTTTGACCCGCAGCGAATTTCTGCGATTTGGCAAATAAAGCGCATAAATGCCCATATCTATACTGGTTTGGGGATATACTTGACAATCGGTTAGCACTGCTTCCAACTTTCCTTTTCGGATGTCTTCACCAATTAACCAAGTTGGCATCAAAATCAGACCCGTCCCATCCAAACAGACTTGGCGGAGTACCTCAGAATTACTTGATATTAAAGAACCACTTACTTTAACCTCACAAAATTCGGTATCTCGTTTGAATCGCCACATATCATACCCCATGAAATAAGTAAACAATAGACAGTTATGATTTGCTAACTCGTCTGGATGTTTGGGTTTACCATGCTGTTTGAAATACGTTGAACTACCGCAAACGAGGCGTGTATACGAGCCAATCTTACGCAAAATTAGATTTGCTCCAGAGCGATCGAGATTTCCAATACGAATTACAATATCTAAATCTTCTTCCACCAAGTTAGACAATCCATCGCTCAATCTCAAATCTAGCTTTACTTGTGGATACTGAACAAAAAAATCATTGACAATAGGTGCAATATGCAGTCTTCCAAAGGCAACTGGTACGCTGACTTTCAATAGTCCGCGTGGAATATCCTGCTCCATTACACACTGGTTTGCTTCCTCCACATCTTGCAAAATGCGAACTGCCTGATCGTAATATTTACGACCTTGCGCTGTCAGGGTAACGCTGCGAGTTGAGCGGTTGAGTAGTTGGGTATTGAGGATTTCTTCCAGAGCATTTACTTGGCGAGTCACAGAAGATACTGCCATCTGCATCTGTCGTGCAGCTTCAGAAAATCCGTCAGTTTCTACCACTTTGACGAAAGCACGCATCGCTGCAAATTGATCCATCGGTTTCCTTCTACTTTTGCATAAAACGCAAAGGTGTTTAGCATACTAGCTCTATTATCATTCTTTATGAATGGAGTTATCGTTAAAAGGTCAGGAATTAATGGAAAAAAACCCGTGACTTTAACAATTGAAATCACTTCAGACTTTATCTGTCCCTGGTGTTTGGTGGTAGATAAACGACTCGATCGAGCAATTGAGCAACTAAAAGCTCCGGTTAAGATTAAACGCCTTTGGTATCCGTTCGAGTTAAATCCCACCATGCCGGAAGCAGGGATGGATCGTAAAACTTATCGTTCTAACAAGTTTGGTAGTTGGGAATATTCACAAGCGCTAGATGCTCAAACGATGCAGGCGGCTACCCATGACGGCATTGAATTTCGCTATGACTTAATGCAGGTTACTCCAAATACTCTAAAAGCTCATCGCTTGAGTTGGTTTGCCGAGCTTGAAGGCAAAGCGACAGAAATGGTAGAGCGGATTTTGAACGCTTACTTTACTCAAGGACAAGATATTACCGATGTCGAAACCTTAGCTAAACTTGCTGCGGAAGTTGGGTTAGACGCTGACAAAGTTAGAGAATTTCTAAATTCTACTGGAGGTATTGAGGAAGTCAAAGCACTAGAAAAGCAAGCAGCAAGTCGAAATATACGCGGCGTACCGTCGGTCAAAATTGGCTCTGAAACGATTGTTGGAGCGCAAAGTGTTGATGTTTTTTTGACAGCCTTGCAAGCTGCGGTAAATGAACTAGTACCGTAATTCGTAATTCGTAATTCGTAATTCGTAATTATTATACGGCAAGGGTTTCATTGATTTGGAATGGGTGGTTTATTTACGCGGTGCTGTACTAGAAGTTGCATAACAGAATAGTAAGGGGTTCAATGACTATAAAACCAACAGGTAATCGAGCAATTGTTATTGGTGGCTCGTTAGGTGGTTTGTTTGCTGGAATCATGCTGCGCTCTATTGGTTGGGATGTCGATATTTACGAACGCTCCGATCGCAATCTTGATAGTCGCGGTGGTGGTGTTGTACTACAAAGTGATGTCATTGAAGCCTTTGAACGCGCAGGGATCTCTACTCAATCGCTGGGTGTAACAGCGCACGAACGTTATTACTTAAACTCCGATGGTAGTGTTGACCAACCGATGCCAATGCGTCAAATTTTGACCTCTTGGAATTTGCTTTACGGTTCTATGCGTCGGCATTTTCCTTCTGAGCATTATCATTACGGCAAATACTTAACTGATATTCAGCAAAACGGCGAACAGGTTACAGCAATCTTTGCTGATGGAACTCATGACACAGCAGATTTATTGATTGGTGCAGATGGCCCAAATTCGACTGTGCGACAACACTTCCTACCAGATACTCATTATCATTACGCTGGATATGTCGCTTATCGGGGACTTGTGAACGAAAATGAACTGGAATCAGATGCAGCTACTTTGTTTACAGAACGATTTGTGTTTTATCAATTTCCCAACTCTCACATACTGCAATATGTGATTCCGGGCGATCGCGAATCTTTAGTACCTGGAGAACGCCGCTTTAACTGGGTTTGGTATGTCAATTACGACGAGACGACAGAACTACCTCGTATTTTGACAGACAAACAAGGCAAACATCGGGATTATTCTATTCCACCTGGAATGTTAGCAGCAGCAGTGGAGCAGGAGATGCGTTTATATGCCAATACGGTACTAGCTCCCCCATTCCAGAAACTTGTTGCCGCAACTCAAGAGCCTTTTGTCCAGGCGATTTTAGACTTAGGAGTGTCACAAATGACCTTCAAACGGATAGCGCTAGTTGGCGATGCTGCCTTTATTCCCCGTCCCCATACGGCAGCAAGTACCGCAAAAGCGGCAGCTAATGCAATTTCTCTTGCGGAGGCGCTAGTTAGACACAACCATAATGTTATTAAAGCTTTGCCAGCTTGGGAGCCGAGTCAACTAGCTTATGGCAGACAACTTATGACATCCGGTCAGCAAATGGGCGATCGCTCTCAGTTTAGTTATGGAACAAGTCGATTTGGTGAAAATTTAGATACTCTCCAACAAAAAGCGTAGAGTAAACTCATTTAAACTACTTCAGGAAACTAAAATGCCGCAATTGGAGAGTACAAAACAAGTTCCTTTGATGAGTTTGAACCGTTTTGAGGCATTTAGTGATGGTGTATTTGCGATCGCAGTGACTTTGCTTGTGATTGAAATTAAAGCACCTGACCTATCTCAAGCAACCTCCTCTGAAGTTATTGCTAAACTACTCCAAGTATTTCCTCACGTTTTGAGCTATGCCACCAGTTTTATTGTTATTGGCGTAATTTGGATTAATCATCATGCACTCTTTCATTTCATAAAAAGAGTCGATCGCACTATTTTAGTAATCAACTTACTTTTATTAATGTGTGTTGCTTTTATCCCCTATCCTACGGCGCTTATTGGTGAATATGGAACCTCGCTACCCGTTGTTGTTTTTTATGGACTGACACTAGCACTGACTGGATTTGCTTACAATGCGCTCTGGTTTTATGTTGTCCGTCGGTACATCACGAGTCAAAAAATCATCCACCAAAAAACTGTTCAAAAAGCAACTATTTGGACTCTTAGTTATCCAATTTCTTATCTTGTTGCCGCAGGCTTGGCTTTTATCAATATCAACTTGAGCATTGTACTTTATGTCCTTATTCCCTCGTTCTATCTTTTGCCTGGAATTATCGACAAACAATTGATGGAACAAGTCTAAAGTAATCGCACAGACTTGTCCCAAGTTCCTATTGAGGAATTAGCACTGTATCAATAATGTGAATCACACCATTATCTGCTTCGACATCTGGTGTAATAACTGTAGCGTCATTTACTTTGACACCATTAGAGGCATCAATTTTCACCGTTGAACCTGCTGTGGTAGTTGCTGAATCAAGTTTTACCACATCTGCTGCCATTACTTTGCCAGATACAACATGGTACTCTAATACCTTTCTTAATTGAATGACATCTTCTAATAGCGACTCGACAGTTCCCGATGGTAGCTTTGAAAACGCCTCATCAGTTGGCGCAAATACAGTAAATGGCCCTGCACCCTTCAGGGCCGTATCAAGACCAGCAGCAGTGATAGCTGTTACTAAAGTGTTGAAAGTACCCGCGTTAATTGCAGTATCTACGATATCAGGCATAAATCTTCGTGTTAATTAGATAAAGAGCAGCGTATTGGCTTAATGAATTGCCCTTTTAACTTTACAGTGAAATAGATTAAAAGCCCAGTTAACCTAAAAATTTTACTTATGGTTCGCCTAAAGTGCGATCGCATCTATAAACAAGCCTTTAGTTTAGAGAAAATAATCTAATGAAACTAAAATGACTCAACAGCAAAATTCAGCTTTATCACAACCAAATCAAAAGAAGGTAAGACTTTACGGTCAACTAGACTCAGCACAAGCCTATGAAATTCGTGATTTTCTCAACCGTAGCGTTGTCGAATTTGACTGGATTGCACTTGGTGGTGATGATGATTGCAACAGAGAACTTGGATTGCCATCTCTAAGCAATATTAGACTACCTGTGGTTGAATTGCCTGATGGAACTCAGTTATTTGCTCCCACTATCCGCGAAATTGCTCAACATTTAGGGTGGGTAACGCAACCAAAGTTTAAAGAATACGATGTATCAATTTATGGTGCAGGCCCTGCCGGGTTAAGCGCTGCGGTTTATGCAGCTTCCGAGGGTTTGCGTACAGTTCTAGTTGAACGTCATGCTGTGGGAGGACAAGCCGGCACAAGTTCCTTAATTGAGAACTACATGGGTTTCCCTGAAGGGTGCGATTCGTTGCTTAGTGAATCACGGTAATCAGTCCGTACATAACTAAGC
>NZ_JABXKH010000083.1 GCF_017115105.1 Nostoc sp. NMS2
AGTTGTATGGTCGGAGTGTTCCTTTGCCAAAACGATATTTGGTAGTATCTTCTCCTACTCCATCCACCCAACCAAATCGATGCTGGATTACACGATAGCTTTTATCTGCTTGGGATTCTCTTAAGGTTACTTTGTCATAGAGTTGTGTCGAAATCTGTCCATAACAGTCCCCAACTAGTTTATATGCCAAATCATTCGATAATATCCCTCCATTCTCACCCCTGTTATTAGTAGAATCATCTACTATTAGAATGTTTAGCTTTTCGTGAATCGCATTTTTACAAGCCCCAAGGAAGATGGAACCATAAGCTCCACGGTCTTTACTATCTGGACAGATTTTTTGAATCGTTTCTAAACATTCTTTATCTCCATAAAGTAAGCGAGTCTTAGAAGACAGTAATAAAATCTGTCCATCTGGATGATTTTTTAATTCTTCATCAGTGCTGTATTCATCTGAGTGTCCAAATGAGAATTCTTTGTCAGGAAAGTAAAATTCTAGTAAAGTATTACTGAGTTTTTCAGTTAAAATTGATTGAGAGTCAGCTTTGCTATCATCTGTATAAATCCATTGATTGAGCCTGGGATCAAAATGTTTAATTTCCAGAGTCATGGTTTTAAGAAGTTAATACAATTTGTTTAATATCTTGAGAGGTTTGTATGTCGAGAATTAAGCGTTGGATAAATATGCATGAGGAAGAATTCAATGCAGATGGAACTTTAAAAGATGAAGTAAGACAACAAAAATTATCTCTTGGCGCACATCCAGAAGCAGTCGATGACTACGCTCGTAGAGTAAAAGCGAGATACGATGAGTGGAAGCACTTGGACGAGACTGATCCAGAACCATGGCCAATCTACACAGCCTACGATTTCTTCAGCGAACAAGAGAAAAGGGAATTTAACCCAGATGGTTCTCTCAGACCTGAATATGTAGAATATGCTCAGAAAATTGGTATCAGTGAAAGTGCCCTTGAACAGCTTGAGTGGCGCAAGAAAATCGAGGTTGATGATTACAACAAAGTGTCTGCTAAATACGCAGAAAAGGGTATTAATTTTGGTGCATGGCAGATGAGGGGAAGGATTGAAGATAACAGAACCTACGCCCAACGCCGGATTCAGATGGAACAAGACCTGCGGAACTTTGAGGATGCTGACAGCTTACCTTTCGATAAGGACACCTCCTATTAAAGTCGGTGAGGTTAGGCTGTAAAGAAAGTTTTTATCCATCAAATACAGTGATTTTATCTGGATATGTGAAAAAAAGCGATACCTACGGCGGTTACGCATCGTTAAGTAAAGCAGCGATCGCAGTTTCATAAATTGCGATCGCCTGTTGATAAGTTTCTAACGTCTTTTGCTCCTGCATAAAACTAATCCGCTACTAGATATTAAGGTTTACTTGTCACATAGCTCTTTGATAAAAGCATCAATCGCTTTCGCTGCTGAGGACTATCTAGACTTTCTGGAATGCAACTCAGAGCAATACAAAACATACTTGAAAACCTGACTAAAAATACAGATCTCCAATGGCTTCAAAAGCTTGTAGGGAATGACTTATACCTGACTAAAAAATTGCTTAGAGGAGAATTAACAGTATTTTCTCCTCTATTGAAGAAGGCAGAAGGCAGAGGGCAGAGGGCAGAAGGAACAAGTCGTCGATAGGATTCAAACCCCTCCTGACTTGGAGCCACTGAACTCTTGTTCAGTGGGGGTCTTAAACCCTTACTCCTTTTCGGTCGTGGCAGAGGGTAGGAATCAGAATTCCCTTCTGCCTTCTGCCTCCTGCCCTCTGCCTTTCTTGATAAATTAATTATCTGCGCCGTTTAGGTTTACTCTTATTGCGCTCATACTCAGCAATAATATCCTTGGTCTGTTGTGGAAGAATCACACTTTTATTGTTAAATCGCATTTGGTATACCAGATAACAGGGACTTTTGCGATCAGGACAGGAAAGATTTGTTGGCAGATTAATGATTGTTACTCCTGCAAAAGTCGCAGAAGCTAACATGGCAGAGCCAAAAAAGAAAATACCAGAGCGGCCAGAACCGACCCAACCACCGAGCCAAAAAACAAGTCCTTTGAACTGTTCAAAGCGTTTTTGACGAAGTTTTTGACGTTCTAGTTGTGCTTCGTTCCATGCCTGTATTTTTTCCAGCTTGTGGGCAGCTAATTTATTGGCTTTAGCATCAGAGGCTTTTTCGACTTGAATATCAATAGTGCGTTCTTTGGCTGCAATTTCTTGTTTTAATCGGTATTCATTCCATTCTTGGATACGTTGGGCGACAGCATCGGCATTGGCGAAGAAGGCAATGAGGGTGTCGTCTCCCAATTCATTCCAGATAACTGTGCCCTCTGTTGCTTTTTTTGGGCGATTCGAGCCATGATTCTTTCTTCTAATTGAGCAAACAGATTATTTCCCGAATCGCTCTGTTGCAATTTCAATGCGACATTTTTCAGGTAAAGTGATTGAACTAAGCCAGTTATTTCTTCAGCTTCGGCGGCAGTAATCCTATCAATAAGATTAGATAAATCATCTCTGGCAGCTACAGCTTTTTCACTAACATTCTCAATCACTGCATCTAATTTTAGTTGCTGAGAAATCCCAGACTCATTTAGAGCAGCTAACTCAGATGCAACTTCTTCAAAGGATTTGTTTTGCTCTTTTATTGATTTGTAGGTTTCAAGAAAGCGTTCGCACTCATCTGGGCTATACTCATCTTGCTCAGATAGTCCGCAGACTTGGAGAATTAATAAAGCCTGAGAAAGTGCGATTTTATAGCCTCTTTCACGAGCAATAACTAGTAATTCAGTAATATCTAATGGTAATTGGGCTTTCTTCCCTTGTTTTTTCCCTCCATTCTTCGGTGAGGACGAGGAATTGCCCTGAGTTTCTGACAGTGCATTGTCAACAATTGGAGATAATAGAGCCATTACTTCCTCATCATTTCCACCCTGCTCGATTAAGGTGCGACATTCACGAAACCTGTCTGCATCATTCTCGGTATACAACTCTTTTTCAGGTATGCCACTCAAGCGTAAAGTCCGGCTAATTTCTGATGGTGAGAGGTTGTTGAAAAGTTCTTGTGGTTGATACATAATCATGCACTCCTAGTTAAAAAGCCTGAAACGAGATATTTGCGTTAATGAAAAAGATGCTAAGAAAGGAGCAATGCGTCAAATCAATTCAAAAAATGGTCAGTCCTAAAAAGGATTTAACCAGTCAGTTTCCGACTCCAATTCTTCTGGTACGGGAGTTCTGGCTATTTGTAATGGTTCTTTGACTAAAGTCCTGGATATTGGTAATGGTGATGATTGTATTAGTTGTAATGGCTGTGATTGATTAGAGGCTACTGCAATCATCGGCGTTCCTTGAGAGGGGATTTCTCCCAGCAGTCCCATCAAATATGAAGAGTGGAGTTGAAGGCGGTAAAGACAAGCACGAATGTGTGGCTCTAAATTCACGGATTGATCCACAGCTTGATAAGCTAAAGGCAACCAATAACTGCTAATGGCAATCATCGCCATATCCCTAGCAGGATAAAGAGTATTCTTGGAATTTAGATACTTAATTACCACCGCTTCGGAGCTATCAGCCTTAACTCTACTTCGTAAGCGAAACTCAACATCTGAAAGCATTTCATTATTCCTTTAATTAAGAAGCACGATGGTTTGAAATGGATGATGTAGCGTGTTGGTAACGAAACAATCCATATACATCAGTGAAACGCAAGCACAAGGCATCTTTTTTAATCGGCAGGTTAAAAGCTAAACGCACATCCTCAGATAATTCTGCTGCCCATGAAATGTCGGTATGAGTAAACAAATTTTTCAACTCCGAGCCTAAATATTCCGACGTTCCACCACCAATAATGACTTGCTCAATATGGGCAGGAATATTAATTTTGAGCCAAGTGGATACCCTTTCCCAGTATTCTTTACGAGATAAGTCAGCCACTTCAATAATTTGTGCTATTTCCTCAACCTTAAAATCAGACTTCTTGCTCCGAGCCAAAGGTTTGCAGTATCTCGGTTTCAATGTCGGGCCTGATAGATGAACAGCCTTTAACAGATCATGTAAGTTTTGCCCTGATGTTCGGCTTTTGATTCTCTCCAGCATCCACGCCAAGCCCAATCCTTCCGTTTTTCCAGTTGAGATACCACGCTCAAAGATTACGGCTGATATATCCCGAAAACCCAGCATCACCACAGCAATGTTCATTTTATTGAAATCTGTGCCAAGTTTTTTACTTCGCGTCAATATCAGTCCCCCACCTTCGGGCAAGCACTGAAAGTTAATCAGATTTATACAAAATTGTTTCCCTCGAAAGCTAAAGCTAGACAGTGCCTTAGTTAAACCCCTCTCCAATCTCTCTCTATCTTCCCACTCCCCATAAGGCAATAGCAGTCCCAAGGATAAATCAAAGTTTGCCTTCAAAGAATCTCTAATCGCTATTGCCCCCACTGCTGCCAAAGTTTTTGGAATCGCGTTCTCATACTTGAGTTCTAAAAAATTGATTCGCGCTTCAAAATACTTTTGTGCCAAAAAGCCAACCGCATAATATTCTTCGTTGTACTCTATCCATGCTTCATTCTCTGGATTGGGGCGATTCATTTGCCCAGACTCATATAAATCCAACGAGTCTTTGGAAATCTTAATTAACTCTGGTTCCATACACAGTAATTCTGACTTGTACGAAATCTCCGAGAGAACACGATAAACCATCTTCGTCATTGAAGTTCCCGGATCAAGACTCAACATTAAATCCACAAGAAAAATTCTCCCTGTTTTTGACCCTTTTTTTGTCTATCTAATTGATAATTACTCTCAATATAAACCGCTCGAACCGTGATTGTTCGCACATCTACGAAGAAAGATTACAGTTTTGGCAATACTCTTTGACTTTTCATGAATTCGTGCATCTGATAGAAAATCTCGGCAAAATCTCCAATTTCCCAATTTTTACCAATTACATTCAACATCTCCCAATATCTAAACAATATCTCCCAAATCTCCAATTCATTTCTTACCTTTTCAACTATTTAACATCATCTCCTCACCAAATTCTCATTAGCTTAATATTTTCCAACAATTCCTAAGACTTCCCAAGACTTCCTAGCACTTCCTGATACTTCCCAATTTTCTCAAGGATTATCCCAATTATCTAGTAATTAGCTAAAACAACCACAAGCCACACAATCCATCTTTTTCTGACGCACAGTACGCCATATTTGGCGGAAAGAATGCTGTAGTTTTTTGCTATATTAAATAGCAATTACCTGTTTGGAAAAAAAGTTGAAGTCTAAGGAACACGAAAATCTTTTCAGTCGCCATCAAGCACCACTAAGTTTGATGACGGAGATTGATTTTGACTTCAATACTTATTGCAAAGGTGATTATCTTGCCAACAGAGATAATAATCAGAATTTCTTGACGAGAGTTTGTTGCACCAACAGATGGAATATAACAAGGATTAACTTTTGTAAACCCCATCCCAGAGGTGAGCCATGCTGACAGCTGCTAACGTGTCCTCGGAAATGGCGGTGAACTACTTTGTCAAGAATTACTATCACCAAGGAAAGTCGCTTTGGAGTGGTCAAGGTGCTGAAAAGTTGGGGTTGTCAGGGGCAGTCGATGATGAAGAAGCTTTTAAAAATATCATCGAGGGGCTTACGCCTGATGGTCGTGAGGTATTGAATGCCAGAGTAGTCAAAGAAAAGGGGAAAGGAGAACGCAGAGCCGCATTAGACTGTACATTTTCTGCGCCCAAAAGTGTAAGCTTGATGGCCTTGGTGGGCGGGGATACTCGTTTGATTGATGCCCATCATCAGGCGCTAAAAGAAACCCTGGAGCTAATAGAGCAGCGTTATGCCTATACCAGAGTGACAGATAATAGCGGCAGACATAGAGTTAAAACTGGTAACTTGGTCGTCGCGCAGTTCGATCACATCGAAAGTCGGGATTTAGACCCACATCTGCACACCCATTGTTTGCTGATGAACATGACCCAAACTCCAGATGGTAGGTGGTTGAGTTTGGGTAATAACGAGATATTCGCCAATAAGAAATTCTTGGGAATGGCGTATCAAAGTTATCTGGCGCGTGAGGTGCAGAAGCTTGGCTACGAGATAGAACTCCGCAAACATGGGCAATTTGATATAAAAGGGTTCAAGGAAGAGGATTTAGAGGCATTTTCTCAACGCCGACAGCAAATACTCGCTCTTGCTGGAGCTAACTCCACCTGGGCAGAACGTGAAAAAATTTGGGATAATACTCGCCAGCGTAAGGAAAAGTTACCAGAGTCAGAGTTAAAAGCTTACTGGGTTGAAGAAGCAGCGGCGCTAGGAATTACCTTTGTCAAACCTGGGGAAGCTTGGGAGAATGTACCAGCCAATGATTTGAATTTGAGTCACGTTTTGAATTTAGCGATCGCTCACTGCTCAGAAAGGAATGTAGCATTTACCCAGGAAGACTTAGAAAAATTCGTCCTAGAAGAACGTTTAGCCACTGATGTAACAGCCATTGAGCCATTGATAAAATCCCACCAGGAGTTAATCGGCTTGCCAGGTTTAACTCATCAATTTACAACGATGACAGCAGTCCGGCGGGAGTTGGCGACAATAGAGTTAATGCAGCTAAGACTTGGCAACGTTAACCCAATTTCGCACCCGGAAGTAGTTGAAAGCCTTTTGGAGAATACTTTACTGAACAAAGGGCAACGGGAAGCGGTAGAATTAGCTGCAACTACATCTGACCAATTCATTGCATGGCAGGGGGTAGCTGGTGCTGGGAAAACTTTTGCTCTTAAAGAACTCAAAGCGATCGCAAGGGATGCCGGCTACACTATTATTGGCTTCGCCCCTAGTTCCTCTGCTGCTAAGGTTTTGAGCGAAGAGTTAAAAATTCAGTCTGAGACTGTTGCTCGATTACTGGTTTCGGAACCACCACCACAGATTGAACCAAATCAAATCTGGATTGTGGACGAAGCGGGTTTACTCAGTGCTAAGGATGCCCATGCACTCCTACAAAGAGCAACCTTACTTAAAGCTAGGGTGATTTTAGTCGGTGACACTCGGCAGTTGTCAGCAGTATCAGCAGGTAATCCCTTCAAATCCTTGCAGCAAGCAGGAATTAAAACCGCACACCTCAATGAATCGTTGCGCCAAAAAGACCCTCAACTAAAATTAGCAGTAGATTTAATTGCTGATGGCAGGATTGAAGCTGGTTTTGAACGACTAGAAGCCAACGGTTCCATACTTTCTATAGATAGTTTTTCCAAAATAGAGCAGATCGCCAATGATTATATAGTAGGGACACCAGAGCAGCGACTCAAAACTCTTGTGTTAGCTGGAACAAATACAGAAAGACTTGCCCTTACCCAAGCGATTCGAGACAAGCTCAAGGGTGAAGGAACTTTGGGAGAAACTGCAACCATCACCCAATTGCAAACCAAAAATCTGACAAAAGTACAGATGCGGTTTGCCCATAACTTTGAAATTGGTGATGTGGTCATGCCGACACGGGATTACAAACGCCGGGGGCTGGATAAAGGCAAATTATATGAAGTGGTAGGTCGAACTACTGATAAGTTGACCCTAATTGGTGATAATGGTCAGGTAATGGATGTAGACACGGCTTTTGAGAAAGCGGTTTACCAGAGTCACCAGATTGAAATTGCTGTGGGCGATCGCTTGCAATGGAAGAAAAACGATCAGCAATTGGGACGACGCAACGGGCAGGAATTTACTGTAACAGCCATCGACCTGAATATCGTCCAGATTAAATATGCTGATGAGCGTACTGAATCCATTAGTTTGGCACAGGCGCAAAACTTAGACTATGCCCTTGTGAGTACAACATATAGTAGTCAGGGGAAAACTGCGGATCGGGTGTTAATTTCGGCAGACTTCACCATTGGACAGGAAAGTTTTTATGTTGCTGCCAGCCGTGCAAGGCATCAATTAAAGATTTACACCGAAGATCCAACACGATTGGTAGAGTTGGCGCAACAGTCGAAAGCCAAAGATAATGCCTTGGAATTGCTACGAAAACAAGTTCAGAAATCGACGATTGAGCAGCACCAACTTTCGCCTCAGCTTGCGATAACTATAAATATAAGTGCCTCTTCTGAGGAGCCACCAGTATTAAAGCACGAGGCAACAGTAGCTCAACCAGTATTGAAAGTTCAACCACTAAAAACAAAGCAAGTCTCTGAGCCAATTAGGAAAAAAGCGTCATTGGTTGCAACAAGCTTAGAAACTGTAGTCAAGCTAAAAGAGATAGAGTTACCACCAACCGTTACAAAACCTCATATCGACAAGCCAGTACTGAAATCTGCTGTCCCCACAGAAGCATTTTGGACACCACATCGAAGTAAAGACATTCCCAATTTTCTTGAACCAAAGCACTGGCAAGAGTTTGAATCAAGTGCCATTCACCCAGAAATTGCGGCGCTAAACTTTGAGAGTCTTCAGTTTAACTATGCAGGTGGTGAGCATGAGGCTTGGGAAAGGCTGATGGTTAGCGAAAAACTTAATCGTACAAATACCGGGAGGTTAACGGAGGGATTAATCAGAACATATTCTCATCTTGATGCTGGAGGATGGTGGTGTGATGCTGGAGTTGATCCGCGTTCATTTGCTGATTTAACCCCAGGTGATAAACCAACTCTTAAACGATGGGGATGCTACAAGCCAAATCAACCAAGACCCAAAAAAGATGAGAATAATCAAATAATTGAAGGGAAATTCATTAAATATGAGCATCCCCCAAAAGTTGAATTAAGTATCTTCTTGCTAGATGTCCCTGACGATATTGCCGAACGCATTTACTCCAAACACAAGGTGAACCCCAGTGATAGCGATCGCCAATCAGGATTTTGGTACTGTGTCTGGAAACATAATATCCCGTGTGCGGTCGCAGAAGGCGCGAAAAAAGCAGCCAGTCTGTTGAGTCAGGGTTATGCTGCCATTGGGCTGCCTGGGATTTCGGCGGGATACCGAACTCCCAAAGATGAGTTTGGCAAGAAAATTGGCAAGTCTTTTCTGCATGAAGAGTTGGCAGTTTTCGCCACACCTTCTCGAGAAATCAAATTCTGCTTTGACTATGAAACCAAGCCTGAAACTAAGCTCCATATCGAGCGAGATATTTCCGTGACTGGAAGATTGTTACAAAAAGCTGGAGCAAGAGTGAAAGTTGTCAGCTTGCCAGGGGCAGAAAAAGGTGTTGATGATTTCATAGTCGCTCGTGGGCCACTAGCTTACGAGAAATTGAGCCATGAAGCAAAGCGTTTAAGAGACTGGGAACAGCAGAATCATTTACAACGTGCTGCCACGATATCACCACCGCGTAAGCCGATAGTGTCCGTTCGTTCTTTACAAAATCAACCACAGGTAAAAACCAATGACTTCAATAGACAACAACCCAACACAGATACAGTTGCTAACCGAGAAGATAGAGGAATTGTTAATCAGTCACTCCCAGTTGACCGAAAAAATACAGCAGTTGTCAACCAACAACTCCAAACTGAGCGAGAAGATTCAGTGCTTGGAATTAGCCCAATCCGAGAACATGAGCGAAATGAGCGCGAGTCACTCAGACTTCTTAAAGCAATTAGCGGATACCTTGAACTCCAAGAAATCGAGCAACTTGGAGCCGACATTGCGAGAATTAACCTCTTCTTTGGAGGCAGTCGGGGTACAAATCAGCGAACAGAGAGCATCTCAGGAGACACTGACAGAAAAAATTCAGCAATTCTTGAGCAGACAACAAGCTATGGAAGTACTGAACGAATTATAAACGCAATTACTAATTTTGTTGAGCAATCATCTATTGAGATTGCGCTAGCTGAAACATTGCAACCTCTAATCGAGGAAATTTCACATTATCAGCAGGATTTAACCAATGGAAAAATCACATTAGACCAACTCTCATCAGCCCTGGCTGAACAGGAAAAACACCAACTCTCGCAACTCACTGTGAATGCGATTACTGATTATGTTGAGCAGTCGTCTGTTGAAGAGGAAGAGGTTGATTTACTAATACTAATTAAGGAACTCTCACAATATCAGCTTTCTTTAACCAATGGAGCAACTGCATTAGACAAACTGACAACAGCATTAATTCAATCAGAACAACGTCAAATATCACAACTCGCCATAAATGCGATAGTTGATTATGTTGAGCAGTCGTCTGTTGAGTCTGCACTGGCTGAAACATTACCAACTGTAATCAAGGAACTATCTTTTTATCCTGCTAATAGTGAATTTACTAAGATTGTCACCAATGTAGTCGCCATAATTGATAAATTGTCGGAGTGCCTTCAACAAAAAACTGCTGGTGCTGTCGAAGAAAAGGAACAAGTTACAACAAATATAAAGTCACTTCTAAAGCAGATGCTCCAGCATTTAGATAAACAACAAATGTCAGATTTATTTATTGAAGTAGGGAAATATGCTCAAGGTGAAAAAGTCAAAGGTGATCAAGTCAACAAGTTATTTTACCCTGTTGGTCAAGCTGACTTATCTTTAACTTTTGAACAGAAAATGAATATGGTTCGCCAATTAATTAGAGAGGACAAAGCCCGGATTATGATCTTGTTGGAAATCCCCCAATCCCATGAGAGCAAACAAAATAAATTTAGACGATAAATACTTCTAAGAGAAAGGGGAAAGGATATATTCAAAACCTTTCACCGCAATCTTATTCCCCCTCATCATCCTTAGCCCGCATTTCTCACAAGCTTGAAATGCAGAGGGGCAGAGGGGAAAGAACTTGTACAAATCTCTTCCCTGCTCCTCTGCTCCCCTGCACAAGGTTTTGAGAGATATGGTGAGAAATCCGGGTTAGCCGTTCCACTTTTATCAATGCGCCCGTCATATAAAGATACAATTTTCTATCTCTTTATAGCTCTAAACTCTGAGTTTTGTTGAGCATTATTTTCAATTTGATGATGCATATCAACAACAGATTGAACCTTATCAAGTGCCTGTAACTGTTTCTCTGAAACGTTAGGCGATAAAACTCCATCAGTGAGAACAGCCTCGCCGTTTTTGGCACGAACAATTACATTATCGCCAAGGCGTTCAAAATCAAAATTTGTACTTTTAAAACTCTTAGAACCATCAGGGTTATCTTTGCCCAAGATATTCAGCATTGCTTTGACACTCTGTTCAATTGCTTGACCTTTAACATCATCAACAGCAGCCCGTAATTCAGTTCGAGTATTGTCAATAGCTGACTTAACACCCATAAGGCTTTGCTCAACAGTGTTTTTAACACCATCTGCTTGTGTACGTAATTCTCCTGTTAAGTTACCAACTTGTTGATTGAGTTCATTTCTTACACTGTCAGTCTGATATTTAACTTCATCCTTGAAGCTAGTAATTTGTTCATTAATTTGAGATTTGAGTGAAGTAATTTCCTTTCTGAGCTTGGTAACTTCAGGTGTTAGCGCATCTTTAACCCACTCAAAAACATTCTTGGCAGTTTGTTTTACCTTGTTCTCAACCGTACCCACCCAATTTTGAAGAACCGTATTTTTAACTTGTGGTAAAGAACGTTCATTCACCTGGGACAATGCTTTTTGAGTATTTTCAATCAACTGCTGTTGTTTCTCCAAAGATTTACCCATTTCGGCAACTTGGTCAATTAGCTTTGACAGCGATTCGGGCGTTTGTTGCGTCTCTTTGATACTTTCAACAAGTTTTTGCTGTGCTTGAAGTTTACTTTGTAAAACTTTCACTTGTTTTTGCAAAGCTTCTACACTATAAATTCGCTCCTTCGTTACAACTTTATTTGGCTGTGATGGGGGAGCTAAACCTAATAAATCATTGGTTATCCGTCCATTTTGAACGCGAAAAACTTCCGATTTACCAATCTTTATCGAGATAGTACCTTGAGAATTTTTGGGGTCAGTTATCGCTTTGTTAATATTCTCTAGTTGTTCGGAAGTCAATAAATTTTTAGATGGTGATTGTCCGACAAGTCCTTTATATACCTGCTGACCACCAGCATAAATACTTATATCGTTGCTAGTCGGTATTTCTTTTGATTTTGCTTTTTGCTGAATATTTTTAAGTAGGGCTTCTAGAATATCCAAGTAGTCACGTTTAATTTCTTTGGCATCTCCATCATCAATCATGATTTAATTCCTTTAGTAAAACTTGAATTAACTCCGAAGGATTGACAGTTACTTTGGGGAGAATTATTCCGCCCAAATGATTGATTATTACCCTTCCTTCAATTTCGATATAAGCAAACTTGCCATCAATGATTACTTGGACAGTTGAGGTATTAATTTCTGGATTAGCAGGTGTATAGTCAGTGAGAACCCCGTCTAAAATACACAAGCTAGCCTTTTCACCAGCATCGCTATAAATTTCAACATATTGAGGAACATAATTAATCCCAAAAGGCTCATCGTCCCAAGCATCGACAACATTTACAATCTCACATGGATATTTATCTGCTAAAGCTGCTATCTGAGGTGGAAGTTTTGCAATTTCTCGTCTGTCATAATCATTAAGTGAGTAAAAATCGCGTGACGACATGGTATTTATCTTGAATATTTGTGATGACTATTAAGGGCAGGAAATTTCACTTTAAAGAAGAATTCAGCTATTCTGAATGGGCTAAACGCCCCGCTACCGCTAACAGGAGTCAGAATTAATGAGTGGGGGATTCAGACCCACCACTTGATTATTGCACCACTAAATCGGAGATTTAGTGGGGAACTTAAACCCGTTTATTCATCCGCCACTCGTACAGAATTCAATTCTGAATTCTGGCGACTGACGCATGTATTCTGTTCGTTAAATCAGACTTGCATATTCTGATAACTGCTCTTGGTTTTCTATTAAAGGTAACAATTTTATCGCGGAGGCTCGGCGAATTTTCATTTCTTCATCTGCTGGAGTTAAGAGAGTAGACTTTTTAGATAAGAACTTTTGAAACTCGTACCAAGCTTTCACACTGTCAGCTTCAGACCGGATTTCATGCTTAGGAATCTTAATTGATTGCAAGATTGGCAAACTTATTTGACCACGAGAACGAAAACCGGGACTAATAATTACTGCTTTTCCCGATGGTAAGGTGTTAAATTGATTGACATCAAATAACTTGCGAGTACTGTTTTGGTCAGAATTAGAAATGCTTGCACCACCCTTACCTCCTGATGAGCGAGAACGTTGCTTGTATTTAATTTCCTCTTCACCTAAAAACTTACTAAATCGTTCGGCGGCGACATCATCTTGGGGGTTAAAGAATGCTTTGGTAGCACAACCACCAAAGATGGCATTAGTTGTGTTTTCACCATAAGATTCAATCAGCATTGAGAGATTTTGTAATCCCAGTATCGATACCAAACCATCTTCCCGATTCTGGTTCAGCCAATCAACCAGTGCTGGTAAATAAAGAGTAGGCAACTCGTCAATCCCCAAAACAATTGGACAAGTCCGTTTGTTAGCTACATTCCGACTAACTAATAGATGCAAAATCGATACTAGCAAAGGGGCAATTACATCACGCTTTTCTTTGTTCATCCCGAATACCACCATCTGCCGTCCCTTCAAATCCAGTGGAATATTAGTTTTTCCACAGAACGCTGCTAAGGCAGAGGGAACCATAAAACGGCTGAACAATCCGCTAGCTGTACCCACAATACTAGCTGCTGTTTCTGGCGACCCTGCAACAGATACAAACTGTGCGAAAGCCTCTCTAACCATGAAATTCAGATTTTCTGCTTGCTCAATGCGCTTAACTAACTTTGGCAACCCTAGTATCGCTTGGCACATCATGATATCTGGATACTCTGTGCCCTTTGCCAGCATAAAAACGGCTTGGACTAACTGATCTCCAGCATTGGTGAAAAAGCTATTTCCAGAATCTTGATCACCGAGTTGGAAATTGCGATTGAGTGTAATCGCAAGCTGCCGTGCCATTTCTGAGTCTTCATTACTGCGAAGAAAATCTATAGGGTTGGCAACTGCTGATTCTGCAAAGCCTGGGGCAAGCACAGTAACCTGATAACCGCGTTCTATCGCATACCCTGCAAGTATTGGAGCTTGCCCTTTAGATGGAGAATCACCTGATTCCTGGGAGGCGTATTTGAAATCATATAAAGCCAGAGGTAAGCCCTGATCAATTACAGAGCGAATCAGGGGATTAATCATTGAAAATGACTTTCCACTCCCTGGGCCACCACAAACTAGGATGCCTCGCTGTGCCTCTGGGAAGTAAAGGGTTGTTGAATCTTCAGGGATGCAAGTTCTACGGACATCATTAATAACCTCGCTCGTTGTATTCTTGGGAGTTCCCACATACAGTGATACTCGGTTATGCAAGCGTTGTTGGATTTGTTTACACGCCAACTGACGAGCCGCTGTTTTCTCTGTTGTCCCGCCCCAGCGCGCTGTCGCTAGCTTGGCTAACCCTGCCCTACTATCGATGATTTTGGCGATTACAATCACCGCGCCACAAACGAGTACCCCTAAACCTGCGGGAGAAAACAGCGCTGATTCAAGTCCTGCGGGAATAAATTGATTTGGGCTAACAATAGTGTTTGCGGTTTTGGTCATCGCCCAGTGCCCACGATAACCAAATCATTCTCACTCACGGGCAACCAGGGAACTGGCCCAATGAAGTAAGGGGTGCAAGTTTTCTGCTGAAATGGCGGTCGCGCACAGATCCTAAAGAATAAGCCAAAGTCGGCAGTCCCAAGGGATTCATTACAGCACTTACGGCAGCTATGAGGTACATTCCCAAATCTGAAAGCTTTGATAGGAGAGGGCAAGGAAAAAAACTGTATTGCATAATAGCCGGAAGCGCTGTAACTCCAGTTAGCGCCACTTTGAACCCACTACCATACACTAGCCGCCCTGTTGGTTCAAATCCACCATTGACAGCAGCAAGAAAACCATAGCCACCTCTGACTTGTTGGGATGAACCAGATGCCCAACGCTTACCATACAAGCCGCCTTGTTTGCCAGCAAAATCCCCCATTTCTAAGTATGAGCATTCCTTGCCTGGAGGACAGGCGACTGTTAAAGTGCGATCGCCTCTGACAACGCTACCAGATACAAAGTAATCATTCCCAGCCCAAGCGTTGCCCTTTTCAGCCGTACCAAGTACAACCGACGCGATACCCACAACACCAATGCCAGAGCTAATAGGCTGAGGCATTTTATCAAAGGGAACTTGACTTATATTTAGGAATTTGATTGACATAAGCTTGCTGCCATGCCTCAAACTTGACTAGCTGAGTTTTGGTCAATCCAGGAATTGAATCAAGCGAATATTTGCTTAGGTCAATCTTATCTAGTGTCAGGTTTGCGGCTTGAGGATTTGAGGCTATGGCTTGAGAAATAGTGCCGCTACCCAGTCCAGCACCATTCCTAGAAAATAGATCGGCTAATGGGGGAACTTCTGATAGGCTCAAATTGCTTAATTCAGGCATTGCTTTAACTAATGTTTTTGGCGTTTGCCATTGGATTAATCCAAAGTCTTTGAGGGTGGGTTTGGTGGTTGTGGCTGTAGTGGGCAAAGCCAGCGTGCCAATATCCTTTAAGCTCAAGGCAGACATCTTAAAGGCATCATCAGCATCGCCCAACATCACAACAGAGTCTACTTTTTGCCCTGCTGTCCACGAACGCGAGGGGTCGTAGCCAAAAGTCGAAATCAGGTTTTTAGGTATCTTTAAAAATCCTGGTTGCTGAATGGGCGGCAGCGTTTCCCATGTAATTTTTGACCAATCGGGAGCAGCAGTTTTGTACAAGCCATGCGAATAATCGATAGTCGGTGTCTGTGCGACTGAGACGGAAAGCGGAACGAAAGAAGCGATTGCAGTCAGTAGAAAGAGTTTAGATTTCATCATTTTTCTTGGAGTAATCGGGACATTTTTCTTTCTCTTTCAAACCTACACAAATACAAAAAATCGTGCAAGTCTTCACGAATATACCTCAAGAAATCGCTCATAATTGCCCCCATTCAAGTAATTGGTTAAAAGTGGTTTTATCAACCTGAGAAAGTGAAATCGCCTCATCTCTAGTCTTGCCACGCCGTAACAATTTAATTGCATCTTGTACCTTGTTCCAGGTGGTAGATCCGGGTTTAACTTGACCTTTCCGCCCAGCTTCTGCCAGCCCAAAAGCGAGAGCATTAGCATCGTTCCTCTGAATTGCGCCGTTTAGGGTAGTCCCAGGATTGGGGCGGAAAACGGCAACAGGCTGAGGCGGGGGCGAGGGCTGCTGAACTACTGGCGGCGCTGATTGCGGCTTTTGGACTGTTAGCGGTTGCGGTGTTCGCGGACGGGTAATTGGCAAGGGTCGATCTGACTCAGATTTAACCACCAAGCTTGTATAGGCTGGGTTGCCAGTAGCGGGGACTATCTTAAATTGATACTGCTTTTCATTGGTAAGCACTGTAATTTGAGTACTTCCATTGCTGCTAGAGGTAACAGGGAAGTTAATCGGGTCAATCTGGCGAAGGAAAATTACAGTCGCTTTGCCTCCTGTGCAGTCAGAATCGTTGCCTGATGACTGGCATAAAGCACCATTTGAAGTAAAGGCGAAGCGACTGGGATCGCCGATCCAAACTTGCTTGATAGTTTCCCCTGTAGACATCAAATTAATAGTTAAACCGTAGCCCTTCCACACCTTTAATTCGATAGCCTTGGAGTTTGCATCATTCTCATAAACCGTTAGGATGGGCATTGCTACCACGCTTGAGGCAGTAGCTACTAAGAAAGTTGTAACAATAGCGAGTTTATTTAACATTTTTACAGGGAACTCTTAACTCTTAACAGGAAAGATAAAACACGTAGTATCAATATTCAGAGGAAGCGTATTCATCCGTGGGGTGTTAATTGCGAATTGCGAATTGCGTTAGCGGAGCGGGGCGTTAGCCCATTGCGAATTGACTAAAGCGATATTGTTTGATTAACGAATATTTGTACTGGCTTACCAACGTCAATCACGAATACTTCTTCTTTGCCGCTTAACTGTTGCGAACGTGTAACATTTGAGCTTTTGATATTATCAAGAACGCTATTAAATGCACCCTCTCCAAAAGCGGCGGATAGGTCTTTTTGCTCGTTGGTAGTGGAGCTAGTAGAGAAGCCATTAGAGTTACTGCTGACTTGAGTTATGGGGCGATTCTGTACTTCGGCAGCTTTGGCGACTCCCGCAACAATAGCAGAGATGAAATTGTTGCCCAGATTACTGCCTCTGCGAGACTCTGCTTTTAAGAAACCACCATCCTTGGCCATTATCAGAACGGCATTTTCTGGGAGTTGCTTTTCTTGCGTATCGCCGTTTATATTGACCAACACTGAAACACCGCGCAGTTTGGCGAAACCCGAACCATTGGACTCTGCTAGTTGAACAACCAGATAAGCGCCCACGGGTAGTACGTCCCTTCCATCTGAGGCTTTTAAGGGTTTTGTTAGTTTCACCAAGTAATTCTGGTTGCCAGCGTCACCAGTGCCCCAAGCGATCGGCGTTTCTAGCCTACCCTCTGCGGTGCTGCCAACAATTACGCGAAGAGCGTTGTAATTAATGGTAGTGTTCTGGGCCACTTGCTTTGCTCCTCCCGTACCTCCTTCAATTCCATTAGTCTTGATGGGTTTCTCGCTTTCTGATTCATCGACTGAACTCCTTAAACTGCCAGCGTTTGCAGCGAGAAGCCATTGCTGAGTGGGGTCTTTGGTGGGGGCGTTGGTTGCAGCCGTTGGGAACGCCAAAGGAGATTGTCTGATCGGCTGGGCAATTTTGGGCTGGGACTGGGGTCGAGGCTGAGGTTGCGATACTCTAGCTGTGGGAAAGGTTCTAGGCGCTAGATGACTGGCGACTGGGTAAGAACGTTGTCCACGCTGCACTGGTTGCATCGGAGGGGTAACGGGTGCGATTGGGGCTGGGGCTAAGGTTGCGCTAGGGGTCGGCGTTGGGTTTGGGTTTGGCAAGCGATCGCGAATCTGCTTTAACTCGTAATTTTGGCTAGTCAGAGCAAGCGCTGTTTTATCCTTGCCTGTCTCGTCCACCACTTCTGTTTCTGGCGTTTGTTCTTTGGCTTTAGGCGGCTGTGCCTTGTTACTGGAAAAATTCAAGGCGTTCATTGAATTGCCAATCAAAGCTCCGACGATCGTCACAAAGGCAAGCACGATCAGGGCAATAACGCCCATTTTTAAGAGTGGAGATTGCGAGACTGTTCGAGCAGTAACAATTTCTTCTGGGGCGGGGTTCTCGGAGGGTTGAATTGAATCGTCAACCCTTGTTGTTTTAGCGCCGTTCATCGCGGCAAAATCTTGCTCTTCTATCTCAATAGTTGCCTCTGGCAAAGCTGATTGGGTGTTCTTTTTCATAAATCTAAATCTTGGATTTTGTAAATTTCCAGCCCCGCTTTACGAACCCTTGAGGCGGTTTCTTGAACATCGGACGCAAATCTAGGCAGGGCAGCCGTATCAATCGCCCTGACAAATACAGTTTTGTTAAAAGCGATGGGCTTACCAACTAAATTACTGCCTTGGAAAATAACAATATTCGCAACCATGTCTACTTTCCATTGACCATCTTTAATCCGAGTAGGCTGACTAATAAGGCTGACTTTTAGAATTGACTGCGTATATCCATTAAAAACATCGGGCGGCGTAAGATTACCTATCTCCTCAAGGAATGGGGCGCGAAAATCTTCTGATAGAGCAAAGCCCCAAGCCCATGTGCTAGTAGTAATCTTGGCTTTTGATGTTGCTACCCCAGCATCTAATTTTAATTGTTTAGTGGGGTCTGGATTGTAATCATCAGTTGGCTTGGGGAGTGCGTTCCAACTCAAAAGCCCTGTCATTGTTTTACCAACAAAATGGGTAATAGCTTGTGGGGAACGATCGCTACTACTGATAGGCAGAACTCGAATCGATTCTCCGTCAGACAATTCCACCAAGGTTGAAGCTTTAGTTTTAGAAATTGTTCCTAGTCGAGCAAAATTTACAACTTCTATTAATAGAACAATCGCCAATAAAACAGCATTGACTATTAAGAAAATTGGGGTAAAGTTTAACTCTTTTCTCTCTAATAATTTCATCTTCTTAAACCCACAGAGAATTTAACCCCACTGGTAAACGCTGAGAATACAGCCATCCCGCCCCCCGTGCCGATGGCTACCGCGAGTAATGGCGAGAAAATGGCTTGTAGTAGTTGCAATAATAAAGGATTACTCGAAGGTTTAGAAACAATTGCGCTGGCAATAATTCCGACTGTTATCGAGTACGAAATGAGAACCAATGTTAGTCCTAGCCAGCCAGACAACCAAGCATAGATAGGCTTGCTTTGGAAAGGCAGTAAAGATAGAACTAGGAAGACAGGGGCGACGAATGCAATCATTAAGAAGGACAGTTGGACGATATATTGAAAAGCTGCTGATAGCCCACTGAGAATTACATAAACAAAGCCTTGGATTGCACTATTGATTAGTTCACCGCTAAGGTCTAATGGATTCCAGCTTCCGCCCCCAGAACCTGCACCAGTCTTTTCTCTAGCTTCCTGTGCGGATTTTCGAGTCTTTTCTAGAGAATCCTTGATGCAAGCTTGCTTCTTGCTTAATTCTTCTCCTTCTTTCTTCTCCTGGCTCAGTTTTTCGCAATCGGATAAGGCTATCTGCGCGGCTAAGATAAAGCTTTGGTCAGCGTTTACATTTCTGATAGCATCTCTCAAATTCACTCCATTTCTAGTAATATTTAAAATGTTTCTATTTAGTCCAGTGGATACGTTTTTTAAGGCGATTGTCGTGTTGGCGAGAAGGAACCCGTTGTTACTCAGCATGACAATTACTAGCAAGGGTAAAACCATCTCGGAGATAAAATCAAATCCAAATCCCTCTTCTGCATATTTCCTGTACCAGCCGAATGAAGCAAAGCCGATCATGACAACAGCCGCAAGAGTAGAAACGGCAACAACAGCCGTATAAATTGGGTTTGTTCCAGATGCCAATTCAGACCAATCATTCTCAAATGATTTATAAATTAGGTCTGCGCCATTAATCGCCCCTTCTACTATTTCTCCGGCGTTTGTAGTCCCTGTATTTTCCCCCGCTTGCTGTCCCGTAGTTTGAGCAAAAAGAATAGTTAAGAGCGCTATCATTTGATTATTGATTTTTCCAGAATGAATCGTTAGCTGCGGCAGATTGGATGATTTGACGAGTAGCCGCATTAGATTCCTGATCCTTTGCTGCCGCTTGCTCATCCATGCGACCGGAAATATCAGCAAGATTGATATTTGTAACTGCCAAGGAACGGGATTGTTTCTGCGCTTCTGAGTGAATTGATTTAGCAATTACAACGCTTTGTAAGTTTTGAATAGCTACCTTTTTGAGAATCTCTTGGGTGATGACATCATCCTGCGCGGCGATCGCATTTTCGCTTGATTGGGAGGTAGCATCATTAGTTGTTTCTGCTTCCTGTGACTGGGATCGCTGTCCAAGAGCGCCAAGAACTGATTGAGACTGTCCGCGTGTATATTGTTGGTTCCAATCCTTGATGGCATTGTCGGCTTGGATGCGAGGGTCTAATGTCAGCAACGTTCCTTCTTGTTTCGCAATGACCTTCTCAATGTTCTTACCAGCTTTTAGGGGATCAGGAATACCTAAATCCCCAACGCTAGATTCAATCGCCTGGGTTAATTCTGCTAACAACTTGCCCAAACTTTTAGAAAACTCTTTCTGATAATTACTAATGTAAGTCTGCAAACTACTATAGATTTGTTGAAATTGAGTCAGAAAAGATTGGTTTTGATTAGTTTGAGCGTTGGCTGGGACGCTAGAAAAGGATATCAAAATCACTGTGCCTGAGATCGCGATCAATCGTTTGGTATCTTTCATACAAATTATCTAGGTTCACTACAAAAGGTTTTTTGGTACAGAAAGATTTGACAGTCGCCTTTTTTTTTGGTAAATCAAAGGCAACTGCTGAAACCATTAATGTTTTCGGTGCATCTTCCTTATTTAACAAGCTCGTAAAAAAGGGGTCGTCAAACGGTAAAGCATTAGGCGGAAGGGTGGAAGCCGGAGATCGCAAAATCATAACGTACCCCCCAGGATCGGCGGAGTCCGAATTGATTCCTGGTTGTTTTAGTCCCCGGAGTAACTTATTTTGATACTTCACTGCTTTCAAACTAGGGCTGTTTTTAACTGCATCTTCGCCCAATTTTATGTAAACCCCGCAGTCGTTCTTTGCATTGCTAATAAGTTTTTCGTATTGAGCTTGATTGTATTGCCAAACCTGAAAGCTTCCTATTGACGCAACACCCGCGAGCATCGCCAACAATAACTTATTTTGAATAGCTAATGATAGTACCTTCATAACGGCTTCCCTTGCTTAACGCAATCGACATAATACTTAGAAAATTCTGCCACCCAGGTAAACTTGTCTCTGTAAGTTTTCTTAAATTTATCTCGTGTGGATTGTTCCTCTCTGCTATTAGCCACCAACGCCAACAGTGGATAGGATGGATAATATCTGCAACGAACATATTTGTTGTTGTAGTCCAACAGCCACAAAGTGTATAGCTGTTGAATATTTGGGATAAAACTCTCGTTTTTATCAATAATTTCTCTAGGGATGCCCAGCAACTCAGAGAAACTATTAGCCGCTCCTGGAACAATCCGCCCAATCAACCGCAAGGGCATATTTTGTAATATTTGTTCTCCTGCTGAGGATTTGGCAATAGAAATGATATCTTGTGCAGCCAGAAAAACTCGGCAGCCTTGCTTTCGAGCCGTAGCGCATTTACGACCCGCAAGCCGCGATAATGCGGAAAATCCCAGCAATACGCTAGCCTCATCCATAAAAAATACACTATTGGGGGAAGAGAGAGATTGACGGGATGCGGCGATATATGCTGACATCCCAAATACCTCTGCGTCCTTTCCTGATTGCAGATTAGTGAGGGCAAAGGTAATCAACTGGCTATCGGCTTGAAAAGTTGAAGGCTTGCAGATAGCGCTACCAATACTACTTGCTTGCCAATACTGTAATCGCAAGCGAATATAATTTAACGCTTTTTCTACGTTGTCATCCTGATAGCCTAACGAAATCCACTCAGGAGAAAAGAATTTCTCCATATCTACCAATGTCGGTGTATTCGCCCACTCTGGGGTGTTTATACCGGCTTTTTGCGCTAATTCAAATCGCTCTTGGATTTCGGCATCTTCATAAAAGGCTTTTGTACCCAAAGGGATTACAGATTCTATAGTTTGTGATAGCAAGC
>NZ_JABXKH010000072.1 GCF_017115105.1 Nostoc sp. NMS2
CACTAAAGTTCAACCCAACCTACATTTTTTCTTTCATCAGAGTCATAAAAGAGCGCTAATGACCAATGACCAATGACTAATAGATGTGTGATTCAATTTGACTTAAGGGCACAAAACACTCTTGAGGTAAAAGAACTGGTTGGTTAGTAAAAATAACCTTACCTCGATGATTAACACGATTAATTGCTACACCGGAAGGTTGCCCAGCGATTTCGGGATGGACTTCACAGTGAGTATAGTATATCTGCCCAGCAGCTCTAATTACAGCAGGATCAATCAAAGGCGATTGGTTCTTTGGGGCGGTGAAATTTACTTGTCCTTGTCGTAATGCGTACACTATCGACTGTTATTTGATTGCTAGATTTCCCTTTAGTCTACCCGAAACTTATGGCAAAGGTTGCCAAGTTGCCCAAGTTGCTCTACAAACTTATTTTTGTTCAATAGCCTTAATGAGTGAGTCTCCCATCGCGCGGCAACCCAGGAGGTTTTTTCCTGGAGAAATTATATCCCCTGTGCGATCGCCTTGCTCTAAAACTTGCAATACGGCTTGTTCGATATTATCTGCTGCTTTTGGTTGATCTAAAGCGTAGCGTAGCATCATCGCTGCACTCAAAACCTGTGCTAGAGGATTTGCCTTATCAAGTCCGGCAATATCTGGGGCGGAACCATGAACGGGTTCAAACACACCAGGCCCAGAAGCGCCCAAACTACCTGAGGGTAACATCCCAATACTACCCGTGAGCATGGCAGCCGCATCAGAAAGAATATCGCCAAACAAATTGCCTGTAACAATGGTGTCGAACTGCTTGGGAGCGCGTACTAACTGCATAGCAGCATTATCTACATATAAATGAGAGAGTTCGATATCTGGATATTCTTGTGAAAGTTGGGTGATGCGATCGCGCCACAGCTGAGATACTTCTAATACATTGGCCTTATCCACCGAACAAAGTTTCCCACCGCGTTTTCTAGCCGCCTCAAAGGCCACGCGCCCAATGCGTTCAATTTCTGATTCGGTGTAAACCATCGTATTTACACCGCGTTTCTCACCTGTTTCTGTAGCAAAAATGCCTTTGGGTTTACCGAAGTAAATTCCACCAGTGAGTTCGCGCACCACCATAATATCCACGCCTTCGACAACTTCGCGTTTTAAAGTCGAGGCATCGATTAGCTGGGGCAAAATTTTCGCTGGGCGCAAATTGGCAAATAATCCCAAACCTGCACGTAGCCCTAACAAACCTGCTTCTGGGCGTAAATTAGATGGCAGAGAATCCCACTTATAACCACCAATGGCAGCGAGTAATACAGCATCACTGTTACGGCAAGTCTCTAGAGTGTCTGATGGTAAGGGTTCGCCTGTAGCGTCAATTGCTGCACCACCAATGAGGGCTTCTTGGAATTCAAACTTCAGATCAAATTGCTTCCCTACGACTTTCAGCACATCTACCGCCACTGCCATAATTTCAGGGCCAATGCCATCGCCGGGAAGTAGAGTAATGCGGTAGTTCTGGGTCATAGCTGATGATTGCTGGGTAAATGCTTACAGATCAAATATCATACCGAGCAAGTGTACCAATGGAGTTGTTAATTTATTTTTGAGTCAGGAAAGTAATCTGGCAAATATTTCGATAGTCAGCAAGTATGAGAGCTTCTCGCAAAAACTCAGCTTAATCTAAAAATTAAAAAAAACTATCTATAGGAATTTTTCGTTGAATTTAGTTGTATGTTTTTATGTTAATAAACGCAAACACCAAAATAGTTTATGAATTTTAATCAAATAGGTCAAGTTGCCCTTCAGCTGTTAACTCTGTTTGGACTTAAAGTTTTAGGCGCAATTCTTATATGGCTGATTGCTCAACGATTGATTGATTTTGCATTGAAGCTAGTACGACGTGCTTTCCGAAGCCAACAAGTTGACCCGACACTGATTAACTATCTTCTGAATATCATTAGTGTTACGCTGAAAATTGTTCTAATTGTCGCAATTCTCGGCTTCTTTGGAGTTGAAACAACTTCCTTTGCTGCATTGTTAGCAGCAGTCGGCATTGCAATTGGTGCAGCATGGGGGGGACTATTAGCAAACTTTGCCGCCGGCGCATTTTTAATTGTTTTTCGACCTTTCAAAGTTGGTGATTTTATCACAGCCGGAGGTGTCACAGGCACTGTTACAGAACTGGGACTGTTTACAACTGGTATTAATACACCTGATAACGTTTTGACGATTGTTGCCAATAATAAAATCTTTGCTGATAATATCCAGAATTATTCCGCCAATCCTTACCGTCGGGTTGATTTGGTGGCTCAAATCCATCATGATGTGAGACATAATGAAGCGATCGCACTTTTGAAAGCGAAAATTAGCCAAATTCCTAATGTCCTCCAAAATCCAGCACCAGATGTAGAAATTCAGAATTTCAACTTTGCAGGGCCTGTACTAGCAGTTCGTCCTTATTGCAATAATGACCACTACTGGCAGGTTTACTTCGACACTAATAAAGCTATCCGGGAAACCTTTAGCGAAGCTGGATATCCAGTTCCCGAATACCGTTATGCAGTTAGCGGTTCATCTGCTCATGGAATTAATAACGTCATCCCACCACTATCCGAAATAACTTGATACCAGAGCAAAAAGTCAAGGTTGCATTTGCAAAGATTTCTTAAACAGCAGAATAAGAATTAATAAGTAGTTAAGGTTTATGCCTTACCTACTTTTTTATGTCGCTAATTTCCTGAGAGTCAGTTTCAATTTCTGAAACCAGCCTGACAGAAGTTGTAGAAAGAGGTTACGTTAAGTGTTAATCACAAGCCGCACCCCAGCAGCGATGGTAAAAGAATTAGCAATTTGCACCCGTGGACTAACTAAGCAATTTGACCGGCACGTTGCTGTCAATGATGTGGATTTAGAAATCCAGGCGGGGGAAGTATATGGACTGATTGGGCCGAATGGCGCGGGTAAAACAACTCTCATCCGCATGTTGGCAACTGCTGAGGAGCCAACTACAGGTGAGATTTATATTAATGGCGATCGCCTACTCCGTGACAAGAGTAACCCCAAACTTAAGCGTCGTCTAGGCTACTTACCCGATGACTACCCGTTATATGAGGATTTGACAGTCTGGGATTACCTAGATTATTTTGCGCGTCTTTATCGTTTGCGAGAACCACGTCGCACTCAACGTCTACATGAAGTTTTAGAACTTATTCAACTGGGAAATAAACGCAATAGCCAGATTTCTACTCTGTCACGGGGAATGAAACAGCGCTTAAGTTTAGCGCGAACCATTATCCACGAACCGATTTTACTACTACTAGATGAGCCTGTTTCTGGGCTTGACCCCATCGCCAGGATGCACTTCCGCGAAATCATCAAGGCTTTGCAAGAAGCTGGAATGACTGTAATAATTTCCTCCCATGTACTCAGTGATTTAGCGGAACTGTGTACATCTGTGGGAATTATGGAACTTGGCTTCTTGGTAGAAAGTACCTCATTACAACAACTTTACCAACGTCTTTCGCACCAACAAATTGTGATATCAACTTTGGGGAACCTAGAGGCACTTTTAAGGGAATTGAAACATCATCATTTAGTAGAAGAGTGGGAGGTGATATCAGGAAAAAACAGTGTGCGGGTGAATTTTTCGGGTAAAGAAGAAGATAGCGCTGAGTTGTTGCGATCGCTCATCAAAGCAGATATTCCTCTGACTGATTTTCACTGCATACAAGAAGACTTAGAAAGTATTTTTCTAAAATTAGGTCACAAACAAGCATCTTAATTTGTCAATAAATATCACTCCCCATTTTTGGAGATTTTTGTGCTATGATGCCCAATTTAATAGACAAAATCGGTGATTGGAATCCGCAACTATTGCGGGAACTTAAAGGACGACTGAAATTTTTTAATGTTGCGATCGCAGTTGCAACATCCTTACTACTGCAACTGGTAGTTTTTTTATATCAATTCCGCGACTTTCCTGGTGATAAATATCCGCTAACCAGCACATACTGTAGTTTACGTCAAGTCTATGAACAGCAACAAAAACAGGTTTACCAGCAATCAAATCAATCTAAAATTACTGATTTCAATAATTTTCTCTCAAAGAACTTTTGCTCTGCAAACGAAATTGATTGGCAGTTGTGGTGGCGAGATCATTGGGAATACATATTCCTCTCTCTGAGTGTAATTTTTGTATTTACACTACTAGTTGCAGGAACTTATTTGCTAATCAACGATTTAGCCAAAGAAGAAAGTCGTGGCACATTGAATTTTATCCGTCTCAGCCCCCAATCAGAAACTAGTATATTAACTGGTAAATTACTAGGAGTTCCGAGTTTAGTTTATCTCGTCATCTTAGTTGCAGTTCCTTTACATCTGTTGGCTGGACGTTCTGCCAAAATTGCCTTTAGTTACATTTTGAGTTACTACGCCATTCTTGCTGCTAGCTGTATTTTCTTCTACAGTGCTGCACTACTATTTGGCTTAGTTACTCGTTGGTTTAGCGGTTTCCAGCCTTGGTTAGGTAGTGGCGCAGTTTTGCTTTTATTGTTCATAGTAATGGGGTTTGCATCGTCTTCTAACCACAGTTTAAATAATTCAACTGCTTGGTTAAGACTTTTCGCTCCTTGGGATACAATAAATTATCTGTTTCCTAACTTGTTACGTGTATACAATGGTTCTCCTGTGAAAAACGTAGAGTTTTTCTATATCCCATTAGGGAAAAATGTTGTTAGTGTTGTTGGTTTCCATTTATTGAACTTGGGATTGGGCAGTTACGGAATATTACAAGCTCTGAAACGTAGCTTCCGTAATCCTCAAGCCTCAATCATCACTAAGAGACAAAGTTATTTATTCGTAGCTTTTTGTCAGGTGATGATGTGGGGATTTAGCTTACAATATTGGCGAAATTATTCCAGATTTAATGAATATGTTGCACAAAATTTAGTTTTTCTGGCACTATACAACTTGGTGTTGCTTCTCAGTTTAATTGCTGTGCTTTCTCCTCATCGTCAAGATGTACAAGATTGGGCAAGATATCGACATCAGGACGTTTCTAGTCACAAGAGTGTTTGGCAGGATCTAATTTGGGCGGAAAAAAGCCCTGCACTTGTAGCGATCGCTATTAATCTGACAATTGTTACTATCCCTTGGCTAGTCTGGATTGCACTTACATCTGTTTTTGATACAGAGTATAGTGACAATTTTGACAAATTGAAAGTACTTTTAGCTGTAGCTTTGTCTATCAGCATCATCATGATTTACGCTACCATTGCCCAATTGATACTTTTGCTGAAAACTCCCAAACGTTCTTTCTGGGCAATAGGTACTATAGGTACGGTAACGTTCTTACCACCGATTATTCTAGAACTTCTCGGCATCTCCTCATGGAATCATCCTACTGTATGGCTGTTTTCAACTTTCCCTTGGGCAGCAATCCAATATTCTGGGGCGACTACAATTTTTATGGCATTTCTCGCTCAGTTAAGTGTTTTAGCGTTGTTGAATTTCCAGTTGACAAAGCAGGTGAGATTAGCAGGTGAATCTGCTACCAAAGCATTGTTAGCAGGACGCTAGTACCGCTTCGCGTAATTCGTAATTACCGTTGCGTAGGGATTTTAGACATTTCAAATGGTCTGTTTATTTCTGCCGTGCTGTACTAGTTAAGTAGTTATCCATTAGAACCCCGATTTCTCACAGAAGTCGGGGTTTTTGCATCTGACAATTCAGGTCATGTAGAAAAGCTAACGATTAACCTAACCCCCTAACCTCCTTCCCGACGCGGGAAGGAGGGTGGTCTCATACAAAGAAAGAATAAATACATCAATACCTTCGCCAAATCGAAAAATGTCTCGATTCGTAGGTTGGGTTGAGGAACGAAACCCAACATTGTCAAGGCTTTGTTGGGTTTCGCTGTCGCTCAACCCAACCTACTATAGCCTTCTAGGAGAGAGAAATAGAAGAGAGGTTTTCCAGATCCCGTGAAAAGTCAGGTTCTTTCATTAAGTTAAACTTTTAATTAGCACGAGTATAGTAATAACCTGATAATCATGCTAAATCTGCCGACTCAAGACCTACGCCATACAGCCATCCAGTTTTTAGAACAAAGTTCTCTACAGCGTCTACAAATTCTTAAGCAACTAGGAATTGCTCGTTATGAGTTTTTAACTAAGATCCGCCTAAATGAAGCAAATATCATCTGTATGATGCGGTTTTTTAAATATCCAAGTCAGCTAAAATTTCCCAATCTCATAGGAGCAGATTTATCTGGCTTAATTTTAGATAATGTCAACTTCATTCGAGGAAATTTGTCTGGAGCAAATCTGCAAGGTAGTAGTTTAGTTAATGCAGACCTCTTATTTGCAAATTTAATGAAAGCCGATTTGAGAAATGCAGATTTGCGGGGTGCAACTTTGGATGAGACTATTTGGTTGGAGACTCTAGTAGATAAGTGTCACCTTGGCATAGGTACTGGTCTAACTCAGCTACAACGTCAAGATTTACAACTGCGCGGAGCTAGATTTAGCTCTTGATAAAACGGTAATTGAAGAAGAATTCAGTAATCAGAATTTAGTAGTCAGAAAAAGCAAGTGGTGAATTCAGCACTGCCACTAATCAAATACCACACTTGCGCCTTGTTGCAGCGATCGCCAAATTTTCTTGTTGTGTGAGAGACTTAAACCCATATAAGCATTCCGTCAATCGTATAGCGTTCAATTCTGAATTCTTTTTGTTAAAACACAAAAAATTATAAGATTATTGGATTGAGATTGATCTGGATAAGTTAATGAATATTAAGTTACCTCAAAAATTAATGTTGCTGGGTTCAGGAGAACTCGGTAAGGAATTTGCGATCGCTGCTCAACGTCTTGGTAATTATGTGATTGCCGTTGACCGCTACGCCAATGCTCCCGCTATGCAAGTTGCTGATGCATCTGAAGTGATTTCTATGCTCAGTGCTGATGATTTAGAAGCTGTAGTGACAAAACATCAGCCAGATATTATTATACCAGAAATTGAAGCCATCAGAACAGAAAAACTGCTCGAATTTGAGCAGCGAGGAATTACAGTTATACCGACTGCGGCTGCAACTAACTATACAATGAACCGCGATAGAATTAGGGAACTGGCGCATCAACAATTGGGGATCAGAACGGCTAAATATGGCTATGCAACAACCTTAGAAGAATTGATTACAATTTCTGATGAAATTGGGTTTAGTAATGTTGTTAAACCTGTGATGTCATCCTCTGGTAAAGGTCAGTCTGTAGTGCAGGATGAGGGTGAAGTTGAGAAAGCATGGAATTATGCGATCGCTAATTCTAGAGGAGACAGTCAAAAGGTCATCGTAGAAGAATTTATTAACTTTGAAATCGAGATAACATTACTAACAATTAAACAGTGGAATGCACCGACTATTTTCTGTTCTCCTATTGGTCATCGTCAAGAACGAGGAGATTATCAAGAATCGTGGCAACCCGCACTAATTTCTGAAGATAAGATATTAAAATCCCAAGAAATAGCTATAAAAGTTACTGATGCTTTAGGAGGAGCCGGAATTTTTGGCGTTGAATTTTTCATTACTAAAGATGAAGTGATTTTTTCCGAACTTTCTCCCAGACCGCATGATACGGGAATGGTGACATTAATATCACAAAATCTCAATGAATTTGAACTACATCTTAGAGCAATTTTAGGCTTGCCAATTCCTCATATAGAGCAGCTAGGAGCATCAGCTAGTGCGGTAATTTTAGCTTCAGAAAAATCTGATTCTATTGGTTTTACAGGTGTAGCCAATGCTTTATCAGAAAAAGATGTCGATATTAAATTATTTGGTAAACCTAATGCTCATCCATATCGACGAATGGGAGTAGCTTTAGCAAAGGGTCTGAATATCCAAGAGGCTAGGGAAAAAGCTACTAAAGCCGCAAGTAAAATCACAATTATTTAATCATAAGCTGATGAGTGCCTAAATAAAAAGTGATGCCCTGTCTCCAAAGCTAGTTCCGACGCAATAACAAATGACCAATGACCAATGACAAATGACAAATGACAAATGACAAATGACTAAGGACTATAATATATGCGAATTGCTCGTAACATTACAGAAATTGTTGGTCGTACACCCCTAGTGAAGTTGAACCGCATTCCTCAAACAGAAGGATGTGTTGCAGAAATTGTGGTGAAACTGGAAAGTATGAACCCATCGGCATCAGTCAAAGACCGGATTGGGGTGAGTATGATTAACGCCGCCGAAGAGGAGGGACTGATTACTCCTGAGAAGACAATATTGGTAGAACCCACTTCTGGAAATACAGGAATTGCCCTAGCAATGGCAGCAGCAGCTAAGGGTTATCGATTAATTTTGACAATGCCAGAGACCATGAGTGGGGAGCGTCGGGCAATGTTGCGGGCTTATGGAGCAGAACTGGAACTCACGCCAGGTATGGAAGGCATGAGTGGGGCAATTAGACGATCGCAGCAAATAGTTAATAGTACGCCAAATACCTATATGTTGCAGCAGTTCCGCAATCCAGCGAATTCAAAAGTGCATCGGGAAACTACAGCTATTGAAATCTGGGAAGATACTGATGGACAAGTAGATATAGTTGTGGCGGGGGTGGGCACTGGTGGTACGATCACTGGTGTAGCAGAAGTAATTAAAGCACGCAAACCTAGTTCTAAAGCGATCGCTGTTGAACCAGCCAATAGCCCAGTTTTATCTGGAGGACAGCCAGGGCCACACAAAATCCAAGGCATTGGCGCTGGGTTTATTCCCCAAGTTCTCAAGATAAAATTGATAGATGAAGTTATTACCATCACCGATGAAGAAGCGATCGCTTATAGTCGGCGTTTGGCAAAAGAAGAAGGGCTACTATCTGGTATTTCCAGTGGAGCCGCTTTATGTGCAGCAATTCGCGTTGCTCAACGTGAAGAAAACAAAGGGCGTTTAATTGTGATGATTCAGCCCAGCTTTGGCGAGAGGTATTTGAGTACACCGTTGTTCCAAGACCTGGACGCAAGGTTGCCCGCCAGCGTTAGTTAACGATACATTGAATTAATGGTCAATTCTAAGGACGTTTCTAACCATTACGAAACTCTCAAAGTTAGTCCAAGTGCAAGCCTTGCGGAGATTAAGCAAGCTTATCGCCGCTTGGTTAAGTTGTTTCATCCTGACAGTAATCAGGATACAGCCGATCGCGAGCGGATTATTCTCATCAATGCAGCTTATGAAGTCTTACGTGACAACCATAATCGCCGCAATTACGATCGACAACTGCAAGATCACTCTCAAAAATTAAATAGCGATCGCCAACAGCGTACAGCATCAGCACAAAAGCATTACCAGACAAAACGAAAAACAGGACGAGAAGTTGACGAGCAAGTTGAAGAATGGCTGCGCCGAGTTTATCAACCAGTCAATCGCCTGCTTTGTACCATTCTTTATTCGTTAGAAGAACAAATGGAGCAATTAGCCGCCGATCCTTTTGATGATGAGTTGTTAGATGAATTTCAGGAATACTTAAAAACCTGTCGAGATGACCTCAAGCAGGCACAAATTACTTTTCGCTCCCTGCCAAATCCCCCTAGTCTAGCAAGAACGGCGGCTCACCTCTACTACAGCCTCGATCAAGTAGCAGATGGACTCGATGAATTAGGTTATTTTCCTTTGAACTACGATGAGCGTTATTTACACACAGGACAAGAACTATTCCGCATAGCTACGGGATTACACTGTGAAGCACAAGCATCTGTTACGTAGTTATTGGTCATTTGTCATTGGTCATTTGTCATTGGTAATTGGTCAAATAACAAATGACTACTGACAAAGAAATTAGTTTATGCTGTAAACAGAAAAAGATTAAGAAATTTTAAATTCTGCTCATAGTGTACTCATGCAATGTATTGTGAATCGCCGCGCCCAGTTTTCGGCAAGTCATCGCTATTGGTTGCCAGAACTGAGTGAAGCCGAGAATATTGAAAAATTTGGTGCTTGCTCTAAATTTCCTGGACACGGACATAACTATGTCTTATTTATCTCCCTAGCCGGGGAATTGGATGAATATGGCATGGTGCTGAACTTGTCTGATGTCAAACACGTAATCAAACGAGAAGTTACCAGTCAATTGGATTTCTCTTATATCAACGATGCGTGGACAGAATTTCAACAAACTCTACCCACCACTGAGAATATTGCCCGGATTATCTGGCAGAGGTTAGCACCGCATTTGCCTTTAGTCCGTGTGCAGTTATTTGAACATCCTGAACTTTGGGCAGATTATATGGGAAACGCAATGGAAGCATACCTCACGATCAGTACTCACTTTAGCGCCGCCCATCGGCTAGCTCATCCCGATCTCAGTAACGAAGAAAACACTGAGATTTATGGGAAGTGCGCCCGTCCCCACGGTCACGGACATAACTATCATCTAGAAGTCACTGTCAAAGGGGAAATTGACCCACGCACCGGCATGATTGTCGATTTAGGGGGTTTGAATCAAGTGATAGAAGATTATGTGGTTGAACCATTCGATCACACTTTTTTAAATAAAGACATTCCTTACTTTGCCGAAATTGTGCCCACTGCTGAGAATATCGCACTTTACATTAGTAATTTATTGCGATCGCCAATTCAAGAGTTGGGAGCTAAACTTCACAAAGTGAAACTGATTGAAAGTCCCAATAACTCCTGCGAAATCTACTGCACTGAGTCTGAATCAAATTCAATCAGCGCAATCGGTAATCAGCCAGTATTAGCAAGTGTTTAGGTAATTGAAAATCTAGGCATAGAACATTTTTAATAATTCGTAATTCGTAATACTTCGGCTACGCTCAGTACAAGTTCGTAATTCGTAATTATTAAAATTAGTTCTTTCAAAGTGACTCTTAAAATTTATTTTATTCTCTTTGCTTCTCTGCGGTTTAAAAGTGCTTTACTTAACCGCAGAGGCACAGAGAACACAGAGTCAAGAGGATAATTGAAAAGAATCCAAGCCTAAAAAAGTTTACTAACTAAACAGTTGAAGCCAGGTAGCAAGGGACTTGTTAATTCATCTTGATTAAATAAAGTAGCTGCTAACTTTAATGCAGCCTGCTCACGACGATAAATTTCAACTTTCTTTTGTATAGAATCACAAATCCAATATTCTTGAACCCCTTGCACTGAGTAAAGCTTTAGCTTTGTTTCTCTGTCGCGTTTCTCGTTTTTTTCACCGGGTGACAGAACCTCTACTACTAACTCTGGTGCGCCCGTGAGGTGTCCAGCCTCATCTAGTAAGTATTTTAACCGTTCATGACTTGCCCACACCACATCAGGGATCACATTGTCAGAATCTGAGAAAATAATTCCAGGTGCGATCGCAGCTTTACCTAAATCAGTTTCTTCTGACCAATTGTTAAGAACTGTAACAATATTACCACAGCTTGATTGATGATCCCAACTAGGTGATTTAGTCACAAATAGTTCTCCATCAATAATCTCATAGCGATTTCTGCGATCGCCAGCGAATAACTCTAGGTCATTTGTCGTCCAACGCACTGGAGTTGTTTGCATAGAAACCCCCTAGCATTTTCTTAAATCATATTTTAAAAATACCGACGACGGGCGGAATGTCGCAAATAGCGATAAATGCCCCAAGCTAAAACTCCAAAAAAGAGATTTAGCAAAAATCGACTAAATATAAACCACAAAATATAACTGTCAAAAAGCTTTGACGGACTCAAAGGACTAATTTTATTGGCTAAGAGAAACAGCCCGAAAATAGCATTTCCACCCAGCACGAGGGCAAAAAGCACTAAACTCCTCTGCCAGTAACGGCGTTGGGGTGTACGTTCTGAAATCAGGGTAATTGCAGGTTTACCTTGCACTTTTCGCAGTAATTGTTCTAACCGCCAAAACATCCACAATAAAAACGGAAATAAACCATAACTAAGAAAACATAGCGCTAGTGAGTAACCGCAAGCACTAGATAGAATATTAACTAGGGCATGACAGATTACAGAATTCAGCCAAGCCCTAAAAATGAACTTTCTGTCTTGATGTAACCGATTTTGAGACGAAATATACATTCCCAAGGCATATCCCCAAGGTGCAGAGAACATGGCATGGACTGGCGTGCTGATAGTACGCCCAGGAATTGATGCTGTATCGTGAAAAAGATAAATCCAGTTCTCTTCGGCAGTGAATCCAAGGGCAACAGCTATGGTGAAGAGGAAAACGGTTGAGGGAAGTAATCGATACGTGCGTTGCAGATAGTAGGTTGGCACCACAACCCCTGCTAACTTGCAGCCTTCTTCAATTGAACCTACTTCCACAAGCTGCCGTAAGATTGCACCGGGGAGCGATCGCTTGATCCGTTCCCAGTCTACAACCCAATTGGCTATAGTTTCAAAATTCCATTCGAGTCTAAGGGCTAAAAGACCAGATATTGCCCCGATGCTAAAGAACATCAGTAACTTTAACAGAGGTGGGGCAAATGGGACTCGATAGTAGTAGTAGCCTAGCAGCAGCAACGGTGGTATTGCCGACCACAGGAGTAGAGAAAAATCAACCACTCACCTGAGCAATTACTGTGCGGTGACGGTGGGTATTGTTAGTAATAGTGGGAGTTTGGAAACCTGCCTCAATAACAGCTTGCTCAATATCCAAAGCAAAATATTCATCTAAATACGGTTCAGTACTTTTGAGCAACGTCAAAATGTAGGCTGGCATTTTCTGGTAAACTTCAGACTTGGGATTCATATCCATGATTGCCAAGTAGCCACCCGGACGCAGCACGCGCCGCATTTCAGCAAAAATTTGTCGGGTTGCTGACTGGGGTAATTCGTGGCACATCAGAAAAATTGAGACTAAATCGAACGAGGCATCTGGTAGCCCAGTAGATTCAGCTTGGGCATGAAGCCAGTTAATTTTAGCTTGGCGTTGTTGGGCGCGGTAATTGGCAACAGCTAAGAAGTAGGGAGATAAATCCAAGCCGATAATTTTAGCTTGAGAATAAACTGCTTGTAAGGCAAAAGTACTCAAGCCAACACTACACCCTACATCTAAGATATCTTGCGGCTCATTAGGGATTTGGCTTTTTAGAATATTGTGGTAACTTTGGCGCAGCATGGGATCGCCTTGCGCTTCTTCAGCGCCTTCCAAAACCTTAGCGTGGACAGCGTAAGCAGCAGGTTCTACTTCAAAAGCGGCTTGCCAACTGAGATTTCCGGTTTCGTAGGCATGGAATGAGGTGACGTAGTAATCGGGGTAGGAAAGCTGAGGATTTTCTATTTGAGTTAGATCGGTCTTCCAGTCACGCGCCTGTAGTGTTTTGACTTCTTGCGTCCAAGGTACGCCTATTTTCTCGGCACGTTTAATCATCATTTGACGGGCTTGATGTTTGGCGAGGTTGGCTAAAGGCTTGATTGCCAGTACGCCATTTACCAAGCGAGAAGCGAAGCCAGGAGTAGTTTTTACAGCAGCAGTCATAAATTAATTTGCGTTCACAGCTTTTTTACTTATGACATAATTGCTGGACGGCAGTCTAGAAATGAATTGAATTGTATAACGGCAGTCTGCCTGCTTTGGCTTGCCCCAAGAAACAAATATTATAGAAAGTTGACATTTGGAGAGCAGCAAAGTTCTGAGAAGATGTGAATTATGCTGGTTTACATTTTATATTTATCAGAGAATTTTATTCAAGACTGGTAAAATTTTGATACTTAGCGACATTTGTCTGAACAGAGATGGCAAAAAACTGAGTGCCATTTATCAAGAAAATTACAGTAAGTTCAGCTTATTGGAGTCAAATATGGCCAGACCAAGAAGAAGAGCAAGTGGCTTTTTGACATACTCCCCACCCTTGAAGGGTGGGGATTCTAGCCTCAAACAGCAATTGCAGGACTAGCCTGTCTGACATTGCCTAAGCTAACAGTTGATGAAGGGGAAAGGGGTAATTTTTAATTCTCCCCCTTGCTCCCTGCTCCCTTCCCCTCTGCCTCTTGTGCCCAATACCCTATTTTGCAGAAGGCTTGAGAGCTAACAACATCTCTAATTCACTAGTGGATTTATCGGGGCTATTAGCGGTAAAACCAAGACCACGAACGGAATTGAGGATGGTGATGGTATTGGGATCAGATGAAATTAAACTATTGACCAGGGGCACAGTTTTAGTTTTATCCATATCCAGGTAGAAATAGCCGCCGTTGGGCTTTTGCAAAGAACCAGTAACGGCTTTGAAAGCGTCGCTATTATCGAGAGATTGATTTTTGCGATCGCTCATCGCGTCAGCAATTGGGCCACCAAGAGCCACAAATACAGTATCTTGATCCAGCCATCCATGCGCCACTAAAGCTCCCTGGCTGGGGATTTGCCATTCAGTTACGTCTTTACCACTGATATTTCTATTGGCGATGTTGATTTGTTGGGCTTTCGCCAAAGTATCCAATTTTGTTAAGGTGGCTTCGGCAGTTTTGCGATCATTAGTGTGAAATACTAAAGCACCTCCAAAACCAACGCTGGCTAACACTCCTTGATTGGATGGAATAGCACCAAAGGCAAATTCCCCATTCATCCAGCCAAAAATATCCTTATCCAGGTCAATATTGGCAATTTTCACTTGTCCTCGCGCTTGTTCCAGAGTCTGCTTCATTTCTGGATAATCTTTTGACTGTTCTACTAAGGTTTCCCAGCCACGGCTGATGCCATTGCCGCTAATCAGAGCAAAGGTACTAGCAGGAAATTGCCCGACTATATTTCCCGGACTTGATTGATACTGGAATTTATTCAGCTGCGGATCTAAATTAGCGATCGCTTTTAACCGCACTCCCGCATCATCAACACCAACACCCGCCACCACAGATTTTATCTGCTTCAGTTGCGTCAAGGCTTGTGGAGGTAACTGCTTTGCCTGCTGACTTCCGCCTGCTAACTGCTGTACCATGCCTGCATAGTCTGGTACATAAATTTGGGCAAGGCTATTTTTAACATCCACTTTTTTGCTGAAAATGCTGCTTGCACCTTCTTTACTGGCAAAAGAAGACTGTCCCTTAAAGGTGTCAATTGCTTTTTCTACAGTTTGCTTTTCGGGAGCTAATACCAAGTGACTATTATTCAAAACTACGCTATATGTCGGCTTGCCATTTTCTGTAGTTTCGAGAATTTTTTGACCTTGGTAGTCAGATTCCTGGGATTTCACCCCTTTCTGTGACTTCAATTTGTTAGCAAAATTCAAGGCACTGAGTTTGTCTTTGATCCCCACCACTATTAGGATATTTGATTCCGGCTGGAAATTTGTTGGTACATTAGGTGCGCCAGACGGGACGTTTAACTGTGCTGGTTTCACAGAATTCGGTGGTAGTACAGCAATCATCACACCACCAACCCAAGGCTTTATGTCTTTTTCATAAGAAACGTTACCGTTACTGAACATTTGCTTATTGAAATCTTCCAGACCTTTTGCCACTAACTTTTGTGCCTCTGGAGTGCCAAATTGCTGTAACTTTGCCCAAGTTTGAGGGTCAGTAGTAATATAAGTTGCGACCAATGCTGTTGAAGGTACTAATTTAGCACTGCCAAGAGCGTCTGAGCTACCTCCTGATGGGCCTTTCAAATACATATAAGCCCCGATACTTCCTGCTACAACCAGAGCAGCACCAACAGCAGGAATGAAAAACTTTGATTTACTTTCGGGCATTTTGTTATCCTCTTTTGCTCAGATTGTCACCGAGATTTATACAAGTGTCATTGTAGAGTTTTCGGATTTATTAATAATTTCTGCTCATTGATCGGTATTTACTGATAAAATTAGTAGTCCTATAAGCTAGCAGTCTCAAATAATTACCCTAAAAAAGACTTTAAGGGAATGAGGAGCGAATCCGCAAATGATATGCTGTTCATCTCAAACAAAATAGCCTGCTCAACAGCAGCAAGTTATCCTAAGTTATAAGAACAATTAGGAGTATTTGTACTTAATGAGAATCTATCGAGGTGCAAGAGACACTTGACTCGATGACAAAAAAGTGCAAAACATCAGTAAAAGGAAATGCGGGAGGGATATGGAAAAAAGTCCCAGGATCGACAGTCGATCTTCGGAAATTTGGGTGAGATTAATTTCAATCCTCCAATCCCCATACTGTCCTATTGATTTGGGAAATACAGACACCGCTATTTTGCTTAATTACATCCAGCCAGACTTTTCAGGATTACAAGGTCAATAAGGATCAATGTCGAAGTCTTATTTTGATACAGATAATAACGGACACAAACCTTTTGAGTTACCGGGAGCAAGACCACACTACAATCCCGATCGCCCCGGACAGGTGGAGCATATTTTTCTCGATCTCAGCTTAGATATCCCGAAGCAAAGCTATCAGGGCAGTTGTAGCATTCGCCTCTTGCCAATCCGTAATGGCATTGACCGTTTGACTTTGGATGCTGTCAACCTGAATATCGAGTCTGTGCAGGTGGACAATGTGCCACAAAATTTTGACTACGACGGGGAACAGCTTTCTATCCAGCTTTCTGAGGCGACTCAGATTGATAAACGCTTGCTGATTGCGATCGCCTACTCGGTGGCAAAACCGCAACGCGGTATTTATTTTATCCAACCAGACAAGCACTATCCAAACAAGCCCACTCAAGTTTGGACTCAGGGAGAAGACGAGGACTCTCGCTTTTGGTTCCCCTGCTTTGACTACCCAGGACAATTGTCTACTTCAGAAATTCGCGTTCGTGTCCCCAACCCTCTAGTAGCGATTTCCAATGGCGAACTCATTGACACCACAGAAGACGGTGATTATAAAATCTACCATTGGTCACAGCAACAAGTTCATCCTACCTACTTGATGACTTTGGCAGTAGGTGACTTTGCCGAAATTCAGGATGAGTGGAAGGGTAAACCAGTCACCTACTACGCAGAAAAGGGACGCGAGGAAGATGCTAAACGCAGCATGGGCAAAACTCCCCGCATGATCGAATTTTTGAGCCAAAAGTATGGTTATCCATATCCTTTCCCGAAATATGCCCAGGTTTGTGTCGATGACTTCATCTTTGGCGGGATGGAAAACACCTCCACAACCTTATTAACAGATAGATGTTTGCTCGATGAACGCGCCGCTTTAGATAACCGCAACACCGAAAGTTTAGTCGTCCACGAACTCGCGCACCAGTGGTTTGGTGATTTGGTGGTGATTAAGCATTGGTCTCATGCTTGGATTAAGGAAGGAATGGCTTCCTATTCTGAGGTGATGTGGACAGAACAGGAATATAGTCTAGAAGAAGCAGCTTACTATCGTTTATTAGAAGCCCGTCGTTACATTAGTGAAGATAGCAGCCGCTACCGTCGCCCGATGGTAACACACGTTTACCGCGAAGCTATTGAACTTTACGATCGCCATATCTACGAAAAAGGGTCTTGTGTTTATCACATGATTCGCGCCCAATTGGGAGATGAATTATTTTGGCAAGCAATCCAAACATTTGTTCAAGATAATGCCCACAAAACTGTAGAAACCATAGATTTACTCAGGGCAATTGAAAAGGCTACCGGACATAATCTTTTGTTCCTCTTTGACCAATACGTTTATCGTGGTGGTCATCCCGATTTTAAGGTAGCTTACTCTTGGGATAGTGATGCTAAGTTGGCAAAAATTACGGTAACTCAAACCCAAGCTGCTGAAGATAAAAATGGCAGTAAGGATTTGTTTGATTTAAAAATACCTATTGGTTTTGGCTATACCCAACAAGAAGTGAAAAGTGAGGAGTTAGGAGTAGAGACGCGATTAATCGCGTCTGTACAAAAGTTAGGAGTTAAAAATAATTCGCAACTCAAAACTTTTGTAGTGCGGGTAAATGAACGAGAACAAAGCTTCTATTTTCCCCTAGAAAATAAGCCCCAATATATCAGCTTTGATGTTGAGAATAATTACCTAAAAACAGTAGCTTTAGAGTATCCAATAGCAGAGTTAAAAGCACAGTTAGAATCTGATCCCAACCCGATTTCGCGCATCTATGCAGCAGAAGCTTTGGCGAAAAAAGGCGGGTTAGAAGCGACAAAAGCACTATCTGCGGCGCTCAAAAATGACCCCTTGTGGGGTGTGCGGGTGGAAGTGGCGAAACAACTAGCCAAAATTAATTTAGACCAAGCTTTTGATGGCTTAGTTCTGGGATTAAAAGACAAAAATGCTTACGTGCGCCGATCTGTAGTGGAAGCACTTGCTGAAATCAAAACTGCTGAAAGCTATAAAGTTGTGAGAGGGTTGTTGCAAAAGGGCGATCCTAGCTACTACGTGGAAGCTGCCGCTTCTCGTGTGATTGGGGCGATCGCATCTGCGAACTTGGAAGAAAAACCCAAGGAAGACAAGGTATTAAAGCAACTCAAAGGCATTTTAGAAGAAAAGGCGGGTTGGAATGAAGTACTGCGGAGTGGTGCGATCGCTGGTTTAGCTGAATTCAAAACCTCGGAAGCAGCTTTAAATTTACTAATCGAATACACCAAACTCGGTGTACCACAACCTCTACGTTTAGCCACAATTCGCGCTTTAGGCAAGATTTCTGTAGGTCAAAGTCCGGCTAATTTGGAACGGATTTTAGAAAAATTAGCAGAACTAGCCAAAGAAACCTTCTTTTTAACCCAAGTGGCGGTAGCCGCAGCATTAGGACAAATGGAAACACCCAAAGCTGTAGGGATTTTGCGATCGCTAGCTGAACAAACAGCCGATGGACGTGTCCGTCGCAATGCTGAAGAAGAAATTTCCAAGGTGCAAAAGAATATCGGTTCAGAAAAAACCCTGCGTCAATTGCGTGAAGATTTCGACCAACTCAAGCAACAAAACCAAGAATTGAGAAGCCGTTTAGAAAATTTGGAGGCCAAATCTAAATAGCACCAGATGATAATTAAAAGTAACTAATTGGTAATTGGTAATTGTGGCAAAACCACTACCAATTACTAAAGTTTTACGGGAGCATCTCAATGAGTGTAAAAACACATCTCCGGGTTTCAAATTCCTAAGAGTCCGCGTAGGCGGACTTCGTTTGTGTAGCCGCGATTTCTAATCGCCTGGTATATATTTGCAAAGATGAGATGCTCTCAGTTTTACTTAACGCTGTAATTGTTATTATGGACATATCGAATATTTTATTTTCCACTTAAATCACAGGTATAAATAAACATACTACCAAGATCCCCGACTTCTGTGAGAATTCGGGGATCTTATGTTGTAAGCGGTTACTGAGTTCTCATCTCCTTCTTCAATTTGCATACGGATGCAAATTTTATATTTATATAAAGGATAGTTAAGAAAAGATAAAATCATCGGCAAGATGGATAAGTAGTTGTAGTTTTATAAAGTATAATTAAGAAAAAGATAAACAAATCTAGGAAGTAAATTAGCCTAAAACTGCCTCGAACAGTACCCCAGAAAGGCAGGGTTCGAGTTGTTTCAGATAAAAAACTACCGCTATCTTTTGCCTGCAACTAACTTGTGGGTTTAGTAGAGAAACAATCATTGTAAATTTTTCAGTTGAAGAGGCAAATAAAGGCGTGGGTCAGTATCAACCTACTCAGCTAAAACTCTATAATCCAGATGCGATCGCTCGCTATTATAGTTACCGTCCTTGGCTAGCCTGGGGGCGACTACTGAGAATTATCTCCTCTTTTGCAGTATTTATAGTCAGTCTCAAGTGGGACGAATGGCTAGACAAAGTTGAGCAGAACAAAGGGAAACGAGCTATCCAGTTGCGAGAACTGCTCACCCGCCTCGGCCCGACTTTTATTAAAGTTGGTCAAGCCCTCTCCACCAGACCCGACTTAATCCGTAAGGATTTTCTAGAAGAACTGATCAAGTTACAAGATCAGTTACCACCTTTCGATAATGCGATCGCTTACAAAATTATCGAAACCGAGCTAGATCGTCCAATTAACGAATGTTTTAGCGAACTCTCACCTCACCCAGTCGCAGCAGCTAGCTTGGGTCAAGTATACCGTGGTCGTCTGATCAGTGGCGAAGAAGTCGCCGTGAAGGTGCAACGCCCCAACTTACGCCCAACTCTTACCCGCGACCTCTATTTATTGCGTTGGGGGGCGAGTTGGGTAGCTCCTTGGTTGCCCTTAAATCTCGGTCACGACCTAACTTTAATCGTGGACGAGTTTGGCACGAAGCTATTTGAAGAAATCGACTATATAAATGAAGGCCGCAACGCCGAACACTTTGCTAGCAATTTCCGCAACGACCCACAAGTTAAAGTTCCAGGAATTTACTGGCGTTATACCAATACCCACGTTTTAACCCTGGAATGGATTAACGGCTTCAAGCTGACGGATACTAAAAGCATCCGCGAAGCAGGTTTAGACCCAGAAGCGATTATCCAAATTGGCGTGACTTCAGGATTGCAACAACTTCTGGAACACGGCTTCTTTCATGCTGACCCCCATCCCGGTAATTTATTTGCTGTACCCGATGGTCGGATGGCTTATATTGACTTTGGCATGATGGATCAGTTGGAGGAAAACACCAAAGAAACCCTAGTGGATGCGCTAGTGCATTTGGTGAATAAAGACTATACCGACTTAGCCGAAGACTTCGTAAAATTAGGATTTTTGACTCCAGACACGAATATTTGCCCGATAGTGCCAGCATTAGAAGCGGTGTTAGGAAACGCCATTGGCAAAAATGTCAAGGATTTTAACTTCAAAACTATTACCGATGAATTTTCGGAACTGATGTACGAATATCCTTTCCGAGTTCCGGCAAAGTTTGCTTTGATTATTCGTTCCTTGGTGACTCAAGAAGGTATTGCCCTGAGCCTCAACCCAGATTTCAAAATTGTGGAAGTGGGTTATCCCTACATAGCACGACGGTTGCTGACAGGGGAATCGCCCGAATTACGGCGGCGATTATTGAATGTGTTATTCAAAGATGGTAAATTTCAGTGGCAGCGTTTAGAAAATTTAATTGCGATCGCTCGAAGTGATAACAACTTTGATGTATTGCCCACAGCCCAGATGGGGTTCCAATTTTTAATGTCAGAAGAAGGCAAATTTCTGCGACGACAGCTGGTGCTGGCTCTCACCGAAGATGACCGCCTGCACACCGAAGATGTCCAACGCCTGTGGAACCTGGTTAAAGATGACTTAAAACCGGATCGTTTATTAAATGTAGCGATCGGTATTTTAACAAATTTATCTAGAGAAGGCGCGGCGGCTATTCTCCCAAAAGTTACATTACCTGTGCCTTTTACTGGAAACCAGTCAGCAATTAAAAATTAAAAACCTTTAATATAAATCAGGAGTTTTAATGTACTATTTCCCTTTGCAACCACCCTATTTCCTCTTACTTGTTGGCTTTTTGACAGCATTAACATCTGGTTTGGCATTATCTGGCACTTTGAAAGTAATTGTGCAGAACTGGCCAAACGAACGAGCAGAAAATACTAAACCACGTTCTTCCTTAAAACAATTACTTGTGCCATTTATCGGCATCACTGGCGGGACTTGTCTATTTCTGTCTTCAGGCTTAGAGATATTTGGCTTTCCCTCCACCTTGGCTTTAGGAGTCGGTCTACCAATTAGTCTGTTTACTTGTTTATTAGTTTGGTTGCAGTTGGGAAGTATGATGACCTTTATAGAACGCGAAGGGATGCAATCTTTAGATTTAGATTCTTTTTCTTAGATTGATAACAATATGTTTAAGTTATTATTAACTGAACTGTCTTGATACAAGAACAAACTTAAATGCTCACCAACTACGGTGAGCATTTATACTTTTGTATTAGGCTTTTTTCAAGGCTTTGTAGAGATGCAATTAATTTTGCATAGGATTTTAGTACTTAAACCTCATCTATGTTGAAACCTAGAGTTTTTTAAAAGATATATTTATGTAGGT
>NZ_JABXKH010000068.1 GCF_017115105.1 Nostoc sp. NMS2
GAATTACGAATTACGAATTACGAATTACGAATTACGAATTACGAATTACGAATTATTTAATTAATGCCCCATGCCCCATGCCCCATGACGGCAGTTGCTCCACTTGGGGAAACCCCAAGACCGCACTGCCTCCCCCATGCCCAATCCCTAATCTATCGCCTATGCCCCTGACTGACGCAATACCTGCTTTACTTGTCCTGGCAGATGGAACCACTTATCGCGGTTGGTCTTTCGGTGCTACGGGAACCGCGATCGGAGAAGTGGTGTTTAACACTGGCATGACCGGCTACCAAGAAGTCCTGACTGACCCTAGTTACTGCGGTCAAATTGTCATTTTTACCTATCCTGAATTAGGTAATACTGGTATCAATCCTGAAGATGAGGAATCTGATGGGCCCCAAGTGCGGGGTGCGATCGCCCGGAATATTTGTCAACGACCAAGTAACTGGCGATCGACACAATCTTTACCAGACTACCTGAAACAAAACCAAGTACCAGGGATCTACGGCATCGATACCCGCGCCCTCACCCGCAAAATTCGGATGTTTGGAGCCATGAACGGTGGCATTTCAACAACCATTCTCGATGAGGCGGAATTACTAGAACAGGTACTAGCGGCTCCCAACATGGCGGGATTAAATCTGGTTCGCGAAGTCACCACCCAAACGGCTTATGAATGGTCAGATCCCACAATTCCAGCTTGGGAATTCAACTCTGAGGCTGCTGAAAATCTTGGAGAAGCCTTTACCGTTGTTGCCCTTGACTTTGGCGTAAAACGAAACATTTTGCGTCGCTTAGTAAGTTACGGTTGTCGGGTAATTGTTGTGCCTGCTGATACCCCACCAGAAGAAATCCTCAATTACAATCCAGATGGTGTGTTTCTTTCTAATGGGCCAGGCGACCCGGCTGCCGTCACTGGAGGGATTGCAACCGCTAAAGCGCTCCTGTTAAGTCAAAAACCCATTTTTGGTATTTGCATGGGGCATCAAATTTTAGGTCATGCATTAGGGGCAGAAACCTATAAACTCAAATTTGGTCATCGTGGTTTAAATCAGCCTGCGGGTTTACAACAACGGGTAGAAATTACCAGCCAAAATCATAGTTTTGCTATTGACCCAGATTCCTTACCTACGGCAGTTGTGGAAATCAGCCATCTGAACTTAAACGATCGCACCATTGCCGGGGTACGTCACAAATCTCTACCTGTATTCTCTGTACAGTATCACCCAGAAGCCAGTCCTGGCCCACACGATGCTGATTACTTGTTTGAGCAATTTGTTCAAGCTATGCGAACAGCACGTCAAGCCGCAACAGCCGAGGTAAGGTAAAAATAGGGAATGGGGAAGAAGCAGGGAGCAGGGAGCAGAGGGGGAAAATTCCTCTCACAGATGTAGGTATTTAAAAAATGTGGTTTAAATAGGTTTTTCCGTTGGTTGATAACTCAAATTTTAATTTCTGATTTCCACCCAAGAACGAAATTTCGTTATTTGAACCACGTTTAGAACTCTGCTTGAAAGTACCCACTCATGCCCAAATAAAAAACCTACACCTGTCAGGGAAAATTCCTCCCCTCTGCACCCTTCCCCCTGCCCCTCTGCCTCTTTCCAATGCCCAATGCCCTATTCCAACAGATTGTAGACAACTCGCTCAAAAACCATCTATACTTGAGCGTTCACTTTAACTCATGAGGAGGGAATTATTGCTGAGCCACTGAATCTAACCGTTAGCCTGAGGAGTACTCGTGAAGTCCGGGATAACTGCCAGCTATTCCGCCTCACAGGTTTGTTAGATGCCTTTTCTGAGCCTACATTTCGCAAAGTGCTTGGCAGCAAGATTGAAGAGGGCCCTAAGCACATTATTTTGGATCTCTCACAAATCGATTTTATTGATAGCTCTGGCTTGGGCGCTCTGGTGCAGCTAGCCAAGCAGGCTCAAACTGCTGAGGGCACTTTGCAAATTGTCACAAATGCCCGCGTCACTCAAACAGTCAAGCTTGTTCGTCTAGAGAAGTTTCTCTCCCTGCAAAAATCAGTTGAAGAAGCTCTAGAAAACGTTAAGTAGTCTTGATTGCTTGAACAGAGAGGTCAATTCAGCTATCCAGATTTAACATCGGGTAGCTTAATTTTTAAAACTTCTGGCAGAAAACCTCTCTCCTTGTGGGAGAGGCAAAAAGCCAGTTGCGCTATTATGTTTAAAGTAGAGCAATCAAAAAAATATATCCACCAAGTGATTGCTGTGTAATCTCTGACTAGAACATCGGATAAATAATCAAGTCTGAAAAAGTTGTAAAAAATACAAATTTAGCAGATTTGTCTATGGATAAACTTGACTAGATACTGTATAGTTAAAAATTGTCACTTACTAAGTAAGCATAGCAATGCTATCTAGTAACGGGGTGTATTTGATGTTCAGATTTTACCCTATCTTAGACACAGACTACAATAAGTAGGCGAAATTTGGTTTACAGGCGTTGACATCAGGGTAATTTTAAATGCCAACTCTCAATCAAAAAGATGAAATTGGAAGTAATTTTGATAGTATTGATTATGCTAAGTATACTATCATGGCATACTTCAGAAAAATCAGTCTTTGCGAAGAATGCCTGCCAAATCTAGCCCGTTAAGGAATGATTTATTTGTGAAGTCACAGGAGGATGAGCTATTAGATGGACAAGATAAAACTCCTAAGCAGGGTTTATCTTGGACTCAAGCACTCTTGGCAACCACAGGGCCATTCCAACAGATTTCCCTCTCACAAGTGCAACAAATTTCTCCTACTGCTTTAGCATATTTGGGGGATGCAATTTATGAGTTGTATGTTAGAATGTTCTATCTGCTGCCATTGCAGCGGTCAGGAATTTACCATAGTCTGGTAGTGGAGCAGGTAAGAGCAGAAACACAAGCGCTACATTTGCGATCGCTAACTCCTCATCTGAGGGACACCGAATTAGATATTGTCCGACGGGGTAGAAACGCCGCTACAGGTCGCCCTAAGCGACTTAATCCCGAAATTTATCAACAGGCAACTAGTCTAGAAACCCTAATAGGCTATTTATATCTCACTGATTACCAGCGTCTAACCGAACTGTTGCAAATGCTTCATGTAGAAAAAGAGTGAAAACTCAATTTCACAACAATAGGTACAGCAGTAGATTAGGTTCCAGAAAATAAGGTAATCGGTATGTTCAACCATAAGCTATATCCTTAAATCAAATGCAGAATAAACCGAGAAAAATCATCAACACTTCTACTGGCGAACAAAATCGTGTGAAACCGATAAAAATTAAGGGCAAGCGTATTGTTAGTAATGCCACTCGCAATCCCCGGAAAATAGATAGCAACCCGATTTCTGTTGCTAATCCCACTCGCAATCCCCGGAAAATAGATAGCAACCCAATTTCTGTTGCTCCCACTCGCAATCCCCGGAAAATAGATAGCAACCCAATTTCTGTTGCTCCCATTCGTAATCCTCGGAAAATAGATAGCAACCCAATTTCTGGCAACTCCCGACAACGAAATAGCAACTTCTCCCAGCCGCCTGTATCTACACAACCAACAGAAGAAGATAACGATCTCATCTACGGTCGTCATCCAGTATTGAGTGCGTTGCAAAATCAGCGCAATCTTAACCGCATCTGGATTACTACCCGTCTGCGCTACGATCCCAGCTTTCACCATTTTCTCCTGCAAGCTAAGGAAAATGGCACAGTTATTGATGAGGTTGAACCTAAGCGCTTAGACTATCTCACCAATGGCGCTAATCACCAAGGCGTGGCAGCACAAACTGCTCCCTACGGCTACATCGAATTGTCCGATCTCATTGAACAGTCTAAATCTGTAACCGATCCCGTTATTGTCGTGGCTGACGGAATTACCGATCCCCACAACTTAGGAGCAATTATTCGCACCGCCGAAGCAATAGGCGCTCAAGGATTGGTAATTCCCCAAAGAAGGGCATCTGGGATCACTTCTACTGTGATGAAAGTGGCAGCAGGCGCTTTAGAAAACTTTGCTGTAGCTAGAGTTGTCAACCTTGGTCGCGCCTTAGAAGAATTAAAAGAAGCTGGCTTTTGGATTTATGGCACTGCTGCAAGTGGAAGCGAACCCGTGCATACTGTCAATTTCAAAGGCCCAATCGTTTTGGTAATCGGCTCAGAAGGCGAAGGTCTTGGTATGTTGACTCAACGCTCCTGTGATTTTTTGGTATCGATTCCTCTACAAGGTAAGACTCCCAGCCTCAATGCTTCTGTAGCAGCAGGGATGGCGCTTTATGAAATTTATCGCCAACGATCGCTAAATACGGTGTACTTAGATAAGTTACAAAAATTTTCTTTGAAAAAATAACAGTAACAGAGTATAAAGAAATGTAAAAGATAATAAAGCACCATATCGTTTAACACCCTGTAGACGTTTATAAATCGGCAAAAATCATGAAAACCCTTTGGCATAACCTCAAGGAAGTGTTGATTAACACATTCGACTCCATCGGCCTGGCTTGGTGGGTAGAGATTGTGACGCAAAATCCCCGTTGTACATACTACTTCGGCCCATTTCTAAGTTCTTCTGATGCAAAATTGTCAAGCACTGGATACATAGAAGATTTGGAAGTCGAAGGAGCTACGGGAATTGCCGTGCGTGTCAAACGTTGTAAACCTAATACCTTAACAATTGCTGAAGACTTGGGGGAAAGATTTGACCGCAAAGTACAGCCTGCCTTTGGCGGTCAAATTTAAGTTAGGCGAAAAGCAAGATAATTCGTAATTCGTAATTCGTAATTCGTAATTCTTAATGGGCTTCGCCCCGCTACGCTAACGTAATTTCGATCTCTAATTGCGAATTATGTGGTTAAGAGTTAAAAACTCTTGGACTATTGAATATCAATTACCTGCGGATGTTCTTCCAGCCAATGGTCAATGTCATTCAGAACCTGCTGGGGGACTTCCCAAGGGAAAAGATGGGCGGTGTTTGAATAGCACTGCCACTGAGAATTTTGGAGGTGTCGAGCAGTTTCTAGGCTCGAATCAGATGTGATGTGGCGGTCTTTATCGCCAGCAAGTACCAAACTAGGACATTGTATTTGTGGCAGTTCTGAAAGCCGATTGTATCCTGATTGAATTGCACTATAGAGAGCGCGAGTAGCAGCAGGAGAGGTTTGCAGATAAGCTGGTACTGCTTCTTTGGCGATATAGTTGTAAGTGGTGGATGTATGTTGTTGGACTAAGTAGCGGAAAAGCGATCGCTTACCAAAAGTTTCAATATTCCATTGCCAACTCGGTTTTATATAGTTTAATAGGCCAGCAACGCCAGTATATAAATTATCTTGCCAAGTGATGGTCGGATGACTACCACGGGGCTTTGCGGCTGTCGCCACCAAAATCAGCCCAGTAATGCGCTCTGGTAAACGCAATGCCAGTTCCATTGCTAGAATGCCCCCAAGTGACCATCCCAATAGTAGACATTTTTCAATATTTAAGCGGTCTAGAAGCGCTTCTAAATCAGTTAAATGGTCATTCATCTCAAAATTGCCATTCCAGCGACTTTTGCCATATCCACGTAAATCAGGGGCAATAGTTTGATAGCGTTTTGACAAATGATTGGTGAACACAGAAAGACTACGACCAGTACCAGGATGACCATGTAAGCCCAGAATGGGGAATCCTTGACCTTGGATGTAAACATTGAGACGTGCAGCAGTGGTAGGATGGCGATCGCTCATGATATGCCGTTCTCCTGTTTAGCGAACACTGCGATCGCTTCAGTCCTTTGTACTATCCGCTCTATAATCGCCTCAATCTGGTCTAAGCTTTCTGTCATGGTAGTTCGTTATTATTATTCTTCTTGACAAGTGACAAATACTTCGACTTCGCTCAGTACAAGTGACTAATGACCAATAACTAAGATATTAAGAAATCGGTTCAAAAACCATTTGAGGGATCAACACTTCGTCTTGTAATTGCCCAATCCCTAAAAAGCGAGTTTCTTCATCATAAACTCGCACTATTTCAGCAACATCGAAAGTTATAGAAATTCGCTGACCTTGACACCACTTTTGAGCAGATGTTACTGGTAAAGTAACAGATGACAGATGTTGTAAAGCTGCATCTGGGCAAACGGGTTGAAATGTTCCAGCTTGTAGTTGTGCTTCTAAATCAGTCAAGGTGAGACTATCGGTTAAATTGAAACCACTACTTTCAGTACGGATTAAAGCCGCAAGAGTGCCGCCAGTTTCCAAGCTTGCACCTAAATCACGAGCGATCGCTCTAATATATGTACCAGAACCACAAGCGATCGCCACATCCAATTCCGGAAAATTTCCTTCTCTCCAGTCCAAAATATCTATCCGAAAAACTTCCACTGTTCGCACTGGAACTTCCACCGTTTTCCCTTGGCGTGCTAAATCGTAGAGACGTTTACCATCCACTTGAATTGCACTGTAAATAGGTGGTATTTGCTCAATCTTGCCTTCAAATTGTGCTAATGCACTTTTCACTTCTGCCAAACTCAATCCAGCACAAGGTTGAGAAGTGATGATTTCACCTTGCAAATCATCGGTTGTGGTACGCACACCCAGCCGAATAGTGGCTTTATAAGCTTTGTTTTCTGGCAGATATTGCAATAATCTTGTAGCTTTACCAAAAGCGATTGGTAAAACCCCTGTAGCAGCTGGATCTAAGGTTCCCGCATGTCCTACACGTTTGAGGCGCAACAATTTTCGCACCCGCGCTACGCAGTCGTGGGAAGTCCAGTCAAATGGTTTGTTTAAGTTGAGAAAACCTTGAGATAACACAATAGCAATACTTTTACTCTTTTCTTTCTCAAATGCTCATCTAATGCTCAAATATATTAATTCCAGCATTTAAGCATAAATAATAAATATAAAATCATACTTGTTAATCATGCTCAGAAAATGCTTACTCTCTCAACCCCGTTATCAAGGAAAGGGGAATAAAAGCATATCTCTATCCTATATTCTATCCTCAGAGTTCTCTAAGTATTACTCCAATAACTCTAGACATCTAATCTCTATTTAGAAGTTCACATCGATTTTTCCTTTAAAAACATCAAAAAAGTCATATACCCTTACCCAACACCCCAAGGTACTCACAGAAAAACTCCCCTCTAGGATGAAGGGAGTTAGCTGACAGAAATTAATGGATGATTACTGACTCAGTAACCCGATAGCTATTTCAAGATACATTTTTGCTTTATGCAAAGCTAGCAGTTTCTCTTGGGTGTACCTATCTGGGTAATTCATGATTTTTCCTTCCATCGTGATTTTGATGAGTGCAGCTTGCTCATCTGTAGGAGCATTCATCTCATCTATAGCGTTACTCAGTGCTTGCATGAAAGCAAAGGTAGGAGGTTTTAATCCCTTCCCTACGTCAAATTGAGATAGTGCCATTTGAGGAAATACCATCAAGGATGTAATCCATGAAGTCTTGTACCCTCTGTTCCCAGTTGGTTTGATACCGTAGCGTAAGCATAAGTCACGCAGTTCTTTGATGGTTTTGATTTCGAGTTCCGAACGTGTAAACATAGAGTTACCATTTCTCAAAAGTGGTATCGGTGAGTTACAAGTTTTCCAGACAGTACGCTCACCGATTTAAAACTATTATCCGATGGTTTCGTCGGCTTGAAGCTATATTTACATCTCTAAACAATGTCTGACCGCAAGGGTAAACCTGAAAATTTTGGTAATCCACAAAGCAAAGAGCTAAATGAGCAGCTTAGTTTCCGTGTCACTAAGGAAATGAAGGATGCGGTTAAAGCTAAGGATGACCCGCCTGAATTTTGCCGTCAAGCTATTCAAAAGGCACTAGATGAGGGTGTGTAGTTAATTGTTCAATAACTTATTGAATATAGAAAAACCTCCCTACTGTGTAAGAGGATGTTTGAAAAGTCTTTTTCTCGGTAGCAAATACTTTGAGATCCCCCTAAATCCCCCTTAAAGAAGGGGGACTTTGACTCCGGTTCCCCCCTTTCTTAAGGGGGGCTAGGGGGGATCAATAAGTGCCTAAAATCACAGCCAACCACTTTTCAAACAACCTCTTAGGGAGGCAAGTATTGCCACAAGTTAAGTTGATGATGGGGAGAGTTGACTCATCGGGAATACCTTCGGTAAGCTGACTGTAACTTGAGTTCCTTGCCCCACTTCACTAAACAAGGTAATATCGCCACCATGTAATTCTACACAACCTTTAGCGATCGCTAGCCCTAAGCCTGTACCGGGGATTGTGTCAATGTTACTTCCACGACTGAAGGATTGAAACAAATTTTCTTGATCTCTTATCGGGATACCAATTCCCTGATCTTTGATGTAAAAGATTACTTGTGATTCTTTACCGATGAGATGGAACTCTACAGTCCCTCCATCTGGAGAGTACTTAATTGCATTAGACATTAAGTTAATAAAAATTTGCTGCAACAGTCCCCGATCGCCCCAAAAGCCTTGGGTATGCCCAGTAATGTTAAAAATCAATTCGTGGCGATCGCCTGTTGTTTCTCGCTCTTGTTCAATCAGATCGGAAAAAAATTGCAGTAAATCTAGTGGGATTGGTTTAAATTTGGGTTTTTCTAGTTCAAATTGGTTAACCAGAAGCATATTATCCACAAGTTTGGACATATACCTTGCTTTCTGTTCAATAATTCCGAGAAACCTTTGTTGTTTAGACTCATCCAGTTGTTGGTTATGTTTTGTCAAAGTTGATGCAGCCGCCAAAATTGAAGTTAGCGGCGTTCGATATTCATGGGAAACCGTGGCAATGATTTGAGATTTAAATGCATTGAGTTGCTTTTCTTTCGCAAGCGCTGCTTGAGTTTGGGCTAGCAATTCAGCCTGTTGGATCGCGATCGCTAATTGTACCGAAACTTCATTGAGCATTTCTACATCATCAGTTTGCCAATGTCGTTCCCCAGAATTATGGTGAGCAATCAACAAACCCCAAAGTTTAGGAGTTGGGTTGCCATTGTTACTCAGATTAATGGGAACTACCAGATTTGCCTTAGTATTAAATTGCTCTTTTAGGCTGACACAATTACACAAGCCAAGCTCATAAATATAAGGGATTGGGGATTGAAAATTGTGCAGATGAGCAGGAGGAAGGGTGCAGAGGAGAGGAATTTTCCCCCTGCTCCCCGCTCCCTGCTCCCCTGCTTCTTCCCCAGTCCCGACGCGATCGCACAATGATACAGTGCGATATGACTCAACCGATGAGGCAACTATTTTACCGTCGCTATCTGGGGCGAACTGATAAACCATCACGCGATCGCACTTTAGAAGTTGCTGTACTTCTGCTACAGCTGTATTCAAAATTTGCTCTAGGTTAAGAGACTGGCGAATTCGTAAAGCAGTTGTAGCAATTAAGCGCTGGCGTTCCTGAGTTTTGCTGAGTTGGGCTTGCAAACATGATTGCTTGATGGCATTGCGGACTGCTAATTGCAGTATATCCTGTGTCACATTGTGCTTAACCAAATAATCTAGCGCACCCCGTTTCATTACTTGCACAGCCACCTCTTCATCACCCCGCCCTGTCAGCATAATCACAGGGACAGAAGTCTTAAATATTTCCTGCTGCATCTGATCGAACAGTTCTATCCCACTCATATCAGGTAGGCAAAAATCCAGCAGAATGGCATCACAACGGATTTTTTTGCACAAAGCAAGTCCTTCTTCAGCACAGTCTGCCTCAAAAATCTGGTAGGACTGGTGCGGATCTTTCAACAGATATCGGCGATAGATTTTCCGATCTTCTGCACAATCATCGATGATGAGTAGCGTCCTTATGTCCAACATATACAAGTATGAGGAGCGGGGAACCATATAGATCCCTTTTATCCAGATTATGTTTTTATTGCATAATTCTAAAAATAATATAAAATAAGTATAAATAAAATCTAAATTCTTTAGTGATCCTAAAGAAATACCAAATAGTCAAAAACAGAAAATGGGGAAAAGGAATCTAGCAGAGACAAACAGACACAGTGACTCAAAGAGGAAAATGTCTCTGTGTCCTCTGAGCCGTCTCCTTTATTATCCTTTTTTCCCTACTGTCTCATCGACAGATAATAAACAAATTAATCCAAGACTGGCGGCATATTGGCTTGAAGCCAATAGTCCACAAATGCCTGAATCGTCTTTTTTAGTTCCTGAGCGTCCATCGGCTTTACCAGATATCCATTTGCGCCCTTTTGGTAGCACAACTCAATATCCTTGGGGTTAGATGATGTGGTAAAAACAACGATGGGGATTTCCTTGAAACTCTTGTCTTGCTTGAGCCGATCTAAAATTTCACGGCCATCAATACCTGGCAAATTCAGATCGAGCAAGATCACAGAGGGTCGTGATGCTACTTTAGAGTTTGGTAAGTTTTCGCCTTTGCTATGGGCATCGCTCCTTTGTTGATAAAGGAACTCTAAAACCTCATCCCCATTGGTACAACGATGTATGGGGTTCTGGACGGACATGTGCCGCATCAGACGTTGTAGCATCCGAAAGTCTTCATTGCTGTCCTCAACAACAAGCAGAGGTTCATGAAGTTTTTTTGTCATTCGTGGTCTTAAAAGAACTTAACAAAAATACATATTTGGTTATTATCTTAAACTATTCCAGGGTGAAATAGAAAGTCGAGCCAAGTCCTACGGTAGATTCAACCCAAATTTGACCGTTATGAAGCTCAACAATCTTCTTAACAATAGCTAATCCTGCACCTGCTCCTCCACCGTACTTTTCCTGAGAGTGCAGCCGCTTAAATAATCTAAAGATAGTTTCTAGATGATGCTGTGGAATGCCAATACCGTTATCTCGGATATAAAAGATTGGGGATTGGGCATCCCTTCTCTGCGAGACGCTACGCGAACAGCTTCGCTCAGGGCAAGTGGGCATTGGGCATGGGGCATTGGGCATTGGGAATTGGTCAATAATCAATTGTTCTTTTTCTCCTGCTCCCTCATCTCCCTCATCTCCCTCATCTCCCTCTGCTCCTTGCTCCCCTGCTCCCTGCTCCCCTGCTCCCTGCTCCCCTGCTCCCCTACCCCTCTGCCCCTCTTCTTGAGAAAGGTAGCCAATCTCAACCCATTGCTCTGCTTTATCGTTGTATTTGAACGCATTACCAAGCAGGTTACTGAAGACTTCATTAACGAGAACTCGATCGCACTGAATTGTTGGTAAAGGCCGAGGAATGCGAATATCTACAAGCCCAGAGTTTTGGCGACTAGCACGAAAGACATCAATTACTTGGCTGAGTAATTCGTTGAGATCGGTTGCTTGCTCTCGGAGATGTGCTTGTCCTAACTGCGATAGTCGCAGCAAAGCATTAATCAGAGTTTCCATGCGTACAGATAAGGACACTACTGTTTGCAAGCACTCAATTCCATCATCATCTAAGACTTGGGCATAGTCTTCTAGCAGCACCGTCGAGAAATTATAAATACCCCGCAAAGGTTCTTTGAGATCGTGAGAAGCAGCGTAGGCAAAGGATGCTAGTTCTTGGTTGCTGCGCTCTAACTCCAGGTTGATTTTAGCTAATTCATCCGCTTTCGAGAGGACAATACCAACGATCGCATTACTCAGAGCGATCGCACTTTCAAGTTCACAAGCTTTCCAAGGTAAAGAAGTTAATCTAACCGTTTCTTGCCATTGTTCAAAGGATTTTCGTGGAGACAGGGTATAGCTACCATCTGTCTGAGCTTGAATGGATTCCTGTGGATTTCCTGCCCAGTGTACCGTTTGAAGAACTTCGGGGCGGAACCAAAGAATATAATAACGCCGGACTTTAGAAATCCGCAGTAGCAGCAAACCACTAGCAGTATCTTTAAATATGAGCGCTTCTGGGTAAAGCTTCGGCAGAGAATCGGTAGAAAATAGGTTGTCACTAACTTGAGTATCTGCCCATTCAATTAACGCCCGCACCTGATCAATATTTGGTGTTGCTCCCACAAGGTTAATTTCATTATCCAGACAAACTGCCGCTCCAGAGGCACTGACAAAATCCAGCAAACGGATTTCCGGTTTGATTAAAGCATCGATAAAGTTGTCTGCTTGGGAAATGGACTCAAGGAACTCAGACTGTAGCGATTTGAGTTTTACCTTATAATCCCATTCCGAATGACTAATTTTGTGCGCTAACTCTGAAGACACAATTTGTCCTAAAAATTCGGACATCTTGCGGACTTCGTAAGAAATGTACTTTGGTGTTTGATGATGACAGGATATTAATCCCCAGAGCTTCTGCTCTTGAATGATTGAAATTACTAAAAGAGCCTTCACTCCCATATTTTGATGATATTCAGCACAACACCAATCAAAACTTCTGAGCAAAGAGTAACTTAAGTCAAGATGCTGATGTGTTGTCGGATTTCCTGTGGGAACTAGCTGGACAGGTTCGGCTGTCAAATCGGGAAGAAATCGGAGAAAGCAGCGCATGTATAACTCCCTAGCCTGCGCTGGAATATCTGTAGCGGGATAATGGAGTCCTAAATAAGGTGATAAATCTTCCCGTTTAACTTCTGAAACCACAGAACCCGCTCCCGACTGGTCAAATTGATAGACCATTACCCGATCAAAACCGATGATTTTTTGGACTTCTTCAGCTACTAGATGCAAAAATTCTACCAGGTTTGATGTGCTTTGCATTTTTGCGATCGCAACACCTGCCAAAGCATGAAAGCCTAAAAAACTCACCTCAGATTTTGAGTCAGTCGGCTCTAACTCCAGAATCATAGCCTCTTCTGTACGATGAGCGATCGCGTCAAAATCTCGTCCCCCATGCAAAGTATTTATTGATACTTTGAAAGCATTATGACTGCCAATTTTTTTTACCAAGCACTGCTTTACAGCTTCTACTTGTTGAGCTTCTAATAAATAGCTCAATGGTTTACCGAGCAAATCTTCTGGCTCTTTACCTAAATATGCTTGGGTATTGTTGCTAACTTGCAGTATCTCTAACTGAGTACTGAGTGCTAGTAGTACACCATGAGGTTGAATAGAGCCAGGTATATGAATAGGTTTGCGATCGTGGTTAGTCAGAGCAGTCGCTTGGGTAGTAGTATCTTTAGGCTGACTCATAAATCAACTTATGTAAAGCTGATTTTTACAATAACGCAATTAAATGTCATATTTCTTTAAAGCCGAGAAGGATGAATGCGATCGCATATATCTGTGCTGGTTACGGTTTTTACAGTAACTAAGGTATAAAGAGGATGAAGTGGCTAGAGATATACCTTAGAGTTGGGGGGATGAGAGAGATAAGAAAAAGCAAGAAATTAAAGAAGATTCTAAGCAAGAAACTTCAGCATAAAATTTATTACTTTGCTGGTCAGAGCCGAGCGATATGATAAAAATGAATTTTGCAATAAAATTACAGAATAATACTTAGAGTTAAATGCGCCCAAAATCTGGATTGCCAAAAAGAAAAGCCTTAAAAAGAAAACCTATTTTTCAATATGGGTTTAAAGCTAATCCAAATATAAAAAATTATATTAATCCTACACTGATTGAAGGATATCAAACTGAAGGTTATATAAACGCTATTTCATTATTTTCTGGATGCGGTGGGCTTGATCTGGGTTTTTTAGGAGGTTTTAGTTTCCTCAATAAAAAATATGAAGCTCTCCCATATAAAATGGTACACGCCTACGATATTGACGAAAAAGCTACTCAGACTTATGCTTTAAATCTTTCAAATGATGTAACAACACTAGACCTTACTAATGTAGATATACCTTCATTGCCTCCTGCAAATGTTCTTCTGGGAGGATTTCCCTGCCAAGATTTTTCGTCATCTGGACACAAAAAAGGATTTCAAGGTACTAGAGGTGAATTATATACTGTAATGAAAGATTATATGAATATACATAAACCGGAAATTGTAGTAGGAGAAAATGTCCCTTTTTTAGAGAAATTAGAAAATGGATTTTTTTTAAACCACATCCTCAAAGAATTTGAATCAGTTGGCTACATTTTTAAGGTCTGGAAAATTTATTGTCCAGATTTTGGATTGCCTCAAAGTCGAACGAGATTATTTTTAGTTGGTGTTAGATCTGATATTAAATCATTTCCCTTGCCTCCTACTCCAAAATTATTTTTTCAGTATGTTTCAATCGATGAAGCTATCAAAGACCTCGTAGAAATTGATGATGAAAGCATACCAAACCAAAGCCAATACTTTGTGGCTACAAAAGCTACAAAAGGAGCAGGCCAAGGAGATCAAAAATCTAAACAGGGAGAAATTGCCTATACAGTAAGGGCAAATACAAAAGCAAGAGTTCACTTTCATTATTCTTTAGACCGCCGATTAACAGTTAGAGAATGTGCAAGGCTTCAATCTTTTCCTGATGAGTTCGTATTTCCGCATTCTGCAAGTCAAAATATAATTGAAATAGGAAATGCTGTTCCACCAATAATTGGACATTTAATAGCTAAACAGATTTATGAATTTGTCAAAAACTATCTTTCTGTTATAAAAGCTCATGCTAGTTAATGAACAAAATAAAAAATACTTAGAGATTCTGTTAGAGCCAATTAAATTATGCTCAGGATATACACCTAAGTTTGGTACATCCAATAAAGATGGAACACCATTACTAGAATTTAAAAACTTATATGCTTCGGATCCTTTATATCACTGGATAGGATTTGATTCTGATTTAATGTACGCTGCACATAAAGCAGCTGGGGGAATAACTTCTGTTTATAGACAGCTAGGTATTGGTTGTGAAAGACTTATTCGTCAAATCATTTCAGATCAATTAGATCTAAATACCAAACAAGTAATTTGGGGATACGAAATTATAAAAAATGACGGTTCCAGTGCTAAATTAACACTCGATGCCAAAATTTCTGTAGATGATATAAAAAATAGCCGTTATCGAGACATGATAAATGAATGGCTAAAATTATCATCAATCAAACTGGGACTTGATACAAATCGTTCCAAAACTTTAGTTGGTGCTGCATTTGAAATCCGCCAAGGATACAAAAGCGCAGATTCAAAAAGGCAAAATGCAGACCTTTTAAATGCAATTAGAGCTTATAATGAGAATTTACTTCCAGTAATGATGGTATTATCTTGTCAGATTAATGCCACAGTTTTGAAAAGATATAAAGCCGCTCAATTATTAGTTTTAATTGGAATTTTGAATGACGATCCAACAATCAGTAGTTATGCATTTTGTGAGCAAATTTTAAATTACTCACTTGAAGATTTTTTTAGAAACAACTCAAGTTTTATAAAAGAAGAAATTAATAAAGTTTTGGTATCACTTTTAAATCCATAATTATTAACTTGAGAAGGAAAAATTTTAATACGGCCTAAGATACTTGAAGAATTGCAAGTAAAATGGGAACTCTAAATTTATAGATAAAAAAGAGAGTATCCCAATTTTGTAAAAATACGTATAAATCTTCAGCATAAAATATTTTTTATCTCATGCAGAGAGAGCTAAAGAGTAAATTTACACCTTTGGGATACTCCCATTAATTACGTCTGTACAAAGTCAAATAAAAATCATTACATGCAGCAATGCAACACCAATATCCAACATCCAAAATCCGAAGCTGACTATGGTGTTGGGAACTTTTTTTTTACAGATTTGCCTCCTTTTACATCTAGCAATTGTGCTAATTCGGTTGTATTCAATGATTTGACAAGACTTAAACCAAGAGACTTACTAGAAATGCTTTGAGTGTAGGCGGCGTTCAGGTAGGGGGTGTATTGCGGCCTTCCTGCAATGTATGTTTGGAAGAAAGGTAAACTTAAAACATTCATGTAACGACGAGCTTGAGAAGCATCGCCAATCATATCAGCAGGTAATGCTACTTGTTGATTTGCAGGATTGCCATTACCAATAGTGGAAAAGTGAGTGCCACCTACAAGCATGACGAGATACTTTTGTGAATTTGCAAACCAGGAGAAAGGTAAGATTTGCTCAGATAAAGCTGGTGCAACTGTATCATCACTACTGCTGACAATCATCACTGGAGTTTTGATTTGACTTAAGCCAGCTTTGCCGAAAATAGAACTAGTAATGGGATTAACTGCGATCGCAGCTTTCACTCTCTCATCCCGCAGGTTATAATCCTTGCCAGACTTGCTGATGCTCAATTCTAAAGCGCGACACTGGAGCAGTAAAGACATATTCCAGGTTTTTTGCAGTGCTGCTGGTTGACAGTCTTGTTTTAGCTGCTCAAAGTTGATTTTCGCGCCTGCTAAGGCTAAAGCTGTGTAGCCTCCCAAAGATTGACCAAATACTCCGACTTGTTGCAGATTTAAGCGACCTTTAAACCTTGAATCAGATTGATTACCTTTTTCCAATTGATTCAATATATATGTTACGTCCATTGGCCGGTCTTTAAATTCACCTGGTTCTGCTACTTCAATGGCGTGTCCCTTTAGCAGAGAACGTAGTTGTTTAGCATCGCTACCAGGATGATTGGGAACGACAACGGCAAATCCATAAGAAGATAGGTGCGTCGCTAAATATTGAAAGTTGCTGCTATCTAAACCCAAGCCGTGAGAAATCACAATTATGGGTGCAGTATTTTGGACATTGGGAATGTAAACATCAGTTAATAAAAGCCGATTGCGTCTTGAGTCGAAAAACTTTAGGGTGTATTTTTGCGACTTAAACTTTCCCGGAACCTTTAAATCGGGCAATTGTGAGAGATTTGGTTGTGAAATGGTAGCAGCTTCTATTTTAGACTCTTGAGAAACTGCTGCGATCGCAATATGGGTTTGGTTAACAAGTTTCTCTAATTCCGTAGCTATTTCTAAAGTCTCTGCAACATCAAGACGAATGCTGCTGCTGGGATATTTACGCAAAACATTCAAAAGTGTCAAGCCTCCCGATTCCGCAGAGGCTGAAATTAACGCCGAACGCAAAGTACCAAATCCTGGTTCTGGTTGAGAAGATTTGTTTACAATGACTTGCGCCAACCGATGCAGCAAAAATTCTCCTTGCGGTGTGTAGAGAAGTTGTGAAAGTACTACCGGACTAACTTTCACCCGATTAAGTAAAATCCGCCGCAATTCTGGAAGCTCTTGTAGAGGCAGATATTGCTGATAGGCTGCCAAATCTTCGTTAATTACACCTGTTTTGGCATAGTTTTCTAAAGTGTTGACTGAAATGGAAAGCTCTAAGGCTGAATAAGATGCATAAATCCGCTCTGCTGCCAAGACAGAATTACTAATTCCAAACGTTGGCAGCAGTGTTGAAAGAACCAGCAATAGGGAATTTTTTCTAAGGCTGCTGGCCCAATTACCAAACAAACTATTCATCGCTCAACTGTTTCGGTAATCTGGTTTTATCAGGTGTTGGCTTTGGTAGTTATTCGGACACCCTGCTTGGTTTACTTTAAGTTTTTAGCCTCAATTTTATCAAAACAGAATTTAGGAGTCAGTCGTGATAATTCAATAGAAATTGTGGATGACTTGCGAGTGTAGAAAGCTTTATCTGACTCCTGAATTCTGATTTATGAATTCTTCTGCAAGAATTTTTTTCTTGGCTATAAAGTCAAAAATCAGATCCTACAGAGTCACACAGATGGGTAAAGTATCTATGTTATAATAGGTGACTCCCGTAGTTCGCCTTCACTATCAAATCATAACAAATAAAAAATACTCCGCCTCAGTATTTATGTTGTAGCTTTGAATGTTGCACAAATTCTCTACATAAAAAACAGTAAAAATCCTGAAAATCTTTACAACTAATCATTTCCTAGTGCGATCGTTACCGAACCTGTGACTACTAAACCCGCTCCTAATATTGCTATCAAACTAAAGTGTTCTGATGGTATCCAATCAGGTGCAATAACTGATACAACTGCAACTGATATTAATGTCACAATAGGAGCTAAAGCTATTACGGCACTCACTCGTGATGCTTCCCAATGTTCTAATGATTCGGCAAAAGCACCGTAAGCAATTAAAGTATTCAAAGCACAAAAAAACAACATTCCTAAATGGAAAGGATCAAGTATCAAAAGTGATTTTACTCTGGCGAGAGGAGTGAATAATAAAGCACACCCACCGTAAATAATCAGCATGATGCTGGCGGAAGATAAAGATTGTAATAGCTGCTTTTGTGCTAAAGCATAAATAGCCCATGTCGTTGCTCCTAGAGCTATCAAAACACTACCTAGTAGATATGTGCCATGCGCTGTAACTAAATTTGTTAGTTGTTCACGAAAAAATAAAACATAACCGCAAATCATTACACTGACACCAATCCATTGATACAGCCGATAACGTTCTTTAAAAATCACTAACCCTCCGAAACCTAATAAAAGGGTAGATAATTGAATCAGAACTTCAGCGTTAGCAGGTGATGTTAGTGCTAAACCTTGCATGAACAGAAAGTAATTAATCCCTAAGAATAGTGTAGCGATCGCTAATAATTTCCAAGAGGCAGAACGCAGTTGTTCTAACTTTGGTAACTTACCACGTATTCCTAAATACATAGCAAGTAGTAAGAATGATACCGAAAATCGAAACCAAACGACGGTATAGACATCAAGCACTTGCAGAATTACCGTCAGAGCAATAGGTAAAGTTCCCCACAATAAGACCGTCAATAGCGATAATACTAGCCCTAAGCGCCAGCGACCAGAACTTTGATGTAGTGACATTCAAATATCCTACTTAAAGTAGGGCTGATGATCAGTTAAAAAATATTTAATTTGCATATCTAAATTTTATTTTTATTGAGAATAAATACTAATAGTTTAGTTATTGCAAATTCAATGTGGAACAGCTTATTGACCTTACTCCATTTATTTTTAGTCCTAAATTATGCCCTTTTATTTCGTTTTTAGTTCATAAAAAATTCGTAAACTACGTAATTACTTTACATGAATATTAAATTTCAAACTTCCACAGAAACGTATAATTTGTTTCAGTGTCATTTTAGTACAAAACATTATGGGGTTTATACCCATTTTAAGCTTAGTAATCTTTATTACAGGCTTGTCTATTTACTTCCTACTGACCTCAAAAGGTCGATTTTTGCTCAAATTTATGGTGACAAAAATAAAGCGCCAAAAGTGGAAATTCAGATATGGCAAGCTTGACTACCTGAGAGCAAGATTTTTAAAGACTATAACAATTGCTGTCATTATTATGGTCGCGATAATAGCTGGAAATACTGTATCAGCCCAAGTTACGCCATCGCCTCTAGCTTCGCTCAAAAGCGTATCGGTTCCAGAGCCTGACAATCTTGGAGACTTCGTAAAAGACAAAGTAGCCGCCATAAAATTAGGAAAAACTTTTTTTTGGGATATGCAGGTTGGGAGCGACGGAATAACCGCCTGTGCTAGTTGTCACTTTCATGCTGGGGCCGACAATAGATCCAAAAATCAGATTGCTCCTGGACTTTTACGGATTAACCCTGATGGTACAGAGAATCAAGATGTAGTTTTTAATGTTGGTGGCCTACCAAACTACCAACTGAAACCAGAAGATTTTCCCTTCCACAAGCTGTCCGACCCTAACGATCCTAGAACTGTTGTATCTGACAATAACGATGTCAGTTCTTCTCAGGGAATCTTCAATAGTAAGTTTGTTGATGTCACACCTGGTAATGCACAAGACCAAGTAACAAACGTGCCAGATCCGGTATTTAACGTGGGAGGCGTAAATGTGCGCCGCGTCGAGCCACGTAACACCCCAAGCGTGATTAATTCAGCATTCAACTTCCGCAACTTCTGGGACGGAAGGGCACAAAATATCTTTAATGGGGTGAATCCCTTTGGTTTAAGAGATCCTAACGCTGCGATCGCCAAAGCAGAAAACCCAAATAAACTAGAATTTGTCAAAGTCAGTCTAAAGAATTCATCTTTGGCATCCCAAGCGGTTGGCCCGCCACTCAGTTCCTTTGAGTCATCTGGTGATGGTCGAACTTTTCAAGAAATTGGTGATAAGTTTGGGCGAATTGACAGAAGATCCCTCAGCGTTGGTAAGGGTAAAAAGCTCCCCCGCAAACTTGCGAAAAAGTTATTACCTCTCAGACCGCTAGGTAAGCAGGTAGTGCATCCACAAGACAGCGTTTTAGGCGAGGATAGTAGATCGCCCAAACCCGGACTCAGAGATAAAACTTATGGACGGCTGATTCAAGATGCTTTCAAGCCGGAGTGGTGGAAGTCTAATCGACTCATTCAAGTTGATGCTGAAGGGAGAAGGACTTTTGTCAAGAAGCCCGATCGCTCCTTAGAGACTAATGAGTATACATTAATGGAGTACAACTTCTCGCTATTCTTTGGGCTTGCAGTTCAGTTGTACGAGTCTACACTCATTGCCAATGATACCCCCTTCGATCGCTTCTTAGAAGGAAACACTGCTGCCTTAACTTCTGAGCAGCAACTAGGTAAACAACTGTTTCAGGGCAAAGGTCTGTGTATTGGTTGTCATGTCGGATCAGAATTAACAGCTGCTTCAGTAAGTAGCATAGCTAAAGACGGACGAATCAAACGTGCGCCATTCGGCCCAAGATCCCCTGAAGACAATGGCTTCTTCAATATCGGTGTTAGACCTGTGACAGACGACCCTAGTTTGGGTAGTAATGACGCTTTCGGTAATCCGCTTTCAGAAGCACGATTGGCTCAGTTGGGTAAATTTCAGCTTCTCCTTGGTGAAAATCCTCCCACCCTCAATCCGACACTGAGTCCTAGTGAACCTGTGTTTGCAAACGGAGCTTTCAAAGCACCTGGACTTCGCAATGTGGAACTTACTGCTCCCTACTTCCACAATGGAGGCCATGCAACCTTAGAGCAAGTGGTTGATTTTTACAATCGGGGTGGTGACTTTGGAGTTCTTCCCCCACTGAATCTCTCACCGGAAGAAAAACAGCAATTGGTCGCCTTTTTAAAAGGTCTGACTGATGAGCGAGTTCGGTATGATAAAGCGCCTTTTGACCACCCGCAACTGTTCGTCCCCAATGGACATCCAGCAGGTAGCTCTACACCCGTTATTAACGACGGTACTGGAAAGGCTACAGATAGTCTACTGGAAATTCCTGCTGTTGGTAAGAATGGTGGTGGTGGTACTCCAAATTTCTTGAACTAACTAGTACCGCTTCGCGTAATTCGTAATTCGTAATTCGTAATTCGTAATTAGCGTTGCGTAAGGGTTTTAGACATTTCAAATGGTCTGTTTATTTCCGCTGAACTGTACTAGCTATTTTCATCAAAGAAAAATCATAAACCTTTATTTTTAATAGGTTTTGATCAATCTAGGTGTAGGTTGGATTGAGGAACAAAATTCAACACCAACGAAAACTACTTTTAACAAGGGGTTTAAGACAAAGGGCTTAAGCCCCTTGTCTGTTTAAGTAAGTCAGAGTGAGGAGATGAGGGGGATGAGGAAGATGGGGAGCAGGGAGCAGGGAGCAAGGGAGAAGAGTTTTCCCCCTGCCCCCCGCCCCCCGC
>NZ_JABXKH010000170.1 GCF_017115105.1 Nostoc sp. NMS2
GAAACTGGTTTGCTAGTTGCTGCTACTGTACCTCATAACAGCTGTAGATGCTGTATCTACTGGCTTGTCATTAACCACAAACAATTTTTTGGTTGTTTAATCTTAATTAAGGTTCCATCACTAAGCGACAAGGAACATAATAAATTTTCAGAATGCGAGGTGCTATTCTATACACTTCGCCTTTAGTCGATCTGTGCATTTGTAATTTTGATGAGCGATCGTAATTATTGCACATATATAATCTCATGTTCGGTTAATTAATTATGATTACCACATCTGTGCAATAATCGGAAAACCCTTTTTCCCCCTGCCCCCTGCCCCCTGCCCTCTCCTGTAGTAGTAGCTTGCTTCTCCAAAGCAGTACGCCTCAAAAACCTCTTTGGCTGCTATAAACTCACAAAATGTGAAGAACACACCAAGGGAATCCCTTAGTAAATACATTTTGAGGCATATAATATAAAGAGTATACAAAGATAGTCATTTAAGTATAGACATCTAAGTAAATATTCAGTATTTAGTTAATATCAGGTTATTTAAGTGTTTCCTATTTTTAAGTTAGCCACCCAAGAGCAATAGCTCACAATGAGGTTAGGAAAATTCCTTCCCTTATCATCTGTTGCCTATTTTAAAGACACTAGGACTTACGCATTGACAAAAAATTCAGGTATGGAGTGTGAATTTCAGACATTTAAGCTTAATTTGACGACGCTTTTTGATCAATTACTATAGCGGTTCTCAGTTGGGTGCAATACACACCTAACAAGAACAGTACCTTCCCTAGTAGCGTTGGCTACGATGTATACACAAGTCTGAAATAGCTGGTAAAACCTTGGTTTTACCCCTCCCCGATATATTCTACCGTGTATATGCTGGGAGGGGAAAATTCAAAGTCTCTCTCCTTTTAGGAGAGAGATTTAGAGAGAGGTTTTCCAGATGCCGTGAAAAGTCAGATATTCAATCAAGGATGCTTATAAAAGCCTGAAACGACCTATTTCAGGTAATTTCCACTGCTTAAAATTATACAGCGCGTGAGGCTTTGCTACTGAGATAGGCACTACTTGCGAACTGGTAAACAGATGAGATTTTCGAGAAAAATTACTGTCCCTTTTGAGGGATATAGAAGTATGCCGAAAGTGTCAAGTTTCGGTAAGTTCTTGTGTTCTAAAACAGTATTAACTCAGGGCTGAAAACTTAAACGTTACTGAAAAAATCGATTTAGTTAGGTAAAAGTTATGACAAATATCATTGGAACCAAGGGTAATGATACTCTTGTGGGCAGCGAATTATCGGATACAATTAATGGTCTTGCAGGCAACGATACCATTACACCTAACCAGGGCAACGACACCGTGACTGGTGGTGGCGGCAAGGATCAATTTGTTTACAACTACAATAACTACGACGAGGATACTGACACCATCATCGATTTCGGTGGCGTGGGTAAAGGAAGCCACCCAACAGCAGCAGTCATTGCCGAAGTGGATACCATCAAATTCCAAGGTGCTAATTTCACTGCCCAAAATCTGCTGCTTACCCAGAATGGCAGCAATCTAGAAATCACCTTTGAAGGAGAGGCTAATCACAAAGTCATCCTCAAAAACTTTAAATTAGAAAACTTGGAAAATCTGAAAGCGTCTGGAAACAGACCAGCTATTGGCAATATCCTGTTTGATGGGCAAACTAGCATCACCGATAGTTTTGATGTCCTTGATGCCAACTCCACTGAAACTAGCCTGTTCAACAAGAACACCGTTACCTTCCTAAATAACCTCAACAACAACATTACGGGTTTAGATAACTCAAATGATGTCGTCAATGGTCAAGGCGGGAATGACCGCATCGACGGCAAGAGTGGCAACGACTTGCTGCGGGGTGGTACGGGAAATGATACTCTCATTGGTGGCGCGGGGAACGACACCCTTATTGGTGATACTGGCAATGACTCCCTTGATGGTGGTACTGGTAATGACTTGCTGCGGGGTGGTGCGGGGAACAATATCCTCAACGGTGGCACTGGTGACGATAACTTGAATGTTGACTCTTCACTAGGCAATAATCTCCTCTCTGGTGGCGATGGCAATGATATTCTTTCGGCATTAGGTGACTTTGAAGGTAATGTGGTGTCTGGTAATAACACCCTCAAAGGTGGCGCTGGTAACGATACCTTAATTGCTGACAGTTCCGCAGGCGATAACTTACTGGATGGTTCCAATGGCAATGATTATCTCTCTGCCTCTAGTGCTTACTACGACCCTAGAGTGTCTGGCAATAATACGCTCAAGGGTGGCGTTGGTAACGATACTTTGAGTGCCTTACTTTCAACAGGTAAGAACTTCCTAGATGGTGGTGATGATAACGATTATCTCTCTATCAATCTTGCCTCTGGTAATAACACCCTCAACGGTGGCGCTGGTAACGATTACTTGAGTGCTAATATTTCAACAGGCAATAATCTGCTCTCTGGTGGCGATGGCAATGACTCTCTCTTTGCCTCTGAATTTGAGGGCTACAGGTTTGATAACACTTCCGGGAAAAACACCCTTAACGGTGGTGCTGGTAGCGATTACTTAAATGTTAACTATTCACGCGGCGCTAATCTGCTCTCTGGTGGCGATGGCAATGATACTCTCTCCGGTTCTAGCTACGGCCGCGGCTTCGGAGGGTCTTTTTATAACACTACTGGAAATAACACCCTTGACGGTGGTGCTGGTGATGATAATTTGAATGTTGACTATTCAACAGGCGCTAATCTGCTTTCTGGTGGAGATGGCAATGATTATCTTTCAGCCTCTGGCTACCAATACGACGATTCCGATGAAGGAGTCTATCGCAGAGCATCAGGCAATAACACCCTCAACGGTGGCGCTGGTGCTGATAAATTGATTGTTGATTATTCAACAGGCAATAACCTACTCTTGGGGGGTGATGATAATGATTACATCTCTGCATTTGGGGCATTAGGCAATAATACCCTTAGTGGTGGCAATGGAAATGACACCCTCAAAGGTGGCAATGGAAATGATATCCTGACAGGTGGTTTTGGTAATGATAGCCTCTATGGAAATGATGGTATTGATACCTTTGCTTTCAATAGCTTCAATCAAGGTGTTGATCGTCTTTATGACTTCAACGTAACTAATGACCTGATTCAGGTATCGGCTGCTGATTTTGGTGGCGGGTTATCAATAGGTTCACTCTCAGCGAATCAGTTTATCGTCGGAACATCTGCAACGACAAGCAATCAACGATTTATCTATGACTTTTCTACAGGTGGACTGTTCTTTGACCAAGATGGCAGTGCATCTGCCTTTACTCAGGTAAAATTTGCCCAATTATCTGCTGGATTGTCACTAAGCAACAACAATTTTGTCGTTGCTTAATCGTGATTGACACTCTTGCATAACTAAAGAGTACAGATAGATTGCGAGGTACTATTTTCAGTACCTCGCATTCGTATTCATAAAGGTATTAAGCTTTCAGTATGGTCGGTTTATGTCTGCGTTTGTAATTTGGGTAAGCGATCGCAATTTTTGCTCTGGATTGTGGGTGGGTTAAAATGGCTCATCCCTGATTGCAACTTTACCAAGGATTGCCAACCATTGTGAATCCAGACCAATAATAAGGATGGGTAAGTAATTGCTCCCCTTCATCAGCACTGTTAGTAGGTAAAGATAAGTTCCCCACTACTCCCAAACCTTCTAATTGACCATTTTTAACATAAATCTGCCCTTTGGCCATAGCTACCTGAGCCTGTCTGAGGGCTTCTGCTTTAATTGAAGATGTCCTCAAGTTTTGATAAAATTTCGTCATCAAGGCTGCTGTACCAGCATCATTAACCGACCAAAGACTAGCAACACTAGTTTTCACGCCCGCCAGCACTGCTAAACCTGCAAATCCAAGCTCCGACTCTTCATCCCCTAATGCCGTTCTACAAGCACTCAGCACCAGCATTTCAACTTCGGGTTCATTCAAGCGCAACTGTCGTAATTGGTTTAAGCGTAACTTGTCTTCCCACAGTTGAATATAGGAATTACTCAAAGCACCGGTAGCAAAATCGGCATGGGTTGCCATGTGAATAATCCCAAAAGGTTGTTGACGGCGGATAGTTTTGAGATTTTCTAAGGTGGCTTGCTTGTCTAACAATAATTTGCCCTGCCAAAGTTTAGACACCAGTGTTGATAACTCCAGAGGAACTGCTGGTAAAGGCTCTTGTCCTTGTGTACTCTGAGAAACCCCCAGTGCTAAGACTTGAGATTTTTTAATGTCTTTATAAAGGGTGTTAGTCAAGCTGAGACTGGGCATCAAGCCAATGCTATATTTTTCTATTAGAAACCCCTTGCCATCATGAAGTGCTGCCATTGGGGTTGAACGTAACCCGATGTCTGGTAAAAAGACCAAATTATTGATTTCTCTTGCCTGCAAATCTGCCTCTAGTGGTGCAATAATCCAGCGATAAAGTTGTTGAGATGGACGCAAATAACCGGTGCGGCGACGGTTTTGTGGACTAACTATTTGGTCACGAAATTCCTGAGCTACTTGGAGAACTTTGGCTTTGGTCGTTTCTGGGATGCGCTTGCGGATGGGGTCGCCTTTTCCTGTTACTAAGACTATTTCTAGTTGGTCGCTATCCTGTTCTGCTTGAGTATTTAATTGTTTAGTAAGTTTTTGAGCTTTGCCTAAATTTCTCTCTGGTATTATCTCCACAGGAACAAAACTGATGTAAATAAATGCAGGTTTAACACCAGTCGCTTCTTCAATTTTGCGAGCAATTTCTTTAGCATCATCTAGTGTTTTGATTTTAGGAGTCGGGATGCCTAAATGGTCGGCAAAATCATCTGTGAATTTATCTTCGGGTGTGGGATCGGTATTCAGAACGGGGTCATTAATTTTAGGATTATTGGGGCCGGGGTCAATCGGTTTACTTGGTGGATTGCACTGGAATGTGCAGGGGGGAGGATCTGGCCTGTCGATTGGTGGCCTGTCAATTGGTGGCCTGTCGATTGGTGGCGTATCGTTTGGTCTAATGTTGATTGCTACTTGTACAGGTGTTGAGGATGAAAGAACGTTAGGGCCTCCATTCTTGATATCGCTAGCTTTGACTGTGAAAGCATTGATTAGCCCTGTGGTATCAGTTGGTGATGTATAATTTAGTGTCTCACCTATAGTTAAGGTGTCTCCCGCGTTTAAAGCGGTATTGCCTCGTCTCAGAGTTCCTGATTGGATGGCATCAATGACAACGATGGTATTATCGAGATTCACATCGTTAGTGCTGGCAGTAAAAGTGAAAGAAAAGGGTTGATTGGGTTGGGCACTGGATGACAGGAGCGTGTTTGTTTTTATTGTAGGTGGAGTATTGACAGAATTGATGTTGATACTGGTGTCTGGGATTGTCGTACCACCGGCTCTGCCGTCATTAGGCAAGACTGGAAAGTTGTTACCCAAAGAAATGTTTGCTCCCCCCGTATCAAGTGTTCCGGCTGTACCATTGACACTTGCATTACCGACGATAAAATCTACATTGTCTGGCCCACCATCATGTCGAATTGTGATAGTACCTCCTGCGATGCTAGTGGTTCCGCCTTCTCCAGAATCGAAAATTCCGCCGGTGGCGATGGTAGTACCTACCCCTATTCCTTGAACTAGTCCGTTTGTCAGCACTTGCACATTGCCACCTTGAACAGTGTTGGCATTACCAAAATCTGTTGTGGCTTGGGTGTTGATGCTGTTAAAGCGAATTGTGCTGCCAAAGGGATTGGTAGTTCGTAAAGTAACGTTGCCACCTGTAGCACTTGCAGTACCATCCACTCCGGTGGCAGTTGCTGAGGCATCAATGCCATCATTAACGGTGATATTCTCTGTGGCAGTTAAGGTGACTGCGCCAGCCGTGCCAGTAAAATCGCCACCTGCAAACTTGACTACAGACGAGTTAATCGCTCCAGTGGTAATACTACCTGCTGTAGTTGTTGCGACTATATCACCACCCCTACCTGAGCTATCGGCATCATTGGAAAAGGAATTAATTGTATTTGTGAGGATATTGCCTGCCGCAGTCAAAGTCACTGTTCCCGTGATGCCACCACCACCGCCACCACTATCGCTGGTGTTAATCTGATTGAGGGTAATTCCACCATTGTTGCTTACGACTTGAACATTACCTGCTGAATAGCCTTGTCCACTGGCAATAATGTTGCCTGCACTAATGTTGCCACTTGTCGCAGTTAGGGTTACATTTCCACTTTTAGCAAAATTACGAGTTGTGTCTAAATTTCCCAGTGATAAGCTGGCTCCTGAAATGGTGATTTCTCTGCCGTTAGTGCTGATGGTGTCGCCTGTACCCATCGTAAAAGCGCCTACACCGCTATTATCTGCATCTGCGGTAAATGTAATTGCTCCGCCAACTGTATTATTTACAAAGTTTAAAGATACGCCATTGTCAATTGTAATGTTGTTAGTTGCTTGTAGAGTGACAGCAGCATCTTGACTTTGTAGGGCGTTTTGGGAAATCGTGAAGGTTGCTGGGGGAGTGCCTTGTAGGATTACGGGCAAAGAGGCATCCTGGGGTTGTGAAGCGATCGCTACAATATTTATATCAGTTGGGTCTAGTAACAAGTTGCCAACAATACCATTATTTGCACTTAAGTCAGTGTTCCCACGGTAAATCAGGTTCTCCTTACCCGACACTTCCACAAAACCACCATTGCCGGAGTTAAGACCGCCACGAGCGGTAATATTGCCAAAAAATCCCGTTGTCTTATCACCCCAAACAATCACCCGTCCACCGTTTCCATTCAATTTGCTATCGGCATTAATGACGGAGTTTGAGTCAACATAGGTCTGCTCTGCGTTGGGTAAAGTCCCCTTACCTTGGTAATCGCCACCAATTAACACAGTACCGCCACCATTGCTTCCAGAGGCGTTAATATTGGCATCAACCACCGCAACTTTTTTACCCAAAGCAGTTACCGTACCGCCTGTTTGACTCGATACATCCACAATGCCCGAAACAATCGTTGTCCCTGGTGTTGTGGGAATTGTCACATTGGAGCCTGTCAATTTTACAGTCCCATCAGGATTTGCAGTTAAGCCAGTGTTACCAACAGTGAGCAATTCAGGTATTGAGGCGATGGGAATTGTCCAGTTATTGGGTTGATTGCTACTAGAGGCAAGGGGCTGAATTTCCAGACTTAACAGATTTCCTGGCTGACTGAGACGTACCCAATTTTGTCCTGGTACGGATGTGACAGTAATCTGTCCTCCCGGTGCTGAGATTTGCCCGGTGTTGACCACAGTACCACCCAATAAGGTCAAATTTTGCCCAGCACCTACTGCCAAATTTCCAGCATTTGCGATCGCTCCTGCTTGATTCATACTAAAGGCAAATCCGTTGGGGTTTCCAACTAAAGCAGCGTAGTCATTAACACCAATAGCATTGAACCAACTGCTGTCAAAACCAATGCCATTGGCTGTTGTCACCGTGAAAGCACCAGGCACATTTAAGCTGGCGTTCGATCCAAAAATAAATCCGGCTGGATTCATCAAGAAGAGGTTTGCATTGCCACCTGTTACCTGAATTAAGCCATTGATAACTGAGGCATTCCCGCCTGTAATTCGACCAAGGATATTTTGCAGCGCCGGACTAGCTTGAAAGTTGGCGATTTGTTCTGGTGAAATTCCAAATTGTTGAAAGCTGTGGAAGAGGTTAGCACCATCAAGAGAAGTTGTACCGCCAGTGATATCCAGTCGATTACCGTTGGGTGTAACAATTGTGTTTGTTCCATCGGCAGCAGGGACAATTTGTTGTGCTTGGGCTAATCCCGCGACTGTCACTAAAGGCAAAATAGCTAGCACTGAAGCGGCGATTTTGTGTAGTAGAGGTTTTTTCCGCCGCAATATGAAGCGACCTGCGGGCAATTCTACATCGATTTGTAACTTTTCTGCTAATCCACGCCGCCAAAGTGCTTGAGCGATCGCCTTCTGTGACCAGAGTATTTGTTCTGTTCTTCTGGTGACAGACATGCTTTGAGAGTGAAGCCGATAGAGGTAGAGTGGCTCTTGGACTCGGCGCACCTGGGTTACTTCTGAAAGTCGCAAACATAGGTCATAATCATAGGCACTACCAGAGAAGGATTCGTTAAAACCTCCCACTCGGTCGTAAACCGACCGCCGCATCAGGCGGAAGTGAAACGTCATGAAGTTCACCAAAAGATTTTCTTGGGAGTAAGCAATACTACAGCGATGACCGTAACCTATGACAATACCCTTTTCATCAATATTTAAGTAGTCGGTGTAAACAAATCCCGTTTCTGGATGGCGATTCAGTACTGTAGCGGTTTGGGCAAGGGTGGTAGGGGCTAGGATATCATCACTGTCTACTATACCGATGTAAGTGCCACTAGTTTGGGCGATCGCTGCCTTACAAGCCGCAGCAAGTCCTTGATGGTCTGCTTGAAGTACCCGCACTCGCCCATCTTGTTGAGCATAAGCGTTTGCGATCGCCACCGATCCATCTGTGGAGCCATCATCCCAAATTAGGAGTTCAAAGTCTTGCCATGTCTGCGCTAATACGCTGGCGATCGCTACTCCAAGGTAAGACTCCCGGTTGTAATTGACGATGACTATGGAAATCAGTGGTGGCATCGAAGTATTCCCAAGTTTTCTACCTGTCACCACAATATAATGCTAGGGGGTATCACTGAGAAAAAATTGTTATTATTTATAGTTTTAGTTACAAATCTTTTGAAATCTGAATATCAAAAATATGATATTGAAATACTCATAAGAGAAGTTAGAAGGAAAGGGGCATTGGGCATTGGGAATTGGAAAGAGAGAAGGAAGACAAGGGAGAGGGGGGAGACAAAGAAGAAACTTGTTTAATAATTCTTCCTTATCCCCCTCATCTCCCCCTACTCCCTGCCCCCTGCCTCTTGCCTCCTAAAACAGCCATAGCACACTCAAAAATCAAAATCAGCCCAGTCGTTAAATAAGGCACCCACTGAGGAGAAATGAGAAAAGAAACAGAAACTGGCATTAAGCCGAAAACAACTACTCAGAAAAGCATTGTCTGTTTCTCTCATCAGTTAAACACTTGGCAAAGTCTAGCGACTACTAGATGGAATAAGCACAGTTTCAGTTTTCAGTGTGGCTTGCTAATTCTGCCTGCGGTCTGGATTATTACTGCAAATGGACTTAGAGCTACAGCAAATAACTTTACACCGGATTCGGCTGCAAATAGCAGTCAGCCAAAGTTACAAATAGTACAAGAAACAGAACCGAACCCCCAATCATTGCCACCACAACCAGAAACACCACAACGAATTCGGGTTCGTAAAATCCAGGTTGTAGATAGCACAGTTTTTAATGAAAATGACTTTAATCGAGTTGTCAAACCCTTTGAAGAACGGGACTTGACTTTAGAAGAAATCAGACAAGCCGCAGATGCTGTTACCCAGCTTTACTTAAATAAAGGCTATATAAATTCCAGAGCAGTTCCAGACATTCAGCAACCTAGTACCGCCAATGGTGTTGTGGTAATTCGGGTGATTGAAGGGCGTTTGACAGAGATTGACATCGAAGGGACGCGGCGATTAAACCCATCTTATATTCGTAGTCGCATCCAATTAGGTGCTAGTACCCCTCTGAATACTGGTAAGCTCGAAGAACAATTGAAACTGTTGCGACTCGATCCCCTATTTACAAATGTGGAAGCGCGTCTGCGTCCAACGGGTAAGGTTGGTCAAAGTATTCTAATTGTCAGAGTTGAAGAGGCAAAATCTTTAATTGGTAGCTTGGGTGTAGATAATTATTCGCCTCCGAGTATTGGTGCGGAAAGATTGGGTGTTGAACTGCGCGATCGCAATTTGACTGGGATGGGAGATGAGTTAGCAGGCTCATATTACCACACCTTTTCTGGTGGTTCCGATGCCTTTGATTTTAGCTATCAAGTTCCTGTTAACGCCATGAATGGCAAAGTGCAGATTAGAGCCGCATTTAATCGCAACGAAATCACTGAGCCACCATTTAATGCGTTTGGGATTCGGGCAAACCAGGATCTTTATGAAATTAATTATCGTCAACCCTTGGTGCGATCGCCTAGAGTTGAATTTGCCCTATCCTTGGGATTTACCTATCAAGATGGGCAAACCTTCCTCTTCGATAACCTGGCAACCCCCTTTGGTATTGGCCCTGATGCCAATGGCGTTAGCCGCACCAGTGTAATTAAATTTGGTCAAGATTATATTAAACGCGAACCTCAAGGAGCTTGGTTTTTGCGATCGCAATTTAATTTTGGCATTGACGTATTAGATGCAACTGTCAACAATGACCCCATACCCGATGGTCGCTTTTTCAGTTGGTTGGGTCAAATACAGCGCGTGCAGCAACTCAGTGCCGATCATCTGTTGCTTATCCAAGCAGACTTACAGCTAACACCAGATAGCCTTTTACCCTCTCAGCAATTCGTCATCGGTGGTGGACAATCTGTAAGGGGATATCGGCAAAATATCCGCTCAGGGGATAATGGATTTCGGGTAGCGATCGAAGATCGGTTCACAGTCCAGCGCAATGAATCTGGATTATCCACAATTCAACTCGCGCCATTTCTGGACATGGGAGCCGTCTGGAATCAGTCTAATAATCCTAATCAGCTACCCGATCAAACTTTTTTGGTGGGTGCAGGCTTAGGATTCTTATGGAATCAGGCAATGGGAATTGATAATCTATTTTTGCGACTCGATTATGGACTTCCATTTATCGATCTGAGCGATCGTGGTAATAACGCTCAGGATGATGGCTTTTACTTTAGCCTTCGCTATCAACCTTAGTACACCAATATGGGTGAGCTTTCTTTCTGTAGCTATGCTGAGTGCTGAGTGCTGAGTTAGGAGTCAGAAGTTAGTATTTTTCCCCTGCTCCCCCTGCTCCCCTGCCCCTGCCTCTTTTTCAATGTTTCCTGACTTATGTCAGCATTTTTTGTTTTAAAAACCACTGAAAAAACGCATTTTCAGGTGATTGGCGATTTTTGGTCAATTTATTTTTGATTATTTACTGAGCTAATCTGCCTTTGGGGTGTACTCTCAATATACGGTAACTATCACACTCGACCTTTGAGATAAATTACACCCAGAGGTGAATACCATGAAAAATTATGCTGATAAGCAGGAATTTATATTAAGTCAAATCACAAATAAATATTTTCAGCGCCGAGATTTCAGTGGATGTGACTTGAGTGGAATTGACCTAAAAGGAACTAACTTAACTGGTGTTAACTTTATAGGAGCAGATTTGAGTGGCGCAAATTTGTGTGGCTGTGTTCTCACTCGTGCTAATTTAAGTGGTGCAAATTTGATGCAAGCTAGCTTACGCGAAGCTAATTTGTATGAAGCATCTTTGTGTGAAGCTAATTTGATGAATGCTGATTTAACACGAGCAAATTTGTGTGGAACTTTCTTATGGCGGGCGAAATTCACAGGTAGTAATCTTTGGGGTGCTTCTTTATGTGATGTGGATTTAAGAGAAGCAGACCTAAGTGAAGCCAATTTAATTGAAGCATCACTGATTGAAGCTAACTTAATTAGAGCAAATCTCACAGGAGCAAAGTTATGTGGAGCAAAATTACTAGAAGCTAATTTAACTGAGGCTAACTTAACTGGTGCAGACCTGACATGGGCAAATTTAACCAAAGCAAACTTGAGTCAAGCAAACCTTTGGGAGACAAACCTAATTTATGCGAGATTCCGCGATACTATCATGCCTGATGGCACAATTAAGCAACCTCAGATAGTTATTTATTAGTCATTTGTCATTTGTCATTTGTCATTTGTTAGGGGAGAAGAACTTTCTGTTTGCTCCAATTCCCCATTCCCAATTACTAAAATTCACGTTGTGAGAAAATGAAAATAGCGATCGCTAATAACAGGGCACTATAAAGTAAGCCATAACCGGCATTTGTAATCAGTACAGTTGTGTCAGGTAGTGCTTGCAGACCATAAACGGCATCATTTTTCAAATCTAATCTAGATAAATCTGGCAAAATGAGAAACAAACCTTGAGTTAGACCTTCCATACCAGGGTTACGGCTCAGACGACCTAGTTGCACTAAATCTTGAGTAACATTTCCGATTAAATACACCGCAAAGGTTAAAACAGTCGCTAGGAGAGACGCAGTAAAAACACCGAAGGTGATAGCCATAGCGGTGATTAATGATAGCTGCAAAAATAAGAAAATTGCAGCAATTAAAATACTCACCGTTGGATGATGAATATTACCAAATTGCAGAAATACTAGATAAATTGCTGTCATCGTAGCGATAAGTACAGCTAGTACTGCGGATAAACCTAAGTATTTGCCGATGATAATTTCGCTGCGACTGACAGGTTTCGCAATTAACACCAAAATAGTGCGTTTTTCAATTTCTTTATTAACCAGTCCCGTACCAACAAATATGGTCACAATTAACCCGATGGCATTCATCGCCGCCATCCCGAAGTCTAAAAATATTTTGTCTTCAGTCGTAGCTGCAAATTCAGGAAGGACGCGGAAGGCAGTGGCAAGTATAACCGCATAAAAACCAATAATATATAGGATGCGATCGCGTACCACCTCCTGAAACACATTCTTTGCCAATACAAAAATTCTGTTAATAGTCATTTGTTATTTGTCATTTGTCATTGGTCATTTGTCATTAGTTATTCTCCCCCTGCCTCCCCTGCTCCCCTGCCTCATCTCACTGCTGCGGAGGCGGCGATCCGGCAATTAATTTACTGGCGCGATCGCATTCAATTTCTGCAACTGTAATTTTATTATCTGAATTGTTCGTTGCTGCAACTGGTTCAATTCGACAAGATTTTTTCAAGTAATAACCCCGTGGGTTAGAACTTGGCCCTATCCAAATACTTAATAAATCTAATATATATCCAGACTTAGTATTAGCTACACGCGGTTCAATACGCCATAAATCCTTTTCTTCATATTTCCCCAGGCTTTTTTGAATTACTGCCCTACCTAGAGTTCCTACTCGCTGTTTTGCATCAAGCAACCATTTCTCTACTTCCGACCAAGGTGTTTTGTTTATTTCTTCTACTACTATTGGTTGAAGTTTTTCTAAAATTAAAACACCGTTTTGCGGGATTTTTACTCGTTCTTCTGTTCTGACAACAAAGGTACTACGTTTAAAAGTATCTGCCTGCAAACTAGGATATTGTTGAAACCAATGATCCATTACAAAGTAAAACTGAATCCAGCAACTTAGTAGCATACTACTAGCAACTAAAATTATGATTCTTTGGCGGTCTTGTGGCTTAGGAATTCTAGCTTTAGCGTCGGTGTCAGTTCCTTCAATAAACTCTGGTATTGCCGTAATTAGTGCTGAAATTGTCGGCCAAAAAACGATTGTTCTTGGTGTAATTACATCGTGTTGATTTCCAAAAGCAAAAACACTCACTAAAAATCCAGTGATTACTGCTCCAACTGGCATAAAAGTACCAGGAACTCTCAAAGGATCTTGAGTTGTATACCAAGCTGTGCCGGCAATTAAAAATAACCAACCGAAGAAGGCAATAATATCTTTGATATAGCCTGTAGCTAGATATGAAAGTGCCCAAGAAAAAACACTCAAATAAATAAATGTCTGCCAAGAATAAGCTTTGGGCGGAACTAATACTTTTTTAATTCCTGCATAAAGCCCTTCTGCAAATTTAAAAACTCCAAATACATCTTTCAGTAGCGTATTCATGTTCCTCGTTCCACCTAATTAACTAACCCTCTTTTATTACTCCGAAAAAATAAAATATTCGTAGGTTGGGGAGCCACTGCGTTGTCCGGGTTTCCCGGCTTGAAGCAAGTGGCGTTTGAACTTTAGTGAAACCCAACAAAACCAGGGATTTTTGGTGTTGGGTTTCGTTCCTCAACCCAACCTACACCTAAATTCATCAAAGTCCTTAAAAATAAGAGTGGATGATTTTTATCCGACGAGAGTCATAAAAGAGCGCTAATCACTCGTCTTCCTTTTTATGAAGTAAAATCTTGCTACTTTGAACTAAATAATAAAATAATAGTTATAGCAGTATAACTCAGTGAATTTGCTATTAGTACAGTAATTACTAAATTATTACTTTGTAATTTCAAGTTGCCCAAAGTTCGCCATCGCCGCCGTTGAGATGTTGGAGCTTCCTCTTCTTTTTTAGCAAATTGCTCATTTAATGATACTAGCAATCCCTTTAAAATGAAAAACTTCATCAAAAAAGTAGCAAAGAAAATTATAAAGGCAGTTAATATTATTAAAGCTTGTGTGTTAGGTGATTTAAAATTATTAAAAAACATATAGTTAATTAATTCTGTTCTCACCTGGATCGGCAATATTGGTTCTGATACAAAAAATATGAACCAACCAATTACACTAGAAAATAAATTGATAGAAATAGCATAAAAAGTACTAGTTTTTTTGTCAAATTTGAGTCGATAGTTCAAAACATAAGCTTCGATGGGGATAGCAATCAGTACAAATAAAAAATCAAACAGAATTCCACCAATGGGAAAAATCCTCGGAAGCATCCAATTTTCAGGCATAACATAGTCAAGGATAAGGTTTAACTGTAGAGAGTATAACTGGGATAGTGAGGGTGATGGGGGAAATTATTACATTGTTCTTGTCCTTTACTATGCTGGTGTGCCAGTATTCTCTGATTGATATTGTTAATACATCAAGCTGAACCTTGTACGGAGACGCTAGAGGGTTAGTTTCTCTACCTAAGATTACAAGACGTTAGGTAAGATTAAAGACTGCCACTTATAGCTTTTCGAGAGATGACAAGGAACGGTATCGGTATTCGCACGGCGCAAGTGCGTCAAGAACGGCTCATTGGTCAAATTCACGTCTACGATGGCGTGGGTAAAGGTAAGTCTCAGGCGGCTTTGGGGGTGGTTTTGCGCTCTATTGGCTTGGGGATAAATACGCCAAGCGATTCTAACCGTGTTTTACTGCTGCGCTTTTTAAAAGGGCCGGAACGTGATTATGACGAAGATGGAGCGATCGCAGCTTTACAGCGCGGGTTTCCCCATTTAATAGACCAGGTTCGCACTGGAAGAGCCGAATTTTTTGGCCCAGAAGAAATTACCACCTTTGACCGAAATGAGGCGATGCGGGGTTGGGATGTCGCCAAAGGTGCGATCGCTAGCGGTTTATATTCAGTTGTCGTCTTGGATGAAATTAACCCCGTTCTGGATTTGGGTTTGCTACCAGTAGATGAAGTGGTAAAGACATTAAAATCCAAACCCCAAGAGTTAGAAATTATTGCTACCGGACGCGCCGCACCGCAAAAATTGCTCGATATTGCAGATTTGCACTCAGAAATGAAACCTCATCACCATCCCACAGCCAAAGCCCTCTTCCTTGAAGGGATTGAAATTTATACTGGTGCTGGTAAAGGCAAGTCTACTAGTGCTTTGGGCAAAGCCTTACAGGCCATTGGTAGGGGAATAAATCATCCAGGATCTACCCGTGTGTTAATTATGCAGTGGCTTAAAGGTGGTAGCGGCTACACAGAAGATGCAGCGATCGCCGCCTTGCAGCAGTCATATCCAGAAGTGGTGGATCATCAGCGTTGTGGTGGAGATGCGATTGTCTGGCGCAATTCCCGGCAAGAATTAGACTATGTAGAAGCCGAACGGGGTTGGGAAATCGCAAAAGTTGCGATCGCCTCTGGAATGTATAAAACTATTATTCTCGATGAACTAAATCCCACCGTTGACTTAGAACTACTCCCCGTTGAACCCATTGTTCAAGCTTTACTCCGCAAACCCCGCGACACCGAAATCATCATCACTGGCCGCTGTCAAAATCAACCAGCGTACTTTGACTTGGCTAGCGTTCATTCAGAGGTTTATTGCCACAAACACTATGCAAATCAAGGTGTAGAACTTAAACGAGGTGTAGATTTTTAGGCATTGCATCTTAATTCGTAATTCGTAATTCGTAATTCGTAATTCGTAACGTTCTCAAGCTTGAATTTTTGGTGAATTGAGAAAAACCAGAGTAGTAGTCTGTCAAGCAAAGTTTGAAGGGTAAAGGGAACGAACCACGAAGACGCAAAGTACACGAAGGAAGAAGGAAAGAAGAGAAATTGAAGAATTTATCTACTCGTCAAAGTTGAATTGACAGACTAGTACAGTACGGCGGAAATAAACAGACCATTTAAAATGTCTAAAACCGTTACGCAACGGTAATTACGAATTACGAATTACGAATTACGAATTACGCGAAGCGGTACGAGTAGGGCAAGCATTACAATGCCGACCCTACAAGCAACTAAGGCTGTTGGCGTATTCTTTGCCAGACAGTAAAGCCCAAAAGAATGACAATACTACTGGCGGTAGTCATCATCACAGCCAAACTCATACCTTGTATTCTCATTGCCAGCAAGTTGAAAAATAAGGTAATTGACCAAAGCGTGAACGCAGCATGACGCTGGGAAAGTCCCCAAGCAAGTAAGCGGTGGTGCAGATGATCTTTGCCAGGAGTACTAAGAGGGTTATTTCCTGCTAGTAGCCGCCTTACAAATACTTGGGTGGTGTCTACCACTGGCAACAATAGAAATAAAACTGTGGGAATTAGGGCATAAACTGTGTTTTGTTGCAGTTTGCCTAAAATACTAGTTGCTGCCAGCACATAGCCAAAAAAGTATGCTCCAGCATCACCCATAATAATTCGTGAGGGATGGAAGTTATGACGCAAAAAGCCTAGCGCAGCACCTCCCAAGGCTGCGAGTACCAAGATTGCCGCCGCACGATTATTAAATTGGGCTGCAACCCCCAACAAACTCATGGCGGTAATAAAGCTGATTCCTCCTGCCAAACCATCCATACCATCCATCAAGTTGATGGCGTTGGTAATCCCTACTACCCACAGTACCGTCAGCAACAAAGACAGAAACGAGTCGATGGGAGTGCCAAACATAACTTTGACACTGATGCCATTAGCTACCAGCAACAGTGCCGTGACAATTTGCGCCCACAATCGAACAGAGGGCGGTAAGCCAAACTGATCGTCGATAAAGCCCACCAGGACTAATATCGAACCTCCTAACAGAATAGTTAGCACTTGAGCCAATACGTTTTGGAGTTCGATCGGTCGTAAAAGGCTAGCTAATACCAGCGCGGCAATGACACCCGCGTAGATAGCCAGCCCCCCTGCATTGGGTAAAGGTTCTCGATTGAGTCGCCGAGCGTTGGGTTGGTCAGCCCAACCTACCCGTAAGGCGAATTTGCGGACTGTCGGAATTGAACGCCACGTTACAAGCCAAGCCAAAAGGAACGTAAATACTACTGCCAACCAGCCGGTGCCGCTAGGGTCGGCAATACCAAGGGACTTAAGGGAGTTGTCTAGATTCATCTCCCAATTCAAGCATTACTGCCAGTATCTATAAAGAACATCACCTGTATATTAATCAATTTTTTTATTTCCATTTGTAACTTGAGCCGATTGAGAGATTAGCACTCTTGCTCTGTGAGTGCTAAATTGTCTAATGGAAGCGCTGGAGAAATAAAACATGGCGAAAATTATTGCATTTGACGAGGAATCGCGGCGAGCTCTAGAAAGGGGTGTTAACGCCCTTGCTGATGCCGTAAAAATCACCCTGGGGCCCAAAGGTCGTAATGTCCTTTTAGAGAAAAAATTTGGCGCACCTCAAATTGTCAACGATGGTATCACTGTTGCCAAGGAAATTGAATTAGAAGATCCTTTGGAAAATACTGGTGCAAGACTCATCCAGGAAGTGGCCTCAAAAACTAAAGATGTTGCTGGGGATGGTACAACCACCGCCACAGTTTTGGCACAAGCCTTGATTCGGGAAGGTTTGAAGAACGTGGCGGCGGGTAGTAACCCAGTTAGCCTGAGACGCGGGATCGACAAAACTATTGAGGCACTGGTACTAGAAATTGCCAAAATAGCCAAGCCGGTAGAAGGAAGTGCGATCGCTCAAGTTGCCACTGTCTCTGCTGGTAATGATGAAGAAGTTGGTCAAATGTTAGCTCAAGCAATGGAAAAAGTCACTAAAGATGGTGTCATTACCGTTGAAGAATCTAAATCCCTAACCACCGAACTAGAGGTAGTTGAAGGGATGCAGATTGACAGGGGTTACATTTCACCCTACTTTGTCACCAACAACGAGCGGCAAATCGTGGAATTTGAAAACGCCCGGATCTTGGTGACAGATAAAAAAATCGGCAGCATCCAAGATTTAGTACCAATTTTGGAAAAAGTCGCTCGTTCTGGTCAGCCCTTGCTGATTATCGCTGAAGATGTTGAAGGTGATGCTTTGGCAACTTTGGTAGTGAACAAAGCCCGGGGTGTACTGGCAGTGGCTGCCATTAAAGCACCTGGATTTGGCGATCGCCGCAAAGCTTTGTTAGAAGATATTGCTATTCTCACCGATGGACAGTTGATTTCTGAAGAAATCGGCTTAAGTTTGGATACTGCTGCTCTAGAAGCGCTGGGAACTGCTCGTAAAATCACCATTGACAAAGAAAGCACCACTATTGTAGCTGGCAGTACTACTAAGCCAGAAGTACAAAAGCGGATTGGTCAAATTCGCCGACAGTTGGAAGAAACCGATTCTGAATACGATCAAGAAAAACTGCAAGAACGCATCGCCAAGCTTGCTGGCGGGGTGGCAGTGATTAAAGTGGGTGCGGCAACCGAAACCGAACTCAAAGACCGTAAACTGCGGATTGAAGACGCGCTGAACGCGACTAAAGCTGCCGTGGAAGAAGGTATTGTTCCTGGTGGTGGAACAACCTTAATTCACTTAGCTAAGGCGGTAGAAGCGATTAAAAAGACCTTGCAAAATGACGAAGAAAGAATTGGGGCTGATATTGTCGAACGAGCGCTAGAAGCCCCCTTGCGTCAAATAGCAGACAACGCTGGTGCTGAAGGTTCTGTGATCGTCTCTAAAGTCCGAGACAGCGACTTCAACATTGGCTACAACGCTGCTACTGGCGAATTTGAAGACTTGATTGCTGCTGGTATTATCGATCCTGCCAAAGTCGTGCGTTCAGCTTTGCAAAATGCTGGTTCCATTGCTGGTTTGGTCTTAACTACCGAAGCGATCGTTGTTGAAAAGCCAGAGAAGAAATCTGCTGCTCCTGCCCCTGATATGGGCGGTATGGGCGGCATGGGCGGTATGGGCGGTATGGGTGGCATGGGTGGTATGGGCGGCATGGGCATGTTCTAACTTCTGCTTACCCAGATAAATATTTTTTCAACAGTTTGTCTTGCCAAGGCAAACTGTTTTTTTATAGCATTGCTGATTCAGAGCCGATATGTTATCTCTATTGCTGGGAAGTAGCTGGACATAAATAAAAATAATCATCATGGTTATCAGTAATTAGTCGTAAGTACAACTAAGCACTAAAAAAATGCTGATTCCTAAATTACCAAACCTAAATAATTCCTTAATCTAAAAATCGCGGATTTTGTATTAACTTTTGTAATATTAATAGCAAAAGATGAAATAACTCAAAATATTTCTCTTATCAATTGTCAGCTATTTTTAGTAATTCCCAATTCCCAATGTAGGTAATATTGCATGGTACGAAAACTGCGCCGTCTTCCCAAAATAGTAACTAGGCGATATGAAGATGAGTTCCATCACCAACCAGGTACTATACCTGGAACAATTTTTATTGATGAAGATTCTCCGCCACCGATAATTTTCTTGATTGACTATAACCAAACCAATTTCATCCGCGAACAAATAGCAACTCCCGAAGAGTGTGTTCCATATTTGGAAATGGAATCAATTTCTTGGGTAGACGTACAAGGTTTAGGCAGTCAAGATATATTACAACGATTGGGTCACGTTTTTGAATTACATCCTCTCGTTTTAGAAGATATAGTCAATGTACCAGAGCGTCCGAAAACAGAGGATTATGAAGACCAATTACTATTTATTGCCCGGATGGTAGTACCAAAGGAAAGATCGTGTGGTTTTTACAGCGAACAAGTAAGTTTGATATTAGGTAAAAGTTATTTACTGACAGTCCAAGAAGAACCAGAACATGATTGTTTTGAAGCGGTGCGATCGCGAATTGAAAAAAACAAAGGTATCATCCGTAAACAAGGAGCGGATTATTTAGCTTACGCCGTGTTAGATGCAATTATTGATGGCTTTTTCCCGGTACTGGAGGTTTATGGGGAGCGAATCGAAGAGTTGGAAGAGGAGGTAATAGTTAAACCAACCCCACAAACACTACAAAATATTTATCAAATTAGGCGAGAACTACTGCAACTGCGTCGTGCTATCTGGCCCCAGCGAGATGCAATTAATTCTTTGATTCGAGATGGCAGTGATTTGATTAGTGAAGAAGTGCGAATCTACTTGCGAGATTGTTATGACCATACAGTGCAAGTGATGGACATGGTAGAAACTTATCGAGAACTAGCATCTGGATTAATGGATGTGTACCTTTCGGCAGTGAGTAATAAAATGAATGAAATCATGAAAGTACTAACAATAGTTTCAACAATTTTTATTCCACTGACTTTTGTGGCCGGAATATATGGTATGAATTTCAATACCGAAAAATCGCCATATAATATGCCTGAGTTGAATTGGTATTGGGGCTATCCACTTTGCTTGGCAGTGATGGCTGCGATCGCACTTGCTTTGCTATTCTTCTTTTGGCAACGGGGCTGGCTGCAAAATTCTGTAACAATTAAGCGTAATTAATAATTGCAGATGGACAACGAATCAAATAAACCACGTCTATCTTGAAACCTATAGTTCAACTCTAATGAATAAGGATTTGCCCTCATCCCCCAACCTATCCCCCATA
>NZ_JABXKH010000092.1 GCF_017115105.1 Nostoc sp. NMS2
TCTATCTCATGATATTGACAAACTCCTTGCCCTTGTGGAATGAATCAGCCCTGCCTTTATAAGGGGAGGGTTAGGGTGGGGTAAAGCCTTGGTTAATGAGCTATTTCAGACTTGTGTGTACACCGTAGCCTCTTAGGAGAAAGACTTAGAGAGAGGTTTTCTAGATGCCGTGAAAAGTCAGACTGAATTAACAGGTATCTTGATAACAAATTCCGCGCCTTTTCCTGGAACAGAAAAACAGTTAAGTTGTCCACCATGTTTTTCAACTATAATTTGATAGCTTACAGATAGCCCTAGTCCCGTGCCTTTACCCACGGGTTTAGTAGTGAAAAACGGATCAAATACCTTTGAGTAAATTTGTTCATTTATTCCCAAACCATTATCAGCAATACTAACCGCTATCCATTTTTCATTGATTACCTCAGTTTTTATTTGAATTTGAGGATTATTATTTATCAGCTTCTGACTGTCAGTTGTTTGTGAATTGAGCGCCAGCGCCTCCAGTGCATCAATCGCATTAGCAAGAATATTCATAAACACTTGGTTAAGTTGACCAGGATAGCAAGTTACATTGGGTAGCTGACTATATTTTTTGATGACTTTGATTTCTGGGTACTCATGCCTAGCTTGTAGTCGATGCTCCAAAATCATTAAAGCACTATCAATTCCTTCGTGAATATTAACTTGCTTAAGTTCTGCTTCATTCAGTCTGGAGAAGTTACGTAGTGATTTAACAATTTCCTGAATTCGCTCTGTTCCCACCTTCATTGACTGGAAAAGTTTAGTTATATCTTGAATCAGAAAATCTAAGTCTATTTCTTCTAGTTCGTGTTGGATTTCTAGAGGAGTATTTGGAAAAACTTGTTGATAAATTTGCACCAAGTTCAGTAAATCATGAGTGTATTTATGGGCATGATGGAGGTTCCCATGAATGAAACTGACCGGGTTATTTATTTCATGAGCAATACCAGCAACTATCTGACCTAAACCAGACATTTTCTCAGCTTGGATAAGCTGAGTTTGGGTAAGTTGTAATTCGTTTAGTGTTTCTTGTAAAGCAGTTGTACGTTCCTCAACCCGAATTTCTAAATCTTGATTAGCTTTCCAAAGTGCTTCTTCCGCTTGTTTACGTCTTTGAACTTCTTTTGCTAATTCATCAATTTTTTGGTTTAGGAGAACGAAATTACTACTGGCTAAAGTTCTATTTTCTAAGCGTAAGAGAATTAAAGCTGAAGATTCATGAGAGCAAGGTTGAATAACTGCTCCTTGGCTACGACATATTAACGTTTGTCCATCATTATTTCGGAAAGTCAAGGAGCCAATAACCATTGCTCTACTAGTTGAACAAGCTTGCAGGTACTCTACAACATCATCAGCAGACTGAGTTACAAGTTCAATTAGCATTTTTCCCCGCAGTTCCTGACGGCGTAACCCCAGCATATCTGCTAGTGGTTGATTGGTCGCTAACAAATGACCTTTTCCACTCACCAGGAGCAAAGGTTCTGGTAAAACTCTGGCAAATTCAAGAAATTGTTCAGGAGTCATGGAGCTTCAAACTTCAGGGTTCGATTCTAATTTACATATCTGCACTCAAGCTCAAGCTTGTATTTTATGGTTAGTTTAGTGAGGAAGAGTTTACACAGATTCTAGTCCCCTAAAGTATTCTCGACCTTCTGCATCTTCTGCCTCTTCTGTCAATTTTAAGTAAATAATAACTTTACACCCAGAAGCACCCTGTGCTATTGTCTCTTGCAATTCTACTTTTGCATATCCTAGATTATTAGCTGCGATCGTGCCAAAGACGTTTGAAGTCATCATACACATGGCAGGGCGATTAAGCACTTTTTCCGCAAATGGGCAGACGCGGTTGCCAAAGACAATTTTTTCATCATCCTGCTCAATAACATAAAAATCCCCCTGGATTCTTTTTTTTAAATCAATCAAGACATCAGCCACCTGCTGACGCGAAAGTGTGGAGACTTCCAGAGCAGACTTGTAATCTTGGTTAATCTGCCTCCCCATCCTTTCACCAACTACACTAATAAATCCAGAAGCTTCTTCTAAGCCAACTACATCCTGCAAGGTGCCAGATAATTCTCTGATTAATGTGCGTAAAAATATATCGCGTTCTAAAGAAAGATTAAACGTAGCTATCGAATTATTAAGTGCATTAGTCATAAATTTTGAGAACACAATCTTGGAATTACAGTTATAGAGTTCCCCAAAATGACTATAAAGTAACTGTTTGATACCTTTCTTTAAAGAATTTGGTGATTGCTTGTGTTTCTAATAAATTGTGATAGCGATCGCAAATCCTGAATCTTGTTGTTCTGATAGTTCCCGATTTTCCAAAGTCTCTTCTAACTTGAACCAATTCTCACTCTGCAAATCAACCAGCTTACTTACAATCAGGATAAAGATTTTCTGTTTTAAATAAATGAATTGTGTTGCTCTGAAAGCGTAGTTAACTACCAATTATGAACCACAAATTATTCGGTTACAATCGCCTAATTCTACCTACAATGAAAATTTTTTTGACTAAAATTAATTTCAATAATTGATAAATTTACTATTTTATGATAAAGGAATACTGATGATAAACTCAGAACCTTTTCCTAGCACAGATTTTACTTCTAGAGTTCCCCTATGTTTTTGAACAATTATTTGATAGGCAATTGATAATCCTAATCCTGTTCCTTTTCCTACAGATTTTGTTGTGAATAAATGTTCAAACATTTTCTGCTGAATATCAGCCGATATTCCTACACCATTATCTTGAATCTTAATCAATACGTGATTTTTATCTTTATTTGGAGCAGTATCAATTATTATTTGATTGGGATTTTTCTTAATTTCATCAAAACCCAATCCAGAATTAGCCTCATCTAAAGCATCAATTGCATTTGCCAAAAGATTCATAAATACCTGATTCAATTGTCCTGGGAAACATAGTAAAAGGGGAAGATCACCATAATTTCTAACTACTTGAATAGCAGGACGAGTGTTATTATCTTTCAAACGGTGCTTGAGAATAAGGAGAGTGTTGTCAATACCTTCATGAAGGTTAAACATAACTTTTTGTTCTGTATCTGCCCTGGAGAAAGTTCGCAAGCTATTGCTAATACTAGAAATGCGATTAGTGCCTTCTCTCATTGAGGAAATTAGTTTAGGTAAATCCTTACGCACATACTCTAGATCCATTTCTTTGATTATTTCTTGAATTTCTTGAGATGCTTGAGGATAGGTTTTCTGATAGAGTTCGATTAAATGTAACAAATTTTGAATATACTCTTGAGCCGGAGTCAGATTACCTGCTATAAAGCCAACTGGGTTGTTAATTTCATGAGCTACATCCGCAACAAGACTTCCCAAACTAGACATTTTATTCTGCATTATCTGAAGATTAAGAAGCATCATTTCTAGTTCATGGCTTCTTTTTTCTAAATTGTTTTGATATTCCTTTAATTCACCAATTACTTTTCTGAGCAAATATTCTTTTTTTTCATTTGTCTCTTCTAGTTTTACCCGGTCTACCTCAGAACGCTCTAATTGCTTTTGAAGGATTCTATTCGCTTTTTTTAGTTCCTTAATTTCTTGTTGGTAATCCACAAATTCCATAAGTTTTTACCGAGTTCCTAAAATTAAAGTTACAAAAGTTTCATTGTGGAATTGTGTCTGGCTAATTCTATCTATCGGAGCAATTTCTCCATAAGAATAAAATCCACAACCAGGTAAATGGTAAGTCAGGCAGAGTTTCGTATTCTGGTACTCTTCTTTTGCTCTCGTACCAAGTATTTGCCGACGAGCTACACATGAAAAAAATAAAACAGCACTTGGTTCTACACCTGGATAATTATCTAAGGCATTCATGAAGGATGCTTTGGAAGCTGCCAAAATATCTTCATAACCTGCTTCTGCAATTTGAATTACAGCTTGGTTGGGAATATCTGCAAAAAAGGTGATGCTACCAGATTCCTGATTGTAAGCAATCGGCGCTCTTATGTAAAAATTGTCTCCATTCTGATCAAATACTGCTAGAGGATATTCTATTGAAGGAGGAAGTGAACCTAGATAATGATGATAAAAATCTAAAGCTGGTTTACCATCTATTTCATAGACTATGTTTTTATCTACCTTACTCACTTGGCTTATTTGACCAATGGGATGCCAACCACTTGCAACACCATGAGAAAACAATATTGGGCCCGAAAAAAGCAGAACTGGTACAGAATCACTTAATACTTCCGTTTTAAAAAATTGATATGTATTTTGATATCTAGACTGGTCGCCTGCTAAACCACCGAATATCGGCACATTTTGACCAAGAGCTAACTTTAAGCCATGCAATATAGATACACCACTAATTGTAAGACTCTCTGGATGAGTTAAACATAGCCTTAGAGTTGTGGTACTTTTTGCTTTGGCTTGCTCTACAGCTTGTTTAGTTACAGCAATTGGATTACCTGAAACTTTACGTCCAACTCCTGCATGAATTTCAACTTCGTCTGAGCAAAACAACATTAAGGTGATTGAGTCTTGCTGAAACTCTAAAACTGAAGAAATTTCTCCATCTGTTGTTCCACCAATCAACTCAATTCCCAGAAAAACCTGATGAATTTGTTGCAAAATGAGAGAATGTTCAAAGTCAATTGCAGAAAAAAGAATCCCAGCTTTTGGTATATCTCCTGCTAGGGAACTGACACATTGCTGAAGAACTTCTTCAACTGCTGATAGAGAATCTGGATCGTTACTGTGACCTACTACTGTTTTAAACATAAAGATTCCGATAAGGGTACTTAGTATGATGAGGAAATGGGAAGTTTAATGATAAATTCTGAACCATGTCCTAGTGTTGAATTTACCTCCATAGTTCCTCCATGTTTTTCGACAACAATTTGATGAGCAATTGATAATCCTAATCCTGTACCTTGACCGACAGGCTTAGTGGTGAATAAATAGTCAAAGATTTTTTGCTGGACATCACCCGACATTCCTACCCCATTATCTTTAATCCGAATTAAAATATGATTATTGTTTTCGGTGAGAGTAGTCTGAATAAAGATTTGATTAGGATTTGCTTCAATTTCAATATAACTTCGTCCTATATTAGACTCCTCTAAAGCATCAATAGCATTAGCTACTAAATTCATAAATACTTGATTTAATTGGCCGATAAAGCATTCTAAATCTGGTAAATTCTCGTAATCTCTAATTATTTGAATATCGGGTCGATCCTCGGATGCTTTTAAGCGATGTTTGAGAATCATGATTGTACTGTCTATGCCATCATGAATATTGCAAGAAACTTTGCGATCGCTATCTGCGCGAGAAAAGGTTCTCAGACTAGTACTAATATTACGAATGCGCTGAACACCCTCTTGCATTGAAGAAATTAAGTTAGGTAGATCGGCAAGCATATACTTCAAATCTATCGCTGCAATTTCCTCTTGAATTTCTGGTACCGGATTAGGATAGTGTTGCTGATAGAGGTTAATAATATTAACCATGTCTTGGAAATATATTGAAGCGTGTCCAAGATTGCCATGAATGAAACCAACTGGATTATTAATTTCATGAGCAACTCCTGCTACTAATTGACCAAGGGCAGACATTTTTTCTGTCTGCACAAGCTGAAGTTGAGACTCTTGTAGGTCTTTTAATGCCCTAGACAACGCTGCTGTCCTTTCTGCAACTCGTTTCTCTAAAGTTTTTGTGAGATTTCTTAATTGTAGATGGGTTTTAATTCTAGCTAGTAATTCTTCTTCATGAAAGGGTTTAGTGATGTAATCAACTGCCCCTATATTTAGACCCTTTACCTTACTCTCGGTATCAGAGTTAGCTGTCATGAAAATTACTGGAATATCAGAAGTAGCTGAATTTTCTTTCAGCCTTTTACAGGTTTCAAATCCATCTATCCCTGGCATCATTACATCTAATAGAATTAAATCAGGTAGTCTGTCTTCCGCCTGTTTAATTGCCCTATTTCCATTATTTTCTGTAATAACTTTAAAGCCGACATTCGTTAATATGCCAAAGACAATTTCTAAATTTGTAGTGGTGTCATCTACCACTAAAATTAAACTATCTTCTGGGAGATTAAGCATTTGTAGATATGGCTTGTAATTCATGTATTTAAATTAAGTTAACTCCTTATTTATTGTTTACTCTTGCCTGCGATCGCAGCTAAGTCACATCTATTTTGCAGACTGACTGCCAAATTTCCCATCTGACAACCCTATAGTTCCCAAAAACTGTGACAACAGCAACATTCTCACGCTAAATTGCTCTATGCGACTATGGGAGCGATCGCTACAGCCTAGACATCAACCCCAAATCTGCACTTCACTAGAGTTGAAAATCCTCCTTCATGAAGGCGATCGCTCTAAAATTAGTCATTATTACCCTTGTCTTTTTATAAATGTAGTGGTAAGGTTACATTGCTGATACACATCAGTTAACTTTTTCAGTTAGTCACACCATATTTCTCATCAAGACACACAGAAGTGGCTACTTTTGTTTTTTAATAAAAGTATCTAGATAACTGTTGAAATATTCGTATGAGTTTACACACTACTAGTAGTGGCGTAAATGAAACTTGTGCATTTTAAAATATGAATTTTTTAAAAGTTTTTGAAACACTCTTTAAAGAATAATATCGAGCTACTGTCTGTGTGATAGTGCGACCCATTTTTTCGGTACTTTAAACTAATACATTGTTATGAATCAATTACTTTGCCCTGGTTTATATTGCCCATTTCCATCCCAGACTAATAAGTATGTTGATGTTCTAGAAGATTACTCTCTTGAATGGGTACTTCGCTTCAAACTCCTTCCAGATAAATCATCTTATCAGCGTTTTTGCAAGGCAAAATTTTTTTTATTAGCTGCAAGTACTTACCCTTCCTGCCAGCTTGAAGAACTGAAGATTGCAAATGACTTATTGAGTTGGTTATTTATTTGGGATGACCAATGCGATTTGTCAGATTTAAGAAAACAACCTGAACAACTCAAGGGTTTTCACGATAGATTTTTGGAAATATTAAACGGCGAAGAAATTACTAATGAAGATGTACCTTTTGCTCATGCCTTAAAGAACTTAAGGCATCGGATACTTGAAAGAGGAAATGCAAAATGGTTCCATCACTTTTTACGTAGCTTTAAAGGCTACTTTCAAGGATGTGTTGAGGAAGCAACTAACCGCGCACAAGAAGTTATACCCGATATTAACAATTATATGGCGATACGTATATTAGCCGGAGGGGTGGAGCCTGTTATAGAATTGATTGAATTTTGCGACCATTTAATCATTCCTGATTTGTTACGAGAACACGACATGATGAAAAAGCTCAAGCTGATCGCCAATAAGGTTCTTTGCTGGGGTAACGATATTTTCTCGGCATTCAGAGAAATGGAAAGTGGTGACGTTCACAATTTAGTATTGGTACTGCATTATCAAAATAAACTTCCTTTGGAACAAGCTATTAAGCGTGCTACCGAAATCCACGATCAAGACGTGCAAACTATGATAAATTTAGAAGCATCTTTTCAAAGTTTTGGAGAAGAAGTAGATACTGAACTCGCAAAATATATATCAGGTTTGCATAGCTGGATACGTGCCAATCTCGATTGGTGTGCTCAATCTACTCGCTATGAAACTACTAAAAAATTAAATTTAATTAAAAATTAAAAGAATTACCAATTCTTCAAGCGAAGTAGTAAGCTGTCGCGCATTTTATTTTTAGTTTTTACTGCTTATAATTTTTCTAAGGGAGCATTTAAGCAGAAAAATCAAATAACCAACAGCTTATTACTCGAAAAATGAGGTTAGAAAATTAACGCAATTTTCAAATGGAACATTAAATGCAACTACCTAATCCTCTTAAAGCCCCTTCTTTGTTACAAAAGCTTCAGTGGGTTACTGACCCTGTAGCCTACATGGAAAATGCAGCTCAACAATATCCCGATATTTTTACTGGTAAGATAATCGGTTTTGGTGACACTGTAGTCTTTGTGAACCATCCTAAAGCAATCCAAGACATTTTAACTAATGATAGAAAGAAGTTTACAGCCGTTGGGGAACTCAACGGAATTTTGCAGCCGTTTTTGGGGAATTATTCAGTCCTGATGCTGGAGGGCGATCGCCACAAACGCCAACGACAACTTATGACACCTTCTTTTCATGGAGAGCGGATGCAAGGCTATGGTGAGTTAATCTGTAATGCGTCTGAAAAAATCTTTAGTCAGTTACCACTAAATAAACCTTTTTTAGCTCGTAACCTAACACAAGAGATATCCCTGCAAGTAATGTTACAGGCTATCTTTGGCTTGTATGAGGAAGAAAAAATTCAAAAACTTAGGCAACTATTGCCATTGCTGTTAGACCTTTTTCAGTCACCTCTGACTTCTAGTTTATTCTTTTTCTCATTCTTGCAACAGGATTTAGGAGCTTGGAGTCCTTGGGGAAAGTTCCTGCGCGATCGAGAGCAAATTGATCAATTCCTCTACGCTGAAATTGCCGAGTGTAAACAACAACCCGATCCAGAACGCATCGATATTCTCTCTTTGCTAATATCATGTCGTGATGAAGCGGGCCAACCGATGACAGATCAGGAGTTGCGCGATCAGTTAATAACCCTAATACTTGCTGGTTATGAAACTACGGCATTGACAATGGCTTGGGGATTGTACTGGATTCACCAAAAGCCTCTAATCCGTGAAAAACTGCTCCAAGAACTGGATACTCTCGGTGATTACCCAGACCCGATGAGCATTTACCAACTGCCATATCTCACAGCTGTTTGCAATGAAATCTTGCGAATTTACCCTGTTGTAATGTTCTCTTTTCCCAGGGTAGTGCAAGAACCCATTGAATTATTGGGACATCATTTAGAGCCTGGAACTGTACTGCTTCCCAGTATTTATCTTACTCATCACCGAGAGGATTTATATCCTCAGCCCAAGGAGTTTCAACCAGAGCGCTTTATTGAACGTCAATTTTCTCCCTATGAATTTTTGCCCTTTGGTGGCGGTGTCCGTCGTTGTCTTGGCGAGGCTTTGGCTATGTTTCAAATGAAGTTAGTATTAGCAACCGTCTTGTCACATTATCACTTGGCGCTAGTTGATCGCCGGCCAGAACAGCCTCAGCGTCGAGGTTTTACCCTTGCGCCAGCCAGTGGAGTCAAGATGGTAATTACAGGGCGACGTGTGCGGCAAAAGTCTTTAATGAACATGACAACTACAGCAATAGGCTAGTACTTTGTCAAGATAGTTTTGAGGGTTTGTAGTAAGTACTTTAGTGCTTACTACAGATATTTAATTATCAGATATAGTTACTTAGTCTAGATATCTAGATGTCTGACTGTTGCATCGGGATTTCAATTACGAACTCAGTCCCCTTTCCTAATTTGGAATCACAGGTTAAACTACCCTTGTGTTTGTCCACAATAATCTGATAGCTAATCGACAACCCCAACCCCGTGCCACTTCCTATCGGCTTGGTGGTAAAAAATGGGTCAAAGATTTTCTGCTGCACCGCTTTTGTCATACCAGAACCGTTATCAGCAATCCGAATGATCGCCGTATTAGAATCTGTTATTTCAGTAAAGACATGAATTTTTCCTACCATATCAGAAGCCTCTGATGCGTTTATGTGCTTTATTATTTGTTCTTTGTCATTTACCAATGATGGATGACCAATACTTCGACTACGCTCAGTACAAGTGACAAATGCATCTTCTAAAGCATCAATTGCATTACTCAGGATGTTCATAAACACCTGATTTAATTGACCAGGGTAACAAATAATTTCTGGTAATTTACTATATTCTTTGATGACTTCAATTTCAGAGAAATTGCCATTTTCTTTAAGTCGGTGTTGTAAAATCATTAAGGTGCTGTCTATCCCTTCATGAATATCTACAGGCTTCATCTCAGATTCATCTAGGCGAGAAAAGTTACGTAAGCCCAAAACAATATTTCGGATACGCGAACTCCCCACTTTCATTGAATCTAGAATCTTTGGCAAGTCTTCTGCTAGAAAATCTATATCAATCTCCTCATATTTCTCCTCAACCAAAGGCGAAGGACGAGGATATTCCTGCTGATAAACAACTAGCAAATCAAGCAAGTCTTGGACATACTCACCAGCGTGATTAATATTGCCATGAATAAAGTTAATAGGGTTATTTATTTCATGAGCAATGCCCGCAACCATTTGTCCTAGAGAAGACATTTTTTCACTTTGAATTAATTGAATTTGTGTACGCTGTAATTCCTGTAAAGTCTCTTGTAGACATTTATTTTTGTCGTTAAGTTCCTGCGTTCTTTCCTGGACTTTTTCTTCTAAAGTATGGTTGTATTCTTCCAAGCTTTCTTTAGCTTTGGCCAAATTTTTGTAGAGGATAGCATTCTCTAGGGATATTGCTGCTTGAATGGTGAGGAGTTTAAGTACTTCTACACGATCGCGGGTAAAGGCTCCTGTTGCCAGATGATTTTCTAGGTAAAGAATCCCAATCAATTTACCTTGATTTAGAAGAGGTATAGACAACAAACTCTTAGGTTCTTCACTAAGAATATAGTTATCACTTGCTAGAAAAGAAACAGCCCTTGCATCATCAATAACCAAGATTTCTCTAGAGCGTTTAACGTAGTTAATCAAAGTAATGGGAACATCGTAGCTTGACTCCAGGTAAGTTGATGGAAACTCAGTGTAGGTTTGCTCAAAGTTGGAACTTGAACAAACCGCCGTGACAGTTAATGCTAAGTTATCACCTTCGCTCAAAATTAAAGCGCATTTAGAAGCTCCTGCATTCTCCATAACAACTTCCATCAACGTAGAAAGTAGTCGTTCAAGCTCGATTTCCCCAGAGAGTGCTTGAGATGCTTTAATGAATGCGGCTAAATCTAGAGAATCAGAAATAGTTGTCTTCGAGCCAATAACAGTGTGCTGATTACTCAGAGTAGATAGAGATGATATAGATATGTTATTGAAAGAAGTGTTTTCTTCGCTGGACTTGATACTTACTTTTTCTTCCTGGAATATAGGAGCAAGTAATTGAGGATAGCGTTTTGCCAAATCATCAACTTTGGCTAACGCTCCCCAGCGAACGTAACTATAGTAGGCATCAGTTAGGTAAGTTTTGGCAATCTTCTCTTTGTCCCACTCTAGATAAAATTTAGCGGCAAGTTCGTTAGCCAGTGCTTCTTCGTTGATATACTCATGTTTTTTTGCGAAGGAGATAGCACGATCATACGATTCCATTGCTTCAATATATTGATCTCCAATTCGATACCGTTCAGCTTCTACAAGATAATATTTGTGTAAATAATTTATGGGGGCATGATGCGCCCATTTTTGCATCTTATCCTGATTGGCTTGTACTTTATCAAGAATAAGCTTTTGCTCAGAAGCAGATACCTCAGAATACACCGCAAGTCTAGCCAGTGAATCGTAAAAATGGAAAAGAGGAAAAATTAGCTGTCCTATACCACCATCTAAATACTTTTCTGCCAAAGTAGCATTTTCAACCGCTTGAGGGAACTCATGAAATGAGTAGCATAATTGCAATTTATTGTAATATAAATATAAAAGTCCTATAGCATCATTGGTTTGAAGATGAAGCGGCTGTATTATTTCCTCGTTATATGCTTTACCGATCAAATAACAGGGATTTACAACATTTCCCAGCCAGTTTAAAGTACTCTGCTGATATATGCTATTCCAGTTAAATACTGTTTCTTGCTTCATTTGTCTGATGGCATTGCTGTAAGTTGCTATCTCCCGTTCCAACTCTGTCAGTTCTTTACCGATAAAATATGTAGAGTAGCAATAATTGTTAAGACAATAGGCTGCATGTTCTAAATCTCCAGTTTCTAGTCCGGCAGAGTAAGCCTCAAGCAAAGGTTTTAATATTTCCCTAGTATGCTCCTTCCAATGCCAGATAGCTGTATAGAATACCATCATGATCTTAGTTTTAACTTCTTTAACATTGGATTTAACTAAAAGGCTTAAAGCTAATTTGCCAAATTGATAGCCAGATTCGATATCTCCCACTACCCCGCAGAGAATTACCCCATAAGCAACATAGGCATAAGCAGATGAGGAAGTATTACCATATTTGAGTGATAAGTTGATTTGTTTAATAACAATCAGTGGAAACAGTTCAGGAGTGACTGAATAGGTAACAGCAGTTACAGCCGATAGGATACGCATAGCTGCTATCTGCTGGGATTCTGTCATCTCTGGTAGGTTCATTAAGTCATCAATGGGCCTACTATTGAGATTTGATGTTAATTCTGCCATTGCTAACTGAATATCAGACTGGCTTGGATTCTCAGGAAACTCCACTCCTAAAAGTTTCAAAAAGGTGAGTGCAGTATTTACGGCCTCCAGTGCTTGGTTCTGCGCGCCATAAGCCTGAATTTTGACTTCATAAACTTTTACTTTTTCCAGTAGTGTTTCATGTACCAACACCACCTCTGCTAATTGCTCCATCTGTTCAAAGTTGCCAGCTAAATATGCTGCCTCTGTTGCAGTTTCATATAAAGCCAGGGTGAGATGATGTTTCGTCTCCCAGCTATCATTTGCTAAGAGTTGGATACCCATAGTTAAATACTTAACCGCAGATGGATAAGCTGTTGATGCTAGAGCTTTGCGTCCAGCAGTTAGATTCATCTGCGCTAGTTCATCTCGTTTAGCTTGAGGAGAGATGAATTCTACTGCGATATTAAACTGATTGACAAGCTCAAAAATCTTTTCTTCCTGTTCTGCAACTGGAATATTGTTCAATAACAGTAGCCCAATTTTTAAGTGAATTGGCTTTTTTTGTTCTTCGGGAATCAAAGAATAAGCAGCTTGCTGCACGCGGTCATGTATAAATTTATATTTAGGTAGCTGTAAATTAGAACTTGTAAATTGTGTAGATTCTATTCCATGAACAATGAATTCTTGATTAATATTATCTTTGGAAAAAATATTGTAATTTTCAGTCTGTGGTACAATCAGTCCCTCAAGTAATGCTTGCCACAAATCTGATGCTGTATCTACTAGAGATTTTTCGTTGATGATCGCTAGACTCTTTAAGTCAAATTGATTACCAATGCAGGCAGCCAGTTTTAAAACTTTTTGGGTATATGTTGGCAATTTTTTTATTTGCAGGGCGATAAGTTCTACGACATCATCTGTGAGAGCTAATTCTTTGATTTTTGAAATATCATACTGCCAATGACCAACATCAAAATTTAATACAATTAGCCCATCATCGTGTAAAGACTTGAGAAATTGGATGCAAAAAAATGGGTTGCCTTTAGTTTTGGCAAACACCATCTGGGTCAGAGGAACCGCAGTGACTTCAGGACAATGAAGGGTATCAGCAATTAGATGATTTAAATCACCCTGATTTAATGGTGCTAGGGCGATCGTATTAATATTTGCTCCTGCTTGTTCAATATCCTGTAGTGTTAGATAAAGCGGATGTGCTTTGGAAACTTCATTATCTCGGTAAGAACCAATTAACAATAAACTTCCCTGATTTTCATGCATTTTTTCTGTCTCTTCTGACAGAGAAGACAGCCTGTTTTCACACATCAATAAGTGAATTAATTTTAAAGAGGCTGTATCTGCCCATTGCAAATCATCAATAAAGATAACTAGGGGATGTTCTTTAGTTGTGAAGATTTGAATGAATTTTTGAAACAATAAATTGAACCGATTTTGGGCAGCACTGCCAGACAGTTCTGTAACTGGAGGTTGTTTACCAATAATCTGTTCGAGTTCAGGGATTACATCGATAATTACCTGAGTCTGTGTACCCAGTTCTCGCAGAATTTTGGCTTTCCATTGTTGAATTTGAGCATCAGTTTCTGAGAGTAGTTGCCCGATTAAATCTCTAAAAGCTTGCACCAATCCTGATAAGGGAATATCGCGTTGAAACTGGTCAAATTTTCCTTTTATGAAGTAACTGCGCTGTCGCACAATAGGTTTGTGGACTTCATTGACCACAGCAGTTTTGCCAATGCCAGAGAAACCCGCGACTAATATCATTTCTGTTGCCCCTTCTGTTACACGCCTAAAAGCAGCGAGTAGGGTTTCAACTTCACCTTGGCGACCATAGAGTTTTTCAGGGATTACGAAACGGTCTGAGATGTCCCTCACTCCTAGTTTTAAAGATGCAATATTTCCTGTCTCTTGCCACTGATTTTGGCACACCTCCAAGTCATGCTTTAACCCCAAAGCACTCTGATAGCGGTCTTCGGCATTTTTTGCCATCAGCTTACCGATCATTTCAGACAAAATTGCCGGAATCTTAGAGTTAATCCGGCTGGCTTTTAGCGGTTGTTTAGCGATATGAGAGTAAACTAACTCCATCGGATCTTTAGTAGTGAAGGGTAACTGTCCGGTGAGGAGTTGAAAGAAAGTAACACCAAGGGAATAAAAATCAGTCCGGTAGTCAATACCTCGATTCATCCTTCCGGTTTGTTCTGGAGAAATATAAGCCAGAGTACCTTCTAAGATGTTGGGATTCGTGAGAAATTGAATTTCTCTTGGTAGGAGGGTGGCAATACTAAAGTCGATGATTTTTACTTCATCTGTGGTAGGGTTTATTAGGATGTTGGCAGGCTTGATGTCTTTGTGAATGATGCGATCGCAATGTAGTCTTTCAAGGGTAGAAGCAATTTTAATAGCAATGTGAAAAAACTCATTCAGGGAAAGACAGTTTTCCTCCTTCTCCTTGTTCTCTAGTCGCCAGTCTTGCAGGGAAATGCCGCCAAAATCTTCCGTCACCAAGATGTAGCTGTTACGGTAGCTTTCTAAGCTATAGGTTTTAAGTATTCCAGGAAGATCGAGGTTTTTGGTAATGATATATTGATTGCGGAACTGGGCGATTTCCGCGAACGTAGGATATTCATTCCGCATTAATTTGAGAACGACTGGTTTTTGGTCTTGTTCTCTAATACCCCGATAAACTAGAGTTTTACTGCCGGAGTAGATTTGCTCGGTGATGCAATAACCAGGAAATGTATATAATGTATCTAATACTACCAACATTGCGGATTATGCTCATAATTCTTGTTTCTATGGCTTAGTATTCCCGTGACAAGGCTATCATTATCATAAAATAATAATTTCATTTGTTTAATTTGTATTAATAAATATAAATTTTGACTAAATATCTGATCTTGAACTATGTAATTATGAACAGGCTAATTTTGGTATAAAGGCATTAGTTTGTCAAAATATTGCTACTAAATTCATCTGATAAATATTTCCTCTTATTGCTTTATATCGTTTATATCTCAGGGTTAGCTATCAAGTTCTAAGCTGACGCGTATTTAAATTTGATAATTTAGCGCTTGAACCCGTTTGCTGCCTTAGATTGTCTTGTAAAACTAGATGACGAACAGCTTAATGCTGATTTTGTATGTGGGAGACTAAGCAATAAAAAAGCCTGTCGTTTTTCTTAGGTTAAGAGCAAACTGCGGCAGGTTTAGTGGGTCTAGGAGTGTTTCAGTAGACTAACAACTGATACCATTTATTTTTGAAGATACACCTATAAAACTTACACAAAATTACATATAGAGGCAATTCATTAATTGCCCCTATATGTAGTTTTTCACTGTTTTTGAATTTTGTTGTTAACAATGATTTGTCAACATAAGTGTTTTTGAATTAACTATTTTTACCCGCTCTTAATCGGACACTCGTTATGATAAACGAGGTATTTCGGCTGCGATAATAATGATGAACACAAATGCTACTTGATTTTTTGTTTAATAAAGGTAACAACTTGAGTTAGCTGTTTCTTCAAGCCATCGATTTCAGCTTGCATTTTGACAATTTTCTCGTTCAACGCATTAATTTCTACCTCAGAGACTCCTCCGGCAGTAGGGGTTGCGTTGCTTGCCGCCGTAGGCATCGCAGTATTGACAGCAGTAGGGGCTGCTAAGGTAGCAGTTGCAACACTAGAAGTAGTGACTGTGCTATTTCTAACAGTAACCCCTGCTCCGACTGCGACTAATTCTGGGCGCGGCTGTTTCGCCTTGGTCATGGCTAACTTAATTGCGTTAATTAGTTGCTTCTGATCAAAAGGCTTACCCAGAAATTCAAAGTATTCAAAGGGTTCTGTAATTTTCTCAGTTACCTCTTCCTTGCGACCAGACATGATCACTAAAGGAATTTTCCTTAATTCAGGATCGGCTTGAACTTTCTGGAAAACCTCCCAGCCACTCATTTTAGGCAACAGAAAATCCAGCATAATCAGGCTGAGTTTTTCCTGAAGAATGAAATTTAGTCCTTCCAAACCGTCTTTTGCTTCCAGTACCTCAAAATTGCCCGGAGGCAACATTTCTCGTACTTTTACCCTGACAACTGTAGTGTCATCGATAACTAAAATCTTGTTGCTTGCCACGACTGTTTGCTCTAACAGAAACTTTAAGTGTAAATAGCGGCTTTGCCGATTGTCCTTGAGAATCCTCCCACTATATACAAAATTTCTAGCAATTGGGGGATAGTATATTTCGGTATAAATGACATTGCTAGAGGTGTTTTGTAAAACTTTTGCTGGCGCTCTTTTCGATTTATGTCATGGTGATATTTAAGGCTTTAGCTTTGTTCTAAGGCATAAAGCATATAAGGACACGGGGACACGGAGATATTAAGACCGTTCTTTGCGTCTATTCTTGTCTATCATTTGTCCATTGAAGAAGAGGCAAGGGAGCAGGGGGAATAGAACAGAAAGGGGATTTGACCCCAATTGAACGAGAACCACTTAACAGAAGTGGCGGACTCAGACCCATGTTCCGAAGAAGCTTCACAGCTCTCGGTTGGGGTCATTTCCCCCAGCTAATAGCCCTCTTCCCCCTGCCTCTTCGTTGAAAGACCATTACTTTATATCTGTATCTTGCTTGGATGTCTATGATTTCGTCACAACAAGCCGAACTAAAGTCTGAAATTGCGGCAATGCCTAGCTGGTTACGTCGCCCTATCGGTAAAGCCAGTGAAATTTCTACCGTACAACGCATTATTAAGCAGCGCCAAATCCACACAATTTGCGAAGAAGGGCGCTGTCCCAACCGGGGAGAGTGCTATGCCCAAAAAACTGCAACTTTCTTGCTAATGGGACCTACTTGCACACGCTCTTGTGCTTTTTGTCAAGTAGATAAAGGTCATGCGCCAATGCCTCTTGATTTAGAGGAACCCCAAAAGGTAGCACAGGCTGTGCAGCTTTTGGGATTGCGTTATGTGGTTCTGACTTCTGTCGCCCGTGATGACTTGCCCGATCAGGGCGCAGCTCACTTTGTGGAGACGATCGCTACTATCCGTCAGTTAAACCCAGAGACTCAAATTGAAGTGCTGACCCCAGATTTTTGGGGTGGTGCTGGTGTAGGAGAATCAGGTCAACGCCAACGGATAGGGATGATTGTAAAAGCCAAACCAGCTTGTTTCAATCACAATATCGAGACAGTGCGGCGATTAACTGGGCCAGTGCGCCGGGGAGCCAAATACGATCGCTCACTTCTAGTACTCGCTATAGTCAAAGAAATCGATTCGACAATTCCTACCAAATCAGGTTTGATGCTGGGACATGGAGAAACGCTTGATGAAGTCATTGCAGCAATGGCTGATTTAAGGGCTGTGGGGTGCGATCGCTTAACTATGGGGCAGTACATGCGTCCTTCCTTAGAACATCTCCCAGTTCAAAAATATTGGACTCCAGAGGAATTCGATCAACTCGGCAGATTAGCATGGGAAATGGGATTCAATCATGTCCGTTCTGGGCCTCTGGTTCGCAGTTCTTATCATGCTGGAGAGGAGGGAGTGGGGAGTGGGGGATGAGGGGGATGTGGTTCGACTTCGCTCACCAACCGGGGGATGGGGAGCTCTTAGCTGGGAGCAAGGGAGAAGAGTTTTCCCCCTGCCCCTCTGCCTCTTTTCCATGCCCAATTCCCAATACCCAATTCCCAACTGCACACAAATATTCTTAAAGAATTTGAGTATTTGGTACGCCAATTTGGTATTTCTTAAAAAGTCATGACATTAGGAGAATCGGATTATGACCGCTAAAACAACAAAGAATCTCGCAAATTCCCCAGTTGCCGACAGTGGAGCTAAACCTCCCTATCCCTATCGCACAGGCTGGGCAATATTCTTGTTAGCTATCAATTTACTGGTAGCAGCCTGGTACTTCCACATTATTGAATAATTAGAAGTGGAGTGGTGCTGCTCAAATCGTTCCTTTGAATAAACCTTTGGGACGAATGAGTAGCACCAAAATCATGATTAACAGTGCTATACCCTGTTTATACTGTGAACCCAGCCAGGGGGTGCTAATTTCTTGGACAATGCCAATGATAAAAGCTGCTGCGATCGCACCATAAGGGTTGCCAATCCCCCCAAGAATCACTGAGGCAAATAACGGTAAAATTAAGAACCACCCCATATTGGGACGCACGGCTGTAATCAACCCATACATACTGCCTCCCAATGACGTAAGAGTCCCAGCAATTAGCCAAGTCCAGAAAATTACTCGGTCAACATTAATACCTGAAACCCTGGCTAAGTCCAGATCGTCTGCAACTGCTCGCATCGCCTTACCAATTTTGGTATTCTGCAGCAGGTAATGCAGCGCCAAAATTGCCAGCACCGCCAACCCCAATACCAATAATTGATTTTGCGGTACTTTTAAACCAAAGATGTCTAAAGCTGTGGTGACAGGTAAATTATAATTTTGGTTCTTGCCACCCCAAATAAAAATAATCCCATTGCGAAGAAATAAGGCAAGCCCGATAGAAATAATAATCAGCGTAGTGGAAGTAGCACGGATAAAGCGCATCTTTGACCACAATAACTTTTCCGATAACAGCATTGCAGCCACTGTTCCCACCGCCGCCAGGATCATTGACAGCCAAATATTGACTCCAATACTATTGATCAGCCAAGTGAAATAGGCTCCTAAAGTTAAAAAGTCACCATGAGCAAAGTTAGATAACCGTAAAATTCCATAAGTAAGAGTGAGTCCGACTGCGGCTAGAGCAATAATGCTCCCTACCGCAATCCCATTGATGATTAGTTGGGCGAATTGTGTATCCATAAGTCTTAAGTTGCTTTAACAAATTTTAGGTTAGTGGTTCATATAATAATTTTTTTGCACTAGCGGCTAAATTCAACATCATAAGTTATGGTTTATAACAACATAAGTTATGGTTTATAAATAAAAAAGGATTGTCCGCTAATATACATAAAAATCCTTTTCGGATTTTTATGTGAAGCTAAATTTGTTAAGCGGTCTAGTTGACCATGCAGCAGTACTCAAGCTTACCAGACCAAAACTCACAGATAGATGCAACGCCAAAACTTTTGACAACAATTCAGCAACTTCGCGCCAAGTTGTGGCTGGAGAGCAGCTTGAACCAGTTGCAAAGTCGCCTTAATTATTATCTGCTTTCTGCTTGTAACAATGTCCTACAGGCAGAAGCCGCAGAAGCAGAAATTCTCCAAGCTGTGGTTAACGAGATTGACACTGCTTTGAACAGCACTAATCTGGCACTTACAGATTATGCCGTCGGCATTGCTATGTTTCAACCACAAGAAACCGTTGCCACAGTTTGCTATGTTTCTCGTTCTCCATCTCAAAACTCACAACCTTTATTTTTAGAAGCGCTGACAGCAGAAAAAAAGCTGTTGTTGAGATTGCAAGAGGTTATAGAACTCGAAGATTTGCAGCAACTTGAGAATCAACAGCCACCAAGCGCTTGGCGGTTAGCTGATGATTCTGGCATTATATGGCTAATTATCGCCGCAGCGCCCGTAAGTTCTAATTGTGAGTCGCTCCTAGAATCACTTGCCCAAATCAGAGCGCAATTTATGGCAAGGTCTGCCAAGAATTGTACTACGGTATTGCTACAACTGAGACACATCCTATCTTGGCAGCAACAATATCAACGGTTAAGTAAATCCAATCAAGAATTGGAGCGCACCAATCAACTGAAAAATCAGTTTTTGGCAAACACCAGCCACGAAATTCGCACACCGCTTAGTTCTATTATTGGCTTTACCCATCTACTTTTAGCTCCAGGGTACGAACCAACTAAAGAACGCCAGCAAGAGTATTTAAATATCATTCAGTCTAGCGGCAAACACTTGCTAGCTCTGATTAATGATATTTTGGATCTTTCAAAAATTGAAGCAAACCAGCTAGAGGTGCAGTGGGAAAGTGTAGATGTGCCACTGCTATGTAACAATGTTTTGGCACTGGTGAAAGAGAAATCCGCTAATAAGGGTTTAAAACTGTGCCTAGAAATTGACCCCGATATCACAACCCTAGTAGCTGACTCTTTGCGACTCAAGCAAATGCTGTTGAATTTACTCTTCAATGCCTTAAAGTTCACCAGCAAAGGAAGTGTTGGCTTACAAGTTGTTCCCAAAGGTGTATCTGTACATTTTATAGTTTGGGATACTGGCAGTGGCATCTCTCAAGAAGACCAGACTCAATTATTTGAACCCTATTTCCAAATTGCTAAGGCTATCGCTGGTGGTGCTGAAGGGACTGGTTTGGGTTTAGCAGTGACTCGCAAACTTGCCCAAATTCACGGTGGTTCTGTAACAGTGGAATCTGAAGTAGATAGCGGCTCCCGTTTTACCCTTATGCTTCCCCTTGAGCAAGAGGCGGGGGTGGGGGGAGCAGGGGAGGCAGGGCAGGCAGGGGAGGCAGGGGGAGCAGGGGAGGCAGGGGGAGCGGGGGAGGCAAAATACTTCTCATCTCTTTTGCCTTTTACCCCTAGTT
>NZ_JABXKH010000117.1 GCF_017115105.1 Nostoc sp. NMS2
CTTCATCCTCAAGGTAGACTGTACCTGTTGTCAAAATTTGAATTTGGAATTGCTGTTGCCGATTAACTCCACCAAGGCAGCAATCGCTTTTATGCGATTTGTCTGAGGCAGTGCTGTCTGTGCTTCCTGTAGGATTGGGTAGAGAAATTTTACCCAATCGTTTTGTTCAACTTTAAACTCACCAAAGTCCCATTTCACGATTTCCGCCACAATAGCATCTGCGCTGCTAGAATTTTTCCACTCATCAACCCCCGCAGCAGCGAGAAAATAAGCGCGAAACTCGTAAAATCCCCTTGTAACTCTATCAATAACTCTGAATTCTCCGCACCCATCATCAAATTCCACCAACGCCTGAATAAACTCTTCCTTCTTCTCCGTCTCCACATCCTCACGTCCCAACCACAGCAAAATCACCTCTTTCCACTGCGGGGCAAAAATGCGATAAACGTCTAGCGTGGGGTTGAGAAACTCGTGCCAATCATTGATCGCCAACGCTGCAAAATATTCCTCAAATGTGGTGTGGTAAAAAGCGTAAACTTTCTCTTTCGTTACTGATTCCGCAGCCACTCCAACTTCATTTAGCCATCCCAACTTTAACGCTAACCAAAATAAAGAATTTTGCTGTTTTGCATCACCTAATACGTCACGTACAAACTCCAGTCCTGAAACAAGCCAGCAGTTTGCAAGAAAAACAAAAAAAGAGCTTGTTACCCAGACATCGCCGTTCTGAGGATCAATAATATCACAAGCCCCTCTTTGCTCGGTGTACACACAAGTCAAATTACCCCCCTCAATCCCCCCTTGGAAAGCTAGCTACCGTGTATACACAAGTCAGCAGACCTCTCCCCAAACCCCTCTCCGACGCGGAGAGGGGCTTTGAATCTTACTCCCCTTCCCTCGCAGGGAAGGGGCTGGGGGTTAGGTCTGGGAGCGCTTTGAGCAAAATAAGTCACTTGTGTGTACACGGTAGCCTTGGAAAGGGGGGAAGCCGGAAAGAAATCTAGTTCCCTCCCCTTTACAAGGGGAGGGTTAGGGTGGGGTAAAACCTTTGTTAATCAGCTATTTCAGACTTGTGTACACCGTAGCCTTATTCTTGGGGTGGGCTTCTTCAAGTTTAATAAGTAATCAAGCGGATAAGTCCATTCGTTCAGAACACGAGCTTATTTGTTCAGAACACGAGCTTATTTGTCCAGAACACGAGCTTATTTGTCCAGAACACGAGCTTATTCGTTCAGAACACGAGCTTATTCGTTCAGAACACGAGCTTATTCTCGTGTAATTACTGAGCTAGTATTCCAATCTTATTACAAAAAACACCTTTTTCTGCAAGCTTTACTGAACCACTATACCGTTCCATTGAGACACTCTAGAAAGAGAAAGTTTAGTAAAAAGTCTGCATTGATGCCACGGCAAAAAAGAAGCTCTACCGTGCTAGAAAAAACCGAACAGAGAGTAATCGGATTTAAATCGATTAATTCTACCCTCGATTTTGGTGATTCGATCAGCTTAAACAATTTAACCCAGTTAACCGGGGAACTCCGCAACCAGATTGACCAGTATAATATGATGCTAACTGCCATTGACACAGCAAAGGAACAAATAGAAACCCTTGAAAAGACCATTCGGGAAACCTCAGAACGCTTGGTTAGTGGTGTGGTGTTGAAGTATGGCAAAGACAGTCGGGAATACGAGATGATAGGCGGGGTACGCAAGAGCGATCGCATTCGTAAAGCCAGCATTACGCGGATAAAATCCACCGCAGAGTCAAAAGCGGCTTCTACCCAGACGGCGTAATGAGCAACAAATAGGCATCATTCACGGTGAATGATGCCCATTGTTTTGCAGACGATTCAGTGTTGAATCAGCTTTAAACCACAAAAAACATCAAGATTCCTAACACTCCCAAGTTGAAGTGTCACTAGTGAGAATACTATTAAAAATAGGCATTCCATTAGTAGAAACTACCCTGAAAAATATAGTGTGAGGTTGGAGTAATGGAGGAGCAGCATCGGTACTTGCAAATCGCCCTTGTTGTTGTTGGGATTGCTTTTCTCCTGATCTATCCGTTGATGAATATCTGGCCATCGGGCTGGTCATGGCAACCAGGTCAACACGAATACGAACAGATGATCGTCGGCATTTATGGGACGCTCGGTGTATTTTTATTACGGGCTTCTCGAAAACCAGAAGCGCATCTCAGTTTAATCTGGTTCACCGTTTGGTCGAGTTTTGTTCACGCACTGATCATGACGGTACAGGCAGTGATTGACCCTGTGGAACATGGACACCTCGTTGGCGACATTCCAGCATTGATATTGGTGGCAATTGTCCTTGGTTTCCTAGCGTCACGCGAAGTAGTTTCAGTGCATGAATGAGCGCGGCATAACAAATCAATCGATAGCGGGCAGTCTCATAAAATTCGCGGCTACACAAACATAGACGCTTTGCGGCTTCCCGCAGGGTAGTCCGCAGAGGCAGACTAATTGAAAGAAAGTTAAGGGTTTGAAACCCACGAAGGTGGGTTTTGCCTGTGTAGGCGCGGTTTCTAACCGCCTATTTCACTTTTTTGTAAGGGTTCAAATCAACCCCTGGGGTCAATACTACTCGGTTAAGAATATTTGTAGGTTGGGTTGAATGAAGTGAAACCCAACAAAGCCTCAGAAATGTTGGGTTTCGTCCCTCAACCCAACCTACGAATTTTAAGCTTTTTCCACTTAACCGAGCAGTATTGCCCCAGGGGTTTCATTCCTCAATCAACTCAAAATCAACCCGTTCATAAATATCACGCAAGGTAATTTGAAAATCGATAGAATCTAAGACTAAAACTGCCTCTTCACCTTCATATTCTTTAAAAATCCATTGTGCTTCTGCTTGCTTAACAAATTGTTCCACAGCAAAACTATACTGGTCAATCATAATATATTCCTGAAAACCAGGAATTGAACGATAATATTTAAACTTATCTGTTTTATCATAATTTTTAGTTGAATTTGATAAGACTTCAACAATTAATAAGGGATTAGTAATAGTTGTTGTACCTGTTCCCTCATAAATAGGCTTACCTTTGATGACCATAACATCAGGATAAGTATTAATGCGATAACGAGGTATTGATAATTTAACATCGCCTATATATATGTTATAATTTTGTCCTTGTACTGTCAGGGGAAATTTTTTGTAAAAATTACCTGCAATGTTGTTGTGGTTAGTTGTTCCTCCTGTCATCGGTATAATTTCTCCGTCTCTGTATTCATTTTTATATTCAGCCTTCTCTTCTAATTCCAAATATTCTTCTGGCGTGTAGTAGCGCTTTTCTGTTTGTAAAACCATATTAATTAACTCACAAAATAGGGGAATGGTTCTGTTATCAATAGCGTAACGTACCCTATTGATAGGCAAAATAAATATTTTTGTTATAAAAAGATGGTTGCAGACAATGTAACAATAGCGATCGCAAGCAAATACTTTTAGCCATACCCACCAGTGAACGCCCCTACCAATATCTCTGCACAAACTCAGAATCGCAAAGCCGATCACATTCGGATCTGTTTAGAGGAAGATGTTCAGTCTCATCAAATCACCAATGGACTGGAACGTTATCGTTTCACCCATTCTTGCTTACCCGAAGTCAATCATGACGATATTGATATCAGTACAGCTTTCCTGGGGAAACACCTTGGCGCACCGTTGTTAATTTCTTCCATGACTGGAGGAACAGAACAAGCCGCAATTATTAATCAACGTTTAGCCCAAGTCGCGCAACATTACAAAATTGCAATGGGTGTCGGTTCCCAACGAGTGGCGGTAGAAAAACCCCAGGTGGCTGATACTTTTGCTGTCCGCAAGTATGCGCCCGATGTTCTGCTATTTGCGAATCTGGGGGCTGTGCAACTTAACTATAAGTACGGCTTAGATGAATGTCTGCGGGTAGTTGATATTCTAGAGGCTGATGCCCTGATTTTACACATTAACCCTTTACAAGAGTGCATTCAACCCAAAGGTGATACTAATTTTCGGGGTTTACTTGACAAAATATCTAAATTGTGCAGTAAATTGCCAGTGCCAGTGATTGCGAAAGAAGTAGGTAACGGCATTTCAGCAGCGATCGCACAAAAACTTCTCGCCTCTGGGGTAGCAGCAATTGATGTGGCTGGTGCAGGGGGTACTTCTTGGGCAAAAGTAGAAAGTGAACGGGCAGAAAATCCCTTACAACGTCGCTTAGGGAGGACTTTTGCCGATTGGGGTTTACCGACAGCAGAGTGCATTACAACAATTAGAGCGATCGCAAAAGATGTACCCTTAATTGCTTCAGGAGGTTTGCGTCATGGATTGGATGTTGCCACAGCGATCGCCTTGGGAGCAGATATAGCTGGTTTAGCAATGCCTTTTTTGCAAGCAGCAGCAACATCAGACACAGCAGTAGCGGAACTCGCTGAAGTATTAATCGCCGAACTCACCACAGTCTTATTCTGCACTGGCAACACCACCTTGTATCAGTTAAAGCACTCTGGCAGTTTACAGCGCATAGAATAAATTAATTAGGTCATTAGTCATTAGTCATTTGTCATTAGTCAATGCCCCATGCCCAATACTTTGACTTACCTCGGCTTCGCTCGGCACAAGTCGCTCAGTACAAGTGCCCAATTCCCAATTCCCAATAACTAATAACTAATGCGTAATTTTATCAAACAAACTTTTGCTAGTTTAGTTGGCACATTATTAGGACTAATTATTTTTGGTGGTCTAGGAAGCACTGGACTATTCTTGCTAATATTGGCTGCTAGCTCCTCTAAAGATACTGGGCCAAATGTGAAAGATAAGTCAGTGTTGGTTTTTGACTTGTCGATGAAAATTACTGATAGCGAACCTAGTTCTGACGAACTGTTTCAAAAAACACTATCAGGTGTAGATGACGATAGGATGGCACTCCGCAAAGTTGTGGAAACTTTGGAAAAAGCGCGACGCGATCCGCGAATTGTTGGAATCTACCTCGATTCAACTAGCGGCAGTCAAGCTGGTAACGTCGGCTATGCCTCCCTTAAAGAAATTCGGAAAGCGCTGGAGGAGTTTCGCGCTTCTGGGAAAAAGATTGTGGCTTATGGCAGTGATTGGAGTGAAAAGGAATATTACCTTAGTTCAGTGGCAGATTCCATTGTGCTTAATCCTTTGGGAATGATGGAAGTCAATGGTTTGAGTTCACAACCGATGTTCTTAGCGGGTGCATTACAGAAGTACGGCATTGGTGTGCAAGTTGTGCGGGTGGGTAAATTCAAAGGTGCTGTGGAACCGTTTATCCTCAAAAAATTGAGTCCAGAAAACCGCGAACAAACTCAGAAATTGTTAGATGATGTTTGGGGAGAGTGGCGCACTGCTGTAGGTGCAAGTCGAAAAATTGAACCTAACCAGTTGCAAGCGATCGCAGATAGTCAGGCGGTACTGGAAGCCACACAAGCTAAAACTAGCGGTTTAGTGGATCGAGTCGCATACCCTGATGAAGTGGTAACAGACCTCAAAAAGTTGACAAATAGCGATAAAGACGACAAAACATTCCGACAAATTAACCTAAATAGTTACGCAGAAGTTTCTGGCAAATCTTTAGGTGTAGAACGTAGCTCAAAAAATCAAATTGCCGTTGTTTATGCTGAGGGTGAAATTGTCGATGGTAAAGGTGATGATGGACAAGTAGGAGGCGATCGCTTTGCCAAAATCTTCAACAAACTCCGACAAGATAAGGATGTGAAGGCTGTTGTACTACGGATTAATAGTCCTGGTGGTAGCGCTACCGCAGCCGAAGTCATGCAGCGAGAAGTGAAATTAACCCGTGAAGCAAAACCGGTTGTAGTGTCAATGGGTGACGTAGCCGCCTCTGGGGGTTATTGGATTGCTAGCGACTCTAATCGCATTTTTGCTGAACCAAACACCATTACAGGCTCAATAGGTGTATTTGGGTTGCTATTTAATGGTGAAAAGCTGGCCAATGATAACGGCATCACCTGGGATTCGGTGAAAACTGGAACCTATGCTGATAGTCAAACAGTTTCGCGTCCAAAATCGCCCCAAGAGTTGGCACTTTATCAACGCAGTGTTAACCGTATTTATAATATGTTTCTAAATAAAGTTTCTCAAGGTCGGAAACTCCCAGAACAAAAAGTTGCAGAAATTGCCCAAGGACGGGTTTGGTCTGGTGTGGCGGCGAAAGAAATTGGTTTGGTGGATGAAATTGGTGGTTTGAATAGTGCGATCGCTTATGCTGTCAAAGAGGCAAAACTAGGAGAAGACTGGGAAGTGCAAGAATATCCTCGCACTAACAGTTTCGGAGAACGCTTTTTTGGGCGTGCAACTGAAGAGGCGCGGACTGCTTTAGGGATTAAGGCGACTCAACTCAAACCATCTAACCCCATCATCACTGAATTTCAGAAATTGCAACAGGAAATAGAGATTCTGCAAAAAATGAACGATCCACAGGGAGTTTATGCCCGTTTGCCTTTCAACTTGAAGATTGAGTAAGTAGGTCGGCGCAATAAAAGCTAACTGGCAAAGGCTGTCATTTGTCACTTGTACTGAGCGTAGTCGAAGTATTGGTCATTTGTCATTAGTAAGGGCTTTAAGCCTATTTACATTTTGTAACATATTTGGTTTTTTCGTGCTAACTTACTTAGATGCTTTTTTGGGCATTGCTGAATTCAGCTATGAAAATAATTTCGCATGATTTCAGAACTATTGTAGAGACGCAAAATTTTGCGTTTCTACTCTTCGCATCAGCCTAATAAGTTTTTAAGCGGACATGATATAGCGGTTCTCAATTCTCAATTGTATGGAATACAGACCTAACCCCCAGCCCCTTCCCTACTAGCGTTGGGGAGTAAAATTCAAAGCCTCTCTCCTTTTAGGAGAGAGGTTTGGAGAGAGGTCAAAGTGTATTGCATCCGAACGAGAAGCGCTATATTTCTGGGTTAAGTGATATCCAGTAAAGCAACCCCATCAAATATCTCAGAAATCTTACTGAACCATCAAGACAATAAATGTAACTAACATATACATAAATATTGTCAGGATGCTGAACATGTCAGATTTACCGCTTCAGTGCAAAAATTTGAAAGAGCAAGTTGAGTCGATATTACAACTTTTACAGCAAGAACCAACCCTACATTCTCAAGATATTACATCTGTACAAACTTCCCTAACTAAGGCGATTTCTCCCAAGTTTGAGATTGTGTTCGCAGGTGCATTTAGTGCTGGTAAATCAATGCTAATCAATGCACTATTAGAGAGAGAATTACTTTACAGTGCAGAAGGACACGCTACAGGTACAGAATGCAAAATCGAGTATGCAGAATTAGATAAAGAACGTGTTGTTTTAACGTTTTTAAGTGAAGTAGAAATTCGAGAACAAGCAGTTTTTTTATGTCAGCAACTAGGATTTAAGACAGTAACTAATATTAACCAAGCTGATGTAATTGACTTGCTACGTCAAGGTTGTGAAGCGATTATTCAGCAAGAGGGTGGTGAGAGTAAATCAGAACGTGCAAAACAGGCGAAGGCGCTAATGTTATTGCTAGAGGGATATATAGCAAACCGCGATCGCATATACACGGTTAATAATGCTACATACTCAATGGAGCAATTTAACTTCTCCAACCTCAAGGAAGCTGCGGGATATGCCCGTCGTGGTAGTAATAGCGCAGTATTGAAGCGAATAGAATATTACTGTAATCATCCTCTGCTAGAAGATGGAAATGTAATTATCGACACACCTGGTATAGATGCACCAGTAGAGAAAGATGCACAACTAACTTATGCCAAAATTCAACATCCTGATACTTCGGCGGTGGTATGTGTGCTAAAACCTGCTTCGGCGGGTGATATGACAAAAGAAGAAACAGAACTTTTGGAATTAATGCGGCAAAATGGAGGAGTACGCGATCGCGTTTTTTATGTCTTCAATCGCATTGATGAGACTTGGTACAATACCCAACTCCGACAACGATTAGACGATTTAATTAGTGGGCAATTTGCTAATTCAAACAAGGTTTATAAAACCAGTGGATTATTAGGATTTTACGGCAGTCAAATTAAACAGACAAGTCAACTAGATAGATTTGGTTTAGATTCTGTTTTTGTAGAGAGTATTAAAGGTTTAAATGGTAAAGAAGAAACACCACAATTTGTCTATGCATTTAACAACTACTGCGTAAATTCAGGAAAGCTATCTACCACTAAATTCCGTGTTTCTGTTAACGGCTTTGAAACCCCAAATCAAAATTATGTACGGATTTTGGGAGATTGGGGAAATGAGCTGATAGAAAAGCTAATTCAAGATAGTGGTACTGAGGAATTTCGCACAGCTATTACTCGCTATCTCACAGAAGAAAAACGTCCCCAATTATTTAAGAATCTTGCTGATGATTTGGAAGATATTTGTATTAAACTGAAAAAACATTATCAAAGTGTACAACGTAATTTAGATAGTCAACCCCAAGAAATTGAGAGTATGAAGGCGCAAGAGTTGCAACAGCTAAATCAGCAACTCCAGCAAATTGGTAGAGAATTTAGTGAGCATATTACAGAAGAAGTTAACCAAATAATTAATAATTCTTGCGATGCTTTTGAAACAGATTTTAGACAATTGCAATCGCGGATGATTCGCCGTCTAGATGAATTACTAGATAGTTTTTCTGTAGCTTCTGCTTATCAACGTGCAACAATGAGCCATCCTCGGAACGCTACAGCACCTTTAATTGCTATTTTAGTAGAGGCATTTTATTACTTAGCAAATCAGTTAGAAGATATTTTGGTTGTATCTTCTCAGCAAGTAATTGCAAATTATTTCCAACGATTGATTGAAAAGATTCGTAAGTCAGAATACTATCGCCAGTTATATCGTTTATTAGATAATGATGGCGGAATTGAACAAGAGATTAGAATCTTAGAAAAACTAGTTACTCAAGCACTTTTGAGTGCAGCTAGTGTAGAGTGCGATCGCTTCGTGCGAGAAAGTCCGAGATTTTATGATGAAGGCACTTTTTCTATATATCAATTTCGCCAAACTTTATCACAAACTTCTCAAGGTTACGACGCTGAAAGTATCGTGGAAGCAGAACCAGCAATTAGGCAATTATTGAAGTTAGATTTTGAACCAAAAGTTTCTCAAACTATTCGTAAATCTTTCCGTCAAACTATTAACCAAACGCTGAAAACTCAGTTGCTACCAATGGCAGAACAGCAAGCAGATGAGATTTTGCAGCAATACCCACAGGCACGGACTTATTTAGAAAAAACACTGCAACAAGAAGCTGAAGAAAAAATTGCGAATAATCGCCGATTATTGAGTATTGTTGAAGAAAATATTGCAACCTATAATTCAGCAGCTTCTAGTATCAATAGTTGTTTGCAGTCGATGAAATTATATGACCATTTTTTGCCTTTAATTGGTGATTTGTTTGAAACTGATGATAAGTTTACTAATAATGGATTTGTGATTTCAGATGTGGTACAAGAAGTTTAATTATACATATCACAATCCTATTTGATTTGTAAAATTCGCGGTGTCCAGATCCCCGACTTCTTGAAGAAGTCGGGGATCTAATTTTTAAATTCGCAACTCAATAGTTATGCTTATTAAACGCCGACAATTTCTTACAACCTGTGGACTAGCTACCTTATCCATCCAGATACCAGCATTTACTGCTGAAGGTAAACTACCCCCAAACACCATCCGCAAGCCACCCCGCCTGCAAGTAGGTGATACTGTAGGATTAATCGCCCCTGCGGGTATCGTTGATATCAAAGATATCGAAGCAGTGCAGCAATCATTTTCACAATTAGGGTTAAAAGTCAAGTTGGGGAAGCATATTTTAGATCGTTACGGCTATTTAGCGGGTAAAGATAGCGATCGCGCCCAGGATGTAAACTTGATGTTTAGCGATCGCACTATCAAAGCCATTATCGCCATGCGTGGGGGTTGGGGCTGTAATCGCATTTTACCCTTACTAAACTATTCCCTAATCCGCTCTCATCCGAAAATTATCATGGGTTACAGCGATATTACAACGCTGTTGTTGGCAATTAATGCCCGTAGTCAAATGATTACTTTTCATGGGCCAGTTGCCACATCTACTTGGAATCAATTTACAGTGGATTACTTCAAACGCATCCTCTTTAATGGTGAAGCAGTGATTATGGAAAATCTCAACCCTAGTGAAGTGCGGGTGGAGACAATAGCACCAGGAAAGGCGAGAGGTAAACTTGTTGGTGGAAACTTATCAGTGCTATCAGCGATGGTAGGTTCACCTTATCTACCTTCTTGGAACAAAAGCATCCTATTTGTGGAAGAAATTGGCGAAGATGTTTACCGGATAGATAGAATGCTGACACAGTTAAAAACTGCTGGCATACTTAATCAAATTGCTGGCTTTATCTTTGGGCAATGTACTAATTGTAAACTTGGAGATGAGCCATCATTTACATTAATCCAAGTATTGCAAGATCACATACTTCCTTTAGGTATTCCTGCTTGGTACGGTTCAATGATTGGTCATATTAAAGATAAATTTACCTTGCCAATCGGTTTAGAAGTGGAAATAGATGCTGAACTTGGGATAATACAAATGTTAGAGGCGGCTGTTAAATAATTTTGGATTTTGGATTTTGGATTTTGGATTTATTCCGCGTAGCTTGCTTATTATGGAGCGAGTATAAATTCGGGCAGAACTCTTGGGGGCACTGTGTTTCGACTCCGCTCAACATAAATTCGCGTTCAGACATTTTTAGATTTTGAATCTTCAATTCCATTATCTAAAATCTAAAATTCGCTGATTTTGATGTGAAAAAGCCACGAAAAACCTAACCCCCTAACCCCCTTCCCTACGAGGGAAGGGGGAAAATTTAAAGTCTCTCTCCTTTTAGGAGAGAGATTTAGAGAGAGGTTTTTCAGATACCTTAAAATTTTGATAGACAAGTATGCATTTCTCCTCGCTATGTTACGACTCACAGAAGTAAAGCTCCCGCTTGATCATCCTGAAGATGAGATCAAGACTGCCATCCTCAAAAAGCTGCAAATCACAGACGAAGAATTGATCGGTTATTCCATCTTCAAGCGTAGCTACGATGCCCGTAAGAAAGGAGAGATTACCCTTGTTTATATTCTGGATGTAGAAACAACTCAAGAAACTCATCTACTCAAGCGCCTGAAAAAAGATCCCCATTTGATGATCGCGCCAGACATGAGTTATCGCCCAGTGGCCCAAGCACCTAGCAATTTGACGATTCGCCCCATCGTGATTGGTACTGGGCCTTGTGGCTTATTTGCGGGTTTAATGTTGGCACAAATGGGTTTCCGTCCCATCATTTTAGAACGTGGGAAAAAAGTTCGCGATCGCACCGTTGATACTTTTGGCTTTTGGAAGAAAAAATCAGAGTTCAACCCAGAATCCAATGCCCAGTTTGGCGAAGGTGGTGCGGGTACATTCTCTGATGGCAAACTCTACAGTCAAGTTAAAGATCCTCAGCATTATGGGCGTAAGGTATTAACCGAACTCGTCAATGCCGGAGCCTCACCAGAAATTCTCTATATCAACAAACCGCATATCGGCACTTTCAAACTGGTGGGAATCGTCCAAAGTATGCGTGCCAAAATCGAATCCCTTGGCGGTGAAATTCGCTTTGAAAGTCGAGTGGAAGATATCAACATTGAAGATAGGCAAGTGCGAGGAGTCTCCCTCGCCAGTGGAGAATATATCGCCAGCAATCATATAGTTTTGGCAGTGGGACACAGCGCCCGCGATACCTTTCAAATGCTATACAATCGCGGAGTTTACATCGAACCTAAACCTTTTTCTATCGGCTTTCGCATTGAACATCCCCAGACTCTCATCGATAAATGTCGTTTCGGCGCTCAAGCTGGTCATAAACTTTTAGGTGCTGCCGATTATAAACTAGTTCATCACTGCCAAAATGGCCGTTCCGTTTATAGTTTCTGTATGTGTCCAGGTGGTTTGGTGGTTGCAGCCGCATCAGAACCAGGGCGACTTGTTACCAATGGTATGAGCCAATATTCTCGTAATGAGCGGAATGCCAACAGTGCGATCGTTGTGGGTATCACCCCCGAAGATTATCCGGGTAACGCCTTGGCGGGAATTGACTTCCAACGCCGCTTGGAAGAGCAAGCTTTTGAATTGGGCGGTGGAACTTATGAAGCTCCAGGGCAGTTAGTAGGAGACTTTCTCAACCATCGACCCTCTACAGCATTAGGCACGGTTAAACCATCTTATACACCTGGAGTACATTTAGGTGATTTGAGCCAGAGTTTACCAGATTATGCGATCGCCGCTATCCGTGAAGCCCTTCCCGCTTTTGACAAACAGATTAAAGGTTTTGCAATGGATGATGCCGTGTTGACTGGGGTGGAAACCCGCACATCATCACCGATTCGGATTAAACGCAAAGAGGATTATCAGAGTTTAAATACAGTCGGTCTTTATCCGGCTGGTGAAGGTGCGGGATACGCAGGGGGAATCCTCTCGGCTGGTATCGATGGGATTAAGGTTGCTGAGGCGGTGGCTTTAAGTATTTTGAGGAATTGCGACCGTCAAATCTGAAATACTTTGCATCCGATTTGGGGTTAAGAGCGAGCGGCTATACCTACGCTAAGTTGCGAAAAGTCCAAAATAAAAGTAGTTGAGAGCGATCGCTAAAAAAGGGGGACTTTGAGAGCTTTTTGCCCCCCAATTTATCGGGGGGTTGGGGGGATCAAAAGCTTATGGGGCAACTCTCAAAGACTTGTGTGTACACCGTAGCTTTTTAAGGGGGGTTAGGGGGGATCAATTAAGTGTCTAAAATCACAGCCAAATACTTTTCAAACAACCTCTTAGGTAAAGTTGCATAGCACCACAAAGTTAACTTAGGGGATAATCATAACCGATCACTCATGTTCTATTGCGATCGCTCTTGGGGTATCGCCAACAGTTGCCAGTTGCACTGTAAATGTGGAACCTTCATATAATTTACTTTTTACAGAAATAGCTCCCCCACAGCGCAGCAGCAATTGCTGTACTATTGTTAACCCCAAGCCAGCACCAGCATAATCTTCTGTAGCTGCTGTACGTACCCGATAAAATCGGTCAAAGATTTTGGAAATCTCGCTTTCGGCAATCCCAATACCTGTATCGCGGAATTCTAATTGGACATAATCGCCTTGAACACGGGTACGCACCCATACTTCACCCCCATTAGGGGTAAACTTAATGCTGTTGTGCAGCAGATTAATTACAATCTGCCTTAGCCCACCACTCACACACCAAATAGATGGGAGTTCAGTGGGTACGGTATAGGCTAGCATAATCCCTTTTTCTTGGGCTAAAGGTTGGTACGTACTGACTACTCCAGGTACAATATCTGAGAGCCGCACCGACTCCAAAACCATCCCGTCCAAATTACGTTCTAGTTGTACCAGTTCCAACAAACCTGTAATTAGAGAATTTTGCTGATCGCACTGGGTATTTAACATCTGTAAATAACGTTGTCGCTGCGGAGGTTTGAGATTAGGAGAATTCAATAACGAAAGTGCTGTTTTGATATGCGTCAGGGGTATACGCAGTTCCTGACAGAGATTTTTCAGATATTCATCTTGGAGTTGTTCTTTGTTGTGCAGTTCTTGATTTATCTGCTGCAACTTGGTAGTGCGGGCTGTGATGATTTGACGATTAATTTCATCCTGTCGCAGGAGTTGTTTTGTAAACAGTTGACTCATCGTTGACGCTTCCGGCATCGTTGGACAAATAAAATCAGCAGGTACAATTGGCGATGATTCTGGTGCAATCGCTTTTTGGATACCATCTAATACTTGCTGAATTACTCTCCCCTCAACAGTAGTTATAATCAGCAATGGCTGATTATTATTAGTATTTACCTTCCCCGATGCCTGATTTTTGCGTTTTTTAAGTGGTCGATGAGCCAAAATTAAACTGCAAAACTGGGGCGATAACACCATCAGAAAGTTTTCCCGTCGCAGTTGGCTATCTGGTGGCAGGTGAACGGTGAGATGATGAGTAGATGAGAAAGATGAGGGGGAAGGGTGCAGAGGAGAGAAATTTTCCCCCTGCTCCCTGCCCCCTGCTCCCCGCTCCCTGCCCCCTGCTTCCTCTTTTCCATTTTCGTCAATCTGGCAAGTATAGATGATACTAGACGCACCCACCGAGGATTGGTAACGCGCTAATTCTGATTGCCAAATTTTTTCTGGTGGTAGCTTCACCCATAAAGTGGCTGCAATTTGCTGCTCAATTAGTAAGTCAATTTGCGCTCTCACCAGTGATAGCAGAGTCGCAGGACTGAGGGACAATGGTTTTGGAGGCACTTGCACTCCCATAACCAGTTGATAAACAGACAGATCCTTAGCCAGAGAAACATTCATGAGTCAAGCACAAAAAGGATGAAGCAAGAAATAATTCTGTCTCGATTTTCACCTTTATGTGTGCATTTTTTACAAAATCCCCACGGAAAGAAATATTAACTATAAAAAAATCCACCTATAAGGGGCAGGGGAGCAGGGGGACAAGGAGGACAAGGGGGAATTATTAAAATTAAGTCTCTCCCTTGTCTCCCCCCTCTTCCTTGTCTCCCTTGTCTCTTTTCCATGCCCAATACTTCGGCTTACCTCGGCTTCGCTCGGCACAAGTCGCTCAGTACAAGTGCCCCATGCCCCATGCCCAAATTAAGCTTGTGTGTTAAGTCTTTGCTGTAAAGCGTCGCGTGCGTGTTCTCGGTCGTCAAAATGGATTTTTTCGGTGCCGAGAATTTGGTAGTCTTCGTGACCTTTACCAGCAAGCAAGACTCCATCACCTGGTTGTGCTTGTAAAATAGCAGTACGAATTGCAGTAGCCCGATCGCAAATTACCATTGGTTTTACTGTTTGGGCAATTCCTGCCAAAACGTCTTCTAAAATCCTTTCTGGGTTTTCTGTGCGGGGATTATCTGATGTCACCACTGCCACATCAGCTAATTCAGCAGCAATTTTACCCATTATTGGGCGCTTGGTGCGATCGCGATCGCCGCCACAACCAAATACGCAAATCACTTTACCAGGTATAAATGGACGTGCAGCTTTCAGCAAGTTTTCTAAGCTATCGGGTGTGTGGGCATAATCCACAATCACGCTAATATCTTGGTCAGAGCTAATCTGTACTCGTTCCATGCGTCCGGGAACTCCGGGAAAGTTAGGTATCACAGATGCCACTAACTGCAAATCTATCCCTAAGTGTAAAACTGCTCCTACGGCTGCTAGAAGATTTTCTAAATTATATTGTCCGACTAGTGGCGATCGAAAAGCTACGTCACCTTTGGGTGTATGTAATGTACCACTGACACCATTCGGCTCGTAACTTAAATCACTCATCCATAAATCAGCGCTGTTGTCGTTGACACTATAACTCCAAACCCGTTCGGAATTTAATGAGGCAATTAACCGCTTTCCGTAGGAATCATCAGCATTAATTATTGCCCGTCCCTTGAGATAATCAGGGCTAAACAACAACGCTTTGGCAGCAAAGTAATCTTCCATGTCGCGGTGATAGTCGAGATGGTCTTGAGTCAGATTACTAAATACTGCCACCTCAAATTCACAACCCAGCACTCTCCCTTGGGCTAAAGCGTGAGAACTTACTTCCATCACCCCGAACTCACTACCAGCATTTACCGCCTCTGCTAGCTGCTGTTGCAGTTCCACTGCAAAGGGTGTGGTGTGGGCAGCAGTTTGCTCAAAACCTGCCCAACGAGTGTAGAGAGTTCCCATCAAAGCTGTGGCGAGATTAGCTTGGATCAGGAGAAATTCAATGATATGGGTAGTGGTAGTTTTGCCATTTGTACCAGTCACGCCTACCAGCTTGAGTTTGCGTCCTGGATAACCGTAAAAAGCACTAGCTATTTGGGCACAAGCTTGAGTTATGTTACTTGCACTAATGACCACAGCCTCATTTGTGGGAGGATTTTTTTGTGCAGCTTCGGGAGAAACGATCGCAGCTACAGCCCCCGATGCGATCGCACTTTGCCAAAATTCCCCACCATCAACCCGCGTTCCTGGCATCCCAATAAACAAATCTCCCACACTACAAGCATGAGAATTGGTCTTCAAACCCCTAACTTCTACATCCTCTAAAGTCGGATGGCTAGGCAATTGCTCAACACTATCTACCGCCGTTAGTAATTCCCGCAATTTCATCTTGTGAACCTCGCCACATTCTTAATCTTGCGCTTATTCTGCATTATTTTTTTCTAATTGGCTAAATACTTACGCAACATTTGCTCTAACTGCTGCACACTAGCACGAGGAGAAGGACGCGGCAATGGTGCTTCTATAATTTCTTCCTCCGCGCCCTTGGCGACTTGGCGGTTCGATAAATAAAGTACCGGCACTTCATACTGATACGCAGCTAACCAATCTTCACGAGTCGTAATATCCCTAACTTCCAACTCCAAACTGAGATTTTGGATTTGTTCTAGCTTTTCTTGCAAGCCTTCACATAAATGACAGCCGGGTTTACTGTATAAGATTAATTGCATTTGAGTTGCGATGAGAAGTTATAAGTTTAAGATAACGAACCGCCAAGACGCCAAGGACGCAGAGGGGGAGAGATGGAAGGTATGAGTTTTAATGTGGGTGAGTATGTCGATCAAATGGCGTTGTTGTTGGATTTGCAGATAAGAGATGAGGATCGAGATGGGGTGGTGGCAAATTTTGAGAGAATTAGGGCGATCGCTAATCTTGTAAATTCTTTCCCTTTAGCGGAGGATATTGAAGTTGCACCAGTTTTTGAACCATGAATGATGCTGTATCAATAGCTGCTGCTGTGCGTGAAGGCAAAGTTAGCGCGGTGGAAGTTACTCAGGCGGCTTTGGCACGAATCGCTGTGCGGGATCATCAACTCAATTGTTTTACGGCTGTGACTGCTGAAACAGCTTTAAGGGATGCAGTCTGCATTGATAGGGAAATTGCCCAAGGCAATAATCTTGGAATGCTTGCTGGTGTGCCTTTTGCGGTGAAAAATCTCTTTGATATTGCTGGTTTAACGACTCTGGCGGGGTCGAAAATTAATGCAGAAAACCCAGCCGCTAGCCAAGATGCAACCGCAGTGGCGAAGCTGAAAAAAGCGGGTGCGGTGCTGGTTGGCGCTTTGAATATGGATGAGTACGCTTATGGATTTGTCACGGAAAACTCCCATTACGGCGCTACTCACAACCCCCATGATTTACAGCGAGTTGCTGGTGGTTCATCGGGTGGTTCGGCGGCGGCTGTTGCTGCTGGGTTAGTACCGCTAACGCTGGGTTCTGATACTAATGGTTCAATTCGCGTTCCGGCGGCGTTATGTGGGGTTTTTGGTTTGAAGCCAACCTATGGAAGGTTATCTCGTGCTGGGGTAGCTTTATTTTCTAGCAGTTTTGACCATATTGGCCCTTTTGCGCATTCGGTGCAAGATATTGCTACGGTGTTTGATGTGCTTCAAGGAGAAGACGATCGCGATCCAATTTGTACAAAGCGTCCGCCTGAATTATGTTTACCACAACTCAAACAAGATATTTCTAGTATAAGAATTGCCATTGCAGCTGATTATTTTACCAAAGGTGCAGAACCGGAAGCTTTAGCAGCAGTGCAAAAGGTAGCTGATGCTTTGAATGTCACTCAATACGTAACTATACCAGAAGCACACCGCGCCCGTGCAGCAGCTTTTGTGATTACAGCTAGCGAGGGTGCAAATCTGCATTTGGATAAATTGCGATCGCACCCTCAAGATTTTGATCCAGCAACACGCGATCGCTTTTTGGCTGGGGCGTTAATTCCTAGTAGCTGGTATCTGCAAGCACAACGGTTTAGAAAATGGTATAGCGATCGCGTTCGAGAAGTATTTCAAAATGTGGATATAATTATTGCCCCAACTACACCAATTTCTGCACCGCTAATCTGTCAACAAACTATGATTTTGGATGGGGAAGAAATTCTTGTTCGTCCTCATTTAGGGCTATTTACTCAACCATTCTCTTTTATCGGCTTACCCGTTTTATCTGTACCAATTCAGCGCCAAAATGCTTTACCTTTAGGCGTGCAATTGATAGCAGCACCATATAATGAAGCTTTAATTTTAAGGGTTGCGGCTGCGTTAGAAACAGAGGGTGTAGTTGCAGCAATAATAGTGTAATTATAGCAGAGTTGGTGATATTTATTAATAGATATAATCAAGCGATCGCTCCCAAGTTTCAATCCCTAATAGGGATTTTAGTTAATTGCGATTCCTAGCCTACCGCGTCCTAGCCTACCGCCCCTGCCGTTTCAATCCCTAATAGGGATTTTAGTTAATTGCGATTTGCTTGTTCTTTAAATTCATTGCTATTGCTGCCTTTGTTTCAATCCCTAATAGGGATTTTAGTTAATTGCGATTAGAAAATGCTGCTATTTTAGGCACTGTTGCTAAGTTTCAATCCCTAATAGGGATTTTAGTTAATTGCGATTTCAAATAAAATTACCAAATAAAGAAGATTTAAAGTTTCAATCCCTAATAGGGATTTTAGTTAATTGCGATGAGCCTAATTCACTCTAAAGGCAATGCCACAGGTTTCAATCCCTAATAGGGATTTTAGTTAATTGCGATTTCACACCCTCTTCTTGCCAAAAAAGATTCGTTCCGTTTCAATCCCTAATAGGGATTTTAGTTAATTGCGATTCCAGCACAATATCACCAGTCAGGTTAGTTTTATGTTTCAATCCCTAATAGGGATTTTAGTTAATTGCGATGTACAACCCCCCTTGTTATACTTTGGGGGGGTTGAGTTTCAATCCCTAATAGGGATTTTAGTTAATTGCGATAATATTGATATCAAAGTTAAAAACTAATTGCTTTTGTTTCAATCCCTAATAGGGATTTTAGTTAATTGCGATTACCGGGTGCGATCGCTAAAGGAATGAATGAGTCTGTTTCAATCCCTAATAGGGATTTTAGTTAATTGCGATAGTCAGCGCGCAGAAGAGGGGGTTTCCCCCATGAGCGTTTCAATCCCTAATAGGGATTTTAGTTAATTGCGATATTAGGAGAAGTGAGCGCCACTGCTGCAATGAAGGGTTTCAATCCCTAATAGGGATTTTAGTTAATTGCGATCGCTAATGCTGGAGTTAGGCATACCAGAGTTTGTTTCAATCCCTAATAGGGATTTTAGTTAATTGCGATTTTTTGGTGCAGCTCCCCGCACATACCGAGTTTACGTTTCAATCCCTAATAGGGATTTTAGTTAATTGCGATGATAGGATTTCCGTCTGCTGCTTCGGGTATAAGATTTGTTTCAATCCCTAATAGGGATTTTAGTTAATTGCGATCGCAGGCATCTGAAAGCCTTTTGTTATTTGGTTTTCAAGGTTCAATAGCGCGAATAGAGAAATCATAACATGAGGAGTGGCAATTGTGCCAGATGAAAATAGCTGAAAGTCAGTCCACATAAGGTGCGCGGATGTTTTCAAGATTCTACAGGCTTCAATTCCTTGCATACAGGGGAATTCAGCCATTTTTGTAGTCACCTCTTCACCAACACCTACCCATTCGCGCACTTGGCAAAAAAACTAGTTTGATTGCAAAGCGGTTCACAATCTATGAGCTTACTACAGACTTTCTTTTATTTATAGCGAAAACAATTGCCACCTCTCAAACCTCTGCATTTCACTTTTAACCCTCAATTTGTTATAAAACTTAAAATTTTTCCTTAGCAGCTAACATCTGTAAAATCTTTTCTACATGATCCAACTCTCCAACGATTCGCCGAATTGGGTGAGGCCAAACCTTGACAAGGGTAGGAGTTGCAGAAACCTGATTGAGTTCTGCTTGTTCTGGATGAGTTAAAACATCAATCACCTTCAGAGTATAAGGATGTCCTAGCGATCGCTCCAACAATTCGTGTAAATTTTGCAGAATGCGTTCGGTTGTACTGCTATGTCCGGCAACAAACAGCCGGAGAACATAGCCTTGTGTGATTACTTCCTTTTTTTGTACTATTACCGGTTGGTGGTATTTTGGCACAGGTTCAGAAAGGTCTAGACGAACAATTAAATCGTGATCTTCCCAAAGCTGCGGGAATGAGGAACGATAAGTTGTTAATACCATGCCGCACAATCCCTCTTGCCAAGGAGCCGCTTGCCATACTAACTCCCCTGTACCAAAAATGGCATTAAGCAAAGCTTGATGTCTAATTACAGCCGGATAAGCTTCAGCAAAAGTTCGCACTTGTTGAGTGCGCGGATCTAACCAGTGGTCAATAGTCGCAGTATAACAAGGCACTAAAAAGTGCGGTGGCTCTGGTAAATCTAGAATTTCTTGCAAAGCCGAACACAAATGCAAGTGCCATCGACCTTGTTTGCTAGGGTCGATGCAGTAAATTAAATCTCCTCCAGGTGTAAATAGGGCAATACCTTTAAACAACTGGGGTGTAGATAGTTTGTTTGTCGTCAAGTTATTCACAAAGGCTAGGAAGCTAAAAGTAAAAAATTCTCTCTTTTACCTTTTACCTTAGCTATAACCGCAACCAGGATGACAAAGATATTTGGGAGTGGGGATGAGGGAGCAGGGGGAGCAGGGGGAGCAGGGGGAGCGGGGGGAGCAGGGGGACAAGGAGGACAAGGGGGAATTATTAAAATTAAGTCTCTC
>NZ_JABXKH010000069.1 GCF_017115105.1 Nostoc sp. NMS2
TTAAAAATAAGGGTGGATGATTTTTATCCCACGAGAGTCATAAAAGAGCGCTAATGCCCAATTCCCAATTCCCAATTCCCAATTCCCAATTCCCAGCATTTAGTTATGAGATGAGCGAAATAGATGACTATGTTCGGGATGATATAAACGCGATCGCCCTTTTGCTGTCGAGAGGGCTGGACTGATTATATAAAGTGTAGTGCGAATTAGTTTTTCTTTATGAGTAGATTCTGCCATTTCATTCAGGGGGACAACCTTAATTTTCTCATCAGGCCATCCGATGCGAAAGCAAATTGCAATGGGGGTTTCGGCTGGATAGTGTTCGAGTAATTTGGCTTGGGCATTTTCGACATGACGCGCACTGAGATATAAGCAGAGGCTAGCCTGATGTGCTGCAAGAGTGGCTAATTTTTCAGTGGCGGGGACTTCTGTACGTCCACTGATGCGGGTTAAAATGATGGTTTGGACTAAACCGGGCACAGTTAGTTCTACTTTGAGTTTGGCAGCAGCAGCTTGAAAAGCGCTGATACCTGGTATGACTTCAAAAGGGATATTTGCCTTTCTTAGGAGGTGCATTTGCTCGTGAATGGCGCTGTAGAGACTAGGATCGCCAGAATGGAGACGGACTAGAGATTTGTGTTGCGATCGCACCCTATCGATCATAATCGGCAAAATCTCTTCTAAAGTCTGATTTGCAGTTCTAATTATCTCCGCATCTTCTCGGCAAAGTTCTAAAATCTGTTCGGGTATTAAAGAATCAGCAAATAAAATCACATCAGCAACAGCCAGTAGTTTCTGCGCCTTCACCGTCAACAAATCGGGATCTCCAGGGCCTGCTCCCACAATATACACAGATGGTTCTATGGCATATAGTGTTTTTTTATAACTCAGCTTTTCTGTATATTCACTCTTAAAAGAACCCACAGCAATCCCTCAAAAAACTTTTTTGATATTTTCTCAGTATCTTTCCGGATTCACCCTCTTTCCCTAGTAGAGAGTAATGGTAGATGCACCCTGGTTAAGCCCTAGAAAATATTCTGGGGCATTTTTTCTTTTTGGGCATTGGGAATTGGGCACTTGTACTGAGCGAAGCCGAAGTATTAGGCATTGGTTATTCTCCTTGTCTCTTTTATCCTCCTCATCTTCCCCTGCTCCCCTGCTCCCTGCTCCCCTGCCTCCCCTGCCTCCCCTGCTCCCCTGCCTCTCCTGCTCCCTCATCCCCTCATCTCCCCATTTCCCTTGGGAGTAGGCACTACATCGGGTAAAGGGCGTTTAAGTAAGTAAAGCCAAGCTAATCCAACTAATCCTAATAAAATTCCTAGACTACTGACTACTTGTGCCATCCGTAATGGCCCCAGCATCAAGCTATCAGTGCGGAAACCTTCAATCCACAAGCGTCCTAAGCTGTAGGCTGGCCAGTAAACCAGAAATAGCGTGCCTACCTTCAAACGGGGCTTACCAGCTAAAGACCGGAAAAACAAAGTGATTAGCAGCGCAAACACCATTAAATCCCACAGAGATTCATACAGGAAGGTGGGATGGAAGTAATCGAAACTAACATATTCTAGAGGACGATGGTCTGGTGGAATATACAGCTTCCAGGGTAAATTGGTAGGATCGCCAAAAGCTTCAGAATTAAAGAAATTGCCCCAACGTCCGATCGCCTGCCCTAAAATCAGTGAAGGCGCTACTAAATCCGCCAGTTGCCAGAAAGAAACCTGCTTGATTTTGGCAAAGATTAACGCAGCCAAAACGCCACCAAGAATTGCTCCGTGAATGGCAATACCTCCTTCCCAGATAGCAAAGATTTTTCCTGGAGTTGGGGCATATTTTGACCATTCAAAGAAAACGTAATATAGCCGTGCGCCGGGAATTGCCCCAATCAACAACCAAAAAAACAAATCGCCTAGCAATTCAGGATTGACGTTACGGCGCTTTGCTAAATCCTGAGAAAGGATTACGCCAATTAATACTGCTGTGGCAATCAATAAGCCATACCATCGGATACTTAGTGGCCCTAATTTCACCAGAATAGGTCCTGGAGAAGTAAATTGAAACGCCAAGGGCAAGGTGGAAAAATCCAGTGCCATGAGAAATTACCTAGAAAAGTTTGTTAACTACCCGCGCACTTTACTAAGTACGGAGTTTCTTACATTTCAAATACTGGAACTACACTTAAAATCCAGCATTCATATTTAGGAGTCTAATTCCTAAAGCCTAGTTGAGCATAACTTGTGCCACTAAAACAATTGAGTTTACCATTCTTGCTCAGAGCGCAAGATGGTAAATTTGAGTAAGTTACACAAAAGAGTTTCGATATAATCACCTAAACAACTTTGATATATCTAAAATTGTGATTGCTATTTATCCTGGTAGCTTCGACCCCATCACCTTGGGACACCTTGACCTCATTCAGCGCGGTAGTCGCCTGTTTGAGCGGGTAATTGTCGCTGTACTGCGGAACCCAAACAAAACGCCACTTTTTAGCGTGCAGCAACGGTTAGAGCAGATCCGTCTTTCTACACAACATCTACCAAATGTAGAAGTAGACAGTTTTGATGGTCTTACCGTAAACTATGCCCAAATGCGACATGCACAAGTTTTGCTTCGGGGTTTACGGGCTGTGTCAGATTTTGAAGTGGAACTGCAAATGGCTCACACCAATAAAACTCTTTCTACCCAAATAGAAACAGTTTTTCTAGCAACCTCAAATGAGTATAGTTTTTTAAGTAGTAGTGTGGTCAGAGAGATTGCAAGGTTTGGTGGCTCTATCGATCATCTCGTTCCCCCACACATTGCCCTAGATATATACCAATGCTACAATCTGAAATCTCAAATGTTGAACCCAATCTCAACGGAAGCAATCCCCCCGCTCAAGAATATCTCGGTGGAGAGGGAAGCGTAGATATTCAGCAGGAACTCAACCGCCTAGAGGAAATAGTTCTCTCTAGTCTCAGGATTCCTCTGACGGGACGCACGCTCATAGATGAAGAAAAGCTGCTGGAACAGCTTGATTACATCCGGCTTGCTTTACCATCACTTTTTCAAGAAGCAGCAGCCATCCTTGAGCAAAAGGATGAAATTCTGTTAGAAGCTGAAGAGTATGGACAGCAGGTTGTTGAGTCTGCACAAGCAAAAAGAGCGCAAATTTTAGCTGAAAGCGATATTATTCAACAGGCTGAACAAGAAGCTGAACAACTGCGGCGACAAGTGCAACAAGAGTGTGAGGGAATAATGCAAGAAACCCTCGCCGAGATTGAGCGCAAGCGGTATGCTTGTCAGCAAGAGTTAGAGCTTATGAGGCAAACTGCGATCGCTCAGGCTCAAGAAATTGAAGATGGTGCTGATGCTTATGCTGATGGCATTTTGGGCAATATCGAACAGGATCTCAAAGATATGTTGCGAATTGTCACCAATGGACGACAACAATTGCAAATTGATAACCTAACGCAGCGCAATTCACCTCCTAGCAACAAAAGATAGAGGTTCTAACAAGAGATGAGGAAAAATTCTAAGTTGGGTTTCGCTATTGCTTAACCCAACAATTTTTTTAAAGAAAGATTTTTTGGGAACCTACCGAGTAATAGATTTAAAATTTTGACTTGTAATTAAGCAGGATTTTTAATAAATGCTTACTTTAGCTCAAGTTAATTTTGGATTAAATATAGCTGGTTTAATTGGAATTATTTATTTGCTTTTAGCAATTGGTTACTTTATTTTAACAGTAGCTTGGCTAGCTCAACGTGGTACTAGGCTTGCAGGTTGGGCTTTAGCACTTTACATTATTCAAGTTATATTTACACCGATTATAATGTTAATGTGCGGGATAATCTTGTTTTTTCAAGGTTGGCGTTTAGATCCAATTCTTCAAATTGAGCAATTTTTATTATTGTTATTAATTCTTTATTTCACTATTAAAGATATTGTAATGAATGCAGTTTACAGAAATAGGTGATTTTAACATTTTACGAACAACCAGATCCCCGACTTCTTTCAGAAGTCGGGGATCTACGTTTTGCAAATTCATCAAAAACGCAATTAATATCTGATTACAAGGTGTAAGTAAAATCTTCTACCAGCATACCGGGAACTAAACTACCTCCTAGTTGGCGACTTTCATAAGTGCCTACTTCGGGAATGAATTCTTGAAAATCAGTTAAGTCTAATAGGTTTTCTCCCCAGAAGCGATAGAGACTTTCATCAAAACGTAAGTTTTCAATGGGAGCAATAATCTCTCCGTTTTCTACCCAAAAACAAGCATAACGGGTCATACCTGTGATTCTACCAGTTTGGCGATCGCTCCAATTTAGGTAATGCAAATTTGATAGATACAATCCTGTATCCAATCTCGGAAGAATCTGCTCAAATACTAAATTTCCTGGACTGATTTCTGGCGCACGGAGAGTCTCTGAACCATTAGCACCATTAGCAGTTTTTTGATATTCCTTAGCAGTACGAGAATTAACCAGAGTGTTTACCAAAAGTCCTTTTTCTATTATAGGTAACTCCGGTGCTGCCATTTCTCCCAATTCATTAAATCGGGGTACTAATCCGCGCTGAAAGTTTTCTTTCAAACTAAATGCTGTCGAAAGTTGTTTTTCTTGACGCGATAAAGCAGCTAAAGCACTATTTCCTTGTTGGATATCAGCTTCGCTGATAGCTCCCCAAGAAAGCATGACTAATAAATCTGCAACAGCAGCAGGTGCAAAATAAGTTTTGTATTGTCCTCGTGGCAGTTCTTTAGATGGACGAGCAAGCAATTTGAGTTGTATTTTAGCTTCGCTGATTTTGGCTATATAAGCAGATTTATTCCAATCACTTCCTGCAAATGTGCCCTTAACTGCTTGTCCAGAAGCGGAAAATAGAGAATAATCTAAGGTAAAAGAATCAGTTGCAAACCAGTGTTTTTGACCACTGGAATCACCATAACCTTTAATTACTATTCCTCCAGCATATATACCAGTAAAATCTAATTCAGTAACTTGTTCTAATACACTTGATACTACTGCTTCATCTGCCAATAAATTTCCAGAATGTACTTCACGACTGGTATTAGTTCCTGATGGTAAAACTAGATATGGATCGATGGGTAATAGAATAAGTTCATCGCGTAGTTCCTGCAAAGCAGAATATGCTAATTGCCAGTCTAGCTCCCAATTCCCAGTAAAGGGAAACTGCCTAACACTACTGCGTTGATCTGCCATTAGAGTCAGTTCGATCCAACCATCAGCAACACAACCAGTTTGTCGCACTTTCGCATGATTGAAACGAGTGAATTGACTTCTTTCACTACTGAGTTTTACAGTGAATTGTTCATTTTCTGCTTTTTTGATAAGCAGAGTTTCAATCAGTCGATTAAAGCTGACTTCTAATGCAGATAATTCCTCAATTTTCATGGATATTAAATATTAATAGGGAATAAGTAGATGGAATGAAAGTTAGAAGTTAGAAATCAAGATTTATTAAAAAAATAAAAGTTAAAGATTTTTTAATTTCTAACTATTGACGTTACACTCTTTCAAAATAATTAGTAATTCCTAATTCCTAATTATTCGACAGGTTAGAATCTCCTGCTCCTATAAGCAACCGCATTTTTTAGGTCTAAATCCCCATGCAAAACGCAATTACGAATTACGAATTACGAATTACGAATTATTTAAGTTCCTCCACCAAAAACTTCGACATTAGCAAATACACAAACAGGGGAACCATGTCCTACCCAAATGGCCTGATTTGGTTCTCCTTTACCACAATAAGGAGTACCATACATTTGCCAGTTTTCAGCATTTCCTACTTGGATTAAGCTATGCCAAAATTCTGGTGTTGTGGCGCGATAGTTGGGATTGCGGAGGGTTTTAGTGAGTTTACCATTTTCAATTAATTTAGCGTACTCGCAACCAAATTGGAATTTATAGCGGCGATCGTCAATTGACCAAGATCGGTTAGATTCCATGTAAACGCCGTGTTCTATCCCAGCAATAATGTCTTCAAAGCTTGCATTTAGAGGCTCTAAATTCAAGTTACCCATGCGATCGATCGCTGGTCGATTCCATGAAGAAGCACGGGCACAGGCTACTCCTGGTACACCTGCTCTGACTTGACTCTCTAGACTGCCCAAACCCCGTTGAAGTACTCCTTCTTTGACCAAATACTCTCGCGTTGCTACAGCACCAGTATCATCAAAGCCATAGCTAGCAAATTCACCAGCCACGGTGGGATCAAAGGTAATGTTCATCAGTGGCGAACCATATACTAGGTTGCCAAAATCACTTTTATTAACGAAGCTGCCACCAGCATAGTTCCGCTCATCTCCCAAAATTCGGTCAATTTCTAGGGGATGCCCGACACTTTCATGGATTTGCAACATCATTTGATCTGGGGCTAAAACTAAATTGGTGCGGGTGGTTGGGCATTCTTCTGCTGTCAAGAGTTCTACTGCTTGTTCGCCAATTTGCCGTACCCGATGCCATAAGTTTTCTTGTTTTAATAGTTCGAGTCCGCCTTGGTAACAGTTTGCTTGGGAGCCGTTGTTGGTGCGCTGCTGTACAATTGCCCCATCTTGGGCGGTGGCTCCGTAATGAGTAGCTATAGATAGAATTTTTTGATAAACTTCTGAGCCATTGCTGCTAACAAACCAAGACTCCCTTTCAATGGTGCTAGCACCGGCTATGGTTTGCACAATCTTGTCGTCAACTTTCAGCGTTTGGCAAATACGAACCAGTAAATCGTTGATTTCTCCCGGACTCAAAGCATCCAATGGTTCAAGGAATGGAGATTTATATTCACCAACGACTTTAGGGCGCTCACTTTCACGAAAGGGATGTATCGACCATTCACTGGCTGCTAGTGCCTGTTTATAGGCTGTTTGGGCAGCAGCTTGGAGGGAAGACAGTTCCAGAGAGTTAGTAGCTGCATAACCCAGACAGCCATTGACCAAAACTTCCAGCATGGCTCCGACAGTGAAAGATTTGCCATTTACCTGGGGTAAGCCATCACGGACTGAACGGTTAGCAGAAGTCTCCTTTACGGCTCTGATACCGATCCAATCAGCAGGAATGTTGAAACTAGCGATCGCTTTTTTAAGTTCAGACCACATAATTTAAGGAATGGGGAATGGGGAATGGGGAATGGGGAATGGGGAATGGGGAATGGGGAATGAATATTAGTTATTCTTTCTCCCTCATCTCCCTCATCTCCCTCATCCCTAATTCCGATGCCAGCGTGTACCATCGCGGCTATCAATTAGCGTAATACCTTCTGCTTGAAGTTCGTCACGAATACGATCGCTTTCAGCAAAATTTTTGCCTTGACGCGCTTCTTGCCTTTGCTGAATTTTCGCTTCAATTTCCGCATCGCTTAAAACATTATTCTTGTCAGTTTCCGCTTCTATCTCGGCTTCTAAACCCAAAACTCCAGCTAATGTGACAAGAGTTTGCCATTGACGCTTTAACTCATCAGGGGAAGTTTCGGTTTTCCCTTCATGCACAAGAATATGCCCCTCACGACGCAGTTCTTTGGCTAATTCAAAAAGTACTGTTAACCCACCAGGAAAATTAAAATCGTTATTCACAATTTCTTGGAAACGCTCGACAATTTCAGGGAGTAGGGAATGGGGATTAGGGAGTAGTAAGGCAGTTCCCACTCCCCATCCTAGTTTTTTACCGTATTGGTAGCCAAAAAGTAAACCTTCTTTAATGGTGTGCCAACCGTTGGTTGCTGCGGCGATCGCTTCGTCGGTAAAATCTATGGGTGTTCGATATTGAGCAGTTAGCACGAATAACCGCACTGCCATCGGGTCAACTCCTCGATCCAGCAATTCTCGAATAGTGACAAAGTTACCCAAAGATTTGGACATCTTTTCACCATCTACCTTCACCATGCCGTTATGCAACCAGTAAAGCGCTAGGGGTTTTCCTGTCACAGCCTCAGATTGGGCAATTTCGTTTTCGTGATGGGGAAAAATTAAGTCAGCACCACCAGCATGAATATCTATGGTATCACCCAAGCGATCGCGCACCATTGCCGAGCATTCTATATGCCACCCCGGACGACCTGCGCCCCAAGGTGACTCCCAAGCAGGCTCTCCTGGTTTTGCTGCTTTCCACAAGGCGAAATCGAAGGGGTCTTTCTTTTTCTGATATTCTGGATCTTCGACGTTGACGCGTAGGCGTAGCCCGCCGTAGGCATCGCTTTTCCCCGCTTGCATATCTTCTAATCTGCGTCCAGAAAGCTTGCCATACTCAGCAAACTGCCGCACGGCATAATACACATCGCCGTCAGCAGGGTAGGCAAAACCCTTATTTTCCAACTCATGAATTAACCGTTGAATGCCATTCATTGTGTGGGTGGCGCGGGGATATTCATCAGCTTCTTTAATTCCTAACCGCGCCATATCCTCAAAATATGCTTTGATAAAGCGATCGGCCACAGCTTCCATTGAAGAATGCTCAACACGGGCGCGATTCAGAATCTTGTCATCAATATCGGTAAAATTTTGGATATATCGGACTTCATAGCCGATAAACTGGAGGTATCGGCGCACTACATCCCAAACGATGCAAGCTCTTGCATGACCCAAATGGCAGTAGTCGTACACCGTCACGCCGCAGTAATACATCTTAACCTTGCCTGGTTCGACTGTTTCAAACGGTTCTTGACGACGGGTGAGGGTATTGTAGAGTGTTAGGGTCATAACAGAGTAATGCGGAAATAAGGAGATACGTAATAATAGGGTAAAGCCGCTGGGATGACAGTCCAGCATCCCTATGCTAGTGTTTTCTGGACTATCTGCGCTACATTACTATTTTTTGACTATTTGATAACAGCGCTATGCAATCAGCAGTTACACCCGAATCTTCGGCAATGGATACGCCCAAACAAGGAATGCCAGTAACAATTATTACGGGATTCCTCGGTAGTGGCAAGACGACTTTACTCAATCATATCCTCAACAACCAGCAGGGTTTGAAAACCGCCGTTCTCGTAAATGAATTTGGCGAAATTGGCATCGACAACGAGCTAATTGTTTCCACTGGTGAGAACATGGTGGAACTAAATAATGGTTGTATCTGCTGCACTATTAATAATGATTTAGTAGATGCAGTTTACAAGGTTTTAGAACGCCAAGAAAATCTAGATTATCTAGTAGTAGAAACAACTGGATTAGCAGATCCTCTACCAGTTGCTTTAACATTTCTTGGTACAGAGTTGCGAGATTTAACTCGCTTGGATTCGATTATTACTGTGGTAGATGCGGCGAATTACAGCCTAGATTTATTTAACTCTGAAGCAGCATATAGCCAGATTGCTTATGGCGATGTAATTGTGCTAAACAAGGCTGATTTGGTTGATGAAGCCACTTTGAATGAGTTAGAAAGAAAAATTAACGAAGTTAAGGAAGGAGCAAGAATTATTCGCGCCACGCGATCGCAAGTGCCACTTCCTTTAATTCTCAGTGTTGGTCTGTTTGAGTCTGATAAATATTTTGACACAGTGGTGGATGAACACGATCATCACGATCATGAGCATCACGATCATCATGACGATCATGACCACTCAACATGTGGTCATGACCATCACGATCATGACCACGATCATCATGAACATCATCATTCTGACCATTTAGAAAATGATGGTTTTACTTCCATCTCTTTCCAAACTGACAAGCCTTTTTCTATTAGGAAGTTTCAGTATTTCTTAGATAACCAGCTACCCACAAATATCTTCCGAGCGAAGGGGATTATGTGGTTTGATGAAAGTCCAAAGCGTCATATTTTCCACCTTTGTGGCAAACGCTTCACCTTGGATGATGATGAATGGCAAGGTCAACTGAAAAATCAACTTGTGCTGATTGGTCAAAATTTGGATCGTGAAGCTTTAATTACTCAACTCGAAAACTGTATTTGTCTACCTTCAACCTCTCGCGGTAAAGGGTTTGGGAAATAAGAGTTTGGAGAGACGCGATTAATCGCGTCTGTACAGGAGTTTAATATTCGTACTCGTTCCCAGGTGGAACCTGGGAACGCATTTTTAATGGCTCCGCCATCGATTTTGAGGAATGAAAATGAGAGAATAGCGATCGCTTAAAAATCCTAAATGAGTTGTAAAAAAAATCTACCCCCCAGCTAATGCCGTCCCCCCAAGACATCGCTACCGTGTACACACAAGTTTTTGAGAGTTGCCTTACAGCGTTTAGATCCCCCCTAACCCCCCTTAAAAAAGGGGGAACCGGAGTCAAAGTCCCCCAATTTATCGGGGAGCCACTGCGGGAACAGGGGTCTCCCCCGCCGCAGGATGCGCGAAGCGCTGTAGTGGAGCATCTGGCGTGGTTTCCCCCATGAGCAGGTGGCATGAATTTAGGGGGATCTCAATGATTTTGGTTTTATACAAAGATGTGTGTACACCGTAGCCAAGACATCGGGGGGACTAAGAAGGGTAGCAACAATTTCAAATTCTCACGAATGATTTAGGATTGCTATATACAGATGAAATTGTGCCTTCATCAACTTTTAGTTTCTACCTTTGAAAGAGTTTAGCCATTCTTGAACTTGCTCGCGGGCAATATCGCGCCCTCCAAGACCAAAGGCTAGGGCAATAGCAACTGCGATCGCACCGAGTAAAAGTCCAAAGGCTAAATTCACAATATCACTGGCAACTCCAATCTGTTGCAGTGCCATTGCAGAGACTAAAGCAATAATGGCAATCCGCGCTACTTGTCCCAAAATCTCTGCCTGACGTTCGCCGGAACTGGTAATGATATTAAAAGCCAGATTTGCCAAGAATAAGCCAATGGCAAAGATCGCTAATCCCGCCAAAATCCGCCCGAATATAATCACAATACCAGACACTAATGCTGTCAAGGCTGGAATATTTAAGATATTCACCGCCGCCACCGTTGCAAATAGCATGATACCCACTAAGGCAACAATACCTGCAATTTCCGATGGGGTGCGGCTGGGAATATGGGCAGTTGTTGGTTCAGTTGAAATTTCGATGCGTCTGCTGGGTGTAGTCAGACCCAAAATAGTGAAAATGTTATTGAAGCCTAAATTGGTGAGGATACTTGTAACCAAATCAGCGACAAACCGCCCCACAAAATAGGCAACAATTAAAATTGCCACGGCTGTAAAGATGGCAGGGAGAGCATTGAGAACCTGTTGCAACATAGCGATCGCCGGCACAGATATCGCATCAATTCGCAAGGCATTCAGCGCTGCGATCGCTACAGGAATCAAAATCAAAACATAGACAATTGTACCGAGAATACTCGATAAAGGTTGCACCCCCGCAGCCGCAGATAATCCTAAGCGACTACCCAAATGGTCGATCCCAGTTGTCGCCAACAAGTTCGTTACAATTCGCCGGACTACATTAGCGATGAACCAGCCAACTACAGCAATTAAGATCGCCGCTAAAATGTTCGGCAGAATTAGCAGAACTTCTGTAATTAGAGCTTGTACTGGTAGTAGAGCCTGCCTTAGTCCAAGAGTATCTAAAACTGGGGCAAGAAACAGTAAAAATATAAACCAATACAGAGCATTGCCAATGGTGTCACTTAGAGACAACTGATTTAGGCTGGGTGCCCTGTCTTCTGGTTCTGGATTCAAACGCTCATCCAGATTAAATGCCTGTAATGAGCGTACAGTGATAATCTTGACAATGGTCGCCAAAAACCAGGCAGTTGCCAAAAGGATTCCCGCACCAACCAAATTTGGCAAAAAGCCAATAAGCTGATTGAGAAAATTATTCAGGGGTCGAGATGCTACTTCCAGATCCAACGTCTGTAAAACAGCTACCGCCGTCAATAGGATAATGCTCCAAAAGACTAAGCTGGAGATTAATTTCTCCACTTGGGGAACATCTTGACGACCCGTTATCCCTGCGGCAATGCGGTTATCTATGTTTGTGCGATTGAGGATTCCTCGCGTTACTGCTGCTGCGATCGCTGCAATTAGCCAGCCTACTAACAAAATTGCTACTGCCCCCAGGAGACGGGGCATAAACAGAATTATCTGTTGAACAATACCTTGTACATCAGCGATTCCTTGATTCACTGCTGGTTGCACTGGTTGCAAGCTGGGGGATTGTGCCAAAAATTGCTGCACCCTCATGGGCAAACCAACTTCTATCACCTGGGTTATTCCTTGCCAAGTTGTATTCATGGTTTTCGGGGATTAAGCTTAAGTATTCGCCGTAAACACTGAGTAAGTGTTTTGCCTATCAATTTACCAGTAAACACATACATATATATCAACTCATTGGGGATTGGGGATTGGGCACTTGTACTGAGCGACTTGTGCCGAGCGAAGCCGAGGTAAGTCGAAGTATTGGGCATGGAAAAGAGGCAGAGGGGCGGGGGGCAGGGGGAAAACTCTTCTCCCCCATCGGGAGCATCCACAAATGGCAAGAAACACCGGGCGATTGGAAATCGCGGCTACACAAACGAAGTCCGCCTTTCCTTCGGAACGCTACGCGAACGCGGACTCTCTGAAACCCGCGAAGGCGGGTTTGGTTTGTATAGCCCCAGACTTCTAGTCTGAGGGCAATCCGCCAAAAGTGGATGCTCCCCCCCATCTCCCCCATCTCCCCCTGCTCCCCCTGCCCCCCTGCCCCCTCATCCCCCACTCTCCAAAATTTTGCGTTACTCTAATTTCAGCAAAAGCACCAGAGATGTGGAATGCCTCAAGTTTTGGAACAATCGATTCAAATTAATGCTACAGCTACGGTGGTGGAGCGCTGTATTAGCGATTTAGCTCTCATGCACCGTTGGCTCAACCCCGCCCTCCGTTGCGAACCTGTGGGTGGAACTTGGAGTACTGATTTAGGTAGTGAAAGTCGTTTTATCATTCAAATTCCCCTACTAAAACCTACGTTGAACAGCGTAGTTGTGGAACGACAACCGGGTTTGGTAGTCTGGGAATTTCAAGGATTTTTTCAAGGGCGCGATCGCTGGGAATGTCAACCCACAGAAAAGGGAACGCTCCTACTAAACCGTTTTGAGTTCGATATTCCTAACCCCTTAGTCAGTTGGGGTTTCAACACCTTTGCCGCATCTTGGACAAAAGAAGATATGCAAGCCCAACTCCGCCGCCTCAAACGAGTCGCAGAGAATTCGTAATTCGTAATTCGTAATTCGTAATTGGGCATTGGGCATTGGTTCTTCTTTCTCCCCCTGCTTCTCTTTTCTCTCTGCCTCCTTGCCCCCTGCCCCCTGCCCCTACTCCCTCCCCAATTCCGTAAGTAGCCGCCGAATCACAGATGCATCCTCGGCATCAGGAACTTTTGCTAAATAATTTTGTAAATCGTCTACGGCTTGGGGATAGTAACCGAGTTGATAGGAGATTAAGCCGCGATCGCGCAACTCTAAAGTTAAATTAGGAAACAGCAATAAAATTCGTTCAATTGCTGCTAGGGTTTTTTCTAACTGTTGTTGTTTGAGGTAAATAAATTTTATATTTGTCAGCATCCGAGCCAAAAATTGCCGATTACTGACTACGGTTAAAAATTCTGGTTGTAGCGTCACAGGTCGCTGATAAATTTGAGACAGCCTTTCCTCACAATCTTGAGCAAATATTATTTCACCGCCATTAAAGGCATCCACAAAAATCTCTATATCTGGAACATCCGGGCGGATCAAGAAATGCCCTGGCATCCCCACACCCACCATCGGGAAATCAATCCTTCTAGCAACCTCTAGGTAAACCAACGCTAAGGTAATAGGAATCCCCAATCGGCGGTCAATTACATCATTGAAAAAACTGTTGCGCGGGTCGTAATAGTCAATTTTATTACCAGAAAAGCCTAAATCATCGTAGAGATACTGATTAATACCTTGAATGATCCGCAGAGGATATCGTGATTCTGGTAGACGTTCTTGAAGCTCCCATGCCATTGTATCAAGGGCGTTGAGATATTCCTCTATATCTAGCTTGGGATATTCTTCTTGGGCAATATACAAAGCTGCCTTTGCTAAGTCGATTTGCTCGTCAGACTGCTGAATCTCTTGGTAAAAATATTGTCGCGCTGACGAGAAATTCATAATTTGCTCGGTGGAAGTGTGAGGATGAAGCGAGAATGGATTAGCTGAACTAAAAACACTTTCTTGTACCTATTTTTATATTAAGGCTGCGATCGCTAGGGAGGGCAACAGGAAATTGCATCTGTTCCCCAACCCACGACTATGTTAGGTGTCTTAGCATTCAGTACTTTTGGTATAAGCTCACTCCGCAAGCTTAAACAACCCAAAGCTACAGCAAAAGCATAAATTCCTGACAAACATAATTTTAATACTGCGGTGTCAGGCGATCGCCTGACACTCCAGTTTTAATTTTGAGTTTTCTCCAGTCCCCACGCTAAAACTTACCTTAATTTTGATCCCCAAGCCCCAGTCTTAAGGATCAATTTATGGCGTAAAGTAGGGTCGTTCAGTGCTAATCTGAAAGGTGACATTGCTTAATTTTATGTCTTCTCCGACCTTATCTGAAATATAGCTTCACTCATTAGGCGCAGCATGGTAACAACCGCAGAAAAAACAAACATTGGTTACATTACCCAAATCATTGGCCCAGTTGTAGACGTTAAATTTCCCGGCGGGAAATTGCCACAAATCTACAACGCTTTGAAAATCAAAGGCACCAACGAAGCTGGACAAGAAATCAACCTCACTGTTGAAGTACAGCAACTGCTGGGCGACAACCAGGTGCGGACTGTTGCAATGAGTTCCACCGAAGGCTTAGTGCGCGGTTTGGAAGTCACCGATACAGGCACTTCTATAAGCGTACCAGTTGGTAAAGCCACTTTGGGTCGGATTTTCAACGTCCTTGGCGAACCTGTGGACAACAGGGGCCCTGTAAATGCCGAGGCAACTTTACCCATCCACCGATCTGCTCCCAAATTCACTGACCTAGAAACCAAACCTTCAGTGTTTGAGACTGGGATTAAAGTTGTTGACCTTCTGACTCCCTATCGACGCGGCGGTAAGATTGGTCTGTTCGGTGGTGCTGGTGTTGGTAAAACCGTGATCATGATGGAGTTGATCAACAACATCGCTACTCAGCACGGTGGAGTATCCGTTTTTGCTGGCGTGGGTGAACGCACCCGTGAAGGCAATGACCTCTACAACGAAATGATTGAGTCTGGGGTTATCAATAACGAAAGCCTCAATGATTCCAAAATTGCTCTTGTGTATGGTCAGATGAACGAGCCACCTGGAGCAAGAATGCGGGTTGGTCTGTCAGGATTGACAATGGCAGAATACTTCCGGGATGTGAACAAGCAGGATGTGCTGCTGTTTGTTGATAACATTTTCCGGTTTATCCAAGCAGGTTCAGAAGTATCAGCGCTACTGGGTCGGATGCCCTCAGCAGTAGGATATCAGCCCACATTGGGAACCGATGTAGGTGAACTGCAAGAGCGGATTACCTCGACCACAGAAGGATCGATTACCTCCATTCAAGCAGTATACGTACCTGCGGACGACTTTACCGACCCCGCACCTGCTACCACCTTTGCCCACTTAGACGGAACAACATTGCTGTCTCGCGGTTTGGCATCTAAGGGAATTTATCCAGCTGTGGACCCCCTTGGTTCAACTTCCACCATGCTACAGCCCAGCATTGTCGGTGACGAACACTACAATACTGCCCGGGCCGTACAGTCCATTCTGCAACGTTATAAAGAACTCCAGGACATTATCGCCATTCTTGGTTTGGATGAATTGTCTGAAGAAGACCGTCTCATCGTGGCGCGGGCGCGGAAAATTGAGCGCTTCTTGTCTCAGCCGTTCTTTGTAGCAGAAGTATTTACCGGTTCTCCTGGTAAGTATGTGAAGTTGGAAGATACCATCAAAGGCTTCCAAAAGATTCTGTCTGGTGAGTTGGATGCTCTGCCAGAACAGGCTTTCTACTTGGTTGGCGATATCAACGAAGCGATCGCCAAAGCTGAAAAAATGAAAGGTTAGTCATTAGTCATTGGTCATTGGTCATTGGTCACTGGTCATTAGTCATTAGTCATTAGTTCAAGGCTAATGACTAATGGCAATTACAAATGACAAAGGACAAAAGACAAATGACAAAGGACAAATGACAAAGACAAAGGACAAAAGACAAATGACATTAACCGTTCGTGTAATTTCTCCAGATAAAACAGTCTGGGATGCCCCAGCTGAAGAAGTAGTTTTGCCTAGCACAACTGGTCAACTAGGTATCCTCACCGGACACGCACCACTTTTAACCGCGCTGGATACTGGTGTAATGCGAGTCCGGGCCGCGAAAAATCAGAATTGGGAAGCGATCGCTCTTTTGGGTGGCTTTGCCGAAGTCGAAGAAAATGAAGTGACAATTCTGGTTAACGGCGCTGAACGTGGTGACAAAATTAACCTCGAAGAAGCTCGTGCTGCTTACAACCAAGCAGAAGCGGGATTGAATCAAGTTTCAGGAGACGATCGCCAAGCCCAAATCAAGGCAAATCAAGCTTTCAAACGCGCCCGCGCTCGGTTTCAAGCGGCTGGCGGTTTGGTCTAATTTAACTTTCTATTTCAACTTTGTAGGTTGGGTTGAGGCACGAAACCCAACAAATACGTTGGGTTTTGCTTCGCTCAACCCAACCTACAAAAAATGGCGAAGGTATTGCTTATTTATTAATTTTTCAAAAAAATTACGTCAAGTTTAAGAAATCGAGGCAAGCCCTGCTGAAGTGTTAACTTAGCTAATTAGTTGCCCAAATGGGCACAAATTATGAAAAGCTTTTCATCTTTGCTTGGTACTCGTAAACAAAATAAGGTAGCTAGTTTTGCAGCATCTATCGTAGCAACATTAGCGATCGCTGGCGGTATTCATTCTGCCAATGCTACTGCTGTAAAAACAACTACTGCAAAAGAAATTACTTCGGCATCAGTCCAGCGAAATCAGACTACACCAAATATTGCTCAGTTACCAATTAGCAGGACTCAATATCAAACTGCTGGAATTGATCCTGTTGTACTAGTTCCCATCCTACTTGTAGGCGGTTTCGTCATATTCGTTCCCCTATTCTTTGGTGGACTTGTAGTAATTGGCGAACGAGAAGTCGGCATTGTCGTGAGGAAATTTACCCTTTCCGGGCGTGGACTCCCCGCCGGCAGTTTGATTGCCCTCAACGGGGAAGCTGGCTTACAGGCAGATACTTTAGCTCCTGGTTGGCACTGGGGCTATTGGCCTTGGCAATATTCTGTAAAGAAAGAGTCGGTAATTGTTGTTCCCCAAGGGGAAATCGCCTTGATTGTGGCGGCAGACGGCGCATCCAACCCACCAGAGCGGATTTTGGGTAAAATCGTGAGTTGTGATAACTTCCAAGATGCTCGAAAATTCCTCACCGAAGGTGGAGAAAAAGGGCGGCAGATGGGTTTTCTCACAGCTGGTACGTACCGGCTCAATACGGCCCTGTTTAAAGTCATCATGGCATCAAATGCCAGCACTCATGGCATGACTCCAGAACAGTTGCGGGTTTACAGTCTGGCATCTGACAAAGTTGGCATCGTCACTACTTTAGATGGTGTACCAATTTCTGCTGGTGAACTCGCAGGCCCCATCATTGATGGACACGACAACTTTCAAAATGGTCAGAAATTTATTAATGGAGGTGGGCGGCGAGGCTTACAAGAACAGACTTTGCTTTCTGGTTCTTGGAACTTGAATCCTTGGTTTGTTCAAGTTGAGCAAGTGCCGATGACCGAAATTCCCATTGGCTATGTGGGTGTGGTGATTTCTTTCGTGGGTAAGGCCCATCAAGATGTCAGTGGTGCAGCTTTCACCCACGGTAACTTGGTGAATCAGGGACATAAGGGTGTGTGGGTCGAACCGCTATATCCTGGTAAGCACCCGATTAATTCCCGGATTATGAAGATTGAACTCGTGCCAACGACCAACATCGTTTTAAACTGGTCAGGTCGGACTGAACGCCACAGCTATGATGCTAAACTGGCTTCTTTAACAGTACGATCGCGTGATGGGTTTGCTTTTGATTTGGAAGTAGCACAAATTATCCATGTCGGTGCTTTAGATGCTCCGAAGGTGATTTCTCGTGTTGGTGCAATGCAAAATCTAGTAGACCATGTATTAGAACCAACCATCGGGAATTATTTCCGCAACTCAGCCCAAAACTGTACGGTACTAGACTTTCTGACTGCTCGGAGTGAGCGACAAACTGAGGCTGCTGAGTATATTAAAACAGCATTGCGGGCTTATGATGTGCAAGCGATCGACACCCTCATTGGTGATATTCAGCCACCAGCGTCGTTAATGCAGACACAGACAGACCGGAAAATTGCTGAAGAAGAACGCAAGACTTATGAAGTCCAGCAGATGGCGCAAACCCAACGGCAGCAGCTTGTCCGGGAAACAGCACTAGCTAATATCCAGCAAGAAATGGTGAAATCAGAGCAGAGTGTCCATATTGCCGATTTGAAAGCCCAAGCCCAAATCAAGCAGGCGACAGGCGAAGCTGAGGGGACAAAACTCCGGGCAATTGCTGAGGCTGAAGGTATTCGGGCTACAGGTAACGCCAAAGCTGAAACCTATCGCGCTGGTGTGGAAGCCTTGGGTTCCCAAGGTTATACAGCAATGCAATTAATGCAGATTATAGGCGATCGCCATGTCCGCTTAATACCGGATGTCTTAGTTGGTAGTAACGGCAGTAATAACGGTTTAGTGGATGGGTTACTATCCATGATTTTATGGAATCAAACTGGTAAGGGTGAATTGAAACCAACACCTTTGCATCCGCAACCAGTAGTTACCCAAACACAACCAACCGCAGAAAACGGTTATCCACCTATAGTTGTGAATTTTCCGACGGATAAGTCAACTTAACGTTAAAAGAGCGGTTAAAAGTTGCTTCTCCCTTGGCGCTAGCCTCTCACGAGTAGGGGAGACGCTGCGGACTAACGCCAAAATAGGGTTTCAAATTTAATCTTACGAGAGTAATAAAAGAGCGCTAATCCACTATTTGATTTCCAAACACCGAGAGGTTCAGATCCCCGACTTCTTCAAGAAGTCGGGGATCTTTTTGTTCGTAACTCCTGCACGGATTGCTATATTTTATTGTGGATATCCTATAAACTAAGAAATTTTGCTTTTACAAGAACGTTATCGTTTACTGAAACCAATTGGTAAAGGGGGATTCTGCAAAACCTTCCTCGCTGTAGATGAGGGTCAGTTTCCTCCAATTCCTTGCGTTGTTCAAGAATTATCGCTGGAATCCGAAACGTCTAAAACTTTTCAGCAAAAGGCACAACAGTTAGATGAATTAGGGAATCATCCTCAAATTCCCGTTTTATTAGCTTATTTTGAGCAGAATGGGCATTTTTATTTAGTGCAGGAGTTTATTGCAGGCACTAATTTAGCTCAGGTGGTTGAAGAAGAAGGCGCTTTTAATGAAACTCAAATTTGGCAACTTTTAGAAAATGTGTTGCCAGTTTTTCAGTTTATTAGCGATCGCAACATCATCCACCGCGATATCAAACCCCATAATATCATCCGTAGATCCCCAATTACCAAGAACGCAGATTTCGTTATAGTCGATTTTAGCACTGCGAAAATCGTCACAGAAATTGATCCGCTAACATCTGAAAGCAGTATCGGCAGTCCAGAATATTCTGCACCAGAACAAGCCAGAGGAAAAGCGGTTTTTGCTAGTGATTTATATAGCTTGGGTGTAACTTGTATTTACCTACTTACTCAGGTTTCTCCCTTTGATTTATTTGATATTGCTAACGATTATTGGGTTTGGCAACAATATCTTACTACTAAGGTTAGCGATCGCCTGGCCCAAATCCTCGACAAACTGCTGCAAAATGCTGTTAACCGTCGCTTTCAATCGGCTGGTGAAGTTATGCAAGCAATGGGTATAAAATCCAAAATCCAAAATCCAAAACTTGTACTGAGCGAAGTCGAAGTATCCAAAATCCAAAATCTTCCTTGGCAATGCTTGCATACACTAACTGGGCATTCTGGGAGATTAAGTAGTGTAAATTCCCTTGCCATCAGTCCTGACGACTATACCTTAGCTAGTGGTAGTGATGACAAAAACATCAAATTGTGGGATTTAAATACCAAAAAAGTCTTAGCTAACTTATCAGGACATTCCCAAGCTGTAAAATCAGTAACCTTCAGTCCAGATGGTCAAATTCTGGCAACTGCTAGCGACGATAAAACTATCAAATTGTGGCAGGTTGAGACATTACAAGAAATCTCCACCTTATTGGGACACTCACACGCGGTAAAATCAGTTGCTTTCAGTCCAGATGGACAGATTCTCGCTAGTGGTAGCTGGGATAAGACAATCAAACTCTGGGATGTCAATACTGGCACAGAAATTTGTACCATAACTGGACACCAATTACAGGTAAATTCAGTAGCATTTAGTCCCCAAGGACAACTTTTAGCCAGCGCTAGTTATGACAGAACAATTCGCCTGTGGCACATACCAAGAAGAGGCGAGGGGGCAGGGAGCAGGGAGCAGGGGGATATGAATAATGCTGAGTTAAAAGACCACCCACAAGAGACGAAGGACATTCCCCCTTTCCCTCTGCCCCCTGCCCCCTTACCTCTTGTTCAAAACCGCCCATGCTATAGCTTGTTAGCCACCCTTTCGGGTCATGCATGGGCGGTTTTGACAGTCGCTTTTAGTCCTGATGGTCAAATTTTGGCGACGGGTAGTGATGATAACACTATTAAATTGTGGGAGGTAAACACAGGTCAGCTAATTTGTACACTTGTAGGCCATTCTTGGTCTGTGGTGGCTGTGGCTTTTACTGCCGATGGCGAAACACTCCTAAGTGCAAGTTGCGACAAAACAGTTAAACTTTGGAGGGTAAGCACAGCAGAAGAGATTGTTACTCTCTCTGGTCATGTAGACTCAGTATCTGCTGTTGCTGTGAGCAAAGTTAGACAATTAATTGCAAGCGGCAGCAGAGACAAGACTATCAAACTGTGGCAGCTTGTAGAACAGCGCGATCGCTAATATTGTCATATCAGGCGCTACCTGTGAAGGCAACTTCTGGAAATTTCAACTGAGCTTCTGCCATTGGACGGTTTCTACCTTCCTCTTGCCAATAGTTAATCACTTCTGTTGCTTTATTAAGCAACTCAACACGATCCAGGTCAGTAATCCAATGTTTGGATTCTAATTCCTTTTTTAACTCTTCCCAGGCATCATTTCTGGGCCAAAAAAAGTACTTAGTCAAAGGACTGGTGCCTTTACCTACAATTTGATCGACTGCTAGAGCGACATTTTCGTCTAACCACAGAATTTTTAAAATAAACTTGGTCAATCACACCTCCGGGAATTTCCGGGCATTACTTAACTAGGATAGCGATCGCTTATTTTAACGCAATACCCTATCAAATGACCAAACAGTGATTAGATTGGGCTAGCATAAGGGGTAGTCGGCGCTAACTAAAGATGCTTATGACCGAAACAGACTCATGATACAGAGCAAGTAAATTTGTTTATGGGAATCATTAATTTTGAATTTTGAATTTTGAATTCGGAGCGAAGCGACGTGACTGCCCCACTGCCCCAATCTCAAACAACATCTAGTTCAGATTTGTATGAGCAAGACTTTTACCTGTGGATTCAAACTACGGCTGAACTGCTCAAACAAGGTCGGCTCACAGAACTGGATTTAGAGAATTTGATTGAAGAAATTGAAACGATGGGCAGAAGTGAAAAGAAAGCACTCAGAAGCAATTTGGAAGTGGTGCTAATGCATCTATTGAAGTATAAATATCAAGCCGAGAAGCGCTCTGGTAGTTGGCGAGGAACGATTCGGGAGCATCGCAAGCGCATCAGGCAAGCTCTAGAAGAAAGTCCTAGCCTTAAACCCTATTTTGATGAGGTTTTCGGGCTGTGTTATGACGATGCTAGACTGTTAGCTGCCGATGAAACTGAATTGGCTGTGGCTACCTTCCCCGAACAATCTCCATTTACGCCTGAGCAAGCTCTAGACCCCGATTTTTTACCTGAGTCATAATTACACCCTGAACTAGAAGATTTTGCTGTTAATTTTGAATTTGGAGCGAAGCGACGTGACTGCTCAACTACCCCAATCTCAAACAACATCTAGTTCAGATTTGTATGAACAAGACTTTTACCTGTGGATTCAAACCACAGCAGAACTCCTCAAGCAAAAGAATTTCACCCAACTGGATTTAGACAACCTGATTGAAGAAATTGAAACGATAGGGAGAAGTGAAAAGCGGGCATTGGAGAGCAATCTGGAAGTGTTGCTGATGCATCTGCTGAAATACCAGATTCAAACTGAAAGGCGCTCAAAAAGTTGGCAGTACACAATTTTGGAACATCGCAGGCGAATCCAAAAGGCACTCAAGGAAAGTCCGAGTTTAAAGCCTCACTTTGATCAGGTTTTTGACGAAAGCTACCAAACTGCTAGACGACTGGCTGTAATTGAAACTGGATTAGCCATTGCTATCTTCCCGGAACAATCTTCCTTCACACCAGAGCAAGCCCTCGACCCCGATTTTTTACCTGAGTCATGATCTCACGTTTTATGATGATTTAAAACTCTTTTGCTTCCTACCCCATGACTCAACCAACTTCTGCAAAAGCGATTGTTATTTTCGATATTGATGGCGTTGTGCGTGATGTTGGCGGTTCCTATCGTCGAGCGATCGCAGATACCGTAGAATATTTTACTACCCAAGCATATCGCCCCACCCCACTAGATATTGACCAACTGAAGTCTGAAGGCGTGTGGAATAACGATTGGGAAGCATCGCAGGAATTAATTTACCGCTACTTTGAAACTCAAAAACAGAGCCGTGAGCAACTGCAACTAGATTACAATGCGATCGTTGCTTTTTTTCAATCACGTTACCGTGGCCCAGACCCAAATAATTTTACTGGGTATATCTGTAATGAACCTTTATTATTACAACCTAGCTATTTAGAGCAACTTACCCAAGCCAATATTGCTTGGGGATTTTTTAGCGGTGCAACTCGTGCTTCTGCTAACTATGTATTGGAAAAACGCCTGGGTTTGGAATCTCCGGTGTTGATTGCGATGGAAGATGCACCAGGTAAACCAGACCCCACGGGACTTTTTGCTACAGTTCGTAAATTAGAGAAAGGAATTGAGCAAAAATTAGCGATCGTATATGTAGGAGATACGGTAGCAGATATGTATACCGTCGAGAAAGCGCGGAGTCTAGATTCTGCTCACACTTGGATTGGTGTAGGCGTTTTACCGCCCCACGTCCAGGAAACAGCAGCCCGTAGTGATGCTTATAGTCAGACACTAATAGCAGCCGGAGCAGCAGTAGTTTTACCTAATGTGCAAGAATTGACCCCAAGACAAATCCAAGAATTGATAAGTTCATGTGCCTGATCTGTGTTCTAAGTGCAGTTTTGCATAAATTGTGGCGTTTTGAATGCAATACGCTTGGGTTAGCGCCAAAAACCTTAAGTTGTGTAGTTGTGTAGGTTGGGTTGAGGAACGAAACCCAACATTTCCAGGGCTTTGTTGGGTTGCGCTTTGCTTAACCCAACCTACAATTTTTCTTAACTTAACCGTATTGGTTTTTAATGTAGGGGAACGCATTGGCATTGCAAAGTATTGCTAAATTTAATTCGCTACGAATTAATGAAATGTTGTACTAAAATCAATCAAGCTAGGGGTGCATGAATGACTGGTTGATAACAATCTTGCTTTAATCATTGGGAGATTAATAAAAATGTCTGCACTTAAACTACCTAACGGCCCTCAAACTCACCCTTGGATACAGATGTATCAGTGGCTTACTAATCCCTTAGAATACATAGAAGCCTGTAATAAACATTATGGTGATATCTTCACCGTCCAACTTGGATCAAATTTTGCTCCTCAAGTCTTCATTAGCAATCCCCAGGCAATTCAGCAGATTTTTACTACAGATCCAAAACAGTTAGATTCTGGTTTATCAGCAGGTTTTAAATCGCCTTTATTAGGAGAGCAATCATTACTGGCGCTAGATGGAAAGCCTCATCAGCGACAACGAAAGCTGTTGACACCCCCCTTCCACGGGGAACGGATGCTGGCTTATGGTGAATTAATCCGTGAAATCACAGAGCAAGTGAGTAGTCAATGGCAGGTTGGAGAAACCTTTGCAGTTTTGTCGTCTATGCAAGCAATCTCTTTCCAAGTGATTTTGAAGGCTGTATTTGGTCTAGAAGATGGGCCACGTTACAAGAAACTCAACGAACTCCTAATTGCAATCCTAAATCCTAAAATCCCTCTACTAAGAACAGTTTTGCTGATTTTTCCATCAATGCGACAGGATTTAGGAGCATGGAGTCCCTGGGGGAAATTCTTGCGTTTACGGCAGCAAATCGATCAACTCATCTACGCCCAGATTCAAGAACGCAAAGCACAACCCAATCTATCTGGAACTGATATTCTATCTTTGATGATGGCTGCTCGTGATGAAGCGGGAGAGCCGATGACAGACTTGGAATTACGTGATGAACTGATGACCCTATTAGTAGCGGGTCATGAAACTACTGCAACTTCCTTATCATGGGCGCTGTACTGGATTCATCATCGGCCAGAGGTGCGGGAAAAACTACTGCAAGAACTAAATAATTTGGGTGAAAAACCAGATGCAAACGCTATTTTCCGATTGCCTTATTTGAATGCTGTCTGTTCTGAAACACTACGTCTTTACCCAGTGGCAATGTCGGCACTAAGTCGATTAGTCAAATCACCGCTACAAATTGGGGAGTACAACTTTGAGCCTGGGACTATACTAATTCCCTCTATTTATTTGACCCATCATCGAGAAGATTTATATCCTGAATCAAAGCAATTTAAGCCAGAGCGTTTTCTGGAACGACAATTTTCTCCCTACGAGTATTTACCCTTTGGTGGCGGGAACCGTCGCTGTATTGGTATGGCATTTGCCTTGTTTGAAATGAAACTAGTGTTGGCAACAGTGCTGTCTCGCTGGCAAATGGAACTGGCTGATAGTAAACCAGTGCAACCAGTACGTAAGGGTTTGTTATTTAGCCCAGCAGGTGGTGTACAGATGGTGGTAAAGGGGAAGCGTCCTCAAAATCAGCCCATCCTTCAGACTAGCTCTAGTTCAGCGTGAAGAGTTTTATGGTTGACATAAATATTTGCGGAACAATTACCTTACCCTTGTGTTTGAGCTAATATCATGTCCGGTAAATTACTTGTAATTCCTGCGTAACCTCTCAAGAGCAACCCCTCCCCTACTAGGGACATTCCGGTGTGCAATTCATGCACGAGATTTCAGCCTTGAAACAGCGATTGAGGTAAACACATGAGTATGATAAAAGAGGAAAATTAAAGAAAGTTTATCGTATGAGAGAACATTTTATCTCTCTGCCAGAAGATGTTTACTGTCATCTTCTGGCTGTTGCAGAAACCGAAGGGGTAACGCCTGCTGACTGGATTGCCGCACACTTGTTGTTAAATGTTGACCAGCAAAGACCACTTGCCGTTTTGCTATCAGATTTGGTTGGGTCTATTAACAGTCAGACTCAAACTCCTTCTTCTTATGAGAAAACGGTTTTCGGTGAGGCGATCGCCAGTAAACTCGCCAAGCAAGGTATTCGCAGACCGTGATTTTGGTTGATACTGCGCCGTTGATTGCGTTGATTGATGCAGGACAAGGGGAAGCCCATCATCGTTGCGTCGAAGCCTATCAAAAGATAACTACTCCCTTGATCACAACATGGTGCTGTTTTACAGAAGCTATGTATTTCCTGCATCAGTTAAGGGGTTGGTTTGCCCAGGATATTCTATGGCAGTTTATTGAACGGAAAGCCCTCTACTTGCATCTATCAGACATTGATGAGCAACAAAGAATACGGGAACTGATGAGACAGTATCAGGACGTGCCGATGGATTTGGCAGATGCGTCCCTTGTCTCTGCTGCCGAGACGTTAAATATCAGTCGAATTTTCTCGCTGGACAGGGATTTTTATATTTATCGTTTCCAGGGAACAAAGGCATTTGAGGTTATTCCCTAAATTACCAACTTATGACCCTAAGTTGGGAAAGTATGCAAACAGGATAAAGTGTAGTAAATTGCTTGCTGCGCTATGTTTTGGGGAAGAAAGGCTGCTGAAACTATAAAATTTGTGGATGATTACTGTGAATGGTACAGAAAACTATTTTCAGAACTATAAGACAGGCTTACCAGTAGAAACAGCTTGCTCAATAATCTCAGCAGCTCGACTTACCCCTCCAGCACGCAAAGTAGCTGCTTGTAACCTGAGTGCATTCTGTTTATAAGATTCTTCTGTCAACACCCGCCTAATCGCATTTTGCAACCGGGAAACATTCAGTTTCTTCAGGGTGACAAGCTCACCTGCCCCTGTCCAAGCTATCCGCGCTGCTACTCCTGGCTGGTCATTGGTAATTGGAATAGCAACCATTGGTACTCCATTACTCAATGATTCTAAGGTGGTATTCATTCCTGCATGGGTAATGGTGAGGGTAGTTTTTTGAAGCAATTCCAGTTGGGGTGCATAACCAACAACCAGTGGATTTCCGGGTAGCCCTTGTAAAGACTCTGGAGTCGCAGAACCACCTAAAGAAATAACTAATTGAGCATCTAACTCTTTACAAGCTTCGGCAAAAAAGTTGAAAATTTTCAATAGGCGATTTTGTACAGTCCCCATCGAAGCGTAAATTAACGGTTGCCCAGTCAACTTTTCAAATGGGAAAGATACGGGTTCCCTAGTGATTGTGTTATGGTATGGCCCTGTAAAATGGAAACTAGTGGGTAAATTTTCCCTTGGAAATTCCAACTCGGCAGGCTGTTGGCTGATCTGAGCTAGTTGAGAGTAAGAGTCGTTGGGACTAAAGTGAGGGGGTAACTTCCATTCTCGACGATACTCATCTATGACCTGCCTAATTGGTCGCCCAACACGGTTTAACAACTCATAACCTGCTCTGTTACGTAAGAGTGCCCACCAGGTAGAACTATAGCTCCAAGAGGTGTTAAAAGGTGGAACGCTGATATCCCGATTAATCATCATGGCATTGCAAACGCTGATAAACGGGATGCCCAAAAATTCTGCAATTGTTCCTCCTTCAGGCGAAACTTGGTCTACTAGTAGTGCCTCTACGCCAGCTTCTTTAAGGGCTTGTGGAGCTTCAGAAAGAAATATAGCTGCCATCTTCTGTATCCAAGCGATCGTATATCGCAACGCAGCTAATCCACTAAGTTTTCCTAATTGGGCAAACAATTGCGCCATCGCTCCACGGGGAAACTCAGACTCGCCAATTGCCCAAAATTCCAATCCAGCTGCTAGTGTCTTAGATTGAGCGTCAAGTATACCGAATAGGGTGACACGATGACCACGTTTTTTAAGTTCGTACCCTAGCGTGGTCATGGGGTTGAGATGACCAGTTGCTGCCGGACAGATCAGTCCAAAATGAGTCATAATTCCTGCCTCTGGCTAACTACAATGATGTATACCAAAAAACAGGCAGATAGGCAAAGAAAAGAAATTTTTATTGAGTTAGAAGTGCTTACTGGAGTTTCAAAAATTTATCTAAAGCCATCACCATACTTGGAGGCCAACGGCGGATATTTTTTACCCAGTCGATATCCTTATAGCGGCTATCAAGTCCATAAGCTGCTACCCAGTTACTCTCAGCTTCGCCTTGTTCTCCATTTACCCAATATGCTGCTGTGAGGGCGGCACGCACATCAGCAAATTTGGAGTATTTACGGGCGATATTTCGCATTTCACGGATTGCTTGCTCTTTTTGACCTGTTTCATAAAGAGCGAGAGCATAGTTAGCACGGGCGAAGGCAAAATTTGGGGCTATCAGATTAGATTTTTTGTAATCTGCGATCGCATCATCCCATTTTCCTAAACCTGTTTTGGCATTGCCGCGATTGTTATACGCCATCGCATCATTAGGATCTAGTTCTAAGACATGATTATAATCTGCGATCGCATCGTCCCATTTTCTCAACCCTTCCAACGCCGCCCCCCGATTCAAATATGGATCGGTGACATTTGGTGCTAGTTCTATAGCTTTGTTATAATCTGCGATCGCTTCTTGCAATTTATTCTGGCTCACCCGCGAATTTCCCCGGTTACTCCACGCCCCCGCATTCGTCGGAAATTGCTCAATAATCTTTGTCCAGTAAGTTTCAGCCGTCGCAAAATCACCTTGATTCGTTGCTGTAAAGGCTTGATTTGCCCACTCATCGCCTTGTTTTAACTGTTCTTGAGTAATAGGCGGTTGAGATTGTGCCATGACTGGTGTACCCCAGCCAAACACGAGTAACAGACTGAGAAAAATACCAATCAACTTAATCATCTAGGTTTACCTGTGTCTATTTTGAAAATGGGCATTGGGAATGGGGAATGGGGAGAGATGAGGGAGATGTGGTTCGACTTCGCTCACCAACCGGGAGATGAGGGGAATGAGGGAGATGAGGGAGACAAGGGGAAATTATTGAACAAGTTCTCCCTTGTCTCCCCACTCTTCCTTGTCTCCCTTGTCTCTTCTTCATGCCCAATGCCCCATGCCCAATGCCCAATGCCCAATGCCCATATTTACAATAACGACAACTGTTCATTAGGCGGCGTGAATCCCAAATGCTTATACGCTGCCTTAGTCGCCATCCTGCCGCGATGAGTTCGAGTTAAATACCCAATCTGCATGAGGTAAGGTTCATACACCTCTTCAATTGTTTGAGTATCTTCACCCGTTGCTGCTGCCATTGTTTCTAACCCCACTGGCCCGCCATTAAATTGTTCAATTATCACACTCAACATCTGGCGATCTGTCCAATCTAAACCGCAAGGATCTACTTGAAATAGTTGTAATGCCTCAGATGCAATGCTTTCATTAATCTCTCCAGATATTTTTACTTCCGCATAATCACGGACTCGCTTTAGTAATCTATTCGCAATCCGTGGCGTTCCTCGTGAACGACGGGCAATTTCTGTGGCACCATCTTCTGTAACGGGGGTTTTGAGTAATTGAGCGGTTCGCAGTACAATTTTAGTCAGTTCGTCAACTTCGTAAAATCGGAGTTTTTGAATTAAACCGAAGCGATCGCGCAGTGGTGAAGTGAGCGCACCTACACGGGTTGTAGCTCCCACTAAAGTAAACTTTGACAGTGGCAAACTTCTGATACGAGCGCTGGAACCCTTACCAATAGTAATATCTAAGCGATAATCTTCCATCGCCGGGTAAAGAATCTCTTCAGTCATCCGCGACAAGCGATGAATTTCATCCACAAATAAGATATCGCCTGGTTTCATGTTCACCAGTAGCCCGACAATATCCCGTGGACGTTCTAGGGCTGGCGCACTGGTAATTTTGTAATTTACCCCCATTTCCGATGCTAAAATCATTGCCATTGTAGTTTTGCCCAATCCTGGCGGCCCATACAGCAGCAAGTGATCCAGCACCTCACCACGAGACTTAGCTGCTTTGATGGCAATATCTAACACATCCTTTAAATCTTTTTGTCCAATGTAATCGGCAAATCGGTGCGGCCGAATACCTTCTTCCTGTTGTTCTTGCTCATCAATAGCAGCTTCAGGCTTCAAAATATTTTCTGTGGATGGTGCTTTCGCCGACTCTCGACGCTGCTTTGGTTCTCCATTGGGTTCTGGAGGCTGTTTTTTCGAGGAGATTATCGCCATAATTCAGCTATCAACTTTTAAGGGAACAGAATAATTCGTAATTCGTAATTCGTAATTCGTAATTAGGAATGGGGGGAGGCAGGAGGAGAAAGCAATGCCCAATACTTTGGCTTCTCTCCGAGACGCGACGCGTAGCTTGCTTCCCCGCAGGTGTACGCTCAGTACAAGTGTCCCATGCCCTATGCCCCATACTCAATGCCCGTGAAAATTTTCGTTTGGAAATACCCGCGCCAATTTAAAATTTAAATTCCGGTCAATTACCCAGAAGTACAAAAGTTATTATGTTATCTAAAAGAATCTTACCGTGCTTAGATGTGAAGGCGGGACGGGTTGTAAAAGGAGTTAACTTTGTCAATCTCCAAGATGCAGGCGATCCGGTAGAGCTGGCCAAGGTTTACAACGAAGCCGGTGCTGATGAGTTAGTATTTCTGGATATTACAGCTACTCATGAAGACCGAGCTACTATTTTAGATGTGGTCTACCGGACTGCTGAACAGGTCTTTATTCCATTGACTGTGGGTGGTGGCATTCAATCCTTAGAAAATGTTAAAGCTTTGTTACGAGCCGGCGCAGATAAGGTTAGTATTAATTCTGCGGCGGTGCGCGATCCAGACTTGATTAATCGGGCAAGCGATCGCTTTGGTAATCAGTGCATAGTTGTTGCTATTGATGCCAGACGCAGAAATAACCCGGAAAATCCAGGTTGGGATGTGTATGTGCGGGGTGGCAGAGAAAATACAGGTTTAGATGCCCTATTGTGGGCACAGGAAGTTGAAAAACGTGGGGCCGGAGAACTTCTAGTAACAAGTATGGATGCTGATGGAACCCAAGCCGGGTATGACATCGAGATTACACGGGCTATTGCAAATGCTGTAGAAATTCCAGTTATTGCTTCTGGTGGTGCAGGTAATTGTGAACATATCTACACAGCCCTAACTGAAGGCAAAGCTGAAGCAGCACTACTGGCATCGCTATTACATTACGGACAATTAAGCGTAGCAGAAATCAAAAATTATTTGCGCGATCGCAATGTGCCAGTAAGAACATTATCTTGATCCACAAATTACCTGTTAATGACATCTATCTGAGGTTAGACACACTTCCTAAAAAGGGTGTTAATATTATTTTACAAGTATTAACAAATATTAAAAAATATGTTGCTTCCTATTTTGCTTTTTGATGTAGCTCTAGTAGCGTGGTCGCTGCACTTAATGGAAAAAGCCTACGAAAATAAAGAATTTTCTCTCATGTTGGCTGGTACATTGGTTGCTCTGGCTGCTGCTGCCATGTTAGTAGTTTACTTTTTGATGGGGCACTGTATGACCTACTTGTTGCAAGTCTCGTTGTGAGTGCTAGAGGAGATATTGAAAATTCAGTTTTCATAAAAAGCTTGACAAGGTTCAAAAATTAAGTGATTATGTATAATGGATTTAAAGGGGTTATAGCGCAGTTGGTAGCGCACCTCAATGGCATTGAGGGGGTCAGCGGTTCGAATCCGCTTAGCTCCATTCTTCACTCCCTAATCTTCTCAGTTAATTGAGAGGGTTAGGGAAATTTTTTATTGAAAGCGACGGAAAACTTCATCCCAAGAGTGGGTGTACCGTGATAGTCGCCCCATCGCATGGGGCATAGGGGATTGCTAACTTCTTCCCCATGCCCCATGCCCAAAAACTCCACCCACAAGCAATACCTTCGCCAAATCGAAAAATGTCTCGATTCGTTAGGTTGGGTTTCGTGCCTCAACCCAACCTACCAAAAATGGCGAAGGTATTGCACAAGGGGATGGAGTTTTTTATCAGTATCAATGATTTTTTGATGCCTGGGTCATTTCAAGTTCTCAACTTGACACTTGACTTTCAGACGCTCAACTGAGGCAATATTAACCTTGCAACCATATCAACAAATAGATGCTTGCACACTAAAGATAGCCATCTATGGTATAGAAATGTATAGAATCTTGTAAAGATATAAAATATAGTTGTTAAATGCACACATTTCTAGCTTCTTCCTCAATGCAGCTGTCTGTACCACCAAATCACTTTCAGTCAATGAAGATTGTCGCACTGGGGGACAGCTTAATTTATGGATTCGGCGACCCGGAGAAAGGAGGCTGGATCGAGCAACTACGGCGATGGTGGATGTTGCCGGATAGTGCGGGTCATGTTCTTTATAATTTAGGGGTAAGAGGCGATCGCACGCAACAAGTAGCACAAAGGTTAGAAGTAGAATTTCGCCACCGGGGTGAACTGCGAAATCGTGTCCCCGACTTGATTATTTTATCTGTAGGTGTGAATGACTCAGCGCGGTTAGCACGTCCCGATGGCCGCAATTACACAGATTTTACGCTATTTGAAAAAGAAATTGCAACTCTTTTAGATTTAGCACAGCAACTCTGTCCTGTGTTATTTGTGGGCATGGTGCCAGTAGATGAAGCCAAGATGCCATTTTTAGATTGTTTTTACTATAATCATGTCGAGCAGTACCGCTACAAAGAAGCAACTCGACTTGCTTGCAGCAAACGGCAGATTCCCTATTTAGATATTTTTGAGCAATGGATGGAACGCGGTGAAAATTGGCGGCTCAAACATTTAAGTGAAGATGGTCTTCATCCCAATACACTAGGTTATCAAGCTTTGTTAGAAGATGTGATAGATTGGGATGCGATACATTCAGTAAGCTTTGCCAATGCAGCTTACCATTTTTAATTTAATTATCATCTTAAACAATTCTAATATATAGCGATCCGCTTTGATTATTGAACTGACTTGCGTAGGCTGGGAGTAGGGAATAAGCCTTTTCGATTGATACTTAATTTGTTCAAAAATCAAATAGGAGTCCTATAGATATTTTGGTGCTTTAAAATTAGTCTAGATTCTCATATTTGCCATCTTCGCAAAAACCACAATCTTGCTAAATTTTCAATGAAAATAGATGTAACATCCTTTCACAATCAATCTATAAAAACAGACGCGATTAATCGCGTCTCTACTCCTAAATCCTGTACAGACGCGATTAATCGTGTCTCTCCTTATGACACCAACTTTATTTGGTCGTTGGCAAACTCGATTATTATTACTTGTAACTGTCGGCGTACTTGTATCTTTGCCTTTTGCAATTGGTTGGATTGGCCCTGGTGCTAACTCGGTTTATTTTTGGATACTTGTTTATGTAGGCGTATTTGGCTTAGGTTGGGATGTGCTTTATAACTATCTCCAAAAATTCCGATGGGACAGAGATTGGCCCGCAGCTTATCAACTCTTAGCTGGTATATGGGAATTAGTATTTGTGTTTTGTGGAGTAAAACTGTTTGGCTTTTTACCAATACCTTTACCGAAAGAAGAATTACCGTTAGCAGTTTTTCTATTGCACTATAGCATCGTGTGGCTAGCAGTTTTTATTAGTTCACAAACCCTGATGCGAATTATTTTCCTTCGTTGGCGTTTCCGGGGTGGGGAGTGGTTGTAAAACCTCAAATCTTCAAAATGTTCAATTTGTTTTCACCTATTGATTTGCAAACACTGATAATCTCAGAACCCCGACTTCTTGAAAAAGTCGGGGTTCTTTTTGTTCGCAACTCATTTAGGATTACTATCGTTACTTACAACTTTGCCTTTTTCATCAATTTGAACCACAATCCCCTGTAGGGGCGTACAAATGTACACCACTACTCTATGATTTAATTACCTGAAAGTTGCTCTAATCGAAAATCAACAATTAAATTGCAAATTGAAAAAATTATAAAAAATCATCTATGGCGGTTTTAGTTTGGATCAAATATGTTGTATTGACGTACAGTTATGTGCGTCGCTATAAACATTGGTTGGGGATGGAATTCCCTAAAAAGTCCCTAATCCACAATCCCTAGTTCAATGCAGAGACGCAAATTAAGGAAGTGCAATGTCAAATTTTGATCTGGTTATTCAGCTATTTTTGCAATTCACAGTTATTTTAGCCACTTGTCGCATCGTCACGATTTTAGGACGGCGCTATCTTGGTCAAACCGATGTTGTTTGCGAAATGATTGCAGGTGTAATGCTAGGGCCATCGCTTTTGGGATTGATAGCACCAGATTTTCAGCAATGGCTTTTTCCTAAGCTTCCCATCATCACTGCTGTAGGACTCAAGATACCCAATCCATCGATGTCGATTTTATATGCTATCAGCCAGATTGGGTTAGTAATTTATATGTTTTTGATTGGTTTAGAGTTCAACACTAAACTTTTAAAACATCATATCAAAAGTGCAAGTCTGCTATCTGCTGCTGGAATTATCACTCCTTTTATTTTAGGAGCGATCGCATCTTTTTGGTTTTATCACAATGGCGATTTCTTTCAACCAAAGGTAACACCTTGGTCAGCCGCTTTGTATCTAGGTGCATCCATGACAATTACGGCTTTCCCGATGTTAGCTCGCATTCTTTACGAACGCGGTCTTGCACAAACCCGTTTTGGTACTTTGGCTTTAGGTGCAGCATCGGTAGATGATGGAGTTGCTTGGTGTTTGCTAGCGATCGTCCTTGCTAGCGTGAAAAATTCTCTGAGCATTGCTATATTAGCAATTGGTGGTGGCATTTGCTACGTGCTATTTGCGATTTTTCTCGGACAACCTCTATTGAAAGCGTTCACACGCATGACAAAACGCGATGCAGGTGTGAACAGACAAACCCTGACTTTGATGTTGATAATTTTGATGTTTTGTGCATGGTTTACTGATGTTACAGGCATCTATGCAATATTCGGTGCTTTCGTGCTGGGAGCAGTGACACCACGCGGAGAATTTGCCCAACAAATTCGCCAATATACTGAGTTTTTAACTACTTCTTTTTTGCTACCGATATTTTTTGTCTTCTCTGGATTGAACACTCAAATTGGATTGGTAAATACGCCTACTTTGTGGGGAATTACGCTGTTAATTATTGCGATCGCAATTCTTGGCAAAGGTGTCGCTTGTATGTTGGCTGCAAAATTGGCGGGGGAGAATTGGCGTGAATCTGCAACTATCGGCGCTCTGATGAATGCTCGTGGTTTGATGGAGTTAATCATCCTCAATATTGGTCTTGAGCAAGGTATTATTACCCCGACTTTATTCACTATAATGGTTATTATGGCAGTCATTACTACACTGATGGCATCACCACTGATTGCCTTTTTATTGCACGGTACAAGCTATGATAAATCTTCTGCTTAAGCAAAATTGAAGAAGAATGCAGAATGGGCTAAACCCTAGCTATCCGCTAACAGAATTCAGAATAATGCCTCCGGCATCTGCGAGCAGCAATCTTTAAGTCGGGGATTCAGACCCGCCACTGAATTGTTACACCACCAAATCGTAGATTTGGTGGTGTAAAAACGTCGGTTATTCATCCGCTTTTTCGGTCAGAATACCCAACTGAATTCTGACTCCTGAATTCTGTTCGATAAATATAAAATTAAGTACCAATTAACTAATATTAGTTACATAGGAGTTGGGTAAAATTATCCGCTTAGACTCTAAGCTATAACGGCTAATTTGTTTGTGCCCGCTTTTAACGAATACTACCAAACCAATACCAATTATCTATTTTTTTGTATCGGCAATTCGGAAGTTATTCTAAATTTATCTCCTAAAATCATCAAAATTCATTTTTCACCTCTTCAACTGCGTCCTCTCAGTAATTGACATTACAACTAGGTGCAAATTAATCTTGGTTGTATCTAAAAAACTTGACATTTTCCGGTCTTTTAAAGAATCATCTTAGAGAAACCAGATAGTTAAATGTGAGGAAACCATGCACATAGTTATTCTCGTTCTGGTTGAAGTGCTGATTATTATTGGACTTTCACGGCTAGTAGGGCTAGGATTCCGTTCTATTAAGCAACCTCTGGTAATTGGTGAGATTGTCGCCGGGATTATGCTCGGCCCATCTTTATTTGGTTTAGTTGCTCCCCATATAGCAATTACCTTGTTTCCACCAGAAACTATTCCTTTTTTAAATGTTTTGTCTCAGGTGGGACTAATATTTTTCATGTTTCTGATTGGGCTAGAACTAAATCCCAAATATCTCGGTGGACAATTAGAAGTAGCAGTTTTAACTTCTCATGTCAGCATTTTAGTGCCGTTTTCCTTGGGAACATTGCTAGCTGCAATCCTTTATCCCCTAGTTTCCAATGCAAGTGTATCCTTCACCGCCTTTGCCTTGTTTTTAGGGGCGGCAATGTCGATTACTGCCTTTCCAGTGTTGGCGCGAATCATTACTGAAAACAATTTACAAGGAACACGTTTAGGAACCTTGGCGTTAACTTGTGCAGCCGTGGATGATGTCACAGCCTGGTGTCTCTTGGCAGTAGCGATCGCAGTTGCTCGAACTGGAGACTTTGCTGGTGCTATACCCACAATTATCGCCAGCATAGTTTACATCGGCTTGATGTTGACGGTGGGACGTTGGTTCCTGCAACGCCTTGCCAAACACTACCTACGGGCGGGACGACTCAGCCAACTGCTGCTAGCTGGGATTTATATGGGTGTGGTTGCGTCGGCATTAATTACCGAACTAATTGGGATTCACTTAATTTTTGGGGCATTTTTGCTGGGAGCAGCAATGCCCAAAAATGAAGATTTAGTGCGGGAATTGGCAGTAAAAACCGAAGATTTTGTTTTGATATTCTTGCTGCCCATATTTTTTGCCTACAGTGGCTTAAAGACACAGATTGGTTTGCTCAACCGTCCAGAATTGTGGCTTTTGTGTACGTTGGTTTTAGGAGTCGCGATCGCAGGCAAATATGTTGGTACTTATATTGCAGCCCGTGTCAGTGGCATTAGTAAACGGGAAGCCTCGGCACTCGGTTGGTTAATGAATACTCGCGGCTTAACCGAACTGATAGTACTAAACATTGGTCTAGAGTTAGGGGTAATTTCCCCTTTAATATTTACCATGCTGGTAATTATGGCATTGGTAACTACCTTCATGACCTCGCCACTGCTGGAATGGACATATCCGAAGAAGCTAATCAGGTTAGATATGGTGGAACCGGAGTCGGAAGCAGAAACAGGTATAGATACCTCTGCTGGAGGTGAAACTTACCCTCATCCTTTCCGAATTTTGGTGCCAGTGGCTAATCCAAGTACGCAAAAAGGTTTAGTACAGTTGGCAGTAGCCTTGGCACAGCCCGCCGTCGGTGTCGCTCTCAATTACCGATATCCTGCCGTTGTTAACCCCCTTAGCCTGATTGAATTTCAAGAAGACTATGCTTTTGAAAGTACCCCAATTGAAGCAGATCGATTAATCGCCCAGCGCCGCCACCAACTACAAGAATTGATTAATACTCTCGAACCGCCAGAAACTCGTTCTTGTGTGCATCCTATCGTTCGCATTTCCAGCAACGTTGCCCGCGAAACAGCACAGATTGCCACATTAGAACAAGTTGATTTAATTCTTGTAGGCTGGCATCGGCCAGCTTTTAGTAGTAATCGTTTAGGTGGACGAGTCGGACAAATGCTTACCACTGCACCAGTGGATGTAGCAGTATTTGTAGATAAAGGCAAAGAGCGATTAGAAAGTTTACTCGTACCTTATTCTGCAAATATCCATGATGATTTAGCACTAATACTAGCTCTAAGACTGCTAATCAATAGTGAGACTTGTATGTTGCAGATATTACAGATAGCAGCAAATCACACTAGAGAAGAATTGAGTTACGAACTGCACACGATGATGGAGCAATTACCCACTAGTGTCCGCGATCGCATTGAAATTAAAATTGTCGAAGCCCCAGAACCAATCCAAGCTGTAATTCAAGCCTCAGAAGGTGTTGACTTAACTATTGCTGGCACCAGCCGCACTTGGGGTATCGAACGCCAAACCTTGGGAAGATATACAGATCAACTAGCTATCCAATGTCGTTCTTCCCTGTTGATTACCCGCCGCTACAGCCAAGTTACCGCTCACCTTGCCTCTATGTTGCCTGAAGTTAGTAGTCAAGAGCCAACATTAAGGAATTGAAATTATGAATCATTTCAACTTCAAATCTTTGGCTTTTTACGGAGTAGCAATAATTTCAGTGCTACTGTTGTTTAAAACTGTAACCGTTTACGGGGAAAACAATCTTAAGGCTCCTCCGCCAGTAAACGGTAGGTATCGTCTAACCCTGTCAGAGAATTTGCCGAACTGTGAAAAATCGGATACCCTAACGTTAAACATTCAGCAGTCGGGTATTTACTTAAATGCCTCTATATTACCGGCAAACGCTAACGCCGATACTGACGAAAAGCACTCTCTGGCAGGCATCTTCAGAAATCAACAGTTAAATTTATCTGGAAAAGTTGGTAGATCAATCCTTTGTAATCTTCCTCGCCCCCAAAACGATCCTCTGAATTCAGTCACAATTCAAATGCAACTTGTGGATAAAGGTAATATGACAGGTCAATTAACCGTAAATGGCATTCCACAAACCCTAAAATTTACTGCTGTGCCCGAAAAAGCTAATTGAATTGGCAGTAGAGACGCGATTCATCGCGTCTACAGGATTCATCGCGTCTACGGGATTGAAAGAAAGCGCGAAGTAAACAGCAATGTGAGCGCATTGTATGGGTTTTATGGAGCAGATAAAAAGAATGAATCAGGGACTAAAGACTAGGAAATTTTGCCAATGGCGCAAGCAGCTATTTAATATCAGTCTATTAGGCTTTTGTGCCGCGATCGCCCTTGAAACTTGTACTACTGCTGCTACACCAGTAGCAAAGCTAGATAATTGGCGTTTTTCCCCAAAAACACAGCAACTCGAAATCAACCTTTCAGCAGGCACAACCCCCCGTTATTTCTACTTAGCCCAACCCTCTCGGCTTGTTGTAGATTTACCGAATACCAAGTTGGGCAAAGTTACCACCCAACAAAATTATTCTGGAGCAATCAAAAGCATTCGCGTTTCTCAACTGAATGCAAATGACACGCGCATTGTCTTAGATTTAGCGCCAGGGACTGCTTTTAATCCTAAACAGGTACAACTGCAACCAGTTTCCCGAAAAAACTCCACTCGCTGGGTATTACGTCCGGTTAGTTCTAGTAAAACTACTGCCGTGAAACCACGAAACACCGCATCTTCACCTAAGAAACAACCTCAAACACCGGATAAGTCACAGCCGCCTAGTAACCTACCCGTAACCACTACTAATCTACAAGCGCCCTTACTCACAGTTCCCCCTATATCAAATGACCTGCCCTCAACAATTACTAATAACTCAGGGCAGCCTTTTGTCACTGTACCCCCTTTAAATCCGAATACATCATTTCAACAACCTGCTTTGATTCTTCCCCCTCCTTCTTTCCCAAATCAACCCGATAACTTGAATAACATTCCTCCTTCCAATATGTCGGAATTTCCAGTTCCAACAATCCCCAATGTTTCCAATCCCCAGGTAATTGAGTTTGGTCAACCCCTTCCTAAAAGTAGATAAGCAGGGTGGTTTCATCCGAAGAAAAATACATAAATCCTGATTTCTCGTTTTGTGGCATGACTTTTTACCCCGCTTCCATTATTCTTTCCGAAACGGCTATGGTGTACACACATGTTTGTGGTGGGTGCAAAATGTGGTTTGATTCTCCTTTTTAAGGGGGACTTTGAGGGGTTTTTGCCTTCCTTTTAAGGCTATGGTGTACACACAAGTCTTCGTAAAGCTGCCCCACATCTTGACCTGCAATGCCAATGTATCAACCTGCAATGCTAATGCATCGACCTGCAATGCCAATGTATCAACCTGCAATGCCAGTGCATCAACCTGCAATGCCAGTGCATCTACCTGCAATGCCAGTGCATCTACCTGCAATGCCAGTGCATCGACCTGCAAAGATTAACCCACCTTACGTTACAGGTTACGCAAAATTATTTGGTATTATTCTCCAACTAACTCCTTCACCTTGTTGATAATGCTCACTGGATCGATACCTTGATATGGGTACTGCTCCCACAAACCACCGCAACCTTCTTTATGAGTTCCAAGATGGGCATATTTGGGAGTCAACCCCCGCTCTAGCAGCCAAGAACCGAAACGGCTACCTAAGCCAGTGCGACGGTTGAAGGCTTCTACTACAAGGACAAAAGGAGCATTACCAACTTTGGTAATCATTTCTTCATCAATGATATTTAAAGTTGATTTGTTAATTAAACCAATGTCTAACCCTTCTTGCTTAAGACGCTCTACAGCATCAACGGCACGGTAGAGAGCATCGCCAAAACTGATGATATAACCTTGCGTTCCCTCTCGTACAACCTCATCTTTACCGGGAACAAATTTGTAGCTACTTCCAAATAAGTCATTGCCGTTGCTGTCCTGAATATTGGGGACTTTGGAACGGGTGGAGAAAATAAACCGCAGTCCAGGTTCAAAGAACACAGCTTCTACACAAGCTGTCATTTGATTAACATCTGCTGGGAAGTACAACTGTGTTTCATAGCCATCATCCAAGCCGTTGTCGGCAAACATATTGTTCAAACCGAAATGGCAGGTGTTATCTGCCATATCATCTATACCCGCATGGGAAAAGTGGCACAGAACATTGGAATAGTTCAGCCGTGCCATCGTGATTTCTGAGATACACATTTCTAAGAAGGCGCTGAAAGTCGCAAAAATACCTTGCTTGCTCTTCTCCATCCCGAATCCAGCCGCAGCAGAGAAGTTGCTCCGTTCCATGATGCCGGAGGAAATAAATATTTCCGGGTATGCATCGTGAATTTTCTTCAACCCGCAGGAGCCTTCTAAGTCACTATCGATAACCTTGACTTTTTCTTTACGCTCTGCCTCACTCATGTGACTGAGGACAGCCACCACAGCTTCACCAAAGACATTGCGGTTAGCGCCCCATTTGTCACTAGAACCCAGAAATGTATATGTTTGCTTGGGTTTCTCAATACTTTTAAGGTATTCGATCGCCGCAGTTTGTCCACGAGATTCTAGATATTTAATTGCTAAATCTACAGAAATGACATCATGACCATGAGTGGAGCCTTCTAAACCTTCAATCCCAGGACACATCGGGCGTTTATTGATCAGAGCGATCGCTCCGGGAGTATTCACAGCTTCGCTCATGCGATGATATAAATCGTCTAAGTCTTCGCCATTTCCCTGAAGTACTTTCAAGCCATGACCTTCTAAAGTTTTAGCGACACTGAAACCAGGTAAATATTTAGAAGGATGTCCAGCGATCGTTACATCATTGTCATCAATGATCAGCTTGACGTTGAGATGTTGAGCAACAGCCAAGCGAGCAGCTTCAGCATCGTTACCTTCTTGCTGCGAGCCATCAGAACCGAGACAGAAAACAACTTTGCCTGGATTTGCCATTGCTACACCATTGATGTAAGGCCAAACATGGCCCAGGCGGCCAGAACTAAATTTCACACCAGGAGTTAGCCCTAATTCGGGGTGTCCCGGTAAATGGGAATGTGCTTGGCGATAACGTAAAAGTTGCTCGGCAGGTAAATCACCATGCAACGTTGCCATGAGATATTGGGTAGCAACTCGATGTCCTGCCTCATCAAAGAAAATCGGCACAAATTGCTCCGATGCTCCCCGGAAAAAGGCATCGAGGATCGTTACCTCTGGTACTGTATCGTATGGTCCACCAGTATGACCACCCACTCCGCTAGCAGCGCCAGTCGCTGTAAAAAAGACGATCGCATCTCGGCAGAGTTGAATATTCGCTTTTAGAGTCTCTCGCTGTTCAGCTGTAAGGCTGGAATTGGCTGGATTGAGCGCTAAAGGTTTGTAAGCACTGAGATCAATTGGAAATTGGGTATTAATAATAGTCATGGTTTATTGATTGAATAAAAAACAATTTGAACAGACGGGACACGCGATCGCACTACAAAAAAAATTGTTAAAACCCCGATTGGGCAACAATTATCCAAGATCAAGTCAACCACTTGGAACCATTGTGGAACCGTGTGATTTCACAAAATGCCGAAATCAATCAATTGTGCATAAATATGCTTGAATTCAATTGAACTTACGGATTACCGCACAAAAACTTGCATATCAATAAGTATAAACTCACAAACCTGCAATTTCAAGTTCAAAAACGCACTTTCAGGAAAATTAATTATGTTAACTGCTGAACGACGACAATTCATCTTAGAAATTCTGCGTCGTGATAAAAAGGTGCTTTCGACAGAACTTAGTGCTGTTTTAAAGGTTTCTGAGGATACCATTCGGCGGGACTTGCGAGAACTGGCAGAAACTGGACTATTGCAACGTGTTCATGGGGGAGCGCTCCTCAAATCTCCAGCCACCGCCAGTTATGCCGATCGCCAAAAGCAAGCGCCAAAAGAAAAGGAAGCGATCGCTCGGACAGCAGCAAAATTAGTTTGTACAGGACAGGTGGTAATTTTAGATGGAGGTACAACAACTCTCCAGGTGACACGACATTTGCCCCTAGATTTGCAAGCAACAGTGATCACAAATAGTCCGCCAATCGCCCTTGCTTTAGCAGAACATCCTCATATAGAGGTTGTGATGTTAGGTGGACAACTTTACAAAAAAGCCTTGGTGAATGTGGGTACTGTCACCATTGAGACATTACGAATGATTCGTGCAGATTTGTGTATGTTGGGAGTTTGCAGTTTGCATCCAGAGATTGGGATTAGTGTACCTAACCTAGACGAAGCCCACGTTAAACGAGCCATGATTGCTGGATCGGCTGAGGTAGTAGGATTAGTGACAGCAGAAAAATTGGACACGGCTGCTCCTTATCTAGTAGAGTCCATTCGTGCCCTGACTTACCTTGTAACAGCACCGACAGTATCTAATAATATGCTGAGTGCCTACAAAGCTTTAGGTTTGACCATTATCCGTGATGAGTACCCATAATCTAATGAAGGCAAATGCGATCGCCCGGTACTGGGGAAGAAGCAAGGGAGCAGGGAGCAGGGGGGGATGAGGGGGACAAGGAGGACAAGAGGGACAAGGGGGAATTATTGAATAGTCTCTTCCTTGTCTCCCCCTCTTCCTTGTCTCCCCCCTCTTCCTTGTCTCCCTTGTCTCTTCTTCATGCCCAATGCCCAATGCCCAAATAAATCAAAACCTGTCCGTTTCTTGAGGTGTTCCAACCGCTCCCGGTTGAGCGTTGAAGAAGTTTTGAGCAGCTTCATTCTGATATATACACCTAATATCAGGTTTGTCACTGTCCAAGTTACCTGTAAAGCCAAAGGTGTTCAGGCGATTTTTGCAATCTCTTACCTGATCAGATGTTACCAGCTTGCGTTGCTCTAAAAGCGCCCAGTTATTTTGTCGGATCACGCATCCAGGACGCATACTCGGCTGGGCAACATAAACATTAAAGGGGCTGAGAGTAACGAACAGTCTAGCGTCCATTACCATCGCGCTGGCTCCGTACTGCACACAAATTTCAGGGTTTGGTGCTTTGGTGTCAATGAAGTCACGGGAAGCCACATTTGATGGGGACAACGTGGCTGTAGAACTAAAAGCAATGCCAATCCCAATTCCCAAAATCAATACCCCTCCCATAATTGCGATGGTGAAGAGGTTAAACATAGGGGATTGGAAAATAGAGGGTTTAGAATTTGTAGTAGCCGATCTACCAGTGGGTTTACGTTTCATTGTTGCTTAATCACCTTCACGCCGATTTTGGAGGGAGTGGTCTAAAGTTTTCTCTCTCTTTTCAGTATGCCTAGTCTTGACTGTAATTGCCTGCCATTTTCTGTGCGAGATCCTTTTTAAACGAGAAAAATAGCAACTTATCTAGATAACTTACTGTGCATCAATAAATAAAGGTTGTTAATAAGCTGCTCTAGCTCGGAAAATATGGCTAAAGCCCTTACTAAGCTAAAATACATCTAATATTTTGGTAGTGCGTAGGCGCAGCCCGCCGTAGGCATCGCACTGTGGACAACGAACTAAAATTTCTTCCTCAAAATCAAAAAGCCTTTTGCCATCGTCTCTAAATCTTATAACCATTCCAGATGCCCGCCTACACCGTTTCTGCAACAAATTCCAGAACTTATGCTGATTCGCCCCGCTACAACAGCCGATGTACCCGTGGTTTTACCAATGGTTGCCAAAATTTGCGCTTTGCATGAGTCTTGGGATTCCACCAAATATGGTTTTTTGCCGAATCCAGAACAGCGTTATGAACAATGGTTGACACGTTTAGCAAATAGCGATGGCTTCGCCGACGCTTCCAGCGATCGCAGTATATTTCTAGTATCCGAAAATGATGGTCAAGTTGTAGGATTTCTCGTGGCAACAATTGAGCGAGAAATACCAATTTATCGGTTACAGGAATTTGCTTTTATCCATGATATCTGGGTTGAGCCGGAATATCGCCAAAACGGAATTGCGCGGCAGATGGTGATGCTAAGTATTGAACGATTTCATCAGATGGGTGTTAAACAAATTCGTCTAGATACAGCAGCTGTTAACGAGGCTTCACGCCGATTATTTACATCTTGTGGTTTTCGACTCAGCATTATTGAAATGCTAATTGAATTGAGTCATTAGTCATTAGTTATAAGCAAATGACTAATGACTAACGACAAAGGACTAACTAGCTAACAGAGTTTTTTCTAGAGAAGTCCAACGGAAAGAGCGATCGCCCCCTCTCTCAATCACTACTTTCACTCGTGGTTCTAGCTGAGGCAAATTCGTTAAATACTCCAGTTCCTCATTGGAAAGAATATGCCCTTCAATAATCCACAAAACCAGCCCCTTTGACTTTGGTGGTAGCTGTTCTAGATGAGAATTGAGAATTGGGGGCAAGTAGTACACCTGACCTACTGCCGCACCGCTAGCAGTACTTTTTTTACCAAGATGAGGAGGTCTGACTCCATGAATTCTTGTGAGATACGCAGCTACATCGCCCAGTCCCTTGGCAGTAATGTGGAGGGTGGTATAGCCAGCAGCACGCAGTCGGCGCTGATATCGACCTTCATAACCCCCTTCTAGAGGTACATACACTCCAAGAGCGCCAAATTTTTCCAGATCGCGGATTAAACCGTTGCCAGTGGTAATTAGTGCCATAGATTTTTGTCGTTATCCCGCTTAGATATCTCTATTATTTACCCTGAACCGATAGATTAAAAGCATTTTCTTTGGCATTGGGCATTTAGAAGAGGCAGAGGGGCAGGGAGAAGGGAGCAGAGGGGAAAGGAGGTAATTTTTTATTCTCCCCCTTGCCCCCTGCCCCCTGCTCCCCTGCTTCTTCCCCACTCCCCAAAAATAACTCTATAAATTACTAGACAAACATAAATAAATAATTTATATTATTAGATTGTGACCAAACACGCAAATTAGGTGAACTTTTTACTGTCATTCTGAGGTAGCGTTAGCATTAAAAGCTGATGATTTAATCCAAATTGGATAATCTAACTCAGATTGAGCAATAGACTGGTAAACTAAGAAAGCTTTCAGGTCAACATTGAAGCTTATGGATGAACAATCAAAGCCAATCCTAAGCTCCAGAGTGAATTTGCTCCCGTGCCTCTAAAAATAGTAGGCGAAATCTTAAACAATAGTTTAAGGTATTTAAGGAAGTAAAACTGAGCAGCAATGTTGGTTTCATGGCATTACGTCAGTCTCAGTTAAAGGATACTGGGCGGTAAAGACCGCTTAAGTCCAACTGCAACACGGCAGTAGCCAACCTCCGGGGAACCGTCATTAGGGCGTACACAAATCGGAAAACCCGCCGACAGCGCTGCCTCCAGAAAGTGCCAGAGCAATTGCTTGGACGAAAGCATTGCTGCACACAGCTTAAAAACTGTAGCGCCTTGCATTGATTCCAGAAGTTACTCCTTCCAAACCGGAAGAGACTTGTAGCTGTTCTGGTGATCTATTGAGTGAAGCTAAACAGATTCACCAAGCAGTACGGACACGGTTTGTTGTGTCCTAAAAGCATTTGGATTGGTTTACTGAAACCATTCCAAATTTCGCAGGCTAACCCAGCCTAAACTGATGCGTACAAAGCGTGTCCTCTAGAGTCCAATTCCAAGGTCAGCAAGTAGAAAGGAGAACCAGTTACTGTGTCTGTAGGTATTCTCGGCACCAAGCTGGGCATGACCCAAATATTTGACGAAGCAGGAGTAGCCATTCCTGTGACTGTCATTCAAGCAGGGCCATGCACCGTAACACAAGTTAAAACAAAACAAACCGACGGTTACTTTGCCATTCAAGTTGGTTTTGGCGAAGTTAAACCAAAGGCACTCAACAGACCACTACTGGGTCATTTGGCTAAATCATCTGCCCCAGCATTGCGTCACCTAAATGAATATCACACCGATAGTTCTAGTGATTATGCTTTAGGTCAAGAGATTAAAGCAGATATTTTTAGTGCGGGTCAAATTGTCGATGTAGTCGGCACAAGCATCGGTCGCGGTTTTGCCGGAAACCAGAAGCGCAACAACTTTGGTCGTGGGCCCATGTCACACGGTTCCAAAAACCACAGAGCGCCAGGTTCTATTGGTGCTGGTACAACACCAGGTCGTGTCTATCCAGGTAAGCGGATGGCAGGGCGTTTAGGTGGTAAACGCATCACAATCCGTAAGCTGACCATAGTGCGAGTTGATGCAGAACGTAATTTATTGCTAATCAAAGGAGCCATTCCTGGTAAACCAGGCGCTCTAGTAAGTGTTGTGCCTGCAAAAATAGTGGGATAGTCAAAAGTCATTAGTTATTGGTCATTAGTCAGTAGTCATTGGTCATTAGTCAAAAGTCATTAGTCAATTGGTTAAAGGACAAAGGACAAAAGGCAGAAGACAAATGATAAAAGACAAATGACAAAGGACAAATGACAAAGGACAAATGACAAAGGACAAAGAACAAAGATGGTTGAAAGCGTAGTTAAAAATTGGCAAGGAGAACAGGTCGGCGAGACGACCTTCGAGTTGCGCGTTGCCAAGGAAGAAACAGCGTCTCACATTGTACACCGCGCCTTGGTACGGCAATTAACCAATGCTCGTCAAGGAAATGCCAGTACAAAAACTCGTGCTGAAGTCAGAGGCGGCGGTCGTAAACCTTGGCGACAAAAAGGTACTGGTCGCGCTCGTGCAGGGTCTATTCGTTCACCATTGTGGCGTGGTGGTGGTGTGATCTTTGGGCCAAAACCCAGAGACTTTAACCTCAAGTTAAACCGCAAAGAGCGACGTTTAGCACTGCGGACAGCATTTATTGGCCGTATTGACGACTTGATTGTAGTAGAAGAATTTAGCACCGAGCTATCTCGCCCGAAGACTAAAGACTTAGTAGCAGCACTTGCCCGTTGGGGAGTAGCACCAGAAAGCAAGGCACTGTTAATTTTGTCTGAAATTGCGGATACAGATAATGTTTATTTGTCAGCCCGCAACATTGAAAATTTAAAACTAATTGCAGCCGACCAGCTAAATGTTTTTGATTTACTGCACGCTGACAAAATTGTAGTTACGGCATCAGCCCTAGAAAAAATTCAGGAGGTCTACAGTGCCTAGCTTTGACCCCCGCGACCTTGCCGACTTAGTACGTCGCCCAATAGTCACCGAAAAGGCGACTATCTTGATGGAACAAAATAAGTACACCTTTGAAGTAATTCCAAAGGCATCTAAGCCAGAAATCAAGGCTGCGATCGAAGACTTATTTCAGGTCAAGGTTGTAAAAGTCAACACCACCTTACCACCACGTAAAAAGCGGCGCGTTGGTAAATTTATTGGTTATAAGCCCCAATATAAGCGAGCCATTGTTACAGTCGCACCTGGGGATGAAGACAAGATTAGACAAGTTCTATTCCCAGAAGTCTAGGAATTTTAGATTTTAGACTTCGACTACGCTCAGTCGAACGATTTTAGATTTTAGATTGAGGAGTTTACTCAATAAGTACCTAAAATGGTCGCGATTAGTTAAACACTCATTAAATCCAAAATCCAAGTTGCGCTTCCAGCGCACCAAAGGTGCGACCCAAAATCCGAAATTAAGTAAATCAAAAATCCAAAATCAAAAATAGATTATGGGTACTCGTTCTTACCGCCCTTATACCCCCAGCACTCGCCAAGTTACAGTTTCTGACTTTGCGGAAATCACAAAAACCGAGCCAGAAAAATCCCTAACGACCTCGAAGCATCGCGCCAAAGGTCGAAATAATACCGGGCGGATTACCAGTCGTCGTCGGGGTGGCGGACACAAACAACTTTACCGGATCATCGATTTTAAAAGGGATAAACATAATATTCCTGCCAAAGTCGCCGCAGTTGAGTACGATCCAAACCGCAATGCCCGAATTGCCCTTTTGTATTACCAAGATGGCGAAAAACGGTACATCCTTCATCCCAACGGGTTGAAAGTTGGAACCATAATTATTTCTGGGCCGGAATCTCCCTTTGAAGATGGTAATGCTTTACCTCTATCGCGGATTCCCTTGGGTACTAGTGTTCACAACGTAGAAATGACTCCTGGCAAAGGGGGTCAAATCGTGCGTGCTGCTGGTGCTAGCGCTCAAGTTGTGGCAAAAGAAGGTGATTATGTAACACTCAAGTTACCTTCAGGAGAAGTCCGCTTAATTCGGCGTGATTGCTACGCCACTATTGGGCAAGTAGGCAACACCGATGCGAGAAACCTGAGCGCAGGTAAAGCCGGACGAAATCGCTGGAAAGGTCGCCGTCCGAAGGTTAGAGGTAGCGTCATGAACCCAGTGGATCACCCACATGGTGGTGGTGAAGGTAGAGCGCCTATCGGTAGATCCGGGCCTGTTACACCTTGGGGTAAACCCACGTTGGGCGCAAAGACACGCAATCGCAAGAAACTGAGCAGTAAGTTGATTGTACGTCGTCGCCGTAAGTCTTCTAAACGCGGTCGCGGTGGTCGTGAATCATAGAATTTTAGATTTTAGATTTTGGATTTTAGATTGGGGTCTACTTGTGAACATTGAAAATTTGTGAAACTTGATTTAGTCACCTAATTATCCAAAATCCGAAATTCTAATTCCTAAATCCTAAATCCTAAATCCAAAATTGAACTATGGGTCGTTCTCTAAAAAAAGGTCCTTTCGTTGCGGATCATCTCTTAAAGAAAATTGAAAAGCTCAACGACAACAACAGAAAAGAAGTTATTAAAACTTGGTCAAGAGCTTCAACAATTTTGCCCCTAATGGTAGGTCATACCATAGCTGTTCACAACGGACGACAACACGTTCCAGTTTTTGTAAATGAACAGATGGTAGGACACAAGTTGGGTGAATTTGCCCCAACACGCACCTACAGGGGTCATGGAAAAAGCGACAAAAAAGCGGGTAGGTAGTTATTAGTCATTGGTCATTTGTCATTTGTCATTGGTCAGTAGAGACGCGATTAATTGCGTCTGTACAAAAGACAAAGGACAAAGGACAAAGGATAAAAGACGAAAGACAAAATTGGAGAAAATTATGGCTACTAATACTACTGAAGTAAAAGCGATCGCTCGTTTTATCCGCATCTCGGCCTATAAAGTACGTCGGGTACTCGATCAAATCCGGGGGCGATCGTATCGAGAAGCGCTAATCATCTTGGAATTCATGCCCTATCGCGCCACTGAACCCATATTGAAGGTTCTCAGAAGCGCTGCTGCTAATGCCGAACACAACGCTGGGTTAGATCGGACTCAACTAGTGATTACTCAGGCTTATGCCGATCAAGGGCCGCCGTTGAAGCGGTTCCAACCAAGAGCGCAAGGTCGAGCTTACCAAATTCGCAAACCGACGTGTCATATTACTGTGGCTGTTGCAGCTGCTCCAGAAAAATAAGCACGTTTAAACGAATAAATTGCGTAAAGTAAGAAATTTTAGAGGAAGCATTCGTGGGACAGAAGATTCATCCAGTTGGTTTTCGCCTGGGTATTACACATGAGCATCAATCCCGTTGGTTTGCTGTTCCTGACCGCTATCCAGAACTTTTACAAGAAGATTACAAACTCCGTCAATATATAGAACAAAAGCTGGGTAGACAGGCTCAAAACAATGCCGGTATTTCCGAGGTGCGGATTGAGCGCAAAGCCGATCAAATCGACTTGGAAGTCCGCACAGCTAGACCCGGTGTAGTCGTAGGACGTGGTGGACAAGGTATCGAATCCTTGCGTACCGGACTCCAAGGACTGTTGGGTAGCAATCGTCAAATTCGGATCAATGTAGTTGAAGTTCAACGAGTTGATGCTGATGCCTACCTAATTGCCGAATACATTGCTCAACAATTGGAACGTCGGGTTTCCTTTCGGCGGGTAGTAAGACAGTCGATTCAACGGGCCCAACGCGCTGGTGTCCAAGGGATTAAAATCCAAGTTAGCGGCCGCCTCAACGGTGCAGAAATTGCCCGGACAGAGTGGACTCGTGAAGGTAGAGTACCTTTACATACCTTACGGGCTGACATTGACTACTCTTATTGCACAGCAAAAACTGTTTACGGCATTTTGGGTATCAAAGTTTGGGTGTTTAAGGGAGAAATTATTCCTGGACAGGAACCAGATCCGCTACCACCAGCAAGCCGCGATCGCGAACGTGATCCCCGCGATCGCGATCGTGAACCCCGTCGTCGTCAGCAACAACGTCGTCGCCAGCAATTTGAAGACCGCTCAAATGAAGGATAAATCGTCATTAGTCATTAGTCATTAGTAAATGGCAGATGACAAAGGACAAATGACAAATGACAAGTAACAAACCATGTTAAGCCCTAGAAGAACTAAATTCCGCAAACAACAGCGCGGACGGATGGAGGGACTAGCCAGCCGTGGTAGCACCCTCAACTTCGGTGATTTTGCACTCCAAGCACAAGAACCCGCTTGGATTACCTCCCGGCAAATCGAGGCTTCTCGCCGAGCAATGACCCGTTATATTCGTCGGGGTGGACAAATCTGGATTCGGATTTTCCCTGATAAACCTGTAACCATGCGTCCTGCTGAAACCCGGATGGGTTCCGGTAAAGGTAATCCAGAGTTTTGGGTAGCGGTAGTCAAGCCAGGACGAATTTTGTTTGAAATCGGTGGGGTTTCTGAAGAAATCGCCCGTGAAGCTATGCGTTTAGCTTCATTTAAACTGCCTATAAAAACTAAGTTTATTGTGCGCTCTCAACCACAGGAGCAGGAGTAGCTTATGCCTCTTCCCAAGATTTCAGAAGCTAGAGAATTAAGTGACGAAAAGCTCTCTGATGAAATTGTCGCCATCAAAAGACAACTATTTCAGTTGCGCTTGCAAAAAGCGACAAGACAATTAGAAAAGCCCCACCAGTTCAGACAGGCTCGACATCGCCTAGCCCAATTGCTGACATTGGAAACAGAACGCAAACGGGCAGCAAGTCAATCGGCTAAAGAAGAAAAGTAGGAGATTATGGCAGTTAAAGAACGAGTTGGCTTGGTAGTGAGCGATAAAATGCAAAAAACTGTGGTAGTTGCCATAGAAAACCGCGCTCCTCACCCCAAGTACGGCAAAATTGTGGTTAACACCCAACGATATAAAGTTCACGACGAAGAAAATAAGTGTAAAGTAGGCGATCGCGTTCGCATTCAGGAAACTAGACCCCTGAGCAAAACCAAGCGCTGGAAAATCACAGAAGTCCTGAACGTCAAGCCTGCTTAAACCTCATCGTTGTTAGTTTCTAACAACATCACAAGGGAGAATAATTGTGATTCAACCCCAGACTTATTTAAATGTCGCAGATAATAGCGGCGCTCGTAAACTAATGTGCATCCGCGTCTTAGGTGGAGGCAACCGCCGTTATGGTTTTATCGGTGACAAAATTATTGCCGTTGTCAAAGATGCTACACCCAACATGGCTGTAAAAAAGTCTGATGTTGTGGAAGCAGTAATTGTCCGCACTCGGAAAGCCGTATCTCGTGACAGTGGCATGAGTATTCGCTTTGATGATAACGCTGCTGTAATTATCAACAAAGACGGTAATCCTAGAGGCACACGGGTTTTTGGCCCGGTTGCTCGGGAACTGCGCGATAAAAACTTTACGAAAATTGTTTCTCTGGCTCCGGAGGTGCTTTAATGGCAACCAAACAAGGTACGCCCAAAGTATTCCACAAAATGCACGTCAAAACTGGCGACACCGTACAAGTGATTGCTGGTAAAGACAAAGGGAAAATTGGTGAAATTATCCAGGCACTTCCCCAACTGAGTAAAGTCATCGTCAAAGGTGTCAACATTAAAACCAAGCACGTCAAACCCCAGCAGGAAGGGGAATCAGGGCGGATTATGACCCAGGAATTCCCGATTCATAGCTCCAACGTGATGCTTTATTCCACCAAGCAAAACGTTGCCAGTCGTGTTTGTTATACCTTTACCTCAGAAGGCAAAAAAGTCAGAAAACTCAAGAAAACTGGCGAAATTCTGGATAAATAAGAATTAGGTAACTTGAGATTTTAGATTTTAAATTAAATCCAAAATCCAAAATCTAAAATCCAAAATTAAAGGTTCCCTGACCAAGCCCAGGGATATCAGGACAAAAAACTATGGCGACAACAAGACTCAAAACCTTATATCAAGAGACAATCGTCCCCAAGCTGATTAATCAGTTTCAATATACCAACGTTCATCAAGTACCGAAGTTGGTAAAGGTTACTATTAACCGAGGTTTGGGTGAGGCGGCTCAAAATGCGAAGTCGCTGGAAGCATCCATCAACGAAATTGCGCTTGTTACTGGTCAAAAACCAGTAGTGACGCGGGCGAAAAAGGCGATCGCAGGCTTTAAGATTCGTCAAGGGATGCCCGTTGGGATCATGGTGACACTCAGAGCCGAACGGATGTATGCCTTTTTCGACCGACTAGTTAGCCTCTCACTGCCCAGAATTCGAGATTTTCGCGGCGTTAGCCCTAAAAGCTTTGACGGACGGGGTAACTATACTCTGGGTGTAAGAGAACAGCTAATTTTTCCAGAAGTCGAATACGACAGCGTTGATCAAGTGCGTGGGATGGATATTTCCATCATCACCACAGCAAAAAACGACGAAGAGGGTCGCGCCTTACTTAAAGAATTAGGAATGCCCTTTCGCGATCAGTAAGTTCATCTATAGAGGGAACGATGGCGGCTAACGACACAATTGCAGATATGCTGACGCGCATCCGCAATGCCAACCTGGCGCGGCATCAAACTACACAAGTGCCAGCTACAAAAATGACCCGCAGCATTGCCAAAGTGCTACGGGAGGAAGGCTTTATTGCTGAAATCGCAGAAGCAGAAGAAGGGGTAAAACACAATCTGGTGATTTCCCTGAAATACAAGGGTAAAACCCGTCAGCCTCTAATCACCGCCTTAAAGCGAGTGAGTAAACCTGGCTTGCGTGTTTACTCGAATCGAAAAGAATTACCAAGAGTACTAGGCGGCATTGGCATTGCCATTATTTCTACATCCAGTGGGATTATGACTGACCGCGAAGCGCGTCGTCAAAACTTGGGTGGCGAAGTGCTTTGTTACGTTTGGTAGTCATTGGTCATTAGTCATTTGTCATTAGTCATTGGTCATTGGTCATTAGTCATTTGTTATTAGTGAAAGACAAAGGACAAAAGACAAAGGACAAGGGACAAATAACAAAAGGCAAAGGGCAAATAACAAAGGACAAAAAGTAATGTCTCGTATTGGTAAACGTCCAATTACTATTCCCGCCAAAGTTCAAGTGGCGATCAATGGTACAAATATTGTGGTGAAAGGCCCGAAAGGAGAACTTTCTCGCACTCTCAGAGATAATGTCTCACTCTCTCAAGAGGGAGAAATATTACACGTAAATCGTCGGGATGAAACTCGGACATCGAAGCAGCTGCACGGCTTGAGCCGCACTTTAGTTGCCAACATGGTTGAGGGAGTTTCCCAAGGTTTTCAACGCCGTTTGGAAATCCAAGGTGTTGGTTACAGGGCACAACTTCAAGGACGTAACCTAGTTTTAAACATGGGTTACAGCCATCAGGTGCAAATTGAACCACCAGAAGGAATTCAGTTTGCTGTCGAAGGTACCACTAACGTCATTGTTAGCGGCTACGACAAAGAAATCGTAGGCAACACAGCCGCAAAAATTCGCGCCGTTCGTCCGCCAGAACCTTACAAAGGTAAAGGCATTCGCTATGCCGGTGAAGTGGTAAGACGTAAGGCTGGTAAGACTGGTAAGGGTGGTAAGAAGTAAAAATGAAACTTACTCGTAGAGAATCAAAAAACCGCCGTCATCGGCGGGTTCGTGGCAAAGTTGTTGGCTCCCCAGAACGTCCGCGTTTAGCGGTATTCCGTTCTAATGAGCATATTTATGCCCAGGTAATTGATGATAGTCAGCATCAAACTATAGTGGCAGCATCGACTTTAGAACCAGATTTGAAATCTAGTTTAGCGTCAGGTGCAAACCGCGACGCATCGGTACAAGTTGGTAAATTGATCGCAGTGCGATCGCTAGAAAAAGGCATCACCAAAGTAGTCTTTGATCGCGGTGGTAACTTATATCATGGTCGTGTCAAAGCCCTCGCTGATGCAGCCCGCGAAGCTGGTTTAGATTTCTAAATTGTCCTTTGTCATTTGTCCTTTGTCCCTTGTATAAGAGCTAATGACTAATGACTAATGACTAATGACTAATGACAAAAGAGGCATAAATTATGGCAACAGAGCGTAAAAGTAGAACAAAGCGTGCCAAAAAAGAAGAGACTACTTGGCAAGAGCGGGTTATCCAGATCCGCCGCGTAAGTAAAGTGGTCAAAGGTGGTAAAAAACTCAGCTTTAGAGCGATCGTTGTCGTCGGTAACGAACGCGGTCAAGTTGGTGTCGGAGTAGGCAAAGCCTCAGATGTAATCGGTGCAGTCAAAAAAGGCGTAGCCGACGGCAAAAAACACCTGATTGATATCCCAATTACCAAATCCAACTCCATCCCACATCCTATTGATGGTGTCGGTGGCGGTGCAAAAGTGATTATGCGTCCAGCCTCACCTGGTACTGGGGTAATTGCTGGTGGTGCTGTGCGGACTGTGTTGGAATTGGCAGGAGTTCGTAACGTTTTAGCCAAGCAACTTGGTTCCAACAATCCGCTCAATAATGCTAGAGCCGCAGTCAATGCTTTATCTACATTGCGGACTCTTTCTGAAGTCGCCGAAGATCGCGGTATTCCTATTCAAAATCTCTACATCTAATTTAGTCATTGGTCAGTAGAGACGCGATTAATCGCGTCTGTACAATGGTCAAATGACAAATGACAAATGACAAATGAGAAACGAAAAATGACAACTTGGTAACTTATGAGACTCCATGATGTTAAGCCGCAAAAAGGCTCAAAGAAACGCAAGAAGCGTGTAGCCAGGGGTATTTCTGCTGGTCAAGGCGCTAGTGCTGGTCTAGGTATGCGGGGTCAAAAATCTCGCTCTGGTAGCGGTACTCGACCCGGTTTTGAAGGTGGTCAACAGCCATTGTACCGCCGCTTACCTAAGCTCAAGGGCTTTCCGATTGTTAATCAGAAGATTTACACTACGATTAATGTAGAGAAGCTAGCCTCCCTTCCCGCTAATACGGAAGTAACTTTGGCCTCCTTGAGAGCCGCAGGTATCCTGACTGCTGTCAAAGGGCCATTGAAAGTTTTAGGTAACGGGGAATTGAGTATTCCGCTCAAGGTACAAGCGGCAGCTTTCACAGGTTCAGCTAGGAGCAAAATTGAGGCAGCTGGAGGGAGTTGTGAAGTCTTATGAGTGAGCCAGAACAGCGCACTTAAATGCAAGCCAACTCGCTGTCAGCGCCTGGTTCACTATAAAGGTAGCACTCTATGATCAGTCGAGATAAAGCCCCAACGGCTCAAGAAACTTTTATGCAGATGGCACAAGCAGCTGGGCTGAGAGGTAGGCTGCTTGTAACTGTCGGTGTTTTAATTTTGGTTCGCCTGGGCATCTTCTTACCCGTGCCAGGGATTGATAGAGATCGTTTTCACGAAGCCATTTCGGGCAATAATTCCATATTCGGCTTATTGGATATATTTTCCGGGCGAGGACTTTCGACTTTGGGCGTTTTTGCTTTAGGGATTTTACCCTTTATTAATGCGTCCATTATCATCCAATTGCTCACCGCGGCGATTCCATCTTTAGAAAATTTACAGAAAAATGAAGGCGAAGCAGGTCGGCGGAAAATATCGCAAATTACCCGCTATGTCACTGTATGTTGGGCGATTCTCCAAAGTACAGCTTTTTCAGCATTATTCCTCCAGCAATTTGCCTTAAGTCCAGGGCCTATCTTTGTAGCTGAAACTGCGATCGCTCTGACTGCTGGTTCTATGTTTGTAATGTGGGCATCAGAACTCATTACAGAACGGGGAATTGGGAATGGTGCATCATTGTTGATTTTTGTCAACATTGTGGCTTCATTACCAAAAGCTTTAGGCGATACCATCGATTTGGTACAAGTCGGCGGTCGGGAAACAGTGGGTCGCGTCATCGTACTAATCTTAGTTTTCCTAGCAACCATTGTTGGTATTGTGGTTGTGCAAGAAGGAATGCGCCGCATCCCGATTATTTCGGCTCGTCGCCAAGTAGGTCGTCGAGTTTTGGCAGAGCAACGGAGCTTTTTACCCTTGCGGCTAAATCAAGGCGGCGTAATGCCAATTATCTTTGCCGCAGCCATCCTCAGTTTGCCACTGCTGATTGCAAATTTCGCCAAGAATGCTGAATTGGCAAATATAATTAACACTTATTTGAGTCCAAGCGGTTCTGGCTCTTGGGTCTATGCCTTGGTTTACATGATTTCCATTATTTTCTTCAGCTATTTCTATTCTTCGCTGATTCTCAACCCGGTAGATGTAGCGCAGAATTTGAAGAAAATGGGTTCTAGTATTCCTGGCATTCGTCCCGGTAAAGCGACTAGTGAGTATATCGAGCGCGTGTCAAACCGACTCACCTTTTTGGGTGCGATCTTTTTAGGCTTGGTTGCGATTATCCCAACCGGTGTAGAAAGTGCTTTAGGAGTACCCACATTTAAGGGACTAGGTGCTACCTCTCTGTTAATTCTAGTGGGTGTGGCGATTGATACGGCAAGACAAATCCAAACTTACGTAATCTCTCAGCGCTATGAAGGAATGGTGAAACAATAGTGACGCGACTAATCTTCTTGGGGCCACCTGGTGCTGGTAAAGGAACACAAGCTCAAGCATTGGCGGAACACTTAAATATTCCTCATATTTCTACTGGGGAAATATTAAGACAAGCCATGAAAGAGCAAACTCCTTTGGGAATCAAGGCTCAAAACTATGTAAATAGCGGCGAGTTAGTCCCCGACCAGCTAGTACAGGACTTGGTACAGGAGCGCCTCAACCAACCAGATGCAGAAAATGGTTGGATTCTTGATGGTTTTCCCCGCAAAGTGACGCAAGCGGCTTTTCTAGAAGAATTGCTGGAAACAATACATCAGAGTGGTGAAAGGGTAGTTAATCTAGATGCACCAGATGATGTTGTGGTAGAACGTTTGCTAGCTAGAGGGCGAAAAGATGATACCGAAGAGGTGATTCGTCGGCGGTTACAAGTGTACCGCGATGAAACTGCACCTTTAATTGATTATTATCGCGATCGCCAAAAACTTTTAACAGTCAATGGCAATCAGTCCCAAGAAGAAGTCACTAGTGAACTGCAAAAGGTAATCGCTTGAGGATGAGGGGGATGTGGTTCGACTTCGCTCACCAACCGGGGGATGAGGGAGATGAGGGAGTAGGGAAGGAACTAGAGTAAGTTTTTTCACAATGCGCCATACGCCATGCCCAATACCCACTTGCCCTGAGCGAAGCCGTTCGCGTAGCGTCTCGCAGAGAAGGGATACCCAATACCCAATGCCCCTCTACTAAGAAACAGATCAATTTTAGCTAAGATATATTAATAAACTGTTGATATATTTCTTAAAATGTGTTCTCTTGCAGATGAAGTGCTGCAACTGAACACGAAATTGTTGAGTTGAGGAAAAAACAAATTGTCTAAGCAAGATTTGATTGAAATGGAAGGCACGGTTACAGAGTCCTTGCCCAATGCGATGTTTCGCGTTGACTTGGACAATGGATTTAACGTGCTAGCTCACATTTCCGGCAAGATTCGCCGCAACTATATCAAGATTTTGCCCGGCGATCGCGTCAAGGTGGAGTTAACTCCTTACGACTTGAGCAAAGGCAGAATTACCTATCGACTACGAAAGAAGTAACTATATGTAGATGTAGAGAATTTTACCATAAAACGATTCTTTTGACTGTTTGCTAGTCAAATTAGTGGATTGTTTCCCCTAAAAATGCTATGATTTAATATTTGGAGTCAAAAAATAAAAGGCATGAAAGTTAGAGCCTCAGTCAAGAAAATCTGTGAAAAGTGTAGCGTGATCAAACGTCGTGGTCGCGTCATGGTGATCTGCGTGAACCCCAAGCACAAGCAACGTCAAGGATAACGCTCTTACAAACAGAGCCAGTTGTAGGACGCATATCATCATTAAAAACGAAAAGACGCGATTAATCACGTTTTTCCAACCAACAGTAATTGCGAAAACAATAGGGAGAGTTCATTGTGGCACGGATTGCCGGAGTAGACCTTCCACGCGATAAGCGCGTTGAAATCGGTCTAACTTATATCTACGGAATTGGTTTATCACGCGCTCAAGAAATTATAGCGGCTACTGGTGTCAACCCAGACACCCGCGTTAAGGACCTAAGTGATGCTGATGTAACAGCCCTACGAGGGGAAATAGAAAGCAACTATCAAGTTGAAGGCGACTTGCGGCGCTTGGAGTCTTTGAACATCAAGCGCTTAGTTGACATTGGTACTTACAGAGGTCGTCGTCATCGGATGGGCTTGCCAGTCAGAGGACAAAGAACTCGCACCAATGCTAGAACCCGTCGAGGCAGAAGGCAGACAGTAGCTGGTAAGAAGAAGGCTCCAGGGAAATAAATTTTCAACGCTTGCTAATCACAGCAAGTTTTACCTTAAATCAACTAAACAAGTATGGCGAGACAACCAACTAAAAAATCCGGGAGCAAGAAGCAGAAACGGAATGTACCCAGTGGGATGGCCTACATCCAGTCTACTTTCAACAATAGCATTGTCACCATTACCGATCAAAATGGAGATGTCATCTCCTGGGCTAGTGCTGGTTCTAGCGGTTTTAAGGGAGCAAAAAAGGGAACTCCCTTTGCAGCGCAAACTGCTGCCGAAAGTGCAGCCCGTAGAGCCATCGATCAGGGAATGCGCCAAATAGAGGTAATGGTCAGTGGGCCAGGAGCAGGTAGAGAAACCGCTATCCGGGCACTTCAAGGAGCAGGACTGGAAATTACACTCATTCGGGATATTACTCCGATTCCTCACAATGGTTGTCGTCCACCCAAGCGCCGCCGAGTTTAAATACCAAGACTTGGGCATTGAGTAAGAGAAGCTACAACCAAAGAAAGTAAAGTTACTTACAATGACCGCTTGGGCGGATAACGTGCAAACTGTCATTGGGTGAAAACTTGGGCGACCAAAAGCAAATCAGATTTTCCTGTAGGGAAAGCTGTTAAACTTCGGGAACCCAAAATATTATTAGCGCCTGAAAGCTCAATAGGAACGTCAAACTATACCGTAATTTCATACTAGTAGTTTGATAGACCTATAACCTACAGGACATAAAGTCAATTCGGGAGGCAATTGATTTGTCTGCTAGCAGCACCTTAGAAAAAGGGAGGCTCATCCGTGGCGCAGTTTCAGATTGAATGTGTAGAGTCGAATACTGAAGAAAGTCGGAACCATTACAGTAAATTTGTTCTGGAACCTCTAGAACGCGGTCAAGGAACAACAGTTGGCAACGCACTACGGCGGGTTTTACTGTCTAACCTAGAAGGTACAGCAGTGACAGCAGTGCGGATTGCAGGTGTTTCACACGAGTTTGCCACAGTTCCGGGCGTGCGGGAAGATGTGCTGGAAATCCTCATGAAAATGAAGGAAGTTATCCTAAAAAACTATTCCTCGCAGCCTCAGATTGGTAGATTACTTGTTAGCGGACCAGCAACAATTACTGCGGCACATTTTGATTTACCTAGTGAAGTAGAAGTTATCGATCCGACTCAGTATGTTGCCACCATCGCTGAGGGTGGAAAGCTGGAAATGGAATTTCGGATCGAGAAAGGCAAAGGCTATCGCACCGTAGAGCGAGGACGTGAGGAAGCCACATCTTTGGACTTTCTTCAAATCGACTCAATATTTATGCCGGTGCGAAAAGTCAACTATAGTGTTGAAGAATCTCGTGGGGAAGGCTTGATTCCAAAAGACCGACTACTGTTGGAAGTTTGGACAAATGGCAGTATTTCTCCTCAAGAAGCACTATCTTCGGCTGCTGGGATCTTGGTAGATTTATTCAACCCGTTGAAAGATATCTCCCTGGAACCAACAGACACAGGTTCAGATATTCCAGACGATCCAACTGCCCAGATACCCATCGAAGAGTTGCAACTTTCTGTGCGGGCATATAACTGTCTCAAACGGGCACAAGTTAACTCTGTGGCAGATTTGTTGGATTATACCCAAGAAGACCTCTTAGAAATTAAGAACTTTGGGCAGAAGTCAGCAGAAGAAGTCGTGGAAGCTTTGCAGCGACGCTTGGGCATCACCCTGCCAATGGAAAGAGGCTCGAAACACCCTTAAGAAAAACCTTCATAATTCATAGTGCATAATTATGCGTCACCGTTGTCGCGTCAAAAAACTCAGTAAGCCAGCCGATCAACGCCGTGCTTTATTGCGATCGCTCGCCACCGAGTTGATCCGTCATGGTAAGATCACCACCACTTTAATTAGAGCGAAAGTTCTCCGAAGTGAAGTGGAAAAAATGATTACTCTAGCCAAAAATGGCTCCTTGTCAGCACGTCGGGAAGCCCTTGGCTATATCTTCGACAAACAACTGGTTCACGCTCTATTTGAGCAAGCTCCAACTCGATATGGCGATCGCCAGGGCGGTTATACCCGCATCATGCGTACCGTACCGCGTCGGGGTGATAATGCAAAAATGGCCATAATCGAATTGGTTTAAGTCATTAGTTATTGGTCATTAGTCATTGGTCATTGGTCACTTGTACTGAGCGACTTGTGCCGAGCGAAGCCGAGGTAAGTCGAAGTATTAGTGAATAACAAAGGACAAATGACAAATGACAAAGGACAAAATCTGTATGTTAGAAAGCCACCAGCCTACACAAACTCATCGAGTAGCCTTGGTAATCCAATACCAGGGCACTCATTTTCATGGCTGGCAACGGCAAAAAAAACAACGGACAGTCCAAGAAGAGATCGAAATAGCGATCGCTACTATTCTTGGGTATCATGTAACACTACATGGTGCTGGGCGAACCGATTCGGGAGTTCATGCTGCTGCTCAAGTAGCCCATTTTGAAGCAACAGGTTTAATTCCGCCTCACAAGTGGGCAACAATCCTCAACAGCTATCTGCCGCCAGATATATTAATCAGGGCTTCAGCTAGTGTAGATAACCGTTGGCACGCTCGCTTTAGTGCAGCCTATCGACGATATCGCTACACAATATACACTGAAGATCGGCTTAACTTGTTTGTGAGAGCCTTCAGTTGGCATTATTATTATGCACCACTGGATGAATCCTTAATCCAAGCTGCCCTGAAACCTCTCTTAGGAAAGCATCACTTAGCTGCTTTTCAGCGCGCAGGCTCAAAGCGATCGCATTCCTGGGTAGAGGTGCAAGCAGCAGAGTGTCGTCGCAGTGGGCCATTTATCCATATTGAAATACAGGCAGATGGATTTTTGTATGGCATGGTACGGCTGTTGGTAGGGATGTTGGTACAGGTAGGTTCTGGACAACGGACACTTTCTAGCTTCACCGAACTCTGGAAAGAACAACGCCGGGAAGAAGTGAAACACGCCGCTCCGCCTCAAGGCTTGTGCTTGTTGCGAGTCGGCTATCCAGATTTTCCCTTTTCAAAAGAGATTTGGTACGACACCTTGCCAAAGTTCGTCACTAGTCAAGAGTCATTAGTCATTGGTCATTAGTCATTAGTCATTGGTCATTAGTCATTGGTCATTAGTGAATAACTAAGGACAACTGACAAAGGGCAAAGGGCAAAGGGCAAATAACAAATGACAAAAGACAAACGACTAATGACAAATTAAAAATGACAAAGGACAAATGACAAATGACAACAGTTAAAACATACCTTCCTACTCAAGCAACCCTTGAGCGTGAGTGGTACATAGTAGATGCCACCGATAAACGCCTCGGTCGCCTCGCCAGCGAAATCGCCCAGGTATTGAGAGGCAAAAAGAAACCCGAATATACACCCCACTTAGATACAGGTGACTTCGTAATCGTCATCAATGTTGAGAAAGTAGCAGTCACAGGCAAAAAGCGCACTCAAAAGCTTTACCGCCGCCATTCTGGTCGTCCCGGTGGGATGAAAACGGAAACTTTCGCTAAACTGCAAGACCGCATACCAGAGCGGATTTTAGAACAAGCTGTTAAAGGTATGCTACCTAAAAATAGCCTGGGTAAGCAGTTGTTTACCAAGCTGAAAGTTTACGCTGGGTCTACGCATCCACATGATGCTCAGAAACCCAAAGAACTAAAAGTTAGTACAATTCCTGGAGAAGAAAATTAATGGTAGTAGCAGATGCTAATAGCGGTCGCGCCGTATACTGGGGTACTGGCCGCCGTAAGAACGCAGTAGCACGGGTACGCTTGGTTCCAGGCACCGGTCAACTGACTGTGAACGGTAAAGATGGAAATTTGTATTTCCAATTTAACCCCAACTATTTGGGAGTCATCAAAGCACCCCTAGAAACTCTGGGATTAGAAAACGAATATGACATTTTGGTAAAAGCAGAAGGCGGTGGCTTGACCGGACAGGCTGATTCTGTTCGTTTGGGAGTTGCCCGTGCTTTGTGCCAACTAGACCCAGACAACCGCCCACCTTTGAAAACTGAAGGTTATTTGACTCGCGATCCCAGAGCAAAAGAGCGGAAGAAATATGGTTTACATAAAGCTCGGAAAGCGCCTCAGTACTCTAAGCGTTAGGGAATTTTGGATTTTGGATTTTGGATTTTGGATTTAAAATTACTCTGAATAGAGCCGAAAGAATATCTAATTTCTTAACGAACCGCCAAGGACGCCAAGAAGAGGCAGCGCGGTCTTGGGGGTTTCCCCCATGAGCGACTGCCGTCGCCAAGGAGGAAACAGAGGAAAAAATAGGTAATTTTATAGCCCGAAGAGAGTAATGGAAAGTCTAAAATCTAAAGTTCTACAAACACTGAAGAGCTAAAAGTTATAATTGATATAGATTCATCACAAAAGGAACAATGGCTAAAGCTGATATTCACCCCAAGTGGTATCCAGATGCTAAAGTTTACTGCAACGGTCAAGTTGTTATGACTATTGGCTCTACCAAGCCAGAATTGCACGTAGATGTTTGGTCTGGAAATCACCCATTTTACACCGGCACTCAGAAGATTATTGACACTGAGGGTCGAGTAGAGCGCTTCCTCCGTAAGTACGGCATGAGCAGCACTCAAACATCTGGCGACGAACAAGACAAAAAGTAGCGAGTTGGCTCTGCTGTTAACGACGGCCCTGCATCAGCTGGGTCGATTTTCATTTATATGCTCGAGCCAATTTGTTATTTTTAAGGAGCGATCGCAATCGTCATGGCTGAATCATACTTACTGGACAAACTAAAATCCGTTGAACAAACCTTTAATGAGTTAACACGTCGTCTTGGCGACCCCGATACCGCTAGCAATCCTGATGAATATCAAGAAATTGCTAAGTCTCGTTCTTCTTTGGAAGAAGTAGTTAATACTTATGAAATTTGGAAAACAGCCCAAGAAGATTTGATCGGAGCGCGTCAGGTTTACAAAGAATCTGCAAGTGACCCAGAGTTGCAAGAAATGGCAGCACTGGAAGTAAAAGAACTTGAAGAAAAAATAGAGCATTTAGAGTCTCGCTTGAAAGTCTTACTGCTACCACGCGACCCCAATGATGAAAAGAATATCATGTTGGAAATTCGCGCAGGTACTGGTGGCGATGAAGCAAGTATTTGGGCTGGCGATTTGATGCAGATGTACACCCGCTATGCCCAGACTCAAGGTTGGAAAGTTTCTCTAGTGAGCGAATCTCGAGGAGAAATGGGTGGCTGGAAAGAGGTCATTCTAGAGATTAAAGGTAATGACGTTTATAGCCAGTTAAAGTTTGAAGCTGGAGTGCATCGGGTGCAGCGCGTACCGGCAACTGAATCTGGGGGACGGGTTCATACTTCCACAGCTACCGTGGCGATTATGCCAGAGGTGGATGATGTGGAAATTCATATTGACCCGAAAGATATTGAAATGACTACAGCCCGTTCTGGCGGTGCTGGTGGGCAAAACGTCAACAAGGTGGAAACAGCCGCCGATTTGATGCACAAACCGACAGGAATACGCATTTTCTGTACAGAAGAACGCAGCCAGTTGCAAAACAAAGAACGGGCGATGCAAATTCTGCGGGCGAAGTTGTATGAGATGAAGTTACGCGAACAACAGGAAGCTGTAACTTCCATGCGGCGATCGCAAGTTGGTACTGGATCGCGATCGGAAAAAATTCGCACCTATAATTATAAAGATAACCGCGCTACCGATCATCGGTTAGGTCAGAATTATTCCCTTAACCCTGTTCTGGAAGGTGATTTAGAGACGCTGATCCAATCTTGTATATCTCTAGACCAACAGGAACGTCTAGCGGAGTTAGCGACTGCTGCCGCTAACTAATTTTTACTGTTAAATATTCTGTAAAACCACTTGTTGCTCTGTTGCTTTTAACACACACAGGTGGTTTTCTAATATCGCATGAAGTACATTTTCTATTTCACTGGTCTAATGGTAATAGGCAAATTCGTACTTCATAAGGTAATTTAGCTTCGCCCATTCCTTCAGTGTTTGACAGGTATAAATTAATTTTTCTATTTCTTCTTGCCAACGTGCAAAAATCCGGTAGCTAAAAAAGCTGCTGCATATATTACCTTTTGCATCCCAGTAGGAAATACACACCTGATGCTTCAAAAGGTGGATTTTTTTGATTTGCTTAACATCGTAGCCTTTAACTTTTAAAGCTTCTTTGGTTTCTGCGTCAGAAATGTTCCACTGTTCTGGTTTAATTTTATTAGTGGCTATAAGGTTTTTACCTTTGCGGCGATATTGGTTAATTTTGCGTGGCTTGCGAAACATGATGCACCTTCGATATTATTTCTTCGCAGCAAAGTCTAGCTACTAGCCCAAGTGCTGTAGCAAACTAAGAACAGCGTCGCGCCATCAATAGACATTTGCGACAGAACCCCAGCTTAAAGTGTCGAATCGAAGAAGCCTTGTTAGATGGCTTTGAAGCGGGAGTGGATTTAGCGCTACGAGAAACTAACTTACCATTACGAACTTTTCCAGAGCATTGCCCTTATTTATTTGATGATGCGATCGCAGACAATTTTCTGTGCGATGCTCGTCAAGACTGGGAAGGATAATTACTACCATTTTTATGACGCTCATTTGTTATTTGGAGATACCTTAAGTAGAACAAGGTGAAAAAAATTATATACTTATAAGTTTTACTCCAAGTTAGTTAGATATAGTTACATCTATGAAACAAGTAATAGAAAATGTAAAAAAAAACTATAGCGCAAAAAGAAATACTTTGGGCTTATCCAGTGGTTTTATACCCAAATAGGAATGTAGATACAGGCAATATCAAACATTACCGTGAGTTTTTCACAAGTGGGCGTGTCAGGCGGATTTATTTGGATGAATTAGGTGAAACTGCATCGCTTCCAATTGGCATTGCAACTGCTAAATTAGTAATTGCAGCCGACGATATGGCAATTGTCCAAGCAAGGGAGTTGATAGACAGAACCAAGTCAGAGATAAATTCACCACTAAAACAGCAGCAATTATTACAATTTATAGAGACTATTTTGGCTTATAAGTTTCCCGCAATGAGTAGGGAGGAGATGTTTGGATTAAGCGAGTTAAAGCAAACCAGATTTTATCAAGAAGCCTTTCAGGAAGGCATTGAACAAGGTGAGCTTAAAGGTAAACTAAAAGCAGTACCAGGAATGTTGGCAGCAGGGTTGACTGTAGAACAAGTAGCAAAAGCGTTAGATTTGAGTGTCCAAGAAGTCAGACAAGTAGTACAAAGTCAGCCTTGAGATAGATGTGGTAAATTTTATCCGTGGCTCAAGCCAAATTTGGTTTGCGCCTCACCAGACTTTCTCACGACGAATTTATAGTTAATTTTTGTTAATATTAGAGGCGGTGTTAGTACTTCGTCCTCAACCACCCACTCCCTACCTGAGAGAAACTTAATGCTGCGACTAGAACATATAAGTAAAATTTATCCCACAGGCGAAGTTCTCAAAGATATCAACTGGGAAGTTAAACCAGGCGATCGCATTGGCTTAGTCGGTGTCAACGGTGCTGGAAAATCTACCCAGCTAAAAATCATCTCTGGGGAAATTGAACCCACCGCCGGCGAAATCATCCGTCCTAATAGCTTACATATAGCCTACCTCAACCAAGAGTTTGAAGTAGACCCCACCCGCACCGTTAGAGAAGAATTTTGGACTGTCTTTAAAGAAGCCAACGAAGTCCAGTTATCTCTGGCGCACATACCACAAGAGATGGAAACGGCTAACCCAGATGAACTGGATCGACTGATCGACAAGTTGGATCGCTTCCAGCGCAAATTTGAAGCCTTGGATGGCTACAACTTAGATGCACGCATCGGGAAAATTTTACCAGAGATGGGGTTTGGGCTAGAAGATGGCGATCGCCTTGTCAGCGCTTTCAGTGGTGGTTGGCAAATGCGGATGAGTTTGGGTAAAATCCTGCTGCAAAAACCCGACTTGTTGCTGCTGGATGAACCGACTAACCACCTGGATTTAGAAACCATTGAATGGCTGGAAAATTACCTCCGAGGGCTAGTTACGCCGATGGTAATAGTCTCCCATGACCGGGAGTTCCTTGACCGCCTATGCACCCAAATTGTGGAAACTGAACGTGGCGTTTCCAGTACCTACCTTGGTAACTACTCGGCATATTTGGAACAAAAAGCCGAAAGTCAATCAGCACAACTTAGCGCCTACGAACGCCAACAGAAAGAATTAGAAAAACAGCAAACCTTTGTTGATAGATTTCGCGCCAGTGCTACCCGCAGTACCCAGGCGAAAAGCCGGGAAAAGCAACTCGACAAGATTGAACGCATTGAAGCACCCATTGCTGGGGTAAGAACTCTCCACTTCCGTTTTCCCCCTGCACCCCGCAGTGGACGCGAAGTAGTGGATATTAAAGATTTAACTCATCTTTATGGTGATAAAATCCTGTTTTTGGCAGCAAATCTCCTAATTGAAAGAGGCGATCGCATTGCTTTTCTTGGCCCCAATGGTGCTGGGAAATCTACCCTTCTGCGCGTAATTATGGGTATGGAACCACCCACAGAAGGTAGCGTTCAATTAGGGGATCATAATGTTATTCCCGGTTACTTTGAGCAAAATCAAGCTGAAGCCTTGGATTTGAAGAAAACTGTCATGGAAACTATCCATGATGAAGTTCCAGATTGGGATAATCAAGAAGTTCGCACGCTTTTGGGACGCTTCTTATTCACTGGTGATACTGTATTTAAAGCAGTTGGGGCATTAAGTGGAGGAGAAAAAGCTCGTTTGGCGTTGGCAAAAATGCTCTTGCGTCCCGCGAACTTACTAATTTTAGATGAGCCGACAAACCACCTAGATATTCCAGCTAAAGAAATGCTGGAAGAAGCGCTTAAAAACTATGATGGTACGGCAATCGTAGTCTCTCACGATCGCTACTTTATTTCTCAGGTAGCAAACAAAATCGTCGAAATTCGTGATGGTGAATTCCGCGTTTACTTAGGAGATTATCATTACTATCTCCAGAAAATTGCCGAAGAGAAAGAACAAGCAAAATTAGCTGCGATAGAAGCCGAAAAAGCCGCTAAAAAAGCTGCAAAAGCTTCCACTAAAAGGAAATAACAGATTGAATACGGACTTAGTAGTAGTCCGAAAACGCTACTACTAAGTAATCACCCTTTATTAGGGTTCCAAAACATCACAGAAAAATTACTAATAATCTAAAAAATCTTTCAAAAAACTGCAAGTCCTTAATAAAAGAAGTTCATAAGCAAAAATTCACTTGCGGCGTGGATTAGCAGTGGTATCATTCGGATATTACAAAAAGTAAAGGGCAATTTTACTATGACCAAAGCACCTGTTGCTCCGGTGGTGCTAGTCATTTTAGACGGATGGGGCTACTGCGACCAAACGCGAGGAAACGCCATTATTGCTGCTAAAACTCCAATCGTGGACAGTTTATGGGCAGCTTACCCTCATACCCTCATCCACACATCAGGAAAAGCCGTAGGGTTGCCAGAAGGTCAAATGGGCAACTCGGAAGTTGGTCATTTGAACATTGGTGCTGGGCGAGTGGTACCGCAAGAACTTGTACGCATCTCCGATGCGGTTGAAGACGGTTCTATTGCCTTAAACCCAGCACTTGTCAAAATTTGCCAGGAAGTTCGTTCTCGGAATAGCAAGCTGCATCTAGTAGGACTTTGTTCTGAGGGAGGGGTACATTCGCATATTACCCATCTATTCGGACTACTTGACTTAGCCAAAGACCAGCGAATTCCAGAAGTTTGTATTCACGCCATCACCGATGGTCGTGACACCGCCCCAACTGACGGTGTAAGAGCAATCACACTGCTGCAAGATTATATAGAGCGTACAGGAATTGGGCGCATAGTCACTCTTAGCGGTCGCTACTACGCTATGGATCGCGATCATCGCTGGGATCGGGTCAAACGCGCCTACGACGTGATGACTCAAGATGGTGTGAGTGATAATCGCACGGCTTTAGAAATCTTGCAAGCATCTTACGCTGAAGGGGTAAAAGATGAATTTGTCAACCCAATCCGAATTGCACCAGGCGCAATAAAACCAGGGGATGGGGTGATATTTTTCAACTTCCGCCCCGATCGCGCCAGACAATTAACTCAAGCTTTAGTCAGTCCCAAATTTGACGGTTTTGAAAGACAGCAAATCACACCCCTGTCTTTTGTCACCTTTACACAGTATGATTCAGACTTACCGGTGGCTGTAGCCTTTGAGCCTCAGAATCTCAGTAACATTCTGGGAGAAGTCATAGCCAATCACAGTCTGAATCAGTTCCGCACCGCCGAAACCGAAAAATACGCCCATGTCACCTATTTCTTTAATGGGGGTCTGGAGGAACCTTTTGCTGGAGAAGATCGAGAACTAGTAAGCAGCCCGATGGTAGCGACTTACGATCACGCCCCAGCTATGTCAGCAGTAGCAGTTACAGATGTGGCGATCGCTGCGATTCAAAAGGGTATATATTCTCTAGTTGTGATTAACTATGCTAACCCAGATATGGTAGGGCATACTGGTCAAATCGACGCTACCATTACAGCAGTTGAAACAGTTGATCGCTGTTTGGGACGCTTATTAGAGAGCGTTATCAAAGCCGGTGGTACAACAATTATTACTGCCGATCATGGCAACGCTGAGTATATGCTAGATGAAGGGGGTAATCCCTGGACAGCCCACACAACTAACCCAGTCCCCTTTATCTTGGTAGAAGGCGAGAAAATCAAAATCCCTGGATATGGTACAAATGTCGAACTGCGAACCGATGGCAAACTATCCGACATCGCCCCCACAATTCTAGAGATTTTACAGCTGCCTCAACCACCAGAAATGACCGGGCGATCGCTGCTGAAAACAGCAGATTATGAACTGCAACGCACTCGCACCCCCGTGCAAGTAGGACTGTAAAAGAGTTCTGAGTACAGACGTGATTAATCGCGTCTCTACAAGAGTTAGGAGTTTTTAATAGACTCCTAACTTCTGAATTCTGTTTTTTGAAACTTTTTATAAATGAGATTCCTACCATGACAGCTACTAATATCGTGCAAGGCATTTGGGCGTTTTCCGCCACTGGTTTGATTATCTTAGTTTTACTACATAGCCCCAAAGGTGATGGGATTGGAGCCATTGGTGGACAAGCCCAGCTATTTAGCAGCACCAAAAGTGCAGAAAACACCTTAAACCGAATTACTTGGGCATTAACAGTAATTTTTCTCGGTTTAACAGTAGTTTTAAGTGCCGGTTGGCTGCCTAAATAAGGATAGGTAAATGGGGAAAAGAACCCAACACCCAATACTTAATACCCTAATAAATTTAATTTCACAACGGTTAATTACAGCTCTTGCCTTATTTCTTGGCACAGGGCTGTTAATCGTTTTTACTAATCTCCAGTCGAGTCGGGGGTTGACAATAATACAAAAATATGCATATTCAGACTTAATAATCTCTCTTCCCATCTCCTCATCCTCCCCAAAACCCCATCCCTTACCGCCCACACTTGCACAGTGGCAAGATAACACTAACAGTGGTGACTACTTTTCCCAAGTCACAATAACCCAAGTTGGTTATTTAGTCTGGTCACAATTTCCCATTCGAGTTTACGTGGAACCACCAAGAGCCGTTAATGAAAAACAAGCTCAAGTATGGGTTAACGGTGTCTTGCAGGGTGTAAAAGAATGGAGTAATTATTTACCCATAACAGTAGTCGAACAGCCAGAAAGTGCCGATATTACAATTGTGCGAAAAGCGCCACCTCTACAAATTTCGCCTGATAGTAATATACCTCGTGCGCGATCGGCACAAACTACTTACGAGTTATACACTACCAACAAAGTTTTATCCCACCGCTTCACCATCTTGTTAAGCCCCAGTCAAACAGGTGAATATCTCATTGCAGCTACCCGCCACGAATTTGGCCATGCACTGGGAATTTGGGGTCATAGTCCGCTACAAACTGATGCTTTATACTTTTCCCAAGTTCGTAACCCGTCGTCTATTTCTCCCAGAGATGTAAATACTCTAAAGCGAGTTTATGAACAACCAACCAGTTTAGGATGGTCTTTAATGGATAATTCAAAAATAAATTGATCGAAAGGTAGACTATAACTTTGCCACTACGGTAAAAATGCTACTAATAGCAAAATAATGACAAATCCGTACTCCCATGACTAACTTAAATGTACAGCTACCCAAATCTTTATATAAACAAATTGAAGCTTTAGCAGCAAGAGAAAATATTTCTATTGAACAACTTGCAACTATTGCCTTATCTGCACAAGTTTCTGCATGGATGACTAAAGACTATTTGGAAGAAAAAGCCAAAAGTGGTAGTTGGGCAAAATTTCAGCAAGTTTTGAATAAAGTGCCTAACGTAGAATCAGAAGAATATGATAAATTTTAGCGACTTAATTTTATGGTGTTGCTGAGTTAAAACATGAATATGTCTCGTGCAAAAAACCAAAAATTTAAGATTAAGGCAACCAATTTTTATCAAAAATTTGCTCTAAAGTATAAGGACATAATTCAGGTAAATTGGTTAGCTTTGTTTTAGCCTTAACATAATCTAAGGCATTAGCATAAATTATGCTGAAATTATCCTCTAAATGGTTGCGTAAATTCGCACTTAAATCTTCATTAATTTGATTACGAAAACTAATAATTTCGGCAGCCCAATTATTAGCATTTCTTGGATTTTCTAAATCCCAATATTGATAAAGCAATAAATGTCTAATAATCTGTTCCAACAAACTTCTGACTCGCCTTTTTTCGTTTTTCGCCAAATCTTCCAGTTCTTCTATTAAGTTTTCATAGTCAACTTCTGCTAATTGCCTAGCTTTGAGACATTTAATAGTCTCCTCTAACCATTGCAGGTAATTGGATTCATATAATGTTTTTAGGTCAATAATTGCAGTCATTTGTTGATTTTGTAACTTGAATTTTTGTTAGATTATATTTGATTTTAACGAATATATTAATTTTTTTCATTGGCATTTGAGCAATAATAATATACCCCGTGAGCGTTCCGCAGAAACTCGCTACGAGTTATACATCAGCAGTAATATTTTATTTATTCTACCGCTTCACCATTGGCTCAAAGAGATTTTAAGGTGTCTTAGCACGTTAACCCCTGATTAACTATCTCTCCTACCGCCCATCACCAATTAACACAAAAGGCGACCAGAAGTGCAGTTATTGATTCTCAGCCGTCCCCCAATATAGAGTAGCCAGTAGCAACAAAAATACCCAAACATTTAAATAAGACGTTGTTGCCCGATCGCACTCATTACCATCTGAGAATTTACAGTGCGATCGCACTTCTTCCCTTTCCCTAAGCTCTACGACTTAGCGGTAGAGGTCGCTGTGCTAAAACTTCTTTATAAAGGTCTTCGAGCAGAGTAATATTTTTACTGAGGGTATAGCGGTCTAATACACGCTGTCTGGCTTTTTGCCCAAGTAAAGTTGTTAACTCTGGATGGTCTTGCAACACTGGCAAGAGGGTTTTTAACTGCGATCGCGCGGTTTTAGTACTAATCACTATACCTGCGCCCTTTTCTAATACTTCTCCATCTGCACCCACGTCTGTTGCTAAACAAGCCAACCCACATGACATTCCCTCTAACAGAGATAGAGACAAACCCTCTACCAATGAAGGTAGAACAAATACATCTGCGCCCCGCAAAATCTCAATTCGTCGGTCTTCATCAGCGACAAATCCTAACCAGATAATGCCGTATTCTGAACCATAAAACGGCTCTAAGGAAGACTTTAAAGGGCCATCACCAACAATTAGCAACTTCGTACCGGGCCCCATTGCCGACTGCTTCCAAGCCCGGAGGAGGGCTTCGACATTTTTCTCTGGCGCTATTCGACCCTGGTAAACAAACAAGCGTTCGGCTTTAAATTCTGCTTTGATTTGAGAAAATCCTGGAGAATACTTAATAGTATCAACACCGTTAGGAATTACAGCAATATTTTCTTCCCTTACGCCCATCCCTGCCAATAATTCTCGCTGAATTTGGGAAAATACAATCACGCGATCGTAGTTAACTAAAAAAGGTGCGTAAAGCTGATAAGCCAAAAGTTGTGTTCCTGATACCAGCTTTGCCCCCTTGCCAGCAAAGGGTGTGTGAAAAGTTGCAATTAGAGGCAATCTTAGTTCCTCACAGATTTCCGGTAGAAAAAAGTCTAGAGGAGATAATGTTAAGGAAGCATGGACTACATCTGGTTTGATTTCCCGCAGCGAGTCTGTTAAAACTTTGGTTGCTTTAAAAGTGGGAATTGTATAAACCTGAGACTTGTAAATGAACGGGAGGGAAACCTCTCGAAGATTTGGCCAATTATCAGGTTCAGACTCTTCCTGGGCGAAGTGAAGAAAGCTAACTTGATGTCCCCTATCTAGCAAAGCATTTGTAATTTCTCGACTGTAGGTGACATTGCCGCAAAAGGGTGATTTTTTTCCAATCCAGGCTATACGCATTCTTTATTTAGCTGTAAGAAAAGCGGGTTTGAGCTATTTATTGTGTGCCCTTTGTGATTTTTATTTTATCTAGTTATACTTGCTGGTTTTTTATTTATTAAAAATTGCCACCACATTTTAGTTTAAAAAGCATATTTTTAAGCTGATTAAACTCGTGGATTGATGGCTTTATTTAGTTTACGTATAAGTTGTTAATTTCTGATACTTAAACAACTTATTCTGACTAATGTCAGATTGATATCCCACAAGTATATGATAAATTTTCACTGACCACAGTTTAGCATGAACGCAAAATCTTTAAGTAAATATTAATTACTTCAAGGTAATGAATAATAGCTCCTGTCAGCTGATAACTACTTGTGTGAGTTGTACCACGTTAATATACCTCCTGAAAAGACGATCGCTGCTAATCCCAAAAAAACTGCCTGTAATCCCAAAAAGGTTTCTGCTACTCCTGCTAAAGCTAAAGGTAGGGAGAGAGCAATATTAATTACATTGTTTTGTAAACCAAAGACTTTACCACGCATTTCTGGAGGTGTTTCTGTTTGGATTGCGGTTTGCATGGGAATACCCACTAGGGCCCCAAAGATACCTAATAATGCCACCAGTAACAAGACCAGCCACAGTTGGGTTGTAAAGATTGATAGACCAATCAGGGATGCTGCCATACCCATACAACCACAGAGACTTAGTTGGGCGTAGGAAAAGCGTTGACCAAATTGACCGAGAATTGTTGCTCCCGCAGCGATGCCAACACCACCGGCTGCTAGTAAAAAGCCGAACTGGGAAGCTTTCATATTGGGAATTATTTCTGCCATCCGAACAGCTAGAACAGTTAATGCTGCAAAGACAGAAAACAAGATAATTAGCTGAAGCAAAGCATTGCGGACGCGATGATTTGCTTTGAGGTAGGCAAAACCATCTCGCAAATCAGAGAATACGTGAGGGAATTCTGTATCAGGGTGGTGGTGTTTTTCCTTAGTTGCTAGGAGGAATAAAATTAGTCCAGCGATCGCATAACTACCACCGACTAAAAGTTCTTTGCCCAAACTACCACTACCACCAAGTTGCGACCAAAGTCCATCTGCGATCGCTAATAAAGGTTCTCCGACAGCAAACCCAACAATCACCGATGCCATCATCGTTGTTGTATAAAGCGAATTAGCTGAGAGTAAATGCTGTTCTTCTACCACTAAGGGAATTGCCGCCTGTTCTGCCGGTGCAAAAAACTGCGTCAGTGTGGAAACTAGAAAAGTCACACCCAGGATAATCAAAAAACCTACTGGCATGACTCCTACGGGTTTCCAGTCATGAGTCAACCACAGCAGGAAGGGAATTGACAAAACCAGAATGCCGCGCCAAATATTAGTTGCTACTAGCACAGCCTTTTTTGACCAGCGATCGACAAACACCCCAGCAACGGAACCAAATAATACTGCTGGAATCGTAAAAGCCATCATCAAGACTGACACCCAACCACTAATACTCTGATTACTAGCTTGAAACTGAGTATTAATCAAAGCAATCATCAGCACCAAATAAACTTTATCTGCTAGTTGGGAGAAAACTTGACCGCCCCAAAGAGCCAGGAAATTAGGGTTTTTTAATACAGGCAAAAACCCCTGCTGTGTTACATTCCCCGAACCAGCTTCTCCACCTGAACCAGATCCATCTAATTTAGGTGATTCTTTTTCTGGAATAGTAGCTACTGGCAAACTCTGCCCGTTGCTATTTGCCTCAGCAGTAGTTAATTTGTCCTCAGCTTGTATTTCTGATTGACTTGGAACATCAGTTTTTGGGATCTGGGCTGTCCAACTTTGATCGTTTTGAGAAACGTCTTTTGGGGACATTTCTTCGCTATTGATTTGACTAGATGTACACTTTGAAACGGCACTCAAGTGATTCTTGACCGTAGGATCTGAGATCCTATTCTGTTTTTTAACGAGGCTTGGTGACAAAGGCAGGACTTTTTTATCCAAATCAGATGGTTGCATCATGGTTGGCAGCAAAATAAGAATCGATCAAGGTAGCAGAGCGAATAGGGCGGCCTAATTGATACTGAGCATACTGGCGCAAAATCTGCTCAACATATAACCAGTTATGGTCTCTAGCACCATCAATTTGCATTATCTCTGGTTGTGACAGATGTTGAAGCAAAGCCAGTTCCATAGCACCCAGACGACTAGAAATCACAGGTATTTCTTGCCGATGCACAACAACTGTTTGGGCATTAGCCATAGGGTATTGGTCTCTCCCCATCTCCCTCATGTCCCCCTCTCTCTCTGTTCGTAAACGTTTCCAAGCTTCTAAGCAAATTGTTCCACCCGTAGGGACGCTAAATCCTATCTGCCATTTGGGGTCTGTAAAGTCTGGCTTGAGGGAGCGCCCAGATAAGCAGCATACTTGCACTTGCGGCGTTACTCCTGCTAAGGCTAAAAGGTGAAACACCCCATGAGCCAGATGAGCCAAAACACCAGATCCATTTGCATTAGACAATGCTTCTAACCGATGGAGATGTTCATTGAACAACTCATAAAGTTCTTCTTGGGGTTGTTCGCTCAAAGCTTGAGAGAGGACTATTTCTGCTAAATATTGGCTAGCAGCCAATTTTCCCAAATCTTTAGCTAAACCAGGATAAGTTTTTAACGTCTGTGCTTGAGTAATTTTATCAAGCGATCGCCCTTTCGCTATCAATAGTTCATTCACAACAAACATACCACTCCTGCCGCCCAAGCTGGAGTTGTGCTTACGTGCCCCTGGAGCCACTGCTCGAATCAGACCGAATTCTGGTGTCAAAATGGTCACTATTTTATCTGATTCTCCCAGCACCTGAGTTTTAAGATTAATTCCGGTTGCTTTGTAGGTTCTACTCATTAGTCATTAGTATTAGTCATTGGTCATTGGTCATTAGTCATGAGTCAAGGGTCATTAGCTTTGGACAAATGACAAAGGACAAAGGACAAACGACTATTCACCCTTCCCCAGATTATCGCGCTGGCGGATCAAATCGATACCGCGAGATGTACCTAATCTAGTAGCACCCGCTACGATTAAGTCTAGAGCTTGATTGATAGTGTGGATACCACCCGCAGCTTTAATTCCCACCCTTTCTTTTGCCAATTCCTGCAAAAATCGCACATCTGCCACTGTTGCACCGCCATTCCAACCTGTACTAGTTTTTAAGAAAGCCGCTCCCGCCTCCATAGCTATTTCAGCAGCTATTTTTTTCTCCGCATCTGTCAACAGATTGGTTTCCAAAATTACCTTGACAGTTTGCCCAGTCTCTTCACAAATTTCGGCAATTTCCCGGTGGACTTCTTCAGTTTTACCAGCTTTCAACCAGCCCAAGTTCATGACCACATCCAACTCAGTGGCCCCATTATCCGCCGCTTCTTGAGCCTCATACAGCTTCACTGCTGAAGTTGTCGCACCAGACGGAAAGCCAATCACCGTACATACTTTCGGATTCTTGCCGTGGAGGAGTTCGACAGCTTGTTTGACATAGATGGGGTACAAGCAAACTGCCGCAAAATTGAATCTATATGCTTCTTCACACCACTGCTGAACCTGCTCTGGAGTAGCCGTTGGCGTTAACAGGGCGTGATCGATGAATGGCGCAATATCAATATCTGGATAGTCTGCTGCCATCGTGTCTTCTGCCAGTAATTGATTATTAAACTTTATAAAAAATTAAAACATTTCTTATATATATATTAAACCATATTTATTACGAGTTTATCCTGAAAACAAGCTACTAACTTAATTTGGATGTTGGTTTTGTAGATATCGCGGAATTAGTGTAAGTGTTTAAGTTGACATTAGGCTTAGTAAGGTTAGAAATATTAACAGCATTTTTTACATCAATTCTTAAAAAGTTAGTAATAGTTTTAGCTAACGCCTTTGATGCCAAATATGGTACGCCATTACCAATAGTCTTAAACATATTCGTGAGTGACATATTCTCTGGAAATACAAAATTTGCAGGTAAAGATTGAATAGCTAAAGCTTCCGCTACAGATATTCGCCGGATTTTATAGGGATGCAAATGTACTTCATTATTTCCATAGCAAGCTGTCGGAGAGTAACGCCATCTGTGAAGACGCTTGAAAGACTTTTTAGAATCATCTCCTTCATCAATAGCAGCAAATTTTGTGATACCTGCCCTTGGTTGAAAATAGCTTTTAGCATTGGGATGATTCAGCACATTATTTTTTCTAAACCAATATTCAACTGTTAATTCTTGAGGTATACCTTCAGGACAAGGCATGATGGAATTTTCTTGGAATGGATCGCACTTTTGCCAAGGGTAAGCAAAAACCTCTTGTTTAGGATATAAAATGTGATTTTTCCAAGGAAAAGCCTTTTCAGTCAGTAACTTTTCACTACCGACTTTTATTCCTATATCCTTGATAAAATTATTTCGGAAACCAATAAGAATAATTCTTTCCCTATCCTGGGGTACACCATATTCGATAGTATTAATTAACCGCTCTGTTAAGATATAGCCTGCTTCTAGTAATTGTTGCTTAAGCGATTCAAAAAATAAACGGTGCTTTGTCGTTCTCCACAATCCCTTAACGTTCTCAAATAAAAAGAAATCTGGAAGATTGCGACAAATTAATTCAACATAAGAAGCGGAAAGCTTGCCATTATCTCCTAAACGTCCTCTATTTTTCCCACCAATAGAAAAATCAGGACAGGGAGGCCCACCAATGAAGCCCACAATATTATTAAATTTGCGGCAGTCTTGTACTAACTCACGGAAGTGTTGTGCTTGTAAACCTTCGTGAAGTTGGGTTACATCTCTTGTTTCTCCGTAATGATACCCGTATTCTGGCAATGGGAGATTGAGAATCTGCCGTGAATAGCGGTATGCTGCCATGAATGGTGAAAAAATTTCATTGACGTAAACAATATTAAAACCGCTAGTTTCAAAGCCTAAATCTAGGAATCCCGAACCAGCAAAAAACGAGAAAATACAAGGGCGATCGCTCATTCAATAATATTGTGAAACAGTCTTAATTAATATCAGAATACTTAGGGTTTATACTTACGTACCAATCAAAAGTTACAAATTTGAAGACTACTTAAATAGTAAAAAAAATTCACACTTCCTCTAAGTATTTAATATCTAAGTTTACTCAATCTTTAAGGAAAATCCCTGACAGAAAAAGAGTCTGAAGTCACAATTAAATATAGGAGTTTCCAAACTCTAAACAATGTTGAAGACGAATATTTGTCATTCAACAAAAAACCGGGGTACTTCAGCAGACTAACTTTTATGCGAATTTTAATTTACTCTTACAACTACTATCCAGAGCCAATTGGTATTGCCCCACTGATGACTGAATTAGCAGAGGGACTAGTGAAGCGTGGGCATCAAGTGCGCGTAGTCACCGCTATGCCCAACTATCCTGAGCGTCAAATTTACGAGGAATATCGGGGTAAGTGGTATCTCAACGAATCCAAAAATGGTGTTCAAATACAACGCAGTTACGTTTGGATTCGTCCCCAACCCAACCTATTAGATCGGGTGTTACTAGATGCTAGTTTCGTTGTCACTAGTTTTGTGCCTGCCCTCATCGGTTGGCGTCCAGACGTTATTCTTTCAACATCGCCATCCTTGCCAAGCTGTGTACCAGTTGCTCTTTTAGGATGGTTACGTGCTTGTCCTGTGATTTTAAATCTACAAGATATATTACCAGAAGCAGCCGTCCACGTCGGTCTACTGAAAAATAAATTGCTTATAAAGTTATTTACAGTGTTGGAAAAATTTGCTTACCACACTGCCAGTAAAATTAGCGTCATCGCCGATGGGTTTGTGGACAATTTGCGATCTAAGGGCGTAGAAGCTGACAAAATTGTGCAAATTCCTAACTGGGTTGATGTAAATTTTATCCGCCCTTTGCCTAAAGAAAATAACCCTTTCCGTGCAGCACATAATCTAAATGGCAAATTTGTAGTCCTTTATTCTGGCAACATTGCTCTAACCCAAGGCTTAGAAAGCGTTGTCAAAGCTGCTTCTACGTTGCGCCATATCCCAGATATTGTTTTTGTAATCGTTGGAGAGGCAAAAGGTTTAGAGCGATTACAACAAGAATGTCTAGACTGCGGCGCAGATAATGTTTTGCTACTGCCATTTCAACCCCGCAAATCTTTGCCACAAATGTTGGCAGCTGCCGATGTTGGCTTAGTGGTGCAAAAGAAAAATATTGTATCTTTCAATATGCCGTCAAAAATTCAAGTGCTACTTGCCAGTGGAGGGGCTTTAGTTGCCTCTGTCCCTGATAATGGTACAGCAGCAAGAGCAATCAGGCAAAGTGGCGGCGGAGTTGTCGTTCCTCCAGAAGATCCTCAAGCTTTAGCAATGGCAATTTTAGATTTGTACCAAAATCCCGAAAAGGTCAAAACTCTGGGTTATAAAAGTCGCCAATATGCCGTTGAAAACTATGCTTTTGAGCAAGCTTTAAATCAGTATGAGTCGTTGTGTTACTCATTGACAGCAGATCGTCATGCAGCTATTCAGTCTACAAGAGTTACAGTATCTAGAGCAGAAAGCCCATGAGAATGTGAGCGACTCAGAAAGTTGCAATTCTACCCTCATTATCTAAATGCAACTGATTTTGAGGGTAATTAATTATACTTAGAGATATACAGCAATAGACCAATATGCTTAGGTTAAAGAAATTTCTCTTTTGAGGCAAGCAAAGGAAGTAGGGGGAGAGAAAAAAGGCTTAATTCAAGCATATTGAGCAATAGACAAGGGGTTCTCAAATGCGTTTTGAATCCAAAATCCCACAGCTTCACTTCATTAAATATGTGGGAACACCAATTTTTTAACTATCGAGTAGGGGTGCTTTAGTATCTCCTAATACTAAATACTACACTGATGCCAATCACACTTTTGGTAGACCAGGCATGAATCTGCTGTGTTGTATTGTAGTTTTTAGTAGACAGCAATTATCAAACTAGCCCCCATAAACACCTGTTTTTTTGTTAGTATTCAAAAAAACCTATTGACACATTTGTCAGATCAATTGTTTGTTGTTTGTAAGTAAATGTAAACAATTGTTTCAAAGGAAAAAAGCACCTGAGGTTTAATGACTGAATATTTCCAAGGAAATTTCCCATTACAATCTGTCCCACTGACGAAGAGTGTGGTAAAGAGCCACGCCCATACTGACGAGGAGAGCGGAAAATTAGCTGCAACGATAGCAGTTGCTGCATCAGACCGCAAAGCGGGTGAGATTTTATTGCTCAAAGTAGCAGAGGTATCTTACCTAGCCGATTACTTTGTGATGATGACTGGCTATTCTAGGGTACAAGTAAGAGCGATCGCTCAAGCAATTGAAGGAAAAGTCGAAACTGAGTTGCAACGTCGTCCCATAAGGACAGAAGGAAAAGTCGAGGGGAGTTGGGTACTACAAGACTACGGTGATGTGATCGTTCACATCATGATGCCCAAAGAACGGGAGTTTTATAATTTAGAAGCGTTCTGGATTCATGCAGAGCGTATTTCCCTTCCAGAATCTGATGAGGGTGAAGGTAAGCCAACATGATTAGGTCTTCGGTTTCAAATTGCCCAGTTCCCATAGACCAACAACCGCTCAATGAGTACGAACAGTTAAAAACTTCCTGGCTATTTCGTGATAGCACTTTAGATTTGCGCGAGTATATCACGAAAATTGCTTGGATTTGGGGTTTATCTTGGCTGATCGCAGCACCTGTGGCCGCAGCAAGTTTTCCTCCCCACAAGTATATTGCACATTTTATCCTTTGTGGTGCAGCAGCAGCCAGTGTCGGGGTCGTACTGGCACTGGTAAGATTATACTTAGGCTGGTTTTACGTGTGCGATCGCCTTTGCAGTCCCACAGTATTTTATGAAGAGTCAGGCTGGTACGACGGTCAAACTTGGACAAAACCACAAGAAGTACTCAACCGCGATCGCTTAATTGTTGCATACGAAATCAAACCCATTCTGCGGCGGTTGCAATTTACCTTTGCTGGCTTGGCGGGAATGTACGTTACTGGTACGATAGTTTGGCATTTGTTTTAAAGAGTTATTGGTCATTAGTCATTAGCTAAGGACTAATGACCAATGACCAATGACTAAAAATTAATTAAAAAAAGGTAATAAATATAAACCCATGACAATGGGAAAACGAACTCAAGCCACAGCACTGGAAGTCCGGTTGCTGCGGGAAGGTATTATTGAATCCAGGCATATAGTCCAAGCTGTTGTATGCGACGAACGAGGACGGGTTCTAACCGTTGCCGGAAATTCTGAAACTGCTGCATTTATCCGTTCAGCCCTTAAACCATTTCAGGCACTCGCAGTCACCACTACAGGTACACTCGAACGCTATGATCTCAGCGATCGCGACTTAGCAATTATGACAAGTTCCCATAAAGGAACAATAGATCAAGTCCGACAGGTATTTAACATCCTTTGGCGGGCTGATCTTGACCCTACCATACTCCAGTGTCCAATTCCTGAAGGTAAGCACAGTCCTTTGGAATATAATTGCTCTGGAAAACATGCGGGAATGTTAGCTGTTTGTCAGCAACGCCGTTGGCCCTTGAATAACTACTTGGATCGCAAGCACCCAATACAGCAATTGATTTTGGGCAAAGTAGCAGAGTTGCTGCGAATGCCAGCTGCAGAATTTATCAACGCTCATGATGACTGTGGCGCACCAACTTATTTGATGCAACTCGGTCACATGGCATCTTTATATGCGCTGCTAGCCTCTAGTACCAATCTCGATATGGAGCGCATCGTCCGGGCTATGACTCATCACCCCGCAATGGTAGCAGGAGATGGAGAATTTGATACGGAACTAATGCGCTTAACTCCAGGGGAACTGGTTAGTAAAAGTGGTGCCGAAGGAGTACAGTGCATTGGTAGACTTGGTGAAGGCTTAGGATTAGCAATCAAAGTCATGGATGGGACAAAACGAGCAAAACATGCCGTTGCGATTCACTTACTCAAGCAAATGGGTTGGATTAGTCCTAGCGCCGCCGAAAGCCTCTGTGAAAAGTTTACCACCTTGGGAAAATACACCCGTTTAGAAGTAATTGGAGAATTATCGTTTTTATAGTTGCCAAACTCTTGACTATAGGTTACTATAAATAAGTCGAGAGCAACGCGGGATAGAGCAGCCTGGTAGCTCGTCGGGCTCAACGGGCAAAGTTAACTAGACGCTTATTAGTTAAGTTTGCTATGGGCGGCACATAAAGAAACTTATGTGTGTTTATCTGTCAAACTCGGGGAAGCCAATAGCGCGGTAATCCCGAACCAAGCTCCAGAAATGGAGAAGGTGTAGAGACTGGAAGGCAGACACCCTAACGATAAAGGCGAGGGTGAAGGGACAGTCCAGACCACAAACCAGTTAATCTGGGCAACGAAAGTTGTAGTTGGTAAGCATAACCCGAAGGTCAGTGGTTCAAATCCACTTCCCGCCACCAAATGAATGATAAAGCAAAACCCTGTTTTCGTAAAAGATTACAGAGTTTTGTTTTATGCTGATTGTCAGCTACTTAGTCTTACAAATGGACACAAAGCTTAAGGGAGACATAGCAGAATAAGCTGCTGTTCTTCATGCCTTAAAGCGTGGTTGGGGAGTTTTAAAACCTTTTGGCGATCGGCTACCTTACGATCTAGCATTTGATGTACAGGGAACTCTAATTAAAATCCAAGTCAAATATGCTTGGTTGGATGAGCCTTCTGGGAATTATGTTGTAGATAACCGCCGCACTAAAACCAATCGGCGGCTGATGCTTCGAGAAGCATATCATCTATCAGACTTTGATTTTGCCCTAGTATATATAGAAAAACTTGACCTGTTCTATGTCTTTCCCGTAGATGTGTTCATAGATTATGGAAGCGAAATACACCTTGTTGAAGCTGAAAAACGACAGCGTAAACCGCGTTCAGCAGAATATAGGAATGCTTGGGAGTTAATTTCAGCAAAATCTGTAAGTAAAGAAAGTTGTGTTCGATCGCCTGTTAAATTCCCAGAAGCAGGATTTTAATCTATTCTGGAAGAAATAGCCATCTAAAAGGCGCGGAAAATCATGGTTGTGAAGTTGCAGCGACCAATTTTAGTGGGAGGATTGGGACTGTCCTTTTCTCTGTGGATGTTGGACAGTTGGCACGATTCGATAGTGCAGGTGGGTGAGTTTGGTTTGTTGAGTGCCTTAGCTGTAGGCGGTGGTTTGTGGTTATTCCAGCAAAATCGCCCGAAAGACAGTTTAAAGCAGCTAGATGGTATGCTCGTAGATCGGGCGACTGTGGAAAGTGCGATCGCTAAAACTGAAACTGTAATTAACCAACTGGCACAAGAATCAGAAAACCATCCAGCATTACAAACACTGCGAGAACAAGTTAACCAACTATTGTTGGAATTAGACAGACAAGAAATTAAAGTGGCTGTGACTGGCGGTAAATCCGTAGGTAAAAGCACTTTAATTCAAGTGTTGAAGCAAAATCTAGAGACACAAAATTTGGTGTCTTTAGAAGAGACAGCACCTTTATTTAGAGAAACGGGTGACAATTCAGATGCAGCCGTTTTAGCAGAAGTTGCAAAATCTGATTTTGTTCTATTCCTGACAAACGGTGATTTGACAGACTCAGAATTTCAAACCTTACAGCAGCTAAAAGCAGCAAATCAGCCGACAATCCTGGTTTTCAACAAACAAGACCAGTATTTAGCCGATGAAAGCGCCAGCATCTTTAGTCAATTGAAACAGCGAATGCAAGGAAATGTGGTTGCAACAGCCGCCTCTCCCATTGCCATCAAAGTCCGAAAGCATGAGGCTGATGGTGCTGTGCAAGAGTGGATGGAACAACCAGCAGCAGATATCCAGCAGTTGACAGACCATCTGGGTGAAGTTTTGGCACAGCAAAGACAACGCCTGGTTTGGGTAACTACCATGAGGAAAGCTGGGTTGTTGAAAGCTGAGGCGAAAAACTGGTTGAATGGAACTAGACGCGATCGCGCCACCCCAATTATTGAACAATATCAATGGATAGCTGCTGCTGCTGCCTTTGCTAATCCAGTTCCGGCCCTTGATATTTTGGCGACTGCGGCAATTAATGCTCAAATGGTAATGGATTTGGGTAATATCTATCAGCAGAAATTTTCCTTGGAACAGGCGCAAACTGTAGCTGGAACAATGGGAAGTTTGATGTTGAAACTGGGTTTAGTTGAACTTTCTACAAAGGCTATTAGTACTGTTCTCAAAAGTAATGCCGTTACCTTTGTTGCTGGTGGCGTAGTGCAGGGAGTAAGTGCAGCTTATCTGACTAGAGTCGCAGGGTTAAGTCTAATTGAGTATTTCCAACAGCAGGAAATAGCAATAGATTCTGGAACTGGTTTGAATTTGGATAATTTGCGGCAAACATTGCAAAAAGTATTTCAGCAAAATCAGCAGATTGGTTTTTTGCAAGGGTTTGTTAAGCAAGGCGTGAAGCGTTTGTTGCCAGAAGTGCAGCAGGTTGAAGTAGTTGGTATTCAGAAGGCTGTGGGATAATCTCATACACAGGATTACCAAATTTTAGATTTTAGATTTTGGATTTTGGATTGAATGATTCAGAATCCAAAATTTAAACTTTTTGTCAAAGCCAATTTTTTGAACGAACCGCCAAGAACGCAAAGGACACAAAGAAAGAAATACTTATAGCTTTTCCTAATCAAATAAGGTACTTCATAGCCCCCTCCCCGCAAGCGATGAGGGGGTTGGGGGTGGGGTTTTTGTACCTCACTCAACTGGGAACCGCTATAACTTAACTCTATTGCAATCTAAAATCCAAAATCCAAAATTGGCTGACAGTTGCCTAGTGCTGTAGGTAAACCTAAAATTTACCCAAGCCTATTTAGGCTTGGGTGTATTTAATAATTATTGCGAAAGTTGGGAGTTACCAAAAAATTGTGAATAAGGGTAGTTAGCTAAACAGCACCACTGTTTCTATTAAATAGAATAGCTATAGTTTTGAAAATTAGCTTTAAATCGTACACCAAACTCCAATTTTTTTGATACTGCAAATCTAGGCGAATTACATCTTCAAAACTACGGACTGTAGACCGTCCATTGACTTGCCATTCGCCAGTCATACCGGGTTTTACATCTAAACGTTGCCACTCTGGTACTTCATAACGTTCCACTTCATCGGGTGTAGGTGGTCGAGTGCCTACTAAACTCATTTCTCCTTTGAGGACGTTCCAAAATTGAGGTAATTCATCAAGACTAGTTCGCCGTAAAAAGCGCCCTACCTTGGTAACTCTGGGGTCGTTCTCATTCTTAAAAAATGCACCTTGCACTTGGTTTTTAACTTGGGATTTCTTCGCCTCTGCATCCACACACATGGAACGGAATTTCCAAATCTCAAACCGCTTCCCCATCCAGCCACAACGGGTTTGACTAAAGAAAATGGGGCCAGGATCGTTAATTTGAATAGCGATCGCAATCGGAATAAATAAAACTCCTGTAATTAATAAACCAACCATAGATCCTACAATATCTAATAACCGTTTCATCCAAGATGCTACAGAAGCGTGAGTAGTGGGTAATGGCTCTACTTTACGGGAAGTTGTCTTCCGATGATCAACTAAGTCTTCTGGTTCTATTAGTAATCCATCGTCAACCGACTCTAGGGGAAAAACCTGATCCAATCCCGTAAGTTTTAAGACTGCCATGACTTGAGGTGTTACATTCCGCAGTGTTAATGTAATTCCTTTAGTCTGGGCATATTTAAAATTACTGACCAGGGCACCTAAACCACTACTATCCATAAAAGTAGTTTGGTGAAAGTCAATGATGATTTGTTTCGGATGTGAATTGGGCTGAATTAAGCTTTGGCAGGTTTGCTTAAAGCCTAAAGCCTCCAGCACGCTCAACCGCGCGGGCACCTGCATTATAGCCGTGTCGTTTAGGGAATTAACTGGAAAATCGACCTCTGTCGGTTGGCTAGTCATGAAGCTCTGCACTTTCGTTGCCATGTATAATGTAATCTGCCAAACATTATTTTGTCCTCCAAAATTACTTAACCTAATATTTAGAATCAGTAGTAATAAGGACTAATTTTTCTTTACCGGGGCTGAGATTGCAGATCGCTAGCGACGATTCACAATAGAACAAGAAGCCAAAAAACATCCTTTCTGTTGTGCCGACGCAGCGCGATCGCGCTGTTCTCATCTTATGATTGCTAAAACTACGGTTACACCTACCGCACGCCTAATTGAGGTCTTTTCTGCCATTCAAGGGGAAGGACTGAATGTAGGGACACGTCAGATATTTATTCGTTTTGCTTTGTGTGATTTGCGCTGCCACTTTTGTGATAGTGCCCACACTTGGAATGCACCTGCTACTTGTCGGATAGAGCGATCGCCTGGATTGCGCGACTTTGAAATCCACTCTAACCCTGTCCCATTACCCATATTAATCGAATGGGTAAAACAGCAAAATTTACCTTGTTTACACGATAGCATTAGCTTAACTGGGGGTGAACCACTTCTTCATGCCCCATTTCTAACGCAGTTTCTACCCCAAGTGCGAGACATAACTGGTCTACCCATATACTTAGAAACTGGCGGACATCGCCCAGAACAACTAGCGATGATTCTTCCCTATTTAGACTCTGTGGGTATGGATTTCAAATTGCCCAGTGTTAGCGGCGAGAGCCATTGGCAAGAACATGCTAAATTTCTCCAATTATGTTATGACTCATATTTAAATGTTTTTGTCAAGATAATTGTGTCTCAAAACACAGATCCAGCCGAGTTGGAACGTTCAGCTGCGTTGGTGGCAGAGGTTAGTCCAGATATCTCAGTATTTTTACAACCTGTTACGCCTTTAGCAGTATCTGAACAATTCTCCCCAATACCCATGCTTGCGCCTACGGCTGATCAAGTTTTAAGGTGGCAAGCTTTGATGAAAGGGTTTGTCAAGCACGTGCGTGTGATCCCTCAGACGCACAAAATGCTGAACCAACTGTAAAAGCTTCTGTAAAATTTGAGTTTGATAAAGATGTAGTCAAGAAAAAAGTAAGATTCTATGAAATGGGCATTGCTGCCGCTAATTCAGCAAGGCAGCAGTCCACTCAGTAGGCAATCTAATTAAAAAGACCTCTCCCTGGTTTTACTGCGTAAAATCGTCCCTCTCCGAGTCGGAGAGGGAAGACTTGAATTTTAGTTCAAGGTAGGGAGAGGTTTGTCTAACTCACGTTGATTTTAGGTACTTTGGGGGGGTGGGTGATACCCACCCAAGCTACTTTCTAGTTTTTACAGTGCGTCCTCATCTGGAGTTCTAGATTTAGCTTTTGCTTTATTGGCACTGCGTTTGAGGGCAGAGAGTCTTGCTTCGTATCTCGACCGTTGGCGCTTACTAGGGGTATTGTCAATCAGGGTTTTTAAGGCGCTACCAAGACTCTTGTAGGCATTGGGGAGGCTATAACCAAAACGAGTTGCCAAAGCGATCGCTTTCTCATCAGCATTGAGCAATTCTCTTAGTTGCTTTTCCCCACTATTCTTTTGGTACAGTCGCCAGCCTGACACGCCGCATAGCGACAAAGCTAACACCAGTAGTAATCCATCTTGTACCCACAATTCGCCTACAGCACCACCTAAACCGATGGCTAGTGCTGCCATTTCCCAACCATCTTTAGGAATTGTGTCATTTTGAACGCGGGCAACTTCATGCCAGAACAGCAGATTACGCTGATCCATTGCGAGGGCATCCCATTTCACCAAGTCAATTTGAATTTCTACCTGGTCTTTACCAATTTCTTCGCAGCGAACCAGGGGTGGATTGACCTCAGTTGTGCCTTCAACCGTAACCCAGCTCTGTAATTCTGGCGGTAGTAAGCCTTTCAACCGCCGTAGTTCACTCATTTCCGCTTTGGCAGAGGAGGTTGCATAGGATGTCATAATATCCAGCCCCAGAAAATTTCAGTATATAGTGAGGGTATCACTTTGGAGTATAGCGATTTAAGTGATGATCCGTCTCAGTCGTTAGGAAAACTTCCTCGCTTTTTTCGAGCTTCCATTGCCTTTTCTAGCAAATCTAACAATCCTGGAGCTTCTTCTTGGATACTGAGTAACAGTCTTTCCCCAAGTTCTATATTTCCCGGATCAAGACCTGTTGCCATCACTTCTTTGAGGCGAGGTATTGCTATACCATCTACAATCTGAATTAACCCACTCAGACAACGGTGAAATTGCTTTTCGGTGAGAATCGAGTCTTCTAAAGGAAACTCAATAATGGCACGAATTTCACCATCGGACGGGTCATACTCCCATTGCAACATTTTGGTTTCCCAGGAAATGGCAAGCATTGTCTGTAGGATAACTCCCTTGTGAGGGTGGTCTTGAATTCCTGCCAGAACTTGCGGGGCAAATACCCGAAAAAATTTTCCCTCTTCATCCAACTGGACAACTATCAGAAAATCTTCTAGGTTATCAGCTTCTACACCTGTTATTATCCGGTCTTCTTCATCATCAAAACGGTAGTCCCAACCAAGGTTGTCTAAATAGTTGGCAATCTGTTTGAGGTTAGCTCCCATAAAAGCCTCATAAGGAACGGTGGAGCAGTTGTTACCAGACCTAGTTTAACCTGCTAGGGGTAGTTCTTTAGGTTGGTGTTGATACTTCTGATTACATATAAGTATGCAATTAGGGCACGGGCATTGGGAATTGGAGATAGGAAAAATAGATGATCGTTCGGCGCTGTGAATGATATTTTCTGGAGGACTTTTACTCATTCTTAAAGAAGCACACTTCAAATTGTTGTTTCGCTAGGTTGTCAATGTATTCTTGAAATAGAAATTCTTAAATCAAACACCGCCAGAAATTGGAATTCAACCTGTGCCTGCTAAAGATGCTTTTCATGCAGTTGTCAAGACAGCACTTGAGAAAGAAGGGTGGTTAATCACTCATGATCCTTATACCCTCCAGGCGGGAACCATTGAGCTATATATTGATTTAGGAGCAGAAAAAGTTATTGCAGCCGAAAAACAAGGACAAAAAATAGCTGTTGAAATTAAAAGTTTTTTGAGTCCTTCAAAAATCACAGAACTTTATGCTGCATTAGGACAATTTATCATTTACCGAATTGCTTTACAAAAACAAGAAGCCAATCGCACTTTATATTTAGCAGTTCCTAGTACTGTCTATAATGAGTTTTTTATACTTCCATTTATCCAATCTGTCATTCAAAGTAATCAACTCTGTTTACTAATTTATAATATTGAACAGGAGGCGATCGCCCAATGGCAAAGCTAGAGGAATATCAACAATATATTAAGAATTTGCTTCAACAACACGCTAGTACTGTTTGGGATAATCGCATTCAAGCAGAGACAATTTTTGATACAGAACACGATCGTTATCAATTAGTTTATGTAGGTTGGCGAGATCAAAATCGTATATATGGGCCTGTTCTCCATCTAGATATTATTGACGAGAAAATCTGGATTCAGCAAGATGGTACAGAGGTAGGAATTGCTAATGAGTTGGTTGAATTAGGTGTACCAAAAGAAGATATTGTTTTGGGTTTTCAGTTACCATCTGTGCGTAAATATACAGACTTTGCTGTTAATTGAGGGCTGGTTTCAATCCGCGTTCAACAGGCAGCGATTTCCTTTACTTATGATTGTATCTGCGATCGCTCTGCATCTTCTCATTAAAAAGTGCGATCGCTATTAGACAGAATAAAACTCAAATTGGGAATACTGAGTAAAGCGCAGATATTTGCTGCGTATAAGTGGCTTGCTATAAAACATCGGGCTGCTGATGCTTTACCAACTAGGAGAATATTATGGACGCACTTACATTAACTTTTGCACTTGCCCCTCACATTGTTAGGGGGTTAGCTAGTGGTATATATGTACGAACTGGCGGTGTAATTCAAGATGCTGTAACAAAACAAGTTGTAACTTGGTTAAGAGATTTAGTACCAACGCCAACTAATTCTCCTAATAATTTACTTAACCTTGTTGTTTCAGGGGCTAATACAGCTGTCACAGCGAAAGGACTAGCTGATGTCAACGGGCGTTTAGGTGGTATTGAAAATCAGTTAGGAGAACTTGGGCAAAGTTTACAACTTAATCAAGGAATTCTACAGATAACTACTGCTGCTAGTGTACTTAGCCTTGGTGTTTCAGTAATGGGCTTTGCTGTAATAGCGCAGCGCCTCAAGGAGCTAGAAAAACGCCTAAAACAAGCAGAAGAACTATTGAGCAAAGTCAACCGCAAAATTGACCTTAGTTTCTATGCTAATTTTCGTGCTGCAATTGAGTTAGCAATTAATGCGTTTACGATGACCAAAACTGAAAATCGTAGAAGCAGCGCTCTGCAAGCTATAAACCGTTTCTTAGAAGCAGAGCATATTTATACTGAATACACGGATATTGAAATTGAGGAACAGAGCCAAATAGCTGATGAATATCTACTGACTTTATCTTTAGCCTACCTAGCTGAAGCACGTTGTTATCTTGAATTAGAAGAACACGAAACAGCACTTCGCCGTTTTCAAGAAGGGGCAAAAGTTATCCGTTCTCGTACTGAGAAATATGTTGAAATTCTACTTACTTCTAACCCCGCAGCATATTTACAGCCTAAGTTTAAAGATGTAATTGATTTACGAAGAATGACACGAATTTACCAATGGGTTAATCCAACTTTAGACGAAAATGATGTATTTAATATTGAACGTGAGAATTTATTTAAAATAGCAACAGTTCCTTACGAATGGGTAGAATCTTTGCCAGTGGCAATTTTAACTCGCGTTGAGGTTGAAGGTGGTTGGTTTGGGCCAAGCCACGAAGATTTGAAGAAAGAAGCTGATAAACGTCTTCCCCAAGTGCTGGAAGTAATGGAATCTATGATTGAAACCAATCGCCGTTTTGAAGCATATCAAACAGAAGTACAAGCAATATCCCAATTAGGAATCAGCTTTCATGACTGGCTTAAATTTACTCCGTCTACAGAAATTAAACCAGACGGCGCAGAATTAATGTACATTATTCCATCCAAACCTCTAGAGTTATAGCCTTCCGTGTGGACGAAGTACAGCATTTCATTCATTCGTAGCGAATTAAATCTAGCAAGACTCTGCGCCCCTCTGCGTTTAAAAACGCTACGATTTTAAGTAAAGCTGTACTAAGTTCGCTCTCTTCCTTTGTTTGCATCTTTCCTAAGTCAAAGGCTTTTTAACTTCGCACTGCATCAGCCCCTTCGCTCTTTTGACAAACTTTTCATCAAACGTATAAAATTCAGAACAGTGCTGACTTTGAGCTAGATGAAAAGCATCAGCAAAATCTAAGCCATTTTCATGCCACTGAATTACTTGAACAATTAAACTAAGATTAGTCAGGTAAATATTAGGTAAACCAAACAAGTTTGTCAAAGCTGTACATATCTCATGTGGCTTAAACTTGTATGCAAACCTTAATACCCATTCAGTCTCAAGTATTACGGTATCTGAAATAAAAATATCTTGAGTCTGGAAAATTTCTCTGCTCTTTTGAAACTGTAATTCATCATCTTGAGTCAAAAATCTAACAATTATATTTGTATCAACTGCAATCATGCCACGATTCCTCTACACCTTGGCGAATTGCATTATCCATATCCTCAAGAGTTTTAGGTTTTCCCTGATATTTTAAACAACCTGCTACATCATCTAATTTAGTTTCTGGAAACAGTTTCTTAGGCTTTAAAAGAATTCCATCACCCATATCAATAATAATAAATTCTTGACCTACTTCCCATTGATGAGCTTCCCGCAAAGATTCGGGAATAATTACTTGTCCTTGGGGAGACAATTTGGTAATTTCCATTAGATTAAGAAGTAAAAAACTAAGAGTAATATAAAAATTTTAGCATTTTTGATTATCCCCGTTTCTCCTCTTCCTCTGCGTTCTTTGCGCCTCTGCGGTTCGTAAAAAAAAGGCGAACCCAAAAGTTCGCCAATAACATACTATTATGCTGTTGCTCAATCAAAACTCAAATCTAAATTTTCGCTTCTTCTCTGACCAACTTATCCCAACCCAAATCTTTCAAATTATTATTCCGACGTAGCGGACGAGTCACCAACTCCAACATGTCACGCGCATTCGTAAAGCCGTGAATTTGAGCAAAAGTGAACTCTACCGACCACTTTGTATTAATACCGCGTGCTTCCAACGGATTAGCGTGAGCCATACCAGTAATTACCAAGTCTGGTTTCAACTCATAAATTCGCTGAAGTTGATTGTAATTATCCGGCTTCTCTACAATCCTTGGCAGGGGTGAATTCATTTCCTGGCAAGTTTTCTCCAACAATGCCAACTCAGCAGCTTGATAGCGCTTATCCATGTAGGGAATGCCGATTTCGTGAACCGTCATCCCACAACGGATTAAGAATCGTGCTTGGGAAACTTCCAGCAAGTTATCACCCATGAAGAATACAGACTTACCGCGAATCAGTTTGACGTAATCTTCCAAACCTGCCCAAATTTGAGCTTCCCGTTCATCCAAACCCTTGGGAGTAATCCCAAACACCGAGCAGATTTTCTCAATCCAAGCGCGGGTGCCATCGGGGCCAATGGGGAAGGGTGCGCCAATTAGTTTACATTTGCGGCGGCGCATTAAGGTTGTAGCTGTGCGGCTGAGGAAGGGGTTGACACCAGCGACATAATACCCTTCTTCCAATACTGGCAATTCTGTGAAGCGCTTCGCGGGTAGCCAGCCGGAAACTTTAATGCCTTGTTTCTTCAGTTCCAAGGTTAACTGAGTAACTACGGGGTCGGGAAGGGAGCCAAAGAGAACTAAGGGTGGATGATCTACGTACTCAGACTCATCTTGGGCGACATCTTCTTTCTTTTTACCAAAGTTGAGCAATTTAGCGATCGCATTCCGTTCACTTTTCTCTGTTTCCGCCACTGGAGACTTATCAGGACAACGGTTAGCCATAGCAGCTAATACGGTGTCTTCCCCTTGGGTGAAGGCGTAATCTAGACCATTTGCCCGCGCTACAACGATGGGAATACCGATTTCAGATTCCAGTTTCGGTGCTAAACCTTCCAAATCAGTTTTGATAATTTCCGTGGTGCAAGTACCAATCCAGACAATTACACTAGGATTGCGATCGCGTTTAATCTGCAAGCACAACCGCTTTAACTCTTCATAATCATTCAACTGTGCCGAAATATCCCCCTCTTCCAACTCTGCCATTGCATAGCGGGGTTCAGCAAAAATCATCACCCCCATCGCATTTTGCAGGAAGTAGCCACAAGTTTTTGTCCCAATCACCAAAAAGAAACTATCTTCAATTTTTTGGTATAACCACGCTACGCAGCTAATTGGACAGAAGGTATGGTAATTTCCAGTTTCACATTCAAAGCTTAAAGCTTCTGGTTGTTGAGCGACAGTCATTTTGGTTTTTTCTCCCCTTGATGTTTAACTAATTCGTAATTCGTAATTCGTAATTCGTAATTTTTAGATTTAATTCCTCAACTCTTGGAGAAGCACTCACGAAAATCTATCCGTGGCGTTTTTTTCATTCGGTGTCTAAATAAGAATCTGAAACACTAGTCTTTAATTACGAATTACGAACTTGTACTGAGCGTAGCCGAAGTATTATCAATTACGAATTATTTTAATGGCAGGTCAACCAATTTTAGATTTTAGATTGACAATTTTGGATTGAAGGCTGGGACAACAAAAGTATCCTGTGTCTAACGACAATTTCCCTAATTCCTCATCCAAAACCCCAAATCTAAAACTTAAAATTGTGAGGAACGGCAATAATTAAGCGTTGGGGAAGAGACGGGCAATTTCTGATTCATCAAAAACGCCTGCTGGCAGTTCTTCCCCCAAAAAATCGTTATTTTCTTGAGCCTTTTGCAAAGCTGTTTCATCACCCCAGACATCTGACAACACGTCTTTAAACGCATTCTCATCTAGTGGAGTATCTTCAAGCACTTCGTCATCTAGCTTTACTTCCATTACAGATGTTGCATCTGTATCGAAAGCAATTTCCCCAAACTCATCTGTTTCTAAACTAGAGGTTTCGAGAGACTGATCTTTTGAAGCGTGTCCGTTGGATAAGGAAATATCGCCAAAGTCATTTTCGGTTTCCTCCAACTCGCTGATTTCCAGACTTTCATCCTCAGAATCCACTATTGCGAACTCTTGAACTACCGCCACCGACGCAAAGCCATTTGCATGAGAATGTCTCAATGTTTCTTCTTCAGGCTTTTCGTCAATGACATCTGCTGCTTCTTCTACGTATTTCTCTACATCTGGGTTGACGACAAAGCGATTACCGAGAGCGAAATCTGGGTCAAAATGCAAATCCAGCACCTCAATCAGGGTATCGGCATCAGGATTAAGTTTGGCAAAGGGCAACATTAACTGCGCTAGCTTTGGCTCTAGGGCATTAAGAACTCCCAGGATGAGGTAAGAAGGTGGTCGCTTCCCGCCATCAGGGGTGTACACTGATTCCACTTGCATGTGGAGGGTAATCCAGTCTCGATTATTCTGGAAAAATTGCAACCACTTTTGCTTTATTGAATCTGTAAAGCTGTGAAAGAATGCCATGTTATTGTCCCCCATCCTGAGAACTTGGTGATTTATACAATCATCAAGTCTAGTTCCTCTTCTGAATTAGGAACCTGGGGTTTACCCGGATTTAGATAAAAATCGGATAACAAAGAGAACAACTCCCGATCTGGTGTGTCGTTAGGTACAACACCTTCGGGACGAGCCAAAATTTGGTCGGCTATGTTGAGATAGTAGTCGCAAACGTAGTCTAGGGAAGGATCTTGCTCTGCCATCTCAAACAAAGTTTTCCCTTTCACACGGGAAACACGGATATCTTCAATCAAAGGTAAAACTTCCAAAACTGGCATTGGCACAGCTTCTATATATTTTTCAATCAAGTCGCGCTTGGAGGTGCGATTGCCAATTAACCCAGCTAGACGCAGTGGGTGAGTTCGGGCTTTTTCGCGGACTGAAGCAGCAATCCGATTGGCAGCAAACAAAGCATCAAAGCCGTTGTCTGTAACAATCAGGCAGTAATCTGCATAGTTGAGTGGTGCTGCAAAACCACCACAAACTACGTCACCCAGAACGTCAAAGAGAATTACATCGTATTCATCAAAGGCGTTGAGTTCTTTAAGTAATTTTACGGTTTCTCCTACGACATAGCCGCCACATCCAGCACCCGCAGGTGGTCCGCCAGCTTCTACGCAATCAACACCACCGTAGCCTTTATAAATCACATCTTCGGGCCAGACATCTTCGTAGTGATAATCCTTTTCTTGGAGAGTGTCGATAATTGTCGGAATCAAAAACCCAGTCAGGGTAAAGGTACTGTCATGTTTGGGGTCGCAACCAATTTGCAGCACTTTCTTGCCACGTTTAGCTAGGGCGACGGATATGTTACAGCTAGTTGTGGATTTACCGATACCACCTTTTCCGTAGACTGCTAGTTTCACTGTTGTTTCCCTCTTATAGCTTTTTGTCAAACTTGTGGCTCAAACATTTGCCTTCACCTTTCCTGAGATGGCGATGTGTGAGGTCTGTTGATGTCATTATTGGGCAAATTACCTAGAAAAGAAAGTGGCTCTTAATTTATAAAACGGTTTTATCCGATGAATTAAAACTTAATTATGGGTATTTTGGTTTTCATTAGCTTAAAAGTCTTATTTAGCTCTAAAAATCATCTATAAAAAGTTTTTATTATCTATTTTTATAAAAAGAGTTACAAAAAACAAAAATCTGAAATTGGCTTTTTTGAATGGTTTTCATTGAATTAGCTGATGTTCGTGCAACTTGTTTTCAAGGCATTGAGGCGCAGGGACAATGGCAAAGAGAGGTATATGCAGCCTGATGCTAGAAATACTACTGGAATTTGCGTTAGCGTAGCTCACCGTTCGCGTAGCGTTTCGTAGAGAAGGTATCGCAGATAAATCGCCACTTTTCAGTCGATAGTCAAAGCCATTTAATTGCTGCTTGAGAGTAAGTTAGTGTGATTTTGTAAAAAATTATTAATTTACTAAATTAAAAGGCAGAGCCTCTTGATGAGCATTCCCAGTCAGAGACTGGGAAGGAGGCAGAGGCAAATCAGGACACTTCAGTTTCAAGTCCGTGGATTTCTTGTAATGTTTGCCAGCCAGCTTGCCACTGGGAGTTATCTTGTAATAATTTGGCATTTATCCAGAAACGGACTTTCGGATCGCAAGCAGAAACCATTTCAGCGTAAACCCACTTAGCCTGATTTTTACGATTGACAACTTGAAAGTGCCGCCAGCCATCAACTTTTCGCTGTGCTGTCCACTTAGAACCAACTAGGTAAGGAAATTTTTGTTTTTTAGTCATTTGTCATTTGTCATTTGTCATTTGTCATTGGGGATGGAGAAGAAGCAGGGGAGATATTAGCTGGTGGCAAGGGAGAGAATACAAAACTTACATCTTTCTCCTCTGCACCCTTCCCCCTGCCCCTCTGCCTCTTCATCATCCCCAATTAAGATGTCACCAAATCACCATTACGGGTAAACTTCTGGCAATGCAACTCACTATCTTGCTGGACACATAGCGAAAACCATCTGATATGGCTCCAGCAGGTGTTGATGTTGTTGGTAATTTTGCGCTTTTTCTTAGAAAGGCGTTGTCTTACGATTTCATTAGGGCAAAGAATTTCTAACGTGCCAGTACCATCTTCATCATTGACGATCCGAAATAGACAGTTTTGCAAAATAGCACGGCTACTACTATCGAAGAACCGCTTAAAGCGCTGTAGCTTTTCCCCTTCAGTCATTTGGCTGATGGGTTTTATTTTCAAGAAATCTTCATCCTCAAAGTCAAAGTCATCATCTTCAAAGTCGTAGGGATCAATCATTTTCCATTGGTGTCAACTTCAACTAAAATCCTTTTTCAAATCTCGTTTCCAGCCTTGGAACGCATAACAACACTAGCAATCTTGCCAATACCAAGGTTAGTACCTTTTTAAAGGTACTAACCTTGGTAAAAAAGATTTGGGTGTAACTCAGCTGCTTAAAAAATGCTATAAGTTATTTAAATATCAATTATAGACAACTATATATAAGTGCTACAATACTCATAGGTACTCATATCCAGCCCTCTCAATATTGACAAATAACATATTTTATGGAATTGCTTCACGGGATA
>NZ_JABXKH010000182.1 GCF_017115105.1 Nostoc sp. NMS2
GGGCATGAAGAAGAGACAAGGGAGACAAGGAAGAGGGGGGAGACAAGGAAGAGACTATTCAATAATTCCCCCTTGTCCCCCTTGTCCCCCTTGTCTCCCTCATCTCCCTCATCTCCCTCATCTCCCCCTGCTCCTTCACCCTCATCTCCCCACTCCCCTATTTAACAGAATCGCTCTTATTGCTTTCTGGACTAGGCAAGGGAGTCGTGTTCCTAACTTTTTTAAGTGTTATAAAAATGTCGTAGAGGTTACTACGATTATCGCTGACAGCAGATGTCATCCCAATTGAGCGTGTTGCAGCTAGCAAAGTTTGTTGATTGGGAATTACAGTTGGTAAAGGGAAATTGTTCGCAGTTCGTTCTACATCCAGAAAAAATTGACCATTTATTGGATTTGGTTCTGTAGGAACTGTTTGTTGGAATGGGATCGTGCTGGCTAGTGTGTTGTTGGGTTTGGGAACAATTTTATCAGTGATAGGAGCGCCAACTACTAAAAAGGCGATATCTTCATCTAACCAACCGTGGGTGGCAGTCAAAGTACCATAAGGTGAAACCCAGTTAACAACAGGTTGCCCTGCAACTTTTGCACGTTGGACTTGGAACTGGTATTGATTTCTCATCACGTCATCCAATTGTTTTATGGATGCTTCGGCTGAATTGCGTAGGCTTTGTCCGCCGTAGGCATTGCTGGCCTGTACCATGAACACCAAACCCGCACGAAAATCATTTGGTGAACCTTCTTTTGGAGTACTAGGAATAACTGATAAGGAAAACTCGCCTTTCATCCAACTGAGCAAATCCTTATCTAAATCCAGAGTAGTAAGAGATTTTATCCCACCTCTGAGTTGTTCTGGTGCGATCGGCGAGAGGGGATTTCCTTGAGATGTTAAAACGTAATCTCCCCACAACCTCTGTAAGTTTCCTCCCGAAAGCATCATTAAGGTTTCTGCTGGTACGCGACTTTGCATTTTCCCAGCTTTATTTTCCACCGCCAGCACCCGTTGACTATTAGGATTTAGCCAAGAAACGCCCTTAAAGCGGATTCCTTCTGCCTCTAAAGTCATTGTCCCTGCTAAACCTTGGTTATTTTGCAGTTGAGCTAAAACTTGAGCAGGTAAAGGACGATTTGGAGAAGCTGCGGCTATTTTAGCTGCTGTTGGCACATTAACGTAAAACTGGCCAAAGCGTTGATAATTGGCAATTTTCGGAAAATTCTCAGCAAAGCCCCCTGTTGTGGCTAGGGATGTTTGATTTTTGTAGGCATCGATCGCTCGTTCTGTGGCTTTGGGACTGTCAGTTATGACTAAAAAACGCCCATCTAGTAATGCTGCTGATAAGTTTTCCCCTGTTTGTCCCTGACTTTGTTTAATGGCGATCCCTTGATAAATACGGTCAATCCATTTGCCTTGTTTAAGGGTTTTAGGTTGTGCCAAAATGTTTTTGGCGATTTCTGGATTTTTTACTGGCAATACCATTACCATCGACTGCTGATCGCTGGCAGCATCTTCATTAGTGGTAACTGGTTTGGGTACAGCTTTGCTTGCTGGGGCAAGAATTGCGATTGTAACGTCATTGCCTACCCAAGGGGCGATATCTTTCTGGAAGTCGTAACCATTATTAGTGAGAAAGCGATCGCGCAATTCTACTAAATTTCTGTCCAGTTCTGCTTGGGTTTCTTTTGTCCCAAACTCCCGCAATTTCTGCCACTGCTGGGGATCTGTTGTCAGAGAAACCGCAAACAGGGCATCACCAGGAATAATATTTGCACCTACGAGCAAATCGCTGGAAGATATTTGTCTCTGGCTTAACAACCAGTATGCTAAACTCCCTGCACCAATTAATAGCCCAGCAGCCGAGAGCGTCAGCACCAGAGAGGGTTTCTTATTTTTCTTCATTGGAACAGACACAAGAGGCGGTGCCATCGAAACCTATACCTTATACTTGCAAACTTATTACTCGCTTGATTAGTTAAGTACACCAACAGGTTTACCCATTCTTTAGGACAGCTAATTACATTAAATTTTTCCACCCTAGATGTTGATGATACTTCGGTAATCAACTTTCCCTAGTCTTTCAAAAGCTGTGTTTTTGACTCAGTTACCATTTTTAACACGCTTTGTTGAATTTCGTAGGACGTTTCGCTAAGATTAATTTCTCAGCCGGAAAATTTCCGCAAGTAAATCTGTTATTGTAAGCAATTAGAGAACATAACTAACTAGATAAAGCTGCAAGTGAATTTCAGCTACTTGGCTTTGCTCGGTAGCGATACGCCATCGCACCACATCATCAGTGCAATATTTTTTGAGACAACCTATAATTGCAACTCAAATCCAGGTAATATATCCTCTCCAGAAACAATCGCCGGCATTTGCACAACTTCTACAGCTTTCAAAAATCGGTAAACTTCAACTTGACGATCTTGAGGATTAATCAGCCAACCTAAACGCAGACCATTTTTGATATATTCCTGCATTTTCTCTTGAATTGATGCCAGCCGATCTGTCTCTGAACGCAGTTCAATCACAAAGTCGGGTACAAGTGGCGGAAATTTTTTTCGTTGTTCTGGTGTTAAAGCTTCCCACCGCTCCAATTTTACCCAAGCAGCATCAGGAGAACGTTTTGCACCATTGGGAAGTATAAAAATAGTTGAAGAACTAAAAACTTTCCCTAATTTAGCTCGACGATTCCAAATTTCTAAATCAGCGATCAGTCCAGCTTCTTGATTTCCGCTTTCTCCTCCTACTGGTGGCATAATTATTAATTCTCCAGCTGCATTCATTTCTAGGCTTAAATCACGATTGGCAACACACAATTGATAAAATTGCTCATCGCTTAAATGAGCAATTGGTTCTAGATTTAGCACAACAGTATTCATTAAACCTTTCCTCGTATCTTTGTTGCTAACATTCAGTTGGAAATTTTTGCTTGTTGGAAGATTTCTTGAGGTGTAATTTGTAGCCCTTCAAATAAGGAATCTTCTAAACTATTAGTACCGCGTTTGGTTTTAGGGAGAATATCGGGATAAAAAATAATAATAGTTTTTGCTTTAGTATCAATAATCCAAACTCGTTGAACTTTAGCTTTTAGATAATCAGTGGCTTTTTCTGTCATTTCTCCAAAAGTTTGACCAGGGGAGATAATTTCAATGACTAGTTCGGGTACAATAGGACAAGCCTCATCTTGCAACCAATCAGCAGAAAGACGGTTATAGGAAACATAAGTCAAATCTGCTACAGGAACCCAGTCTTGCTGATTTCGTGTTAGCTTAATTGCCCATTCAATTACAACCCGCCCCTTTCCTTGCGCCCATACAGACAATAATATGAATAACGCGCCTATTATAGAACGATGAAAAAATTTTTGTACCATCTCATCGTTTTTGAATTTCGGAACAGCTTCTCCATCAATGAGTTCATAGATGATATCTCCTTCGGGAAGTGTCAGAAATTCTTCAAGGGTGAGTTGGGTTTTAAGTTGAATCATAGTTTATCTTGGAGATGACTCTATTTTAGAGAGGATGCGATCGCCTAACAATGGCAAACCATCACCGAAAACTCATTATTGTAATAAATTCTGGGGGTTTAAGTCCCCCTTGCAAAACTTAATTACGAATTACGTACAGCCCTTTGGGCATGAAAACCGCGTAGCGTGCCGGAGGCTCTATTACGAATTACGAATTATTTTAATTGCATCGCTCCCAAATATTTAGTTAAATAAGGCGAAAAAACTTCATAAATTAAGGTTAGTGGCTGTCCATGATGCCAAAACAAGTAGTGGCGACCCCAAAAAGGCCCAGTTACGTCAAAACCAGACTCTAGCGCCGATGAGTCACCATAGTAAATCCCTCGAACATCCCGATACAACTCTGTGCGGAGACGAGCTAAACTTGCCCAAATTGGTAATGAACGATTTTGCAAATACTCATCTACATGACTGGCTTCCCACCACGAGGTAGCATAAGCTAATCGTTGACCAGAAGCAGTCCGCAGCCACACTTGTCGCCGTAGTCGCGGTCCTGGAACAGCTTGGATTAAATCAGGTGCAGCATCCAAATCCATGCCAATCAATGACATATCAATGACATCTACTTCTACAGGCTCACCTGTAAGCAATTCTAAGTGACGTGTTGGAGAGCCGTCACCCAAAAGCATTAGCTGCCAAGCAGGTGCTAGCTGAGTGTGAGGTAAACTTTTTTGAATTACTTCCTCCCCTCCTTGCCAAATCGGAGTGAGGCGATGCCAAGCTGCTGGCTGTGTTAAGTTGTTTGTCGGGGTAAAAGTAATACTCAATGGTTTTTACAAAACTTCACGTATCTCTATAAAAGCATAAAAAACCAGAGCTATACCAAGATTTAAGGGTCAACAGTCTCAGGTCTATTGAACATTGACTATTGACCCTTGAATAATAAACAAAATATGCGGATGGCGAGACTCGAACTCGCAAGGCAAAGCCACACGCACCTCAAGCGTGCGCGTATACCAATTCCGCCACATCCGCACGGGTTGTCTAAAGATAGACTATAGCATAAGAAAATAATTATAGTAAGGTGAAATCTAAAGTTATATTTCTCAAAAATATAAATTTCTTCAAGGCGGTATCAGACTGACAGAAATTTGGCATCTGCACAAGTGATATTAAAAAGGGTAGAGCGACTGTGGGAGAAACGGTGCGATGGCGGATCGCAAAAGCCCAGTTTGGTAAGCTAGCCAAGACTTACAGCAGCAATGTTGTTAGTGTAGTAAGACCCGTAGAGGCAGCAAGCCTGCAATATACGAGTTTGCTTACAATCAGGGTGGCGAATCTGCTGTGATAATTTGAAATAATGCGGAAGCGTCGTTTCACCTTGGATCAGAGAAAATGTGAATCTACTGGTAATGATATCGAAACTAAAAAATGAAGTTTGACAAAATATTAATTGCCAATCGGGGAGAAATCGCCCTTCGCATTCTCCGCGCCTGTGAAGAAATGGGAATTGCGACAGTCGCGGTTCACTCCACCGTTGACCGGAATGCTCTCCACGTTCAACTTGCTGATGAAGCGGTTTGCATTGGCGAACCAGCTAGCAGTAAAAGTTATTTGAATATTCCCAATATTATTGCTGCCGCCCTGACGCGCAATGCGACTGCCATTCATCCCGGTTATGGCTTTTTGGCAGAAAATGCCCGCTTTGCGGAAATTTGTGCTGACCATCATATTGCTTTTATCGGCCCAACTCCAGAATCTATCAAGCTGATGGGCGATAAATCCACTGCCAAAGAAACCATGCAAAAAGCTGGAGTCCCCACAGTACCAGGTACTGAGGGGTTAGTAGAATCTGAGGAAGAAGGATTAAAATTCGCTAAGGATATCGGCTATCCAGTGATGATTAAAGCCACAGCAGGTGGCGGTGGGCGAGGTATGCGCCTAGTTTGTTCTGAAGATGAATTTGTCAAACTTTTCTTGGCAGCGCAAGGGGAAGCAGGAGCAGCTTTTGGGAATTCTGGCGTTTACATCGAAAAATTTATTGAACGTCCCCGCCACATCGAATTTCAAATTTTGGCGGATAACTATGGTAACGTCATCCACTTGGGCGAACGGGATTGCTCAATTCAGCGCCGAAACCAAAAACTACTAGAAGAAGCCCCCAGTCCGGCTCTCGACCAAGACCTGCGTGAGAAAATGGGACAAGCTGCTGTCAAAGCTGCCCAATTCATTAATTATAGTGGGGCGGGTACTATCGAGTTTCTCTTGGATAGATCCGGTAAATTCTACTTTATGGAAATGAACACCAGGATTCAGGTAGAACATCCTGTAACAGAGATGATTACTGGAATAGACTTGGTTGTCGAACAAATTCGGATTGCCCAAGGAGAAAGACTCAAGCTTACCCAAGAGCAAGTAGTTTTGCGGGGTCATTCAATTGAGTGCCGAATCAACGCTGAAGACCCAGACCATGATTTTCGCCCTTCTCCTGGACGGATTAGTGGCTATCTGCCCCCTGGAGGCCCTGGTGTTCGGATTGATTCTCACGTTTATACAGATTACCAAATCCCGCCTTACTACGATTCCTTAATCGGCAAGTTAATTGTTTGGGCCCCAGACCGACCCACTGCTATTAACCGCATGAAACGCGCACTTCGGGAATGTGCCATTACTGGACTGCCTACCACTATTGGGTTTCATCAAAAAATTATGGAAACTCCACAATTTTTGCAGGGTAATGTCTATACAAATTTTGTGCAGGAGATGAACGGTTAGGGGAGTGGGGAGTGGGAAGAGGGCAGAGAGCAGGGGAGCAGGGGAGCAGAGGAGCAGGGAGCAGGGGAGTAGGAGGACAGGGAGGACAAGGGGGACAAGGGGAGAATTATTCAACAAGTTTCTCCCTTGTCTTCCCCCTCTTCCTTGTCTCCTCTGTCTCTTCTCAATGCCCAATACTTCGACTTCGCTCAGTACAAGTGCCCCATTCTCAATGCCCAATCCCTAATTCACACGAGATATCATAGTCAGCAATCCTTGCTGACCTAGTAATATTTCTCGTAGCAGGCTGAAGATACCAACCCAAATAATAGGTGTAATGTCTACCCCGCCTATAGGTTGGACTAATTTTCGCAATGGCACTAAAAATGGTTCGGTAGGCCAAGCTATTAAGTTAAAGGGCAAACGATTCAGATTCACTTGCGGATACCAAGTGAGAATGATCCGAAATATAAAGAAAAATGTCATCACCCCTAATACAGGGCCAAGAATCCAAGCAGTCAGGTCAACACCAGTCATCGGTTTAAGGTACTATCTATCTGTAAAGAAAGAAAAACTTAGCGAACGGCAAGCCGCGCTTCGCGACGCCGAATAGCCCGTCGTAGACATCGCCACAAAAACTTTAAGCTTTGTAAAGCACTCTCATCATCATTTTAACCAAATGCTGTAACTTTCTTCTGGAATAAAAAAGTAAACTCGCTCACAGCAGTTACCAAGTTTGGCAGTTCCGAGTTAGAGGCTTCTCAAGAAAGTAATACACTATTAAAATTAGGATGAAGTGTGTAAAAAAAGGTTTAGAAGTATGACGCCTTCTTTAGCAAATTTTCTTTGGAGCCTGCTATGGGGTACTGCAATTGTTGTAATACCCGTTACAGTTGGTCTAATTTTCATTAGCCAAAAAGATAAAATTCAGCGTTCATAATGCTTATGAGAGTTAATTTAACTCTCATAATCGATTGTCTGTCAGCTATCTACATTTATTTCACCAAAAGCAGCAGAAACTGCGGCTGGTGGCAGTTGTAGCTGACAGATACAGGTGTTTTCACTTTTCGGTGAACAGCTTCAGAGCTTCTTTGCCAGAAGCTTTGAAGCTTCAATATTTATCGTGACTAATTACAGTAGTGATTTTAATTGTGACTCGCTAACATAGATTTGATATTGGGAAAACAGCAATGATAAATTTTGGGCTGAACTCAGCCAGTTTTCTGGCTCAGGTAAATTTTGGGGCAAACTCAGCCAGTATTCTAGGAATTTTCCTGGCTGTGGCTGGGGCAGCACTGTATTTTCTCCGCACTGTGCGTCCAGAATTGTCACGGGATCAAGATATCTTTTTTGCAGCAGTCGGTTTGCTCTGCGGCTTCATTCTCGTGTTTCAAGGATGGCGGCTAGACCCGATTCTACAATTTGGTCAACTGCTTTTAGTTGGCACAACTGTGTTTTTTGCAGTTGAAAGTATTCGCCTGCGGAGTATAGCTACCCAGCAAGCAAAGCGTAACACTCCAATTGTGGACGAAGATCGACCGGTTAGCGATCGCTATTCCTACAACGATCGCAGAAAGTATCAAGCTGAAATGGATGCAGACTTAGATCCATTGCCTTATGAAGACGAGGAGGAACGCCCCCCGCGTCGCCGGATTCAGGGTAGCAGGGATGAAATTTCAACTCGTGATGACTACTACGAAGAGCAACCCCCCCGTCGTTCAGAACGCCGCAACAGCAGTAGCAGCAGTAGTGAAAGACAGGCTCCAACTGACAGAACGCGGCGGCGGACTTCTGGCCGTCCCGTGAATCGCCCTTCTGAAAGCTCTGAAGATGAAAATTGGGGTTCATCTAGGCAAGTTGATGATTGGGAAAGTTCGGAAGGGGAAGTCAGAAAACCTTCTCGCCGTAACAATAACGGTTCTCAACGTCCAGAAAGCCGGGAAGATGATGTTGCTCCTAAACCAAGAAGGCGTCGTCCACCCACTGACTCAGATTCTCGAAGACCGCGCGAAGATGATGAGGCGATCCCAACTGATTATGTACCATACAACCCGATTGAAAAGCCAAATCAGGGGCCAGATAATTCGACTGATTTTGATGACGATGTTTAAAACAGTTGGCGTGGAAATAGGTTTAAAGGCGACGGAAAACAGTTGAGGTGGAAAAATTTACGCCTACATTTTGGCTCCAAAGACCAATTCATTGGAGCCTGGTTTTTGTTTTAACAAGTTTGCTTGCATCTTGTGGTTCTAACAATATTCCCATAGGGCCTACTTCTCTAAACAGTCGCTACACCGAGGAGCAACCTGCTTTGAGTGGAAATGGGCGCTTTTTAGCGTTTGTATCTAATCGGAATGGTAATCAGCAGCTACTGGTTTTCGATTTAGAGAGACAACTGTTTATTAGCACACCGGGCATAAACCGAGCAGAGACAATTGCTGAAAGTCCTAGCTTGAGCTACACCGGGCGTTATATTGCTTATCTTACTAGTGACCAAGGTAGACCAGTAGTAGCGCTTTACGATCGCGCTACGCAACAGTCGCAAATCGTTACACCAACCTATCGCGGCTGGATCAGAAAACCAAATATCAGCCCAGATGGACGTTATGTTGTCTTTGAAACCGCCAGCCGTGGGCAGTGGGATATAGAAGTCCTAGACCGGGGGCCAAATATTGAGTTAGATATTCCTAATGGTGCAACCGTAGGTTCACCTCCATAGGAGTTAAAATAATTCGTAATTCGTAATTCGTAATTCGTAATTAAGTTTTGTAATGGGGATTTAACCCCAACACAAAACTTACTGGTTACAGAACCGGGGGACTTAAACCCGAGGAACTTGTTAAGAGTCATTCAATTTTAGATTTTGGATTTTGGATTTTGGATTGAAGAAGAAATATAAAATCTAAAATTGGCAGAGTTAAGAGTTGTGAGATAAATGACAACTGACAACTGACAAATGACTAAATTATATGAAACGTATTTTTTTTATACCTATATTTTTCTGCTTAAGTTTATTAACTGGGTGTTTTGGCTATCCTCGCCTTTTGAGTTACCCCTTTGATTCAGGGGGCCGGAGTCTCAATAGTTTAGCGTCAGAATTAAACCCTCAAATTTCTGGGAGATACATTGTTTTTATTACTGACCGACGCGGTAGCCAAGATGTTTATATGTTTGATACGGTAACTCGTGATTTGGTTGATTTGTCAGGTTTAAATTCCTTTGATGCGATCGCAAATCATCCTAGCGTTTCACAAGATGGTCATTATATTGTCTTTGCTGCTAGCCGCCAGGGGCGATCGGCTATTTTTCTCTACGACCGAGAAACACGCCAATCACGAAATTTAACTAGTAACCTACAAGCTGAAGTCCGCAACCCTACAATTAGCGCTGATGGTAGTAGGATTGCTTTTGAATCCAGTAACAACGGGCAGTGGGATGTTTTAGTATATGACCGGAATGGACAGCCGTTGAATATACCTCAAGAACCGCGTTGAAAAATGGGAAATGGGAAATGGGAATTGGGCACTTGTACTGAGCGAAGTCGAAGTATTGGGCATTGGGCATTGGGCATTGGGCAGAGGGAGAGAATTCCTAACTCCCCATTCCCCATGCCCCATTCACTAGGACTAGGGAGCATCCGGTTTTGGCAGATCGCCCTGCGCTAAGGCGCACGCTACGCGAACAGACTAGAAGTCTGGGGCTATACAAACTAAACCAGCCTGCGCGGGTTTCAGAAGAGTCCGCGTAGGCGGACTTCGTTTGTGTAGCCGCGATTTCCAATCGCTCGGTGTTTCTTCCAAAAGTGGATGCTCCCCATTCCCTATTCCCTATTCCCTTCTACTTGTTGCACAGATTCAATGAGCGATCGCACTTGTTCTGTCCCCTCTGAAGGTTCAAAGGATAGGGGAAACTTACCCCGGAGGAGCATTCGCAAACCAAGGGGTGCAAGACTGAGTAATCCTTTTAAATCCCGAAAGTAATTACCGACTACTTGTAAACCAAATTGACGTTCATCAATCCAACCACCTTCTTTAACTAAATCTATCAATACTTTCCGGTGACGAATTGAGCGACTATCGCTAGCTTCTTTGTGAGTGAGAATTTCTTGTTTAACTTTGGTGATTTGTTCTAATGGTGCAACTTCCATTGGACAAACTGAATCGCAGTATAAACAACGAGTGCAACCCCATACGCCTTTAGTGCCTTCGTTGTAAATTTCTAGACGATTTTCGGTATCGCTATCGCGGGAATCTTCTACCATGCGGTAAGCTTTGGCGAGGGCGTGGGGGCCAACAAAGTCTGGATTAACTTCACGGGCGTTGCATTCTGAGTAACAAGCGCCGCACATAATACAGTTACCAGTTTGATCGAGACGCGATCGCTCTTGTGGTGTTTGCAAAAACTCTCTTTCTGGTACTTGTCGTGCTGCCGTACTCACATAAGGAGCAACTGCTTCTAGATTATTCCAGAAACTGTTCATATCTACGACCAAATCTTTAATCACGGGCATATTGCCGAGAGGTGCGATCGTGATTTCACCAATGACATTTACTTTACTTTGGGATGATGGTATTTGTTGTAATCTAGCAAGTTCACTGCCAACATTTTCCTTGCAAGCTAAAGCCGAACGCCCATTAATTCGCATAGCACAGCTACCACAAATGGTATTACGGCAATTTTTGCGAAATGCCAACGTTCCATCTTGCTCCCACTTAATATGATTGAGGCAATCCAGGATTGTATTACCTGGTTCTGCCTCTACAAGATAGGTTTGCACAATAGGGGAGGAATTTTGTTGCTGTCGAATGACCTTAAAAATAACTTCCATGACTACTAACCAAAATTTTAAAATTGCTTCACCAGCCTTAACAATCATGAGTCAAGGCAGATAGTTACGAAAAGTGAGCTATACTTTTTTTGCCCTCAATTCAAAGCCTGGTGTTAATAGGCTGACGATTAAAGGGAAACTGATTCTAGTTTCAGGATAACCATTAAAATTTTACTTTTAGCAGCGCTGTAGGCAAGATTTGTGTCAAATTCTGAGAGAAAACGCCAAAAAGTAATCGGAGCTTGACATTGAATTTAGTCGTTTGAGAATGTAAAGGAAAGGGGCTTTACTTAGAAAGGGACTCAGGTTTATCTTTGGCCTAGCGATCGTATCCAAGGTAAATGCAGTTCCCGTTAGCAACAGGTCTTCATATCAACTTGAGTCAAGCAATCCTAGCTGGAAAATTCCGCCTTCGCTAACGCTTGACAGAATTTTTTGATTATATAGAAGTGTAAAAGCACATCTTCAATATATAGTAGTGGCAATTAAGCGCTAGGCGGATGTTAAGAGATTTATTCTTCCCATAGACAGACGTAGAAAATCCTCTGACCGCTTTTGAGCTTACGGTAATAAACCGAGGAAAAATCCCCACCACTTTCAAATAAAAGTCTCGCGCATCGGGGAATCCTGGATAGGCGAGACTTTGAGATTTTTGCATCCTCTCAATCAAGAAAATCTTGGATTTAACTCATTGGTCAAAACTGCTCATCTAAATTAGATAAATTTTTATAATGCAATAAAGGGTTAGGAAAATCGTTACGGCTTTTTCCAACCTTTAAGTCCAGAAATTTAAATAAAAATTTACCAGCAACTTTAATTCAAAATTAAACAACTATTTTGCTATTATTAGTCCATGCTAGTATTTAATATAAAATTACGAAGTTACAAAACCAGAATCGCTAGCCGTATCAGCGCGGCTACTACTGCTTTGTTGATTCGTAATGTAGAGACAAGAAAATTCGCGTCTCTACTGGCAGGACAAAAGGGCATAAGCCCATAGGACTCTATTGAAATACTATGCTGTCCTAAGCTTGAGAGGATAAGTAGAGAAAACTCTACCTGCTCATTAGCGAGAAAGGCAAGCACTGAAAGTGAAAAACCTGCGATTAATTGGGTCTACGACTTATTTGGAGTAGAGCCAACCCCATTTGTAAAGGTGGCTGAAAGTTACACCGCTACAGTAGCGCCAAAAGAGAAAATAATTTCATTTCTGATGGCGAATAATGGTTAAAAGTGCCGTGAAATCAGCAAAATTAATTTCTATGGCAACTATGACCTCTAATTGGTTGTAGACAACCATAATATGAAGTGCTTTTGTCTCCTATCGGCAGTGATTCACCCGTTACACTAGAGTCCTAAGTAGCTCTATGCACATGCGAAAAAGCCAAATGCTGGCATGAGACTACATCGTTTATCAGCTTGGAGAGAGTAAGGAAAATTTGAGCATAATGACTGAAACTGCAACCGCGCCATTAACCGGAAAAGCACTACTTGCGAAAGTAAAAGAACTTTCCACTTTACCACGCCGAGAAAGAGCTAAACAGTGTGGCTATTACACTGTTACTAAGAATAACCAGGTTCGTGTCAATCTCACCGATTTTTATGACGCTTTGCTATCGGCTAGAGGAATTCCTCTAAGTCCAGAAGCACCTAAAGATGGTCGTGGTCGTGAACCGACATACCGGGTTAGTGTACATCAAAATGGTCAAATTGTGATTGGTGCTACATATACCAAAGCAATGGGCTTAAAGTCTGGAGATGAGTTTGAAATTAGGTTGGGATACAAGCATATTCACTTGATTCAACTTGGTGAAAGTGATAAAAAACTCACCTCACCAGATATAGACTCCGATGAATCGGACGAAGATTTGGAAGACGAAGAGTAAATTTGCTGATGGTAGGGATAAGTATCAGGTATGATAACTTGTCCTTACCTCAACAGCAAACTGGTAACTCTATTGAAAAAATTTTGTTCCAGATAAAAAATACGATTAGACCCCTTGCGGAATTTGCCAAATTTAGTAGATTCTTGATAAATCAGCAAGAAATCTATAGTGCAAGAAGTCTATCGTGTTTTTTTTGATAACTTTTTTTGAGTCTTCGATCAACGCCTTACTAGCATTTATGCAAAATGCACCAGCACTAGTTATAGTGATGGCATTTTTTGTTTCCTGGATAGTTTGTTGGTTGCCAGTAGCAGCAGTATCAGCAATATTGCTCAATTGGCAACCCCCTAAACCTCTAAAGCCAGAGCAAAAAATGCCGTTATTGGTGTCACTTTACATATTAGCTCCCCTGATTCTGTGGGGAGTTAGTTGGATTACCAATAAATCTTTTTCAGATTACGGCTTTGTTGGGAATCTTTCAAATTTTGGTTCTTTAGCACTAGGTTTCGCTTTGGGAGTGGTGAGCCTAGCGATTGTATTTAGTGGGCAATTCGGATTAGGTTGGTGTTCGTTTGAAAAAACGAATTTCAAGTTACTATTTCCGATCTTGCTACCGATTTTCTTGATAGCATTGTTAGTCGGTGGGATAGAAGAGTTAGTTTTTCGGGGTTTTCTGTTTACTGAATTAACACAGGATTATCCAGTTTGGCTAGCGGCAGCAATTTCTAGCTTGATTTTTGCCTTACTACATCTGGTTTGGGAGCAACGTGAAACTGCACCACAACTCCCTGGACTGTGGCTGATGGGGATGGTGTTGGTGTTGGCACGTTTTGCCGATCGCAACAATTTGGGTTTAGCTTGGGGACTACACGCGGGATGGGTATGGGCGATCGCAACCCTAGATACAGCAGAATTAATTACTTACACAGGTAAAGCCTCTGACTGGTTCACAGGTAAGAATAAAAAACCCCTAGCGGGTTTGGCGGGAATTATTTGTGTAGTGGGAACTGGAATAAGTATTTGGCTTTTCTCTAGGTATTTTTAATTTGGTGTTAAGTAGGTCGGCGCAATTAAAGCTAACTAGACTCCTAACTCTTGTACAGACGCGATTAATCGCGTCTCTCCTAACTCCTCTCATGTCCCCGGTAAATTTAGCAACCGCTCATCCAAATGACTACGGTCTGCCAAAACTTTTAACAACGGCCCATGTGAGGAAAATTCTACAATACTGACCGAAGCCACAGGACATCCCAAACGAAAACGGAAGCGTCCCACATCAATCCCCAGTAAACTACATAGAATAATTCTGATAGTTGCCTTGTGTGAAACAACTAAAACATTACCACTACTGTAATTTTGCTTAATTTCTTCAATTACCTGCAAGGCACGAGTAGCAATTGTAACCGCCATTTCTCCACCACTTGGAGCATTCCAAGCCGGATCTGCTGACCAGCGAATATAATCATCGTGATATTCACGGCTAATTATTTCTGGGGTTTTTCCTTCCCACTTACCATAGTTAATTTCCTTTAAACCATCCCTGAGTTGTGGTTCCATCCCTATTGCTGCACATAAGGGTTTTGCTGTCAATACAGTTCGCTGCATTGGACTACAAAATATTGCTGCCCAATCCATATAACTATATGCGTCAGCAAAAGCCTTTGCCATCTCCAAGCCTTCGGGGGTAAGTTCTGAATCTATGGAACCGCAAAAGGAATTATTGCGGCTGCATTCTGTCTGTCCGTGACGGAGGAAATAAAGAGTTAGGCTCACGGTATATTCTCATTGATTGTAAATTTAAGAGCGTTAACAATCAGATGTAGCTGAAGATAGTTAATATGTGTGGTATGTTACTACAATTTTTTGAGATTTGGAATAGTTTTCAGGGCAGAGTTGCAGCAGCCACTCCATCTTACGACATTGCTAAATCCATGAAAAATAATGAAAACTTTAAGATATATTTTTTGTTGAAGAAGAATTCAGAAGGAGCTAAACCCTAGCTATCCGCTAACAGAATTCAGGAGTCAGAATCAATACTTCGGCTACGCTCAGTAACCATCAGTCGGGGATTCAGACCGGCGCAGGTCTTGCACCCCCACCAAATCGTAGATTTGGTGGGGGTGCAAGAACGCCGGTTATTCATCCGCCAGTTATACAGAATACCCAACTGAATTCTGTTAGCGATAGCGGGGCGTTTAGCCCGTCCTGACTCCTGAATTCTGTTTGATAAAAATCTTTTAAAATGCAATTAAAAGCTAGAAACAATTTTTTTGTTGAGAAGAGGCAAAAAATAAAGGTGAGCTATGCTCACCTGACTTTGTTACTTATACACTCGAAATTAAAAACTTACTTACGACTACCCAACCATTTATCAGGCGCAATTCCAATAATCCTTGCCACTACAGGATTACTGAGAAACTTGATAATTCCTGGTTGCTCTGCCAGCACTTCACGGAAAATATCGGGGTGGTTATGATACGCAAAAGATAAAATAAGTTGTGTGTTTAAACTAATTGATTGAACTTATAAAGTTTGGATTTATAGGGGTTATTCCTCTAAATTTAGAAATTTATTTTGTAATGTAGAGACGTGATTAATTACGTCTCTACAAGATTTCTAGCAATCAAGCTAGCCCTTATATCTTTTAATGGTTGCTCAGAAGACAATAAAGGGTTATAGCGTTGACTCTTCAACAACCCATAATGTTTTGCAGAAATGGAATCCACCCCATTTATATCCCTAGAGTTTCTGCAAAAGTATTATGACTTGTTAGTCAATATTTTTCTTTACATTATCTTTTACGTCTTCAATTCCGTGACGTACTTCGCTTTCAGCCTGCTTTGCTTTACCTTTAGCTTTATCTTCTGGATCTCCAGTGATATTGCCTAGTGCTTCTTGAGCTTTACCTTCAACATTTTTAGCAGTTGCTTTTGCGCGATCTTCTATGCTCATTTTGTCCTCCTGATTTAATCAAAGACTTCTTTGAAAGCTATAAACTAACTTTGAAATCTTTTTGTTATTACTTTTACACAGTAGCTTAAAGTTTTTGCCAAAGCCTTCCACCACAAGGCATATTAAGCAATTCGGAATTCGGAATTCGGAATTCGGAATTAAGAAAAGTAGTGGTAGTAAGCATTCTGGGTGTTAGTTTAATTTAAATTAAAGCGAGAATAGCTTAGTTACCTATGCTAAAAGACATAGAAAGATTGCAAATATTGTAATATCTACTTTTGACTTTGTAGCTAAAAAAAACCAGTTCTGTACAAGAACTGGGTTAATAAAGTTATGGGGATATTTTTTGTCTAATCTAGAAAACCCATCAGGCTTTCAGAATTGTCAATCTCATTTGATGCTATTGGACGATTACCGAAGGTAGAATAGCTTTCATCAATTACCAATAAACTTGAGCCAATTGGACGAATCCCAGAGAGATTCATACTTTCAGCAACTTGGAATGTATTAGCACCAATTGGACGAATACCCATTGAGTTATAGGTTTCAACTACTTCCAAGCTACTGGTGCTAACGGGACGCACCCCAGCAATTGACAGGTGTTCAGCAACTTCTAAGTCGCTAGCGCCTATGGGACGAATTCCAGAAATGGCGAGTGTTCCAGAAGCTCCAACTGGCAGTTCATTAACTTCCTCGACTTTATCAGCATTCAAGCTCTGGTCTTGTTGATTTTCAACTTCCTCTGTAGCTTCCCCTTGAGACTTGGCATACTTTTGCCGAGAACTGGTTGCTTTGCCAGCGTTGCTAATAGTCATAAACGAAAACCTCTGGTTTGTTAATTGAATTTTACAATAATTAAGGAAAGATGAAATTTTTTTCCATATACTTTAGAGTTTAACCTTAAAAAACCTCATGTAGATATAAGAATCTTTAAAACCGATACATAAGTAAACTTAAATTAATAATTTTTGTAAACAAATATTACTATTTATATAAGTCTAATAAGCCAGCTAGAATGGATACAGGGCGAAATCGTCACCATGAGATAGGGTATTTCCAGCAAAACTGTATGACAGAATTTTGTCTTCAAGCTCCCTTTAGTCCCACAGGCGATCAACCACAAGCGATCGCCCAACTAACTGATAGTATTCAATCAGGCAATCGTTACCAAACTTTACTAGGAGCCACTGGAACTGGCAAGACATTTTCGGTAGCAGCAGTTATTGAGAAAATTGGCAAGCCTACTTTAGTTCTGGCACATAACAAAACCCTGGCTGCACAGCTTTGTAACGAGTTGCGAGATTTCTTTCCCAACAACGCAGTCGAGTACTTTGTCAGCTACTATGATTATTATCAGCCAGAAGCCTATATTCCTGTTACCGATACTTATATTGAAAAAACGGCAGCAATTAATGATGAAATAGATATGTTGCGGCATTCAGCGACGCGATCGCTGTTTGAACGCCGTGATGTTATTGTCGTTGCTTCCATTAGTTGCATATACGGTTTGGGAATGCCAGCAGAATATCTCAAAGCTGCCATCCCTCTACAGATAGGTATGGAAGTCAATCAACGCCAAATTTTACGAGATTTGGCAAATGTTCAATATAGCCGCAACGACATCGAAATGGGTCGGGGAAAGTTTCGCGTCCGGGGTGATGTCTTAGAAATTGGCCCAGCTTATGAAGACCGAATTATTCGTGTAGAATTCTTTGGTGATGAAATTGATGCGATTCGCTATATTGATCCAGTGACAGGTGAAATTCTCAAAAGTTTGGAAGCGGTGAATGTCTACCCCGCACGTCACTTTGTCACCCCAGAAGAACGATTAGAAGTAGCTTGTAATGACATTGCAGCCGAGTTAAAACAGCAAAAACTAGACTTAGAAAAAGCAGGCAAACTATTAGAAGCGCAACGCATAGATCAACGTACACGCTATGACCTAGAAATGCTGCGTGAGGTAGGTTACTGCAACGGCGTTGAGAATTATTCCCGTCACTTGGCAGGCAGACAAGCTGGAGAATCACCAGAATGTTTAATTGATTATTTTCCTAACGATTGGCTATTAGTTATCGATGAATCTCACGTTACAGTACCACAAATTCGCGGTATGTATAACGGCGATCAAGCGAGAAAAAAAGTTTTAATTGAACATGGATTTCGGCTTCCTAGCGCTGCTGATAACCGTCCTTTGAAAGCCGAGGAATTTTGGCAAAAGGTAAATCAGTGTATTTTTGTTTCCGCAACTCCTGGAAATTGGGAAATAGAAGTTTCTGAAGATCATGTAGTTGAGCAAGTGATTAGACCAACTGGGGTAGTCGATCCAGAAATTTCTGTGCGTCCCACAGAAGGACAAATTGATGATTTGTTGGGAGAAATTAAAGATAGAGCCGATCGCCATGAACGAGTGTTAATTACCACATTAACCAAACGCATGGCAGAAGATTTAACAGAATATTTGCAAGACCATAGTATTCGAGTGCGGTATTTACATTCCGAGATTAATTCTATTGAGCGCATTGAGATTTTGCAGAACTTGCGCGATGGGACATTTGATGTTTTGGTTGGTGTGAATTTGTTGCGGGAAGGTTTGGATTTACCCGAAGTTTCTTTAGTAGCAATTATGGATGCAGATAAAGAAGGTTTCTTACGAACCGAGCGTTCCTTGATTCAAACTATTGGTAGAGCAGCGCGTCATGTCCAGGGACAAGCAATTTTATATGCCGATAACTTGACAGGTAGCATGATTAAAGCTATTGATGAAACAGACAGGCGGCGTGGGATTCAAACAGCGCATAATCGACTGCATGGGATTACACCGCAAACGATTGTGAAAAAATCAAGTAATGCGATTTTGTCTTTTTTAGATGTCTCTCGGCGGTTAAATGCAACTGACTTGAAAGTTGTAGATGAACATATAGATGAACTGCCATTAGAACATATTCCGGGGTTGATTACTCTATTAGAAGGGCAGATGAAAGAGGCAGCGAAAAAACTGGAATTTGAAGAGGCGGGGAAATTGCGCGATCGCATTAAACATCTGCGGGATAAAATGCTAGGACATTAACGTTAATCTTAATACTCATGAATCAGCAATTACCCCCATAGAAAGGTTATTACGTCAACGTTTGGGTGACAAAGTTTTATTAAGAATCCAGTTACCAGTGCAACTTGACGATTACTCGGAACCAGAACCAGATATTTCAGTGGTGAAGCTGAATCCATTAGATTATGAGGATCACCATTCCAATGCTTCCCAAGTGTTTTTACTGATTGAAATAGCTGATTCCAGTCTCAAATATGATCGAGAAGTAAAAGCGATCGCATAAGTAAGTCGGCATAATTAAACCTAACTATGTAGAGAAATGTTCCCAACGATAAATATTCACACCCAGCTACTTAATCTAAATCAGGGATTATCGAGTACTGGATTTTAGATGTCAATAGGCGCAAACAGAACGCCCATCTTTCGCTATCCTAAATAAAGTAAATCATTAAAAGATTGCGCCGATGGTTGCTTTACCCGATCGCATTTTGATGAGTGCAGAAGAATATCTGGTTTGGGAACCCACCCAAGAGCAACGCTACGAGTATTGGGATGGCGAAGTTGTGATGATGAGCGGTGGTACACGCAACCATAATCGGGTTTCTGCAAATTTCTTTAAGCTTCTAGATGATGCCCTAGCCGATCGCACCTGTGAAGTATACATCGTAGATGTGAAGGTGCAGGTAGAACCGGGGCAAAAGTATTTTTATCCAGATGTAGTGGTGACTTGCGATGAGCGCGACGACGATCCACAATTAGTACAATTTCCCTGCTTAATTATCGAAGTGCTATCACCTTCAACGGAAGCAGTCGATAGGGGGAAAAAGTTTGCCAAATATCGCCAATCTCCAACTTTGCAAGAATATGTTTTAGTACAAGTAGCTCAACCGGGTGTAGAAGTGTTTCGGCGCAACGAACAGGGTAAATGGGTGCTGTCGGAGTATAATTTGGATGAAATATTGCGACTGGAATCGGTGGATGTGGAAATAGCGATCGCCCATTTGTACCGACAAGTGCAGTTTGAAACTGAAGTAACAGATGCGTAGCAAATAAGAGTCTACATGGAGGATAAGCTGTTACGCAGCTAGATTGTATAATATTAGATTAAGTAATTAATTTAGTATCAGCCATCTATGCCAG